>DUMF01000017.1 GCA_012840015.1 Bacillota bacterium
AGTAAGTGCCCGATACCAATTGTCAAAGGCCAATTCTTCCTCACAACAATGCTTTTCTACAGGTCAACGCCATGGTAAGTCGAAGCTATCGTAGTGTCAAGCCTTATGCAGAAGCGTACCAATGTCTTTCTCGTCCGGACTGGCATTTTATGTGAGTCATATCATATATTAAGCCCTAAGCTGGTTTCAAGTCGTCATTATATAGTCACAAATGTTGCTGTCTTCAGAACATAACTGGGGGCTAGGCATTTGCGAGACGCGTTAAGTGCTTTAGCAGGACCCAGGTTCGAAAGGTAGTGTCTGTAGGCCCTGCAGTTTACACCAAAAGAGCAAGAGATGAGGAAAGTCATCGAGGATGAATTGAGACTGCAAGACCTGGCATGAGTTGGGTAGTTACCACGGTTTCCTTTCATCCAATTCCAGCCGTAATCGGCACCAGGTTTTTCAGGAACCTCTTCTGGCGAATGAGCGGCGACGTATTGGATCTCGGGCGGGCGGACCACCAGGTTGAGGAGCACGGCGTGGAGACGGAAGAAAGTATCTGCTCATGTGGGCCACTAGCTGTCTTGCGCCCTTGCTTCATGCATATCATGGATTTGCGTTGATTTGGGGGACACCGGGTTGGCTCCGAATCTGAGGGCTTTCGTCCACAGTTGCAATAGAAAACGCACATTAGGGTCGTTCAGGTTCATCCCGGTGAGCTCCGTTATCTTTCGCATTCGGTAATCGAGCGTGTTTGGGTGGATGTTTAGTTTCTTAGCTGCGCACTTCCTTTTCCCATAGAAATCAATGAAAGTCTCCAGAGTCAGAAGAAAGTTGGAACCGTGCAACTGGTCATAAACCATGAGCCTTTCCACCGCTTCTCTGGCAAAATCCCGCGTCTTTTTGCAGCCTGACATGCATGACAGTATTTCGTACACTGCCAGGTTACTATAGTCAAAGCAGGGCGAGGCAATCGAGAGTCTATGCCCGATATCTATTGCTCTAAGCGCTTCGCAATAGCTTCTACTCACGAGAGAGAGTACTTCGCATGGCCTGCCGATGCCTGCCACGACAGAAGGTACGCACTCCGTAATCTGCCTGGCAAGCGTATTGATGGCTTTGCAGCAACCACCTGCGATGCCACCAAGTACTATGACTACTAACTGGTCTCCAATGAGAGCAGCGATGGTAAAGGGATCTGTTTCGAGGGCAGCCGCCAATGACGGTCTTTGTTTGGCCAAGAGATGTGAAAGATGAGAGGACCAGGGCCTGATGACCATGACCTGTAGCGGCTGGTGTATCTTCCGCCCTAGGGACTCAGCCCTGATGAGCAAAACTTCTTCAGATTGTGTGTTCCCGATCATGTCTGCTACGAGGGAGGTTATCTGACTGGTTTTCGGCTGTGAAGAGAAGTCCCCGTTTGCCAGCTCAATGGCTAGGCGACGTGCAGCAGCGGCGAGAATGGATTCCATATGCGGCGTGATCGTCAATCCCTCGCCGATCACCCATAGGTAAGCCACGACCCGGCTGCTGTCTCGGATGGCCATCGCAAGCCGCGAGGCAAATCCTATATCGGGAACTGCTGGTATGTGGGCAAGACCTGGAGAGGAATCTATGAGATTGTATATCCCGCGCTCTCTCAGAGTGTCTATCGTAATCCGAGAGGCTCCTTTTCTCAAAAGTGTCTCAAGCCTGACTGCATCCACGGGTCCTTCGTGTACCGAATACGCAATGAGCCGCCCATCCGGTGCCTCTAAGGTCACTGGCCGTTGCAGTAGGCTGCTTATGTTATCGATAATCTTTTGCAGTCCCACGTAGTCCACGAAGACCACCTTCCGTGTCAGTCCCATATGCCTCTTGGCCCTTTAAACCGCAGGAGTTCCTTCGCGGTTTAGATAGATATTCTTCAGTTAGAGTGCAGATCCTGCGTAACCAGCAGATTGAGCACAAAACAGAGCGGGGAACGGGTGATTTTTCTATGGCGTGCGATTTGTGTTGGGAGCACAGATAGGTTCGTAAGAGCAGATGATGCCTCTATTCAGGTGTGGTGGTTATGATGTCCTTGGGCAACTTCCGCCGGAGACGGGCCAAGCCTGGTGAAGTCTCGACGATTTCCGGGAGGAGATGAGATGACATGCGCATTAAACACCACCCGATACTGGACTTTCCGGAGAAACCCAAGGTGACTTTCTTCTTCGAAGGGCAGCCACTAGAAGGGTACGAAGGAGAACCCATAGCGGCTGCTCTTCACGCTGCGGGAATACGTGTACTCAGGTATAGCCCAGAGTTGCACAGGCCAAGAGGCTTCTTCTGCGCCATAGGGAATTGCTCCTCGTGCCTCATGGAGGTGGACGGGGTGCCTAACGTTCGCGTATGCATGGAAAAGCTGAGAGCCGGGATGCAGGTGAGGCGACAACGTGGAAAGGGTGATATCCGTGCGACACACTGATGTACTGGTCATCGGCGGTGGGCCGGCCGGCCTCAATGCTGCCATGGCAGCGGTGGATTGTGGCGCGGAAGTGACACTAGTGGATTCGGCTGACAGGCTCGGCGGGCAGCTGGTGAAGCAAACCCATAAATTCTTCGGTTCTAAGAGAGAGCACGCTGGCACCAGGGGTATAGAGATCGCGGCTACTCTAGCTGAGAAAGTGGGGAGCCATCCTCGCATCCGTACGATGCTGCGGTCCGAGGCTTTGGGCTACTACCCAGACGGGGTTGTGGCCCTGGAGCAGGACGAGAAGTGGATAAAGATCAAGCCGAAGCGACTCGTCGTGGCCACCGGCGCTTCCGAAAAGTTCCTGGCGTTCCCCAACAATGACCTGCCTGGGATTTACGGCGCTGGTGCCGTTCAGACTCTCATGAACGTCTACGGGGTGGTGCCCGGCAAGCGGGTTGTGATGGTGGGAGCGGGGAACATCGGCCTCATCGTGAGCTATCAGCTCAGGCAGGCTGGGGTAGAAGTAGCAGCGGTTGTGGAGGCTATGCCCCAGATAGGCGGCTACGCTGTGCACGCCTCCAAGATCCGGAGGCTGGGCATACCCATTCTGGTGTCTCACAGTGTGAAGGAAGCTATCGGCCGCGAACAACTCGAAAAGGTGGTTGTCTGGAAGCTGGACCAAAATTGGCAGGGGATCCCCGGGACGGAGATAGAGTTCGAGGCAGACGTACTTTGCTTGGCGGTGGGTCTTTCGCCCACAGTAGATCTGCTCTGGCAGGCAGGTTGCAGGATGGCTTACGTGCCCGAGCTAGGGGGCCATGTGCCATGGTACGACGAGAACCAGCGCACCTCGGTGGAGACGATCTACGTCGCGGGGGACGCTGCCGGCGTCGAAGAAGCGTCCAGTGCCATGCTCACCGGGAGAATCGCCGGGCTCAGCGCCGCCATGTCTCTAGGGCTCGGGGGCGACGGTGCGGCACAGCTCGAGGTGGCCAGGAAGGAGCTGGCAGCTTTACGGGCAGGACCTGCAGGGGAAAAGATCAGGGCGGGCCTAGCCAAGCTCAGGGGAAGCGGGGTGGTAGCATGCTGAAAAAGACAGGAATCCCGGAAGAAGAGGAGCTCAAGCTTGTGTTGCCCGACGATGCGCGCCGAAAGAGGGGACCGTTTGCGGTTTTCGAGTGTTTTGAACGAATACCCTGCAATCCATGTTACGATGCTTGCCCCATGCATGCGGTGATGCCTTTCGAAGATATCAACGATCTTCCCAGGCTGGACCTAGACAGGTGCAATGGGTGTGGCAATTGTGTGGCCCAGTGCCCGGGCCTGGCGGTGTTCGTGGTAGACGAGACATACTCGGAGGACGAGGCGCTCTTGAAGCTGCCTTACGAATTTGTACCGCTGCCGCTGGCCGGCTCCGAGGTGGACCTTCTGGACAGAGAGGGTAAGAAAGTCGGCCGGGGCAAGGTGGTACGGGTGCAAAAGGCGCGACATCGCACGGCTACGCCTGTTGTTTGGGTGACGGTGCCGAAGCACCTGTCTATGGTAGTCCGTAACATCGGGGGGATATGATCATGACCATAATTTGCCGTTGCGAAGACGTAAGCCTGGAGGAAATCCGTAGGCTAATCTCGGAAGGATATACATCCATAGACGAGATCAAACGGTTGTGCCGGGCTGGTATGGGACCATGCCAGGGACGCACGTGCCGTCACTTGATAGCGCAGGAGATCGCCAGAATGACGGGAAAGACCCTGGCTGAAGTTGAACTGCCGACCTTTAGGCCTCCGACGCGCCCGGTTAAGCTGGGAGTGGTGGCGGGGGGTGAAGGCGATGCGTGATAGGGCAGACGTGGTCATAATAGGTGGAGGGATAAACGGCGTTTGTGCCGCCTACCATCTGTGCAAGAGAGGCGTGCGGAAAGTCATCGTGGTAGAGAAGGATTACCTGGCTGCCGGCTCCACGGGGAGGTGCGGGGCGGGAGTGCGCCACCAGTGGGGAGCCGAAATGAACGTGAGACTAGCTAGAGAGGCAATAGCTCAGTATGAGCGGGCCGACGAGGAACTCGGGTACCCCGGGGGGATCGAATTCAAGCAGAAAGGCTACCTGCTCCTGGCATATACCGATAAACAGGTTGAGCAGTTCAAACGAAACGTGTCTTTACAGAAGTCCATGGGGATACCCGTAGATTTCCTCACGCCAGAGGAGGCCCGCGAAATCGTACCGCACCTGAATATCGAGGGTCTCATGGGCGCCACTTTCTGCCCTAAGGACGGCCACATCAACCCGTTTAAAGCTACGGATGCGTATGCGAGGGCGGCGCGGAGACTGGGCGCCGAGATCCGACTGCGTACGCGTGTTACAGGGATAAAGACAAGGGCTGGTCGGGTGACCGGGGTGGTCACCACTGCGGGGGAGATCGATGCCCCCGTCGTCATAAACACGGCTGGTCCGTGGTCCAGGGAAGTGGGCCTCATGGCGGGAGTGGATATACCGGTCTACCCGCAGCGCCACCAGATTCTGGTAACTGAACCGGTGGATCCGAATCTGCAGGGGCCCATGGTTATGTCCTTCCACCATAACCTTTACTGCCAGCAGACTCCACATGGCAGTTTCATCATGGGCATCGGCGACCCCGACGAGCCCAAGAACCACGACTACGGTTCCACCTGGCAGTTTCTCGAGGAGATGGCTCGGAAGATCTGCTGGCTCCTACCCGTGCTCAAAGGGTTGAGGATCGTGCGCCAGTGGGCAGGGTCTTACGAAAACAGCCCAGATGCTCACCCGATCATCTGCGAGGTGAGTGAACTGAAGGGGTTCTACGTGGCTACGGGGTTTAGCGGCCACGGTTTCATGCTAGCACCTGTAGCCGGCCTGATACTGTCGCAGCTGATAACCGGCGAGAAACCCACGCTGCCCGCGGAGCGTCTGGGGCTGGAACGTTTCCAGACCGGTGAATTAAACATAGAACCGGCGGTGGTGTGAGGCAAACGTCGTCCAGTTTGCAAGCGATAGCACCCCAAGAAATCTAGTTTCAAGCCGGTCGGTCACTTTCCCAAAGAACCAGGCAGGTACGAAGTCAAGATATGTAACCAGTACGGGGCCTGCGCCGAGGCCTGTCCCGTGGGGGGCCATCCACAACGAGAATGGGTATGCAAGATCCACGAGGGCGAATGCGTCAGCTGTAGAAGCTTGCCCCTATAGCGTTATGTTCACTCATCCGGACCTCAGGATGGGTTTTAAGCGCGTCGCTTGTGGTTGATGCATTCGATATTGTCCCACGGGAGCCCTGATAGACGCTACGGGCCAGATGAAAAGAGGCGGTCCACATGGTCCATGGCTATGCCTGGCAGGGTGCTGTGCATCGATTTGTCTTCCGGCAAGATCTCTGTTGAGCCGTTGGACGAGAAGGTGGCCTGCGAGTTGGTGGAATCGATTGGTGGCGAAGACTATATGGGACGAGATCACCCCGGATACTCAGGCGTTTTCTCCCGAAAACAGGCTGATTATGGCGACCGGGCCGCTTACCCGGACGTTGCTGCTGTCCAGGGGGAAACTGCATTACTGGAAGGACGGGGAGAGCTACCTTCCGCCCTCGTGATAGATGACGATAAGGTTCAGCTAGGAGGAGCCGGCGATATCTGGGGTAGGGGGTGCATAGACGCCGAGACCGGACTCAAGAAGAAGCTTGGCGAAGATTTCCAGATCGCAGCGGTGGGCCCTGCCGCAGAACGGTTAATCAGGTTTGCGTGCATCTCCCACGATTTCGGGCGGCAATCAGGTCGCGCCGGCGTTGGCGCCGTCATGGGCTACAAAAAATCTGAAAGCCGTAGCCGTGAGAGGGTCTAAGTCAATAGCGATGAAGGACCTGGTCCGGGCGCTCGAGAAGGGCGAGAACTATTTGACGCTGTATTCAGTAAGCCCGGATACAGGGAGTTTTTATGGAGAGAGCGGTAATTCTGGAAGGCGCTAGAACACCTATGGGTAGGGCGTTCAAGGGCTCATTCAAGGACACTCGACCAGAGGACTTGCTCGCAACGGTACTGCGGGCAGCTGTCGAGAAAGTGGAAGGGCTCAAACCGGAACAAATAGACGACGTAATAATCGGGTGTGCTTTCCCGGAAGGCGAACAAGGCATGAACATCGCAAGGATTGGCGTGTTTCTTGCGGAGTTTCCTGATAGCGTGCCTGCGATGACAATTAATCGATTCTGTTCGTCCGGTTCTCAGGCGATTGCTCTAGCTGCTCAGGAAGTGCTTACGGGATTTTCGGACATCGTAATTGCCGGTGGCGTTGAGAGTATGACCCGAGTGAAGATGTACGGCTTCAGTTATTCAGAGCACCCGGGTCTGAAGGCAAACAGACCCGACGCATACATGCCGATGGGCCTTACTGCGGAGCTTGTTGCGGAAAGGTGCAACGTCTCTAGGGAAGACCAGGATAAGTTCGCAGTCAGAAGCCATGAGCGTGCGCTAGCTGCTGTGAATTCGGGCAGGTTTGACAAGCGAGTAGTGCCCATGAAGGTTAAGGTGTCTGTGGCCAATCCTGATGGGTCCACGAGCGAGCGTGAGGTCCTGGTCGCAAGAGACGAGGGCCCGCGCCCGGGTACGACGGTGGAGAAGCTTGCGACTTTGAAGCCTGTGTTCAAAGAGAACGGGACCGTCACTGCTGGCAACGCTTCACAAATGACTGATGGAGCTGCAGCAGTGGTAGTAACGACGGAAAGCAAGGCAAAGGAGCTAGGGGTCAAGCCTATCGCGTGGCTTGGGCCAGCTGTAGTAGCTGGGTTGGACCCTGCAGTTATGGGGCTTGGACCAATCTTTGCTGTTCCAAAACTACTTAAGAAGTCTGGCCTGACTTTAGATGATATTGACCTTATTGAACTCAACGAGGCGTTTGCGTCGCAGGCCGTAGCTTGCATCCGTCAGCTGGGCCTGCCCGAGGACAAGGTAAACGTCAATGGTGGGGCTATCGCTCTCGGGCATCCTCTCGGTGCAACCGGGGCTAGGCTGACGATCGACTTGATCACAGAGATGGAGCACCGGAATGCAAAGCGCGGGATTGTGACAATGTGCATCGGTGGAGGACAGGGTTTTGCAATGCTGGTTGAGAGGCAGTAGGTAAATGAGGGGTTGTCCTGGCATTATGCTGGCAACCCCTCTCTTATTGTCCTAAAACCGACTGCCCAGGAATTCGGTATGATGTCCGCAGCAGGGGGAACCTACCCAGTGCCCTTATCAGTTAATGCTAGCCGCGGTGTTGATAGAACGCCATCGTGTTAGGAACCAAAGCTAAGTCTTAGAAACGGATTGGTTGCAGTCTATAGGGCTTGCCAAACGTTCTTTGTCGGCGGTTGGGCGAGCATACCTTTACTCATCTATTCCCAGGAGGTGCATGTTGCCCCCGCTGGCACACCATGAATGTCGGTATGTTCTTACCTTCCTGCACCTACTTGATAAGACAATTCGCACTGTTCCTGAACTCTCCGGGCCTCTAGAACTTGGTGAGTGCTGTCACTCTCAGAGTATTTAGTTGGCCAGCAACGTTGAAGTCGTTGAATAGGCTGGGCTTGTTGCAACACCCTAGTTTCCTACTATACTACCCTCAGTGTGTGAGAGACCCAGTTCGTAACCATAGGTCATGCAGAAAGAAGATTTCTTTGATTGATTTAAGAAGAAAAAAGAATTCTTGTGGAGGACGGAGAGATGCGCGACAAGATTAACGTATTTCCAATAGAATTGGCAGTACCCTTTAATGGCGATCATTCCAAAATGTATTTAGTCACCGATAATGAGGTTGGGGCGGTTATCGATGCAGGGGCATATGCCGAGCAGAACCAGGAATTGATAACGATGGCCATCAAGGAAGCCGGACTGGCTTTCAGTGACATCAAGGCTATTATGCTGACTCATTCTCATCCGGACCACTGGGGAATGGCGGAGTGGTTGCATCAGATATCTGGGGCCAAAGTCTGCGCGAGCGTTTATGAAAGAGATCAGCTATGGATGTGGAGGTTCGCAGGGCATAAAAGGATCGAAGGTCTAGAAGCCTTCTTCCGCAAGCACGGCATGCCTTCCGAGATGTTGGGCCTGGTCGACTCGCTGAGAGATAGGGCAAGCAAGATGGGACTCCCGCCGGAGGTGGAAGTGATCCTGCGAGACGGTCAGCTGGCTGGACCACCATCTTTGGGACTACGAGCGTTGCTCACGCCTGGGCATTCCTTGGGCCACACCTGTTTCTGGAACGAAGACGAAGGACTATTGTTTTGTGGGGATCACCTGCTCGCCGATATAACGCCCAACGTAGGCGCTAACTTCGGAAACGAGGAAGTAAAGGCACTTTCCCTATATACGGACTCTCTGGAGCGGGTCAAGAGAATGGCTGCCAGGCTGGCCTTACCAGGCCACGGATCTCCCATATGGGACATCATTTCAAGGGCGAATGAAATCAAAGCTCACCATGAAGAACGACTCAGCAACGCTCTGAAGGCCGTTGAGGCTGGAAGGGAAACTGTCTACCAGGTAGTGACCGAGCTCTTCCCGTGGGAGCTTTCGCCCATAGAGTACCAGCTTGCTTTTCATGAGGTATATGCACATCTAGAAGAGTTGGTGAGGGCTGGCCAGCTAAGAAGAGTTGAAGCCAAGGGTATCGTTAGGTATTCCCCGATACTTGTACGCTAGGCGCATGGAGTGCAGCCAGCTAGTTTCAAACCCATCTCGCCGCTTTCCTTTATCCCTGGAGTTCAGCCTTTTGGGTGCTACCATCTCTCCCATTTTTAGACGGACATAGCTTACTGTATTGACATGGCTGGAAATATAGTTAATAATGGGTATAGATTCACATAGTGATGCTAATAATAACCCACGGAGTGATAAGGTTGCCGAAACCACCTAAACCGCGCAGCGTTGCGTTCTTTCCATATGTCAGGTACTTCAAGCCCGCCGGGGTGCCGATGGCCGAACTCGAAGAAGAAGTGTTAACCGTAGAAGAAATCGAAGCTCTGCGATTGAAAGATCTTGAAGGGCTTGATCAGGATACTTGTGCGGAGAAGATGGGAATATCTCAGAGTACTTTTCAAAGGATGCTGGCTTCTGCCAGGTATAAACTCGTGAGGGGCTTGGTCGAAGGAAGAGCAATCCGCATAGGAGGAGGAAATTACGAACTAGCTGGAGATAGGCTGAGATGTCTTGGGTGCGGTGCAGAATGGGAAGAGGGGGGTGTTAAAGCAGATAAGGAAGAGAGGGAGACACAGACGGTATCGTGCCCAAAGTGTGGGCGAGGACCGGTGGCGGTCGTGCTCGGTCATGCAAGCCAGCCGCCGGTGACCCCCCCTTGGAGGCGTGGGTATGGACCCAGATGGCGATGAGGGAGGGTAGTGACATGAAGGTTGCGGTCGCGGCACAGGGACGGGAGATGAATTCCGAGATTGATCCGAGATTTGGGCGATGCCCGTACTTTGTCCTGGTCGATACTGAGACCATGCAGCATGAGTGGTTTGCCAATCCTGGAGTGACGGCTTCAGGCGGGGCAGGGATGCAAACCGTTCAGACATTGGTGAAGAAGGGCGTCTCAGCGGTGATCGTCAATAACGTAGGCCCCAATGCAATAGAGGGGCTTAAAGCAGCTGGAATCGGAGTATATTCGGCAGTCAAAGGCACTGTGAGAGAGGCCGTTGAGGCATTTAGGGAGGGGAAACTGGCACCAATTGAAGGAGCAACGGTTTTCCAACACTTCGGAGTAGGGCGTAGTTAAGTGGGGAGTCACGAGGGGCTACCTGTCACCAGAGCCATTATCAGCCCCACCCTATGTTGATATCGACGACGCAGGAGGTGCATAGATGAAGATTGCAGTAGCCACGGAAGGAATAAACGTTTCACCACACTTTGGTAGATGCCCTGAATATACCATATTTGAAATCGAAAGCGGCAGAGTAAAAAGTCGCACCATAATCCCTAATCCGGGGCATGAACCGGGACTTCTACCGAGGTATCTCGGGCAGCTTGGTGTGTCGTG
Organism: Bacillota bacterium; assembly: GCA_012840015.1. Classification (GTDB taxonomy): domain Bacteria; phylum Bacillota; class Sulfobacillia; order DUMF01; family DUMF01; genus DUMF01. The sequence continues at coordinate 10,430 of DUMF01000017.1, forward strand.
CATAATAGCCGGCGGAATGGGGCCAAGGGCGCGGGGGCTTTTCGCGGAGCAAGATATCAAGACTATTACAGGAGTGTATGGGAGCGTTGAGAAAGCGGTCGCTGACTACCTTGCTGGGAGTCTTCACCCAGGCGAGAGCGCCTGCAACCATCCGCAAACTGATGGGTGTGAGCACCACTGCTAGCCCTGCTGGTCTGGAGTGGTAGAACTACAGGGGGAGGTGAGGTACATGCTTCGCGGCAGGGACATATATGGACCCGGCTTCTGGAAGGGCGGTCCCGGCGTGCCTGGTTGGATGAACTGCAGGCTTTACCCCTGGCTTCCCAGGAGGTGGTGGGCGTATGTGCCCGCCTTTGCGGGGACCGTTGGGGTTCCGGCGTGGGCGCCATGGTGGCAGGGAAACGTACCACAGAATGAAGCCGACTTCCTTCGTACGCAGGCGGAGATTTTGAGGGCCGAATTAAACGACGTGGAGAAGCGGCTATCTCGGATCGAAGGCCGGAGCGACGAAGACAGAACCTCGAACAAGTAGGGTCAAACGGCAGGCGCGGGCACGTTGCCAGCCTGCCGCCGTTTTTGGAGGTGGCCAGCCTATGAAGGTGGCCGTTGCAAGCGGGAAGGGCGGTACTGGTAAGACAACTGTAGCGGTGAACATGGCGCTCGCGCTGAGCGGTCGGGGCGAGCCGGTCCAGCTCATCGATTGTGATGTGGAGGAACCGAACGCCCACCTGTTCGTCAAGCCATCCTGGAAGACGAAGCGGAACGCCTTCGTCCCTGTCCCAAGGGTTGACGAAAGCAAGTGCACGCACTGCGGCGCTTGCGCAGAGGTGTGTCAGTACCACGCAATACTTATTTCCCCGCAGAAGGTCTTCTTCCTGGAGGAACTATGCCACTCTTGTGGGGCGTGCATCGAGCTGTGCCCCGAGAATGCCCTGAAGGAAAGCTACAGAAAAATAGGTGAAATCGAAGAAGGGACTAAATCTGGCCTATGGTTCGCGCACGGTAAACTCACACCAGGCGAACCTATGTCACCGCCTCTAATCAGGCAGGTTAAGCAGTTGGCGTGGGGAGAAGGGGCAGTCATACTGGATTGCCCACCGGGGGCTTCGTGCCCTGTTGTGGAATCGGTTAAGGGATCAGATTTCTGCGTTCTAGTAACCGAACCCACTCCGTTCGGCCTGAATGACTTGATGATTGCCCTGGACATGCTGAGTCAGCTTCGCATACCAGGTGGAGTAGTTGTTAATCGCGATGGCTTGGGTACTAGCGAGGTGTCGGACTACTGCCGGAAGATGGGTATTCCTATCCTCATGTACATCCCGTATGAGGAAAGGTTGGCCCGGCTTTATGCGAGGGGGATACCAGTGTCAACTGTCTCTTACGAGTGGAGCCAGCGTTTCGGGATGCTTTGGGATAGGATTATCAAAGCGACTGCCGGGTCGGTGGATCATTTCTCAGCCGTCTCGTGCGGGGTGGGGAAAGATTGAAGGAGCTACTGTTGTTGAGCGGGAAGGGCGGGACGGGCAAAACGTCGGTGGCGGGCTCATTCGCCACCCTGGCCAAGAACGCGGTCCTTGTGGACTGTGACGTGGATGCCGCGGACCTTCACCTGATAACGCACTGTAAGATAGGGACTGAGAACGAGTTCAGGGCATCTAGGAAGGCCTTTATCGATCAATCACGCTGTTCGGACTGTGGCAGGTGTGCCGCAGCCTGCAGGTTTGAAGCTATTCGTGCGCGCACGGTGGATAAGATATCGTGCGAGGGTTGCGGGCTCTGTGCGCGGGTTTGCCCGGAAGACGCCATCAAGATGGTTGAGGTGGTCTCGGGTTACTGGTATCAGTCGGATACCCCTTATGGCCCATTGATTCACGCACGCCTACTGGCTGGGGAAGGGAATTCGGGTAAACTGGTTTCGCTCCTACGGGAGAGGGCCCGTGAAGTCGCGGAGGCGACCGGCAGGGATATGATACTCCTGGACGGTCCTCCGGGGATAGGGTGTCCCGTGATGGCCTCGGCGGCTGGTGTTTCCATGGTCCTGATTGTGATAGAGCCTACCGTTTCGGGCTTTAACGATTTTCGCCGGGTGCTCGAGGTGTGCAGACACTTCGGGGTCAAAACTGCAGCCTGCATTAACAAAGTTGACCTCGACGAGAAGATCTCCGAGCAGATCGAGAGAAGGTGCGAGAAGGAAGGGATACGTGTTCTGGGGCGAATCCCTATTGATCACGATGTAACGAGGGCTATGGTTCAGAAAATGACCGTCGTAGAATACTCTGACGGCCCAGCTGCGAAGGAAATTCAATCGATGTGGAAGAGGATACAGGAGGAGATGGCAAATGTCTGAGCAAAGCGGCTTTACAAAGCTGCCCCCAAATGAGCTGAATCACATACAGCATGTGATTGCAGTGATGAGCGGCAAGGGCGGGGTGGGCAAGTCTTCGGTCACAGCACTCATAGCAGTGGAGGCTAACCGAAAGGGTTACAGATGCGGGATACTCGATGCAGATATTACAGGACCAAGTATGCCCAAAATGTTTGGCATATCACAGAGGCCTGAGAACACTGGGTTCGGACTGATAGCACCGGAAACCCGATCGGGTATACGTCTTATGTCACTTAATCTGCTGCTGGACAACGAGGATGCTCCTGTGATATGGAGAGGTCCTTTGATTGCTTCTGCTGTACGGCAGTTTTGGACCGAAGTAGTCTGGGGTGATCTGGACTACCTGATCGTGGACTTGCCACCTGGAACGGGAGACGCACCGCTGACGGTAATGCAGTCTTTACCGCTTGACGGTGTGGTGATCGTATCCTCGCCTCAAGACCTGGTCGGGATGGTGGTAGCCAAAGCCATAAAGATGTGCCAGCACATGAACATCCCCGTCTTCGGGCTGGTGGAGAATATGAGTTTCATTGAGTGCCCCAAATGCGGAGAGAAGATTTATCCTTTCGGTCGACCTGCAGGAGACAGCCTCGCGCAGAGGAACGGCCTTAAGTTCTTGGGAGCTCTGCCTATCGATCCAGCTTTCGCACAGGCCTGCGACAGAGGCCAGATAGAAAACTATCACGGCGCTGTCGGGCTGGACGTCCTTCTTACGACGATTCTCGATCGAATCGCAGACAGTACCTGAGGCAGGAGGCACCCATGAGACGGAGTACATACGCCCTTAAGACGATACCAAGTACCTTTGACAGCTTATGAAAGCAAGCGCAGTTCCCGTTACGCTTTGGCAAGACCGCTCTATAACTTTTCCTGTCACAAGCGGGATAGCAACCGGAGAGCCTTTTAGCACTCTCGATTTGGCTCCCCTGGTCGCAGCTAGCCATAGTAGCACTTCCCTTTCTGTGGTCTACGCAATTGGTCTGTGCCCCGTTGAGGCGCCCTGGAAGTATACCGGCTCGCACCTCTACCGTTTGCTTCGTTCATGGTTGCCCGGATGAGAACCCCGCCTCAAACCTGGCACGGGGCAGCATTGCGGTGCTCAACTTTGCCGGAAAGCTGACTGCTTCTTGCCTCACAGTCTTGCCCTTGCAGTGCTGTCTCCAAACGGTGCCAGGCGGGGTAATGAATGGAGTGGTTTTGTGGTATGCTCCTCTTGACGCCATCCGAAAGGAATGTGTCCACCATGGGTGATGGTATGGGTCATTCCATAGGCCATTTTGCTCGGAAGCGCGAGGAATACAGGCGGTTGCTCGAGGAATCAGTAAAGAAGGCTGTATCAGCAATTTGCGACCTACAAGGCGTGGTGCGAATCAGCCTGGTTGGCTCGCTTGCGCGCGGCCGGGCGGACCTGTGTTCTGATATTGACCTTGTTGTGGTAATGTGTACACAAATGCCCTTCATTGAGCGGCTCCGGCTGATTTATGGAAGCCTTTGCCTTCCAGTTGACGTGGACGTATTGTGCTACACGCCGGAGGAGTTCGAAGAACTTAGGGAGAAGCCTTTCCTTAAGAATTTATTGAGGGGCGAAGTGGTGCTATATGAGAAAAACTCCTGTTGACGAAGGGAAACGCTGGTTAGAACAGGCATGTGAGGATTTGCACTGGGCGAAGCACCTTGCTGAGGTGGGTGGCTACCATTTGGCGTGCTTCCTCGCGCAGCAGGTAGCTGAGAAAGCGCTCAAGGCCTTCATATATGCCCAGGGAGAGGAAGTGGTGTTGGGTCATTCGGTGGAGCGGTTGTGCCAGGCAGCTGCCCAATGGGAGCCCGCCTTCTCAGAGAGCGTCAGAAGGTGGTCGATTCTGGACGGTTATTACGTGCCTACCAGATATCCGAACGGGTTACCCGATAGCATTCCGGCGCGCGTGTACACCAGGGATAGCGCCGAAGAGGCGGTGGCTTTGGCGGATGAAGTTGTTCGATTTGTAGGCGAGAGGCTGTGCTGCTGAAGGATGTGTGTCAACTGAAAGCGGGCCCTGCAGGTTTGTAATACGGACTACGAAAGGCACGTTTGACGCGCCTGGGAGTTCGTAATGAAGGAGACCATTCCTGTTGCCGGCGGGGTCATCTGGCTATTTCGATGTCGAGTTTGGCGGAGTGTTTCTGCACTAGCCTCGGATGATGAACGGCGGACTACGGGTTAGCATAACAATAGACGCAACCATGGTTACAACTGTTGTACTGGCCTATGTCCACGGATTTGGAGCATAAGCATTCAGGTCGCTGCCCAGGGTCTTTCGCGTAAGTGAGGGAGAGGCCAAACAGTTCGTTCAGCAGGTTTACATCAATGCAACCAACTGATTGGATACCCAGCTCCGCAGCCAGTACGGGCTCGCAACAAAGCTGGAGATCCATGTGACACTCGTCGGCAATACACTTTAACCCGTGCGCCACTTCGCTGAGTCTTTCCTGCTCCTCCAACACGATGCCGAATTTCTGGAGCGTCTTAAGTCTACGGCGCACCTTGGTGTATAAATCGGCAAAACTGATTATCACGCGCCTTACTGTTCCCTCTAAAACTCGTGAGAGTCGACCGAAATGTTCGAGGTGATAATCTGGAGGAGTAAGGTTGGTAAGGAGTATGGGGTCATATCTCCAGACCAAGCTTCCCGGCACGAGAATATCGGCGAGGCGGAAGAACATGTCGAGTCGTTTGCCGAGGGGAGGAATATGGGGTTCGATAAGCTTCGGGTAGTCATTCAAGGTGAATTGAAACACTAAACGGTATCCAATGCGAACGAGTTCGGGAAGGTCCTTTATGCAAGGGGCCGGCGCTTTGCTCCAGAATACGATGGCATCGATAGATGAGGGCCCGGAAGGAATTAGTTTTCTCTGGCGGGGGTTGAACGGGTTGACCCACTCGAAATAGCCGCTACGGAGTTCCTCCATAAAGTGTGCCCAGTGAAACGCTGGGATATCTGTTCTTCTGCTCGCGCTCAGAATCAGCTCAATTCCTCCTGTTCTGAGGAAAATCTTAACATTCGAGAGTCTTCTCATGAAGATGTAAGATTTATGCACTATAAGCTATAAAATTATATTACTTAGGGAGGAAAAAGAGTTTTGGCATAGAATAAGATACCACTAAATGCGCGAGCGGTAGCCAGGGATAAAGGAGAAGATTTCGAAACATGGCACTTCTAAAGCTGATTAAAAATGCACGGCTATACGGCGAAGGCGAATTGACAGATCTTCTAATCGGTGGCAAGACGCTGCTGGCGGTTGGCACCCGCCTGGAGCTTGCAGGCCTGGATGTTGAAGTAAATGATGTAGAGGGCAGAAGCGTAATACCGGGACTTGTGGACCAGCACGTTCACTTAATCGGAGCACCGGGCGATGAAGGCCTCACCAGTCAGACTCCGGAGATCTTCGTGGAGCACTTCGTATCCGCAGGTGTGACAACGGCAGTAGGATGCCTGGGCTTTGGGCGTGTTACTGATAACCTGCGAGCTCTTTACGTAAAGGCTCTTTGCCTCGACGAGCAAGGAATAACTACTTATGTATATACCGGAGCTTTCGCGGTGCCGTCTCCTACGATTACTGGCCACATCGGAGAGGACATCGTGATTATGCAAAAGGTACTCGGAGTAAAGGTTGCTATCTGTGACGCTTACTCTTCGCAGCCGTCGGTCGCGGAACTGGCGCGCATCGCATCAGAAGCGTACGTCGCTGGGCTGCAGGCTGGAAAGCCTGGCTTGGTACACCTTCATGTGGGTCACCACGGCGATCCCTACCGCGTACTGGCAGAAGTGCAGAGGGTTTCGGGCGTGCCTGTAGCACAATTCGTTCCCACGCATTGCAACTGGAGCCGTTCCCTGGTGAGCGGCGCAAAGGAATACGCCCTGAATGGCGGTTTTGTGGATTTCAGTACTGTGCTGGACCCTGCTAGGGGTAGCATCACTTCCGTGAGGGCGAGCGAGGCTGTCATGGAGTTGGTGCACGGGGGAGTATCGCTCGACAGGATAACCCTGAGCTGCGATGGTAACGTCGGCATGCCCCTCAGGCTGCCTGATGGCACGAAGATAGGGCTATACCTGGAGCGAGTGGGCTCGTTGTGGAGCGAACTGCGCCAGCTGGCATTGGGAGAATTGGGATTACGCCAAGCGGTGAGCCTCGGGACGGAGAACCCTGCGAGGAGGCTCGGGCTGTACCCACGCAAAGGTAGCCTACTGCCCGGGGCCGATGCGGACATCATCGTACTGAACGACGACCTTACCATTCACAGCACTTATGCCAAGGGAGTTCTGGCATATTCAAAAGGACGATGCTTTTTGAAAAGCCAATTTCCAGAAGAGGGGTGTAGGAGAGAGTGAGTCAGGTTTCAGTGAGAGGGGAACGGTGGTTTCCCGCCACCACGCGTTTCGGGGAGGAGATGAAAGAGCTTTGGGGTGACTGGTATTGTGATTCTGAGGTGGGCAAGCTCAGAGCGGTGCTCATGCATCGGCCAGGCCCCGAAATAGATGGCATGACTGACCCGACGCCATACCGGTTCAAGGCACTGATGGATCCCGCGAAAGCCAGAGCTCAGCATGATGCTCTTGCAGAGGTATACAGGTCTCACGGGGTGCAGGTTTACTACGTCGAGAATACGAGACCTGATAGGCCGAACGCGATTTACATGAGAGACCTGATGTTCATGACACCTGAGGGTGCTATCATAGGCAGGCCTGCCATGGCTTCTCGCCGTGGTGAAGAGCGTTACGTAGCTGAAACTTTGGCACGACTCGGTGTGCCGATAATAAAGACTATCAACGGCGACGGCATATTCGAAGGTGCCTGTGCAATGTGGGTGGACAGGGAGACGGTACTCCTGGGTACTGGGTCGCGTACGAATGAATCCGGAGCGGCGCAAGTGGAGTCGGAACTCAAGAATATAGGTGTGAAATACATCATAAGGTTCCAGATTCCCTATGGGCACGCTCATCTGGATGGACTGATGAATATAGCAGACAAAAAGACTGCCATTATCTTTCCGTGGCAAGTTCCTTACGACGTGTGTAAGCAGCTCCTCGACCGAGGTTTCACGTTGCTGGAGGCCACAGACATAGAGGAGGTCAAGTTGAGTTTCGGAGTTAACTTCGTGGCGCTCGAACCGGGGAAGGTGGTGATGCCGAAAGGGAATAAGAACTGCAAGGCGATTTTGGAGGGGGCCGGAATAGAGGTAATCGAGGTAGATATTTCGGAGCTGATGAAAGGTTGGGGAGCCGTACACTGCATGACGGCATTCCTGAAGAGAGACCCAATAGCCTTATGTGATTGAAAATGGAGGGACGAAAATGAAGTGGTCTAAGAAGTTTATTGCGATTCTAATTACCGTATTAATGGCTGTAGCTCTACTGGCGGGTTGTAGCTCGGGTGGGGCGCAGAGCGGCCAACAGACAACTGCTCCTGCGGCCGAGACGCCGAAGACGACAAAATCTACAATCGACAGGGTAAAGGAAAAGGGAGAACTAGTAGTTGGCACAGCGCCTGGATACTTCCCATTCGAGATGATTGACAAGCAAGGTAACATCATTGGCTTCGACGTAGACATTGCTAAGAAGATCGCTGATACTCTTGGCGTAAAGCTGAGAATCGAGAGGTACGGTTTTGATGGTTTGATCCCTGCTTTGCAGACAGGCAAAATAGACATCGTAATTGCGGGTATGACCATCACGGGCAAGAGGGCGTTGGCGGCGAGTTTCAGTAATCCATATTACGAGACTGGACAGACGCTTCTCGTGAGCAAGAAGAACAACCCCAATGTGAAATCATGGAAGGATCTGGACGTTAAGGGCAAAGTCATCGGTGTGTCGCTGGGTACTACCGGCGCTATGCTAGCGAAGCAGCTCTTTAAGAATGCAGAAGTACGGGATTTCGATATATTCCCTGATGCCTGCCTTGCGGCCTCTGCGGGTAAGATCGACGGCATCGTTTACGATGAGCCTGGAGTAAGGGTCTACGTCTCACAACACCCCGACTCTGTATATGGCATTTATGATCTGCTCTCAAAGGAGAATCTCGGAATAGCAGTGCAAAAGGACGATTTCTCAACCATACAGTGGTTGAATTCTTTCCTGTACTCCTTCAAGGATGGCGCGGAGTACAAGGCTATGGTTGAAAAGTGGTTCGAGAAGATGGACTGGATGAAGGAAGTAGAGGTAAAGTAAGAAGGGTTAGCGGTTACGGTTAAAAAATTGGGGGTGCTCCTTTTGATCGCAGGATACACGATGGATTGGAGGGTTATCACCGAATACTTGCCCGTATTGCTATACGGGGTGGTGCTTACCCTGAGGCTGTCCGTAATGGCCATAATAGTGGCCATAGTGGTGGGAGTATTTGCCGGGCTGTGCCGGATATCCCGGAACCCTATAATCTCCTTTCTCGCCACTGCCTATGTAGAGTTCCTGAGGGGCATCCCCCTGCTCGTTTTCCTTATGTTCATCTACTTCGGTGTGGGCAGCTTCGTGAACCTTGACGTACAAGTGGCATCTGTCTTCGGCCTGGGGGTTTTCGCTGGTGCTTTCGTGGCAGAAATTGTGAGAGCGGGGATTGAATCCATCCCAAAGGGACAAATGGAAGCGGCGCGCTCCTCCGGTATGAGCTACCTTCAGGCGATGAGGTTTATAATCTTGCCACAGGCCTTGCGGAGGATTCTCCCGCCGCTGGCGGGGCAATTCATAGCGCTTATAAAAGATTCATCTCTCGTGTCGGTCATATCGGGCAAGGACTTGACATTGCAGGCCAGGAACGTAATCATCGCGACGTTTCGCTCCTTTGAGGTATGGTTATTCACGGCGGCATTGTATTTCATCATGACATTCGCTCTTTCCCAGCTCTCCCATGCACTTGAGCGGAAATTCAAAATAGAACATTAGGATTCCATGGCTTGAGGTGGTTTAGGTGATACAGATTAGGGACGTGGTTAAACGTTATGGGCACTTACAGGTTTTGAATGGGGTAAACCTGGAGGTTGCGGATGGTCAAGTTGTCGTGATTTCCGGTCCAAGTGGTGCGGGGAAGAGCACACTGTTGCGTACTATCAACGGTCTCGAACCCATTCACGGGGGAAGCATCGTGGTGAACGGCACGAACGTTCATGCCCGCGGCACTAACCTTAACAAACTGCGCCAAGAAATAGGGTTCGTGTTCCAGCATTTCAACCTGTACCCGCATCTTACCGCTTTACAGAATGTGACGATAGCCCCCATCCAGGTCAAAAAAATACCTAGAGCTCAAGCTGAAGCAAAGGCGAAGGAGCTCCTTACGGCTCTAGGACTTAAAGATAAGATGCACAACTACCCAGCACAGCTTTCGGGCGGCCAGCAGCAAAGAGTGGCCATAGCTAGGGCTCTCGCCATGGACCCCAAGGTAATGTTATTCGATGAGCCTACCTCTGCATTGGACCCGGAGATGATAAAAGAAGTGTTAGACGCCATGAAGGCGCTTGCTGGGAAGGGCATGACCATGGTAGTGGTATCCCACGAGATGGGTTTTGCACGAGAAGTGGCGGATAAGGTGGCCTTCATGGAAAGTGGCAAGGTTCTCGAAGAGGCGCCTCCTGAGGAATTCTTCAACAACCCCCAAAACCCTCGTGTGAAGGAATTCCTTAGCAAGATCCTCCGATAGCAAGGCGGTTACCTTTTTGGAGGCTATCCCTTGTATGTCTGAGGGACGAGACTTTTGGTGGCGCGATAATAAGCGTACGTGAGTGGCTCACCGTCGTGGAGTATTCCTGCGCCTAGCACGTCTGCCACAAACAAACTATGTGTACCGGCATCTACCGTCATTTCTGGCCTTACCCTGCATTCGATAAAGGCGATCCCTGGGAGTACAACTGGGCATCCGGTGTGCTCCGCGAGGAGATAACTGAGCCCGGCGAACTTATCGATTTCCCGACCCGAGCGATATCCGAACCTTCCCACGAGGGGATGGCCGTCGGTGCCCAGCACAGTAGTAGCGAAAACGCCGCTTTTGGTTATGTACTCGTATGTTAGGTTCTTTTTATTAATACCTATTGCGATCCTACGAGGGTTTTCAGTTATCTGAAAGAGCGTGTTGCAGCACTGCCCGTTTAACCTTTCGCCCAGGCGCGATGTGACTATATAAAGCCCGTAGGTTATCTTGAAAAGGGCCAAACCCACCGGGTCAGAGATGCCACGTAGAGTGATAGGCACGACCGGGGCTGGTGCTTCTGAGATTGCCGTTCGCTTACGCGTCTGGTCGTGCTCCATAACACATTTCCTCCTTCGCTGTTTAGAACTCGAGCTGTAAATACTGGCTCCTGGCGAGACGACGTACTGCCGCCTGAAGGTAAGCCGATATGACCCCGATGACTGGCAACACTGCAAGCGTGGCTACCCTCATTCCTAGCCCCATCCTGAGGAATAGCCAGAACAAGCCCGCTAGAGCAGCGACTAAAAGAGCGCCGAGCAAACCTGCGATTAGCCCGTTGTAGTTCCCCTTCATCGCTTGCTGCGGGTGAGTCCATTGTAAGCGTGGATGCAGGAGGTCTACGAGCAGCCCAATTTGAGTCAAAGGAAGTGTTAGCGCCAAGCTTAGGGATGCGAGCCTCGCTATAGAAGCCACATCCAGGATACGGAAAAAGCACACGCTGATCAGCAGCACCAAGAGCTGGGCAGTTCCATAGAGCATTCCGTAGAGCAGCTTTGCGTTGACCTGGATTTCAGGCGGTACCGGAATTAGCCTGGAAATCCAGAACGACTTGCCTTCCCTCGATACCGCAGTCGACGGTACCTGATTCGTCGCTACCAGCAAGCCAGAGAAACCTGTGATAGCGGGTACAAGCAAGGAGTTGCCACGTAACTGATTGAGAAGGCCGGGCAGAGAAGCGGGCCCATGGGAGGTGGCAGCCCTGCTAACCAGCAGCAAGAGGGGTACCACCATTAGGTTCATTATGGCTGTCATTAGGAAAGCCGGTGTACGGGTAAGATTCCAGTGTTCTCTGCGCAGCAGCGCTAGAGTAACCCCATCTGGAAGAACCTGAACGATTTGCTCGGCTCTTGCACGCCTTCTGAGTTGGGTTTCTGCGGATAGATTGATGACGATATTACTCACGGCTGCGGCGACTACTGTAAGAAACGCCAGCGACGCTGCTAAAAAGCCCAACGAATACCATAGTGTGTAAGGACCATCGGACGAAAGTGCCCGAGCTGCCCACTGCAGTGGCGGAAATACTCTGCTCAGACGACTGGAGAACGTCTGATACCCATAAAGGGATGAAACGAGTCTTCCTGGATCACTCAAAGAGGTCCCGATATTCGCGTTGATCGACTGAAAGAAGACAATGGCTGCGAAGAAAATCAGGCTACTGAGTACCCGGAAGAAGTCCTTGCCCGGCAAACGTTCCGTGAGCTTCATCATTAGGGTCAAGCACAACAGAGACAACCCGAGCGGTACCAACGGAGAAAAGAGATACACCAGGACTGCGTTTAACCAGAAGATTGGGCCCATGTGAAAGGAAATGCCGGTAACCGCCGCAAAAGGCCAAAAGAATACCGCCAGGATGAGACTAATACTGAGGTAAAGCGGTGCAAGCTCACCCATAGCTATCTGGAAGGGCGTCAAGGGCAGCACTTTTAACCTCTTTAAGTCTTTGGAGAAGTACAATGAGGACAATACGTGGGGTATTCCGAAAAACACACAGATGATTTGGGATAGAGATACAATTAGCACTGCAGGTAGATCCCAAGCTCCTACCATCGAAGACGCTATAGTTAAGGCCCTGGCGGATACCGCTATGCTCGTAACGAAAGGTACCAGTGCAACTACGATTAGCAGAAGAAACAGGTGTTTATACTTCTGTTTTCGACCAATCCCCAGTAATTCCAACTGAGCGGCTAGATTAAACTGAGCCTTGATTAGAAACCAGATTACGCGTAGGGTCACTAAACGTCACACCATCCTAACGAGCCAGGTATTCGATCTGTTCCTGGCGGGAGCTTGGCCCCTGTGATCTCCAAGAAAAGCTCTTCCAGGCTCTGGTTTTCTTTCGAAGCAAACAGCTCTTTCACCTGCTCGAGGGTGCCCGCAGCGATCAGTTTCCCTTTATGGATTATTCCTATCGTGTCACAGATTCTCTCGGCTATTTCCAGCACGTGTGTGGAGAAAAAGACAGTTCCCCCAGAGGAAGCGTGAGAGCGCATCAGGCCCTTCAGAATAAATGACGAACGCGGATCCAGGCCTACGATGGGTTCGTCCAAAATCCACACTGGCGGGTTATGAACGAGAGAACCGATTATGGCGAGCTTCTGCTTCATTCCGTGCGAGTAATTCTGTACGATATCGTCGATTACAGGGGAAAGCTCAAAAGCATCCAATAAAGCGTTTACTCGTTCGAGGTTTTTAGAATCTACTCCGTATACGCTTGCAAGGAACCTAATGTACTCCCTGCCGGTCACCTTGTCCCATATATCTACATCGTCAGGCACATATCCTAAGACTCTTTTAGCGGAAATCGGATTTTTTACGACGTCGATTCCTTCGACGCGAATGCTCCCCCGGTCAGGTCTCAGAAGCCCGATGATCATTTTGATCGTCGTGGTTTTTCCTGCCCCGTTAGGTCCTAGAAACCCGAAAACCTCTCCATTTTTGACTTCCAGATCGAGAGAATCTACCGCTGGTTTGTCCGACCTAGCATAACTCTTGCTGACGGAACGAAGCTCAATCATCCGTTGGCTCCCTTCGCGGCGAGTTGGCTGAGTTCAAGCGAGTATCTTCTCTAACATTTCGTTAGCAGCACTTTCTTCCATGTTCTTGGCCAAGACTAGTTCGCTGATGAGTATTTGCCTTGCACTATCAAGCATCTTGCGCTCGCCGGTCGAGAGGCCCTTTTCCTTATCCCTCAGCCAGAGATTCCGGACCACCTCTGCGACTTCGTAGATGTTCCCGGATTTTATCTTTTCAAGGTTAGCCCTATATCGCCGGTTCCAATTGGTGGACATTTTACCGCTGTGAGCTTTGAGTACCTTTACGACGTTGTCCACTTCTTTAGCATCGATCACTGGCCGCAGGCCAACGCGTTCGGAGCTCGTTACAGGTATCATCACTTTCATTTCGCCGATGGGAAGCTTCATTATATAGTAGCTTTGTTTCTCTCCGAGTACCTCCTTTTCTTCAATGGCCTGTATCACACCGGCGCCATGCATAGGATATACCACTTTATCGCCGACTTTGAACATCTCGTTGCCTCCCAGAACCAGTTAGCTTCATGATAGCATAAAATGCCAGCATAGTCAATAAAACTTGAATTCTATCATCATTACCTTCGGCTTGTCTACTCCCATTATTTTACGGGTTACTGGGAAAAGCAGTGCCTTCGTCTGTAGCGGTTGGGTTACCATGTATTGTAATATGATCCTCAGGGATCGAAACGGCAGGGGTGAGGGATTTGAGAAACGTGGCTTTACATAGAGTACGTTATGCGGAAACTGACCAAATGGGTGTGGTGTACTATGCCAACCATTTCATCTGGTTTGAAATCGGCCGGGCCGAGTTTTTGCGGGCAGCCGGCATACCGTATTTGGAGCTAGAGAAGCGAGGCATCTTCACTCCGGTGGCAGAGGCATACTGTAAGTATAAGACGCCGGCCAGGTATGACGAGCTCATAGAGGTGGACACTAGTATCGTCGCGCTAAAGGGTGCGAGAATACGCTTCGAGTACGAAATCAGACATCACGATACGGGGGTCGTAATTGCCGAAGGTTATACCGTGATGGCTTTCGTTGACCGTCAAGGGCGACCTATCGCGATAGAAGTTGCATGTCCCGACGTTTTCGAAAAGTTGCGTTCGGTCGTGACTGAGTCGAGATGGGGGGCTAAACACCATGGATAACCGAGAAGTATACGATGTAGCTATCGTTGGCGCCGGACCGGCGGGATTGACTGCGGCTATTTACTGCGGGAGGGCAGGGCTGAAGACCTTAGTAATGGAAAGGATGGTCCCAGGGGGGCAGGCTGCAACTACGGATAAAATCGAAAACTACCCGGGGTTTCCAGAGGGAATATCTGGCCCTGAGCTCATGCGGAAAATGGAAGCGCAGGCCAGGAAATTCGGGGTGCCTGTAGAAATGACCGAGGTAACCGGCATCGAAAAAAATGGGGATATGTTCCGCCTGACGTTACCAGACGGTGAGGTCAGGAGCAGGTCAGTCATCATCGCAACTGGTAGCAGGGAAAGACCGCTGGGGGTACCTGGCGAAAAGGAGTACCGTGGCCGCGGAGTATCATACTGTGCGACGTGCGATGGAGCTTTTTACAGGGGTAAAGAGGTAGTTGTCGTCGGAGGAGGAGATTCAGCTATCGTAGAGGCCATCTTTTTAACCAGATTTGCCTCGAAAGTTAGTGTGATACATAGGCGGGACCAATTGCGGGCGGCCGCAGCTCTGCGGGAACGAGCTATGGCCAACCCGAAGATACAATTTGTTTGGAATACGGTTGTCACGGGCATATATGGCACTGACAAGGTGGAGTATGTAAGCCTCAAGAACAGGGTGACGGGCGAGGAAAGCCGGCTTGACACGTCAGGCGTATTCGTTTATGCCGGCCTCGTACCCAATTCGGAGTTCGTAATAGGCAAGCTTGAGCTGACGCAGGATGGCTACATTCTCACCGATGAGTTTCTCCAAACCACTCTACCAGGTGTTTTCGCAGCCGGAGACGTGCGTAAAAAACCCGCCAGGCAGGTAGCCACGGCAGTAGGGGATGGGGCTTTGGCCGCGATGAGCGCGGAAAACTTCCTTGCGCTTCAGGTACGGGGGCAGAAATAAATGGCAGTAGTGCGCCTGAAGCCCGGGGAGCAGAAGAGACTGCTGGCAGGTCACCCGTGGGTTTACGCCAACGAGGTCTCCCGGATACACGGCGAGTTCCAGCCAGGCGATATAGTGGATGTAGTCGACTCCAGAGGACGGTTCGTGGGACGAGGGTTTATCAACCCTGCCTCACAGATCCTGGTCCGGTTGCTCACGTTTGAGCAGGAGGATGTGGACCGATCCTTCATCGCACAGAGGGTGCAGCAGGCGGTACAGATGAGAAGGGAGATCCTCGGTGATCTGGATGCCTGCAGGATGGTATTTGGAGAGGCAGATTTCCTTCCCGGACTGATAGTCGACAAATTTGGGGATGTGTTGGTGTTCCAAACCCTGGCACTTGGGATGGAAGTGCGCAAGGATTGGATCCTTGAATCGCTGAAAGAAGTGCTGAATCCTCGAGGTTTGTTCGAGCGGAACGACGTGCCCGTTAGGGAACTGGAAGGACTGAGCCTGAAGTCTGGCTTCGCGAGCGATCCGTTCAATACGCTTGTGGAAATCGAAGAGGAAGGCCTTCGTTTTCTGGTGGATGTACAGTCCGGTCAGAAGACGGGGCATTTCTTAGACCAGAGGGAGAACAGAGCTGCGATTGCCAGATACGTCAAAGGGGCGCGAGTGCTTGACTGTTTCTGCCATACAGGAGGGTTCGCCCTGCAAGCGTTGCGGGCTGGGGCAGAAGCTGCCGAGGGAATCGATGCTTCCGAACTGGCCATAGACCTTGCAAAAGCCAATGCAGAGAGGAATGGCGTGGCCAGGGCCAGGTTTACGGTGGGCAACGTTTTTGACGAGCTGCGTAGCAGGGCCAAGCGTGGAGAAAAGTACGACGCCATAATACTAGATCCTCCAGCGTTTGCCAAGAATAGGGCGGCTTTGGCTGGAGCTTTGCGGGGGTATAAGGAAATTAACCTGCGGGCAATGAAAATGCTAATTCCCGGAGGGATCCTCGTTACGTGTTCGTGCTCACAACACGTGAGCGAACAGGAGTTTTTCGACACGATTGCAGCTGCAGCACATGACGCTGGAGTTAGGCTTCGGCTGTTGGAACGGCGGGGGCAGCCACCGGACCACCCAATCCTGGTGGGTGCTCCGGAAACCGCCTACTTGAAGTGTTTGATTTTTCGAGTTGAAAAGTGACTCGCGAAAATGCTACAATGTTCCAAGAAGGTCAAGGAAGGTCAATCCGATGGCAAATCTATGTGACTTAATCGAACAGTATATCTTGAGTCTCCTTGAAGAGGCCTCTGGAAGCGTCGAGCTTCAAAGGAAAGAATTGGCTAGGGAGTTCGGTTGCGTGCCATCCCAGATAACGTACGTCCTGGAAACCAGGTTCACCACTGAGCGTGGATACGTGGTAGAAAGCAGGCGTGGCGGGGGTGGCCACATCAGGATCGTGCGCCTCAGGAGCTCCGGGCTGCCTGGTGCCTTGAGGGAGTGGTACAGAGAGATAGGTAACTCCCTTTCCAGGGTGAGCGCGTTTCACTGGGTCGATCGCCTGGTGTGGGAAGGGCTGATTTCTGACAGAGAGGCGCTGCTGTTACGTTCGGCTCTCGAGCACTGCGATGATCTCGGGGACGAAGGAACTGCGGCTATGGTCAGGGCAGCTTGGCTCAAAGGCATTCTCAAAGGTCTCTGGAGAATGAGGAGTGGTGAATGATGCTTTGTAACAGGTGCGGGAAAAACCCCGCCTCGGTACACGTGCAGACGATCATCAACGGTGTTAAAACCGAATACGACCTGTGTGATGCTTGTGCGCACGAAGAGGGCTATATCAGCATGTTCCACCCGTTCACTTCGGGTGCGGGTAACTTCGTGAGTGCTTTTTTGGAAGGAATGCCGTGGACGGGTACTGTGTCCAAACCCGAGCAATGCCCGGTTTGCGGCTGGAGCTACGACGAGTTCGCGCGTACAGGCTTCGTGGGTTGCCAATCCTGCTATGAGAAGTTCGGGAAAAGGATGGAGGGGGTACTCCGCAGGATACACGGAGCAACGAGACACGTGGGCAAGACACCTGGTTGGCGCAAGCCCACTGGTGATACGAAACTTGATGCTTTAAAAGCAGAGTTGGAAGAAGCCATTCGCAAAGAAGAATACGAGCGGGCTGCCGTTCTGCGGGATCAGATCAAGGAGCTCGAGAAGAAGTCGCTATCGCATTGAAGGAGATTGGGGGGCGGCGTGTGGACCTGGATACCGTATTGAATCGTCCGTGGTCTGGGTGGAGCAAGGATGATGGGCCCGATACCGATGTAGTCCTGTCCAGTCGAATTAGGTTGGCCAGAAACCTGGAAGGGGTGCCGTTCCCCGTGGCCATGAAGGGGGAACATCTCACTGCTGTAATGGCTGCGGCGGAACGCGTTGTGGAAAGCCTCAATTCTGGAGCAGGCCTCGGACGATATAGCTTGATAGCCATCAAAGACCTGAGGCAACTTGACAGAGCTGTACTCGTAGAGAAGCACCTAATGAGCCCACAACATGCTAGTAATGAGAAATATGGTGCGCTGATATTGAGAGAAGACGAATGCGTAAGCATCATGGTGAACGAAGAGGACCACTTTAGAATACAGACTCTCTCTTCTGGACTCCAACTACCGGAAACCTTAAGGCTTGCCAATGTAGTCGACGATGCCATGGACAGAGTGGTCAGGTACGCTTTCTCGCCGCAGATAGGCTACCTTACGTGCTGCCCGACCAACGTGGGGACCGGTTTGAGGGGTTCGGTCATGGTGCACGTTCCAGCCCTCGCTTTGACCGGGCAGGCCGGATCCGTATTATCTGCTGTGGGCAAGCTCGGGCTTGTGGTGCGCGGACTATACGGGGAAGGCAGCGAAGCGGCGGGTAACGTCTTCCAGATATCCAATCAGGTATCTCTGGGGCAAACTGAAGGAGACATTGTGGCGAACCTGAGCGGGATTGCCAGAAGGATCATTGACCAAGAGAGAGACGCCAGGGCCAGATTGATAAACGGTATACGAATGCAGTTAGAAGATAGGGTGTTCAGAGCGTTCGGAGTGATGAAAAACGCGAGGATTATGAGTTCCGCGGAAGCCTTGAGGCTATGGTCCGATATAAGGCTCGGTATTTGTGCGGGGCTTATCATGGGGATACCATTGGCCAAGTTGGATGAGTTACTGGTAATGTCCAGGCCCGGGTATATCCAGAGGACTGCGGGCCGGGAGATGGAGCCTTCTGAGAGAGACATAACCCGAGCCAATATGATCAGAAAGCTATTGGAGGTGTAAGCGATGTTCGGAAGATTCACGGAACGGGCCCAGAGGGTGCTGTATTTGGCGAAAGAAGAGGCCCAAAACCTTGGTCATGACTACGTAGGCACAGAGCATTTGCTCTTGGGATTGATCAGAGAAGGTAACAGTATTGCCGCGCGTGTGCTCAATTCAATGGGTGTCGACCTCAATAGGGTCAGGCAGGAGATAGAGCAAATCATACCTCGGGGACAGCCGAAGGATATGGGCGATCAAATCGCGATCACTCCCCGCACCAAAACAGTACTGGAGCTTGCAGGGGAAGAGGCCAGGATGCTTGGCCACAATTACATTGGTACGGAACACCTGTTGCTTGGGCTGGTCAGGGAAGGAGAAGGAGTTGGAGCTCAGGTCTTGGCCAGGATGGGAGTTAACCTAGAAGCGGTGAGGGCTCAAGTGATGCAAGTGCTGAGCGGGCAAGTCCCGGCTCCGGGAGCGCCCGCAGGAGGGACTCCTGGCGTGGCTGCCGGTAAGTCTAGAAAAGCTACTCCTACTGTGGATTCTTACGGCAGAGATTTGAGTAGGCTCGCTTCCGAGAATAAGCTCGACCCAGTCATAGGGCGTGACAAAGAGATCCAAAGGGTAATCCAGATCCTTAGCCGGAGGACCAAAAACAATCCGGTTCTCATCGGCGATCCTGGAGTAGGCAAGACGGCGATCGTGGAGGGACTCGCTCAGAAGATCGCGGAGGGGAAAGTGCCTGAAATCTTGAGGAATAGAAGAGTGGTAGCACTCGATCTTCCTTCGCTGGTGGCGGGTACTAAGTACCGGGGTGAATTCGAAGAGCGCCTTAAGAAGGTAATGGACGAGATACGCAGCGCCGGTAACATCATCCTGTTCATAGACGAGATGCATACAATCATCGGCGCCGGGGCGGCGGAAGGCGCGATTGACGCCTCCAACATCCTGAAACCAGCGCTGGCCAGGGGAGAGCTCCAGTGCATTGGAGCTACGACGCTGGATGAGTACCGCAAACACGTCGAGAAGGACCCGGCTTTGGAAAGGCGGTTCCAGCCAATAATAGTGTCTGAACCTAGTGTAGAGGAGACCATCGCGATATTGCAGGGACTGCGTGACAGATACGAGGCACATCACAGGGTACAGATTACCGATGAGGCCATAATGGCGGCGGCAAAGCTTTCGGACAGGTACGTGACCGACAGGTATTTGCCAGACAAAGCAATCGACTTGATCGACGAAGCCGCTTCCAAGGTACGCTTATCTTCGTTCGAAGCGCCGCCTGACATAAAGGCCATGGAGGAAAAGCTCGAGGCGCTGCACAAGGAGAAGGAGGCTGCAGTAGGTGCCCAAGAATTTGAGAAGGCGGCCCGCCTGCGGGACGAAGAAAAGAAACTCTCGGAGAAGCTAGAAAAGGCCAAGAGCGAGTGGCAACAGAAGCAGGTTACGGCGAAGAGTGTGGTTACAGAAGAGACGGTGGCCGAAGTAGTCTCTGCCTGGACCGGCATACCCGTAAGTAGGTTGGCTGAAGAAGAAACACAGCGCTTGCTCCGATTGGAAGAGGAACTACACAAGAGGATAGTGGGTCAAGATGAGGCGGTAACTGCAGTAGCCAGGGCGGTGAGGCGTGCCAGATCTGGATTGAAAGACCCCAAGCGGCCAATAGGTTCGTTCATTTTCCTCGGGCCAACTGGAGTTGGTAAGACCGAGCTGGCCAGGGCACTCGCCGAAGCTCTCTTCGGTGACGAAGATGCCATGATACGCTTGGATATGTCGGAATATATGGAGCGTCACACCGTATCCAGGTTGGTAGGTGCTCCACCGGGATATGTAGGGTACGAAGAAGGCGGTCAGCTCACAGAAGCGGTCAGACGCAGGCCCTATTCGGTAGTGCTCCTCGATGAGATCGAAAAGGCACACCCAGAGGTCTTCAATATACTTCTGCAGGTGCTCGAGGACGGGCGACTGACTGAGGCCAAAGGCAGGACGGTCGATTTCAGGAATACTGTAATCATCATGACATCGAATGTCGGTGCAGAGCAGATCAGGGGAGCAGGAGTGGTAGGCTTCAGGCCAGCGCATGACGAAGAGGCAAGTTATGAAGACATGAAATCGAGGATAATGGAACAGGTGAAGCGCACATTCAGGCCGGAGTTCATCAACAGAGTCGACGAAATCATCGTATTCCGGTCCCTCACGGACGAGGATCTAAGGAAGATAGTGAAGCTCATGATCTCCCAGGTCAGTAAGAGACTGGGCGAAAACGGCATGGAACTTCATGTGACACAAGCAGCAGAGGATGTGCTTTTGAAAGAGGGCATTGATCCCACGTACGGCGCGAGACCTCTGCGAAGAGCGATCCAGCGGCTAGTGGAAGATCCGCTTGCAGAAGAGATCCTGGCTGGTAAGTTCAAGGAAGAGGACAGGGTGCTGGTGGATGCGACGCCTGAGGGGAAGTTGACCTTCTCCAAGTATGGGGAAAAGGCTGGGGAGGCGACTAACGCTGAAAAGTAAGCCTGCATGGGGCAGATTCGTCTGTCAATCCTGCGGTTATGTGAGCCCTGCGTGGTTCGGGCGTTGCCCGGGGTGCGGGGAATGGAACTCCATACTCGAAGAGGAGCCAGAGCCGATAAAGGCGCGTGGGAAGACTTCCCACGCGCCTTCGCAGGTCCAGCCTGTGCAGATCGATTCCATCGACATGACGCCCCAGCAGCGGTTAGATACGGGTTCAGCGGAATTCAACCGCGTATTAGGTGGAGGAGTGGTGCCAGGCTCTCTCGTGTTGCTGGGGGGCGATCCCGGTATAGGAAAATCTACACTGCTCCTTCAGGTTTGTAGGCATGTGGCCGCCACCGGGCAAAAAGTACTCTACGTTTCAGGAGAAGAAAGCGGTTCGCAAATCCGAATCAGAGCTGATCGGCTAGGCGCGCTGAGCCCGAACATATTGATACTCTCGGAGACTGAGATGGAAGAAATCGCTGTTGCAATAGAAAAAACGCAGCCATCTCTCTGCGTGGTTGATTCTATCCAAACCGTGTACTCTTCAAAATGGGAGAGCGCAGCCGGGAGCGTACAACAGATAAGACAGAACACCGTACAGCTGATGGAAATCGCCAAGAGCGGGCGGATTCCCATATTCATCGTAGGCCATGTGACCAAAGGGGGGACCCTCGCAGGCCCAATGGTGCTAGAGCACCTGGTGGACGTGGTGCTTTATTTCGAAGGGGATCGCTCTCAGAGCTTCAGGATAGTTCGAGCTGTCAAAAACAGATTTGGCTCGACGAACGAGATAGCCGTATTCGAGATGAGCGAGTCGGGGCTAACGGATGTAGCGGACCCGTCGCAGGTGCTCTTGGAGGACAGGTTGCAAGACACAGTCGGATCGGTGGTGTGCCCATGCCTGGAGGGTAATCGCGCATTGCTTGTGGAAGTGCAAGCCCTCACCGTCCACTCTCCATTCGGTACTCCCAGGAGGACTTTTGTAGGCCTTGACTACGGCAGGAGTGCCTTGATTGTAGCGATTGCTGAAAAACATCTCGGCCTTAAGCTGGCCACTCACGATGTTTTCGTTAAGCTGACCGGTGGGGTCAGCGTGGAGGATCCAGGAGCCGATCTGGCGGTGGCAGCAGCGATAGTGTCCAGCTATTATGAGCGGCCTATACCGTCTGATACCGTCATGTTTGGCGAATTGGGCCTTGGAGGTGAGCTGAGACCCGTGTCCGGCTCGACGCTAAGGATAAAAGAAGCCGTTAGATCTGGTTTCCGCAAGTGCTTGCTACCGAGGACGAACTTCGAGAAGGTCAGGTTACATCTGACTGCCGAGGAACTTGACCGCATAACCTTACTCCCGGCGAAACGCGCTGCGGAAGCGCTACAGCTGTTGAAACAGGCGCCTCCAAAAGGTGATTAACAGAGCTTATAGACTCCGAGAAGCGCGGATTTCTCTTGCTCCTTGAGGATTATGTCGTAAAGGTTTAGATCTAAAAGGTTACACAGAGCTGCGAGGTAAAAGAGCATGGACCCAATCTCGGTTTCTAAGACATCGCGGCACTGATCACAGAGTTCTCCCTCTATGTGAGTACCTAAATGGGATTTAAGCTGCTCCATGCAAATCTCACAAGGGAAACGTTGTCGACTGGCGTTTATTTTAATGCAACCACACGAGGTAACGGACTTGGCTACTGCCCTATTCACTCTAGCGGTGGCTTCTTGGAGTTTGGTAATTACGTCCAATATGCTACGATGCCTTACCAGACATTCACTGACTGTCTCCTGAAAACCATCGCATAGGAGGTCCTTCATGATGTCACCTCGTTGAAAAAATGGTGGACGTGGCGGGATTCGAACCCGCGACCTTTCGGATGCGAACCGAATGCTCTCCCACTGAGCCACACGCCCACGCTTCGAATGAATTCACAACTAATTCTACATTTGCGCTGAAAGCTTAGTCAAGCGAACACAGAAATCACCATGATTGCTAAAACTTACAACCAGGTGAGTGCCTGAGCTGTCGGGCTTCACGTAAAAGTAAGGCGCATGGCAGCTGCTTAAAGTAGGGTATTGCCGAGAGCTAGATGCCTCACCGCGCCCTATCTAACTGTCATATAAAGTTACGCGTAAAAAGAGCAGTGGCCATGTGAGAATAATCGTTACGGATATCACAATTGACTTTGGCCGGGTCAGCGGATACCATAAATAGGGTACTTAGCTGATTTTAGCAGCCGCTGGAGGGATGGCCATTGGGGTGTACCGTGTTTTGCGGCGCCCGGTTCTATACGATGGACGCCAGCAATCCAGTGGTAAGTGCTCTGGGCGTTCGAGACGGTAAAATAGTGGCTGCTGGCAGCGTAGAAGCTGTCAAGCGGGCCGTGGGGCGAGGTTGCCAGGAAATCGAGGTGCCTGGTCCCGCGGCCATTCCTGGTTTGACAGATTGCCACGTTCATTTCGGTGACTTCGCGTTGCGGTTCCTCCGGCTAAATCTGGAGGGACTCAATTTCCGGCAGATCCTCGAGAAAGTGGCAGGGGAAGCACGGCAGACCAAAGGAAGATGGATCGTTGGAAGCGGTTGGGATGGTAACGGCTGGGGTCGCGATGAGCGGCCAACTAAGGAGGCCCTCGATGTTGTCGCTCAGGGTCACCCCGTGGCGCTCCTGAGCAAGGACGAACATACCCTTTGGGTGAACTCAGCCGCGCTTCGCGAGGTAGGGATAGACGAATCGACAGAAGACCCTCCGGGGGGGCGTATTTGTCGAGATGAAGCTACCGGTGAGATCACCGGGTTACTGAGAGAAAACGCTGTAGCGATGATATGGTCTTCGATACCCGATCCCGAGCCACACGAAGTGCTTCGAGCTTTTCGCAGGGCGCAGAAGCTTGCCAACTCTCTAGGCCTTACGGGCGTCCACGTGCCTGAAGGAGCTCGCACGTTGCAAGCTTTTCAGGAGCTCAGAAGCTCAGGTGAACTGAGTCTAAGGGTATACATGATGATTCCGGGAAAACGGTTGGATGACCTTATACGCCTCGGAATCCGGACTGGTTTGGGAGATGAAATGATAAGGCTCGGCCACTTGAAACTGTTCGCGGATGGGTCGCTGGGTTCCCAGACAGCCTTACTGTTAGAACCTTACGAAGGTGAACAGTCGGTCGGGATAGAAGTATTGAGCAAGTCGGAGATGGTAAGCCTGTTCAAGCGTGCTTCCTCCAAAGGCATTGCTGTGGCGATACACGCTATAGGCGATGCGGCGAATCGAAACGCTTTGGACGCATTCGAAAGTGTTAAGGAGCTCAGTAGTGCTGCGGGTCTACGCCATAGGATAGAACACGCCCAGCTATTGCATCCCGGTGATATTCCAAGGTTTGCGAGGTTGGGCATAACCGCATCGATGCAGCCAGTACATGCCACTTCGGATAGGTATATCGCGGAGCGACATTGGGGCAGCCGGAGCGCGAACGCTTACTGCTTCAGGTCTCTGCTTCAATCGGGGGCGAAGCTTTGCTTTGGATCGGATGGGCCTGTGGAGACGATCGATCCTCTCAAGGGCGTGTATGCTGCTGCCGTGAGGAAGCGCGAGACAGAACCCGAGAGCGAGCCCTGGTACCCGGCTGAGAGAATCAGCGTGTACGATGCTGTGTATGCTTATACGGCAGGAGCAGCCCACGCATCGGGCGAAGAGAACTGCAGAGGTATGTTGAAACCGGGGTTCCTCGCGGATTTTGTTGTGCTTTCTCGCGATATATTCAAGGAGGATCCAGAAGAGATAAAACGGACAAGGGTCACTATGACGGTCTTGGGCGGGAACATAGTGTGGGATGACCTAAATCAGTCTGAGGGGGAAAGCTGATGAAACAATACGCCACATCCATGCTGAGAAATGTTGGCCTGGTATCCCATGGCGGTGCCGGGAAGACTTCCCTGGCGGAAGCCATGCTTTTTGCGGCGGGTACCATAGACAGGCTAGGTAAGACCGATGAAGGCAACACTACAATGGACTTCGACCCTGAAGAGGTCAAAAGAAAAGTGTCGATCAATACATCGCTGGCGCCCGCCGAATGGGAAGGCCATAAGATAAACATCGTGGACACCCCCGGGTACTTCGATTTCGTCGGGGAGGTAAAGGCAGCGCTTACCGTCGTGGACGGAGTGCTTGTACTTGTGGATGCGGTGGCCGGCGTTGAGGTAGGTACGGAAATCGTCTGGGAATATGCCAGTAAGGCCAATTTGCCCCGCCTGATAGTGATCAACAAGATGGATCGTGAAAACGCGAATTTCGAAAAGGCACTCGAATCATGCCGTGCCAGCTTCGGGAAGTCTGTACTGCCAGTCGCCCTTCCTATCGGTCAAGAGGCTTCTTTCAAGGGTGTGGTGGATATCATCACGGGAACATCGCCGGAAGGTGATGTCCCGGGCGAAGTAAAGAAGGCCGTGGAGGAGTACCGTACACAGCTAATCGAAGCTGCAGCGGAATCTGACGACGACCTGCTGACGAAGTATCTGGACGGGAACGAGCTTACTCCCGATGAAATATGGATGGGCCTGAGGAAGGGAGTAGCTGCAGGCAAGGTTTTCCCTGTAACCTGTTCCTCCGGGCTTAAGAGCCTGGGAGTTAAGACTCTCATGGGGCTGATCACGAGGCTGCTCCCATCGCCTGCCGATATGAAGGGTGTTGTGGGTAAAACGCCCACTGGTGAGGAAATCACCCGCCGCTGCGCTGAAGACCAGCCTTTCTCCGCTTTCGTATTCAAGACCATGGCAGACCCGTACGTAGGAAGGCTGAATCTATTCAAAGTGTGCTCCGGCAAGTTTTCGTCAGATTCAAGAGTATTCAACCCGTCCAAACAGAAGGAAGAACGAGTCGGACAGCTCTATCTGGTTAAGGGGAAGCAGCAGGAACCCGTGAGCGAGATCGTAGCGGGCGATTTGGGTGCGGTGGCCAAGCTTTCCGTCACCACCACAGGAGATACTCTGTGCGATCCTGCGAACCCAATCATTTATCCACCCATAGAGTTTCCCGAGCCGATTTATTCCGTTGCTGTTCAGCCAAAGAGCAAGGGCGACGAAGACAAGATTTCCAGCGGCCTGACTAGGCTCACTGAAGAGGACCCAACGATTAAGGTGGAGCGCAACGTACAAACGATGCAGACCATTCTGTCTGGCATGGGCGAACTCCATCTGGAGGTAACTACAGATAAGCTCAAGAGAAAATTCGGGGTGGAGGTGACGCTGGACACTCCTAAGGTGCCATACAAGGAGACCATAAGAGGTACTTCGAAGGTGGAGGGCAAGCACAAGAAACAGACCGGAGGCCGCGGACAGTACGGTCACGTTTTCCTCGAGCTTCAACCTCTTCCTGAAAGCGATTTCGAGTTCGTCGACAAGATCTTCGGTGGCGCCGTGCCAAGGCAGTATATTCCGGCTGTGGAGAAGGGTGTCCGTGAGGCCATGCAGGAAGGCGTACTGGCGGGGTACCCGGTTACGAACATCCGCGTCATCCTGTACGACGGTTCCTACCACCCGGTTGACTCTTCGGAAATGGCTTTCAAGATCGCTTCTAGCATGGCTTTCAAGAAAGGTTGCCTGGAAGCGAAGCCCGTTTTACTCGAACCGATTATGAACGTAGAAGTGATCGTCCCCGAGGTGTTCATGGGCGATGTGATGGGGGATTTGAACAAGAAGCGAGGGCGCATCCTTGGAATGGAAGCCAGGGGCGCTAACCAGGTCATCAAGGCGCTCGTGCCGCTTGCAGAGATGCGCCGGTACGCTATTGACTTGAGGTCTATAACTCAAGGTAGAGGCCTCTACACCATGAAGTTCGATCACTATGAGGAAGTTCCTGCCAATGTAGCGGAAACTATTATAGAAGAAGCGAAGAAGGAAAAAGAGGCCGAGAAATAGCTGGTCATGCCATTACATAGGGGAGGAGGAGTCGGAGTTGAAGATCCTAGTTCTCAATTGCGGCAGCTCATCGGTAAAGTATCAACTGCTGGACATGGTTACGGAAAGGGTTATGGCCAAAGGTCTCGTGGAGAGAGTCGGGTCCAAGGATGCTTCGTTCCGGCACGAAAAGGGTAATCAGAAGCTCCAGTTCAACATGGACGTACCCGACCACAAAGTGGCCATCGCCAAGCTATTGGAGTTGCTCACCGACCCGCAGTGGGGAGTGCTGAAGAGCGTAAAGGAGATAGATGGCGTTGGTCACAGGGTGGTACACGGAGGGGAGAAATTCGCTTGTTCGGTAAAGTTATCGCCTGATGTACGAAAGACGCTCGAGGAATGCTGCAAGTACGCGCCACTTCACAACCCTGCCAACCTCTTGGGTATTCAGGCAATTGACGAGCTGTTGCCTGAAGTGACGCAAGTGGGTGTATTCGACACCGCTTTCCATCAGACAATGCCGCGAAAGGCGTATTTGTATGCGATTCCCTACAAATTCTATGAGGAAAACGGAATACGTCGCTACGGTTTTCACGGGACGTCCCACCGTTACGTGTCGCAACGGGTGGCCGAGCTCATGGGTCGGGACATCAAAACGCTTAAAATAGTGACTTGCCACCTTGGTAATGGCGCAAGCATAGCCGCTGTTTCGGGGGGAAAGTCGATTGACACCAGTATGGGGTTCACTCCTCTCGAAGGGCTCGTGATGGGTACTCGTAGCGGAGATCTGGATCCTGCGATCTTGGTGGCGCTTGGAAGCGAGTACGGTTATTCGTTTTCCGATATCGACAACTTGTTGAACAAGAAAAGTGGATTGCTGGGGCTGTCGGGGCTTTCTAACGACATGAGAGATATCGAAGCTGGAATGGAGAACGGGCACGAGGGTGCCACACGGGCTTTTGAGGTATTTACCTACAGAATCATCAAATACATCGGGTCTTACGCTGCCGCGATGAATGGAATAGATGCCATCGTTTTTACGGGTGGCATCGGTGAGAATTCAGCCAAAGTAAGAGAATGGGTTCTCAAAGGATTGACGTATTTGGGCTTGGAACTGGATGAAGCGCTAAATCGAAGCCCGGAAAAGGAAAAGCTCATTACCAAACCGGGTTCGAAAGTTCAGGCCTGGGTCGTTCCGACGAACGAAGAGCTGGTTATAGCCAGGGACACGCTGGCTTTGATAAACGAGAAATAAAAGTTAAATGGAGGTCGGCCAGATGAAGGAAGGAGAAACTATCCCGGTAGGAGTATCAGCTAGGCACATCCACGTTACGCAGGAAGACCTCGAGACCTTATTTGGCCCCGGGTACAAGCTGACGAAGCGAAACGATTTAAGTCAGCCTGGTCAGTATGCAGCTAACGAGTGTGTGGCGTTTGTAGGACCCAAGGGTAAGTTCGATAACGTGCGGATTTTAGGTCCCGTCAGGAGCAAAACCCAGATCGAGCTTTCTGCTACCGACGCGAGAAAGCTCGGCGTGGACCCGCCGGTTAGAGACTCCGGCGATGTTGCCGGCAGTCCTGGACTTACTGTAATCGGGCCGAAAGGCAAGCTGGATCTCAAAGAGGGAGTGATCCTGGCCAAGAGGCACATACATGCTACGCCAGAAGATGCCGCACGAGTAGGGCTGAAAGACAAGGATATCGTCGCTGTCAAGGTACTCAAGGGGAACAGGAAAATGATCATGGGAGACGTACTTGTCAGGGTTCGACCTGATTTCAAATGGGAGATGCACGTGGACACGGATGAGGCCAATGCGGCTGGGCTGGCCCAGGGGGATGTAGTTGAGATTTGTGAGTGGAAACCGTGAGTAAGGGGCACACGACATTAGCGCCGGAGCGGATACTGAGACGAAACGGATAGCACCTAAGGGGCCCGCCGAGTTGGGCCCCTTTACGTTGCGATCGCTTCATTAACTGTTAGAATATAGATTAGGCGGGTATCCTCAGGACAAGGCTGGAGAACAATAGTAGAAATGGAGGTGATATTCATTTGAACAAGAAACTACAAAAAGTATTCACTGCCATCGGCTTCATTCTAGGGTGCCTGGCCGGCTTCTACTCGATTGCACCTGCGACTCGTTTGCTAGGTAGAACTCTTCTGCTATGGCAGCAGGGGTTGTGGCTTCTGGCTGCCGGGCTTCTCTTGGCTGCCGTGGCTTATTGGTTGAGCCCCAAGTGTGTTTCTACTATATCCTCAGGGATACACTGGCTGGAGGCACGCCTTCAGAGGGCCTCTGTACAAGAGATCGTCGCTGGGACTATCGGGCTCATCTTCGGCCTCATAATAGGTAATCTTATCGGCCAGCCCATGGCGCGAATGCCGTTGGTGGGGACCTATATTCCAGCACTGACCACGTTGTTTTTCGGATACCTTGGAGCGACGGTAGGCCAGAAAAAGCGCGACGAGATCCTGGCCATGTTCAATTTCTTGCCCAAACTGGGACCGCGAGAGAAACAGCCGTCCAAAAGTCAGTTATCAAAACCGAAAATCCTGGATACCAGCGTAATTATAGACGGACGCATCGCGGATATATGCGTAACGGGGTTCATGGAAGGCCCCCTGATAGTTCCGGGGTTCGTGCTTGAGGAGCTGCGCCATATAGCTGATTCGTCTGATACTCTCAAACGTAATAGAGGACGACGTGGCCTTGAAGTGCTGAACCGTATGCAGAAAGAACTCAACACCTCCGTGCACATATACGAGAAGGACGTGCCGGGTGCGGAAGAAGTTGATTCTAAGCTCGTCAAGCTCGCCAAGGGACTCAACGGAGTAATAGTGACTAACGACTTCAACCTCAACAAAGTTGCCGAATTGCAGGGCATGAAGGTACTAAATATCAATGAACTGGCCAACGCTTTGAAACCGGTTGTGCTGCCCGGCGAAGAGATGGCAGTACATGTGATCAAAGACGGAAAAGAAGCAGGACAGGGTATTGGCTATTTGGATGATGGTACGATGATAGTAGTGGACGGCGGAAAAAGGTATATCGGAGAGACCATTTTGGTTATGGTCACCAGCGTGTTGCAGACCGCAGCAGGCAGGATGATCTTCGCGAAGCCAAAGGCAATGGAGAAGGTGGCACCTTGAACAAACCTAAAGCATCCGGCGTGATCCTCGCTGCAGGTGTCGGCAAGAGGATGGGCGCAAGGAAGCAGTTCCTGTACCTCGGTGGGAAGCCGCTAATCGCGTATTCTTTGCATTCCTTTGACCAGTGCGCAGCCATCGACGAAATAATACTCGTATGCCAACCAGAGGACATCTACCAGGTGCAATTCACCGTCAACAGAATGGGTTTATCCAAATTGAAAAAGGTGGTTGTCGGAGGAGACACTCGACACGCTTCATCAAGAAACGGAGTCCGTGCTGTAAAGCCGGAGGCGGAGTTCATCGCGATTCATGATGCCGCAAGGCCGCTTGTTTCACCAGAGCTGATAGAAAGGCTGATCATGGAAGCGGAGAAAAGCGGTGCGGTAGTGCCCGGACTTCCTTTGAAGGATACCGTGAAATTTGTTACCCAGAACGATTTCGTCTTTACGACCCCCCGCAGGGAGTCTTTGCGCTCGATACAGACGCCGCAGGTTTTCAGGGCTTCGTTGATCAAGAAGGCCTTTGAGATGGCTGAGGAGAGAGGTTGGACGAGTAGCGATGATGCCTCCATGGTGGAGAAGATGGGAGCAAGCGTGAAGGTAATCAGTGGTGAAGAGGATAACATAAAAATCACCACGCCAGAGGATCTAGATTACCTCGAATTCAGGTTGCGGAAGGAACTCAACAGAATGCCGAGGTGCGAAACTCAGGTAAGAGTAGGCCTCGGGTTTGACGTCCACAGGCTTGGGGAAGGCAGAAAGCTGGTACTCGGTGGGGTGGAGATACCGGCTGGCAAGGGCCTCATAGGCCACTCGGACGGCGACGTAGTTTGCCATGCTCTCATGGATGCCATGCTTGGTGCTGCTGGCATGAAGGATATAGGCCAGCTATTTCCCAACGACGATCCAGCCTACAAGGATGCTTACAGCCTGGAATTGGTGAGCCAGGTGGCTTCCAAGCTGGCACAAAAAGGTTACTCTCTTGATTATGCCGACATGACCATTCTGGCCGAGGAGCCTGCTCTGGCCCCTCATTACGATGAGATGCAGAAGCGTCTGGCATCTGCAGTTGGGGTAAGCCCTGACCAGATAAGCGTGAAGGCCACCACCTCGGAAGGGATGGGTTTCGTTGGCAGAGGAGAGGGCATGTGCTGCTGGTGCGTGGCCGGCATACGGTTCAGCCAAGGGGAGAAGGGATGGGACGTTGAGAGTATTTAACACCCTTACCGGGCGAAAAGAAGAGTTCACTCCGGGAGAGCGCGGCTTAGTCAAAATATATGTCTGCGGAATTACCCCGTACGCGCCCAGCCACATTGGTCATGCTAGGCCGGCGGTGTTCTGGGACGTTGTCCGGCGTTATCTCGAGTATGTGGGTTATACGGTGCGAGCGATCCAGAACTTCACCGACATCGACGACAAGATAATTGCTGCTTCCGCTTCAGAGGGGTTGCCTCCCCTCGAGCTGGCAGATAAGTATGCCAGACAATATTTGAATGAAATCTCGGAGCTGGGAGTAAAGCCCATGCAGCTGTATCCGAAGGCCAGCGAGCACGTTGGGGAAATCATCACGATGATAGAGACGCTCATAGCCAAAGGCCACGCCTATGAGGTAGGTGGAGATGTCTATTTCTCGGTGAAGAGTTTCGAGGAGTACGGCAAGCTCTCTCACAGGACGCTGGAAGAGATGAAGCCTGGGGCTCGCGTCGAAATCAACGAGATGAAGGAGCACCCGATGGACTTTGCGCTGTGGAAAGCTGCCAAGCCGGGCGAACCCAGCTGGCCGAGCCCGTGGGGGAATGGTAGGCCCGGCTGGCACATCGAATGCTCTGCAATGTCTGCCAAGTACCTCGGCCTCAGTTTCGACATGCATGGGGGCGGCACCGAACTGATATTTCCTCATCACGAGAATGAGATCGCCCAGTCTGAAGCTTTCAGCGGCGTCAAGCCCATGGTCAGGTATTGGGTGCATAACGAACTGGTGAACATCCGTGGAGAGAAAATGTCAAAGTCCCTGGGTAACGTGATCACGATACGGGAAATGCTGAACAAGTTCCCGGCGCGCGCGATAAGGCTGTTTCTCCTTTCGGCGCATTATCGCACACCGCTGAATTTCTCGGAGGAAGGCATGGAGGCAGCCATCAGAGGATGCGAAAGGCTGCAGACAGCTCTCGACAACCTCGGAGCCTTCTGCCGCGATTCTAAACCAGAGCCCGGAGGAAGCGTTCTCGAGCCTCTCGAGGATGCTTATGAGAAGGCGCAGCTCACTTTCCACGAGTCCATGCAGGACGATTTCAATACGCCCGGGGCTATAGCGGCTGTATTCGACCTTGTTCGAGAGTTAAACGCCCACCAGGAATGGCTGGCATCTCATCCCGCGAGTGCCGCCAATTACCTCGATGGGTTAGCGCGGATGGTATCCGTGCTCGGTATAGCGGATGACCCACGGAAAGCTCAAGGCGGCGCGGGGGACAGCGCCCTCGTGGGGGAGTTGGTTAACCTCACTCTCGAGTTGCGCCAGAAGGCTCGACAGGAAAAGGACTGGGCTACGTCCGACGCAGTCAGAGCGAGGCTTGGTAAATTGGGGATCCTGGTGGAAGATGGTCCCACAGGTACCAAGTGGAAGAGAATCAACCCGGATGGCGGTGACGTACGTGCAAGTGGAGCTACTCGAATACACGCCTAACCCCGAGACCACCGTGGCGATGGCTGCGCGGCTTTGCTACTCCAGCTCGGACATATCTCAGCTCGCGGCGGGCATGTCACAGGAGGAAGCTTCAAGGTTGATACGCATGCTTTACCGCATGGGGCACCTTTCTCCATTCGAACATGCCAGCTTCACCTTCGGCATTTCAGGAGTCAGCAGGGCGATGAGCCATCAGCTGGTAAGGCACAGGATCGCGTCTTATTCTCAGAAGTCGCAGCGGTACGTGGCGGAGCGCGGCTTCCAGTATGTGCTCCCGCCTTCGATTCGCAATAATGAGGAAGCCCGCCGACTGTTTGCGGCAGAGATGGCTGCAATAGAGCAGACATACTCGCGATTGGTTGAGGCCGGTATACCTCGCGAAGATGCTAGGTACGTGCTACCGAACGCCTGCGAGACGCAGCTGGTCGCGACGTTCAATGCGAGGAGCCTCCTCAACTTTTTCCGCCTCAGGTGTTGCACCCGTGCGCAATGGGAGATACGTGCGGTAGCTAACAAGATGCTCCTACTCGTGAGAAAAGTGGCTCCTACGATATTCGAGAAAGCCGGTCCATCCTGCATCAGTGAAGGAGTCTGTCACGAAGGTAAGATGAGTTGCGGACGTATCGAACGACTACGGAGAACCGGCCGCGCGGGGCTGGGATCTCTCTGAGATGGGCGAAAGGATTATCTGGGGCAGGAACGCAGTACGGGAAGCTATTTCGGCTGGGAAGCGGGTCACAGAAGTCATCGTGTTGAGAGAAGCTGCCGACGGCCATGGCGTGATTGCAGAGATGGTCAGGGCAGCGTCGGCCGCCGGCACCAGGGTGAGGAAGGTAGGCCGCGAAAGTCTCGACGATATGGTTCGTGAAGTCTCGCGCAGAGAAAACGTTCATGTAAAGGCGAGCGCACACCAGGGGATCGTGGCCATCGTGGAGGAAAGCAAGCCCATTAGTTTGACGGAGCTTCTCGAGTGGGTCAAGGGACGACCGCAGGGGTATCAGGCATTTGGGGTAGCGGTTGACTCCTTGCAAGATCCTCGTAATCTCGGAGCGATCATGCGAACCGCCGATGCCGTTGGCGTAGACTTCGTACTGCTTCCATCACGGCGCTGTGTAGGTATCACGGCCACCGTAGTGAAAGCTTCAGCAGGAGGTGCCGAGCATGTGCGGGCAGTAGAGGTGGTGAACCTCAAGCAAGCCTTGCTCGAGCTGAAGGAAGCTGGGTTTTGGGTGATGGGCCTCGACGCAAGTGCCCGCTTGTCTATTTGGGAAGCTGATTTTAGAGTACCGCTCGTGCTGGTAATCGGAGGTGAAAGCAAGGGCCTTTCTCGCATCGTAGGAGAAAAATGCGATCAGCTGATCAAGATCCCGATGTTTGGTCACGTGAATTCGTTAAACGCATCAGTAGCTGCAGCGGTGGCGATGTACGAAGTGCTTCGCCAACGTTGCAGCGCAGAAGCTTGTACTTGATACAAGCACAGCATAATATTATAATTCTGGTTGTAGTTCCTTCACGCCAGGCCCACGGGAGGGAAAGCCTCGTGAAAATATCTCCCCCGCAGGAAGTCGACCGCGAGTATGGAGAAATGGGCGATGAGCAGATAGTCCAAGCCGCGAGAGACGGAGATCCAGTAGCACTGGAACATCTCATGAACAAGTACAGGAATTTCGTAAGAGCTAAGGCTAAGTCGTACTTTTTGATCGGTGCGGACAGGGAAGATATTGTTCAGGAAGGCATGATAGGCCTCTACAAGGCGATTAGAGACTTCAGGGATGATAAGCTTTCGTCTTTCAGGGCGTTTGCGGAGTTATGCATCACAAGGCAGATAATTACAGCGATTAAGACTGCTACCAGGCAAAAACACATTCCTCTGAACTCTTACATATCTCTCAACAAGCCCATCTACGACGAGGATTCGGATCGTACTCTCTTAGATGTTATATCTGGTACCAAAGTGACGGATCCGGAGGAATTGGTCATAAATGACGAAGACTTCGGGGATATCGAAGAAAAAATGGGGGAAATACTGAGTGATTTAGAATGGCAGGTCCTAACTGCGTATCTGGACGGCAAGTCGTACCAGCAAATAGCAGCCGAATTGGATAGGCACGTGAAGTCGATTGATAACGCTTTACAGCGAGTCAAGCGTAAGCTGGAAAAATATCTAGAGCAGCGTAAGAAGGAAACCACGCGCGCACTTCGATGCAAACTTCGTAGGGTTTACGTACAGCGTGCTCATTCCTGAGATAGGCATTTATAGAACAGAGGTGTTACCACGGTGCTGTTGAATGTAGAAGCGAACCGTGGTAACATGTTTTTGCGTGGAACGCTTTGACATCTGAGCTGGCGTAGCTCAACGGCAGAGCAGCTGATTTGTAATCAGCAGGTTGTCGGTTCGAGCCCGACCGCCAGCTCCATTGTTTTGCCTGCTAAACGACTTTATGCATCTAACATTTATACCCGAGCATAGCTGAGTTGCTAATGTTTTGCTAATGTACTCGCCCCGAACCGTTTTCGTCGGGGAAGAGAATATGGTCTAGTGAGGTCGCAGCCTGCTCTTGTAGGCCCGGCAGGACATGGGAATAAGTGTCGAGAGTTAAGTTTATCTGGGAGTGCCCGAGGCGTTCGGACACAACCTTTGGGTTTACGCCCGCCTGCAGCAGCAAGCTCGCGTGGGTATGGCGGAGGTCGTAAAAGCGGATATCCGGGAGACCTGCAGCTTTGAGCACAGCCTTGAATTTGCGGGTAAGATTCCTGGCGCTTATCGGCGTGCCATTTGCGGTGCAGAACACGAATCCATTGTCTTCCCGATAAAAGGGGCGTTCCCGGTTCTGCTGCGCCTTGTGCTTGAGCAAGACCTCGGCTATTCCCTGTGAGATTGCAACCTGCCGGCGGCTTTTCGATGTCTTCGTACCCTGTACCAGCAGTTGGCCTTTCCGCTTCTGTAAAGTTTGACGCACCGATATGGTTAAGTTGTCGAAATTGACATCCTCCCACCTTAATCCCAACAATTCGGACTGCCTCATACCGGTGGCGAGAGCCAAGAGGAAGAGCGCATATAGCCTATCTCCTTCCAGGGCACGCAAGAGCAGCACTGCTTGTTCGGAAGTCAAGCTTCTCATTTCTTTCTGCTCCATACTTGGAGGATCGGCAGCTTCGGCCGCGTTGTACGGGACTATCCTCCACTTGACGGCCGTCCTGAGGGCCTTATGCAGAATGCGATGGTGGTACAGTACCGATCTCGCGGAAAGCCCTCCCGGCTTGCCGTCCTTTCTCCCGGACTGAAGGGCCCGGAGGTAATACTCTTGGAGGTGGGTCGGGGAGAGCCTGGCTATTGGGATTCTCCCCAAGGCAGGGATAAGATGTTGTTCGATGATTTGCGTGTAACTCTCCAGAGTCCGAGGGCCCACCTTGGGCTTAGCGTACTTTTCCAGCCATATTCTCAGATACTCTGCCATGGTAAGCTTGCCGGGGTCGGCCGGCAGCCCAGCTTCAAGCTCCGTGATCTTCTTGGCCAGGAATCGTTCAGCCTCGCGCTTGTTACCGTGGACGGTATACCATTTATACTTCTGCTTCCCCGTCAACTCATCGCGGCCGAGGTAGATCACGACGGAATATGACTTTTCGCTACGTTTACGGATGTGGCCTTTCAACGGTGTCACCTTTTTACTGCCGCTTTACAACCTCAGGGACAAGCCACCAGTCAGCCAATACGAGCTCTTGGAACCCGATTGTAATAGTCCGTATGGCCTAACCCTAAACCGATCACAGTAGTCGGATGGCTTATTTCAGCACCAATTGTGCATTCAACGGAGTTGGCTCCATGATGCGAACGCCTTCAATCTGATCGAATCGAAGCAAATCGTCCTTGTCATATGTATAAAAGCACTGCGCCCCATAAACTATTGCTGTTGCGAGATGGATGGCGTCTGGTGGCTTAAGTTTGTACTCTCTAGCCAGCTTTCGAGCCTTAATTGCGATTCTACGATCCAATACTACAACCCGAAGCCAGGAATGCTCAAAAAATGCATCGATTCTCTGCAATTGTTCATCGATCATGCTGTTGCCGCGGCATGCTTCGGCCAAGGTCAATACTGAAGAGAGAGCTCTGATTTGGCCCGCTTCTGCTTCTCTTAGAACGGCTTGGCAATCTTCTACTCGCCCATTTTCACCTTTGAAATAGGCTAGGAAGACACTAGTGTCAAGGTAAATCAGCGGTGGTTCACCACTCATCTTTCAGCCTCCTAAGGTAATCCTCAAGTGGCAAACCATTTGTGATGTTTGGGGCGACTCCAATCATTTCTTCGATGGAAGGCAATTTCGAGTCATCAGAAAGCACGTCGATGCTTTCTGCAACTACCTGAGCAAGTCGGCCAGTTGCAGCGTACCTGATCAGGCCGCTCACGCTGACCCTTTTCTTCAGACCGGCCTTTACCTTTTCAAGTAATTCAGGTTTGAAATAGCAGCAAATACAATGGCCTGTCAACTCATCATAAACGTTGAATTGGTTCTTTTCATGGACGGTAACCATCTCAAGCCTACCTTCTACCGAACCAAGATCTTCCCAGAAAGCGTGAAGGATCTGGTCTGCTGTCTTTGCAGTTTGCAGTGTTAGTTGTACGCGTCGACGAGGGCCGCTGACTACCATACGTGTTTTAGTTTTGTAAGCTAATTCTGCCAATGCCTTGGCGGCCCTGATGGTATCCTCAGGGAGACAAGCATTCAAATTACCATTTTCGAGCGCCGCTAGTCCGTCCTCTGCGATGTAGCAAATACGTTCTCCTACGACTGTTTCTGCAATTGGACTGACTGCCAGGTGGACACTACCCTTCCCCAAGTCCTTTACTAGCCAGTCTAGCTTTTGTTGCGGTACCAGATCGCGGAGTGTATTTAGTAGATGCACAAATCGCCTGAAGGCGTGCGCCAATGTGGTCACCCGAACAGCTTGCTCTTCAGAATCGAGGTGTAAGACAAGACATGCCTCGGGCACCAGCATCTCCCTCCCTTGCGCCACTTGTCATTCCTATTATCGTTTCACCGTGCTAGTGCTGCAAGCGAGCAATACCTGAGATATGCCGACTTCCCGCTACTTGGCTCTCTTGGACAGCTCATAATTCGGTTTATTCTGACAAGGCGCTCCTTTATTCCCTTCGCCTGCACATAAGTTGTCGTATGGTCCAAGCGTGATCCTCCGCTGCCCATTCTACTGCAGAACTTGGATAATCACCCAGGCAGTGATACGCTTCATGAAAGTAGCTGATTTCCTGCTGCTCCTCGGACCGGCCGGGATTCACGACTACATGGCAGTGCCCTTTGCTGCAGATGTAGGTAATGCCGTAGACCGTACCCAGATCTGCAGCACGGACATACATGTTGTAAGCGGTTTCGATCTCTTCTGGACATTCGGGCTTGTCCAGCATCATAAACGCAAATGCTTCTGAAGTATCCATTGGGGCATTTCCTCTACTGATACTGAGTGCGTCATTTCTCGTCGGGCTGGTATGAGCCTTCTTCTTCCTCGATTGCCTTGATAACGCGGATGACTTTCCTGAGAGAAACAGGGTCCAGGTCCTTGATCGTGCGGAAAGCTAACCTCAACTCACGCTTTGATAAGAAAGCCTCCCAGAACTCCTTGAGCTCGGGATCGCCTTCGACGGCATCTTCGATTTGCTTGCGCAATGGCCGCGGGTCATCGGTGCGGCCGAGGAGGTAATCCACCGAGACGTCGAAGAAATCAGCAATTTTGGTTGCAATCTCGAAATCCGGCTCGCGCTGCCCCAGCTCGTACATAGCTAGAGTGCTGGGGGCTATTACAAGTAGTTTCGCGAGTTCCCTTTGGCTGAATCCCTTTGCTTCACGTAATTCTTTTAACCGGCTCGCAAATTTCACGAAGCTCACCCGCTCCGATCGCTCTTTCATAGTATCACCAATTGTGAGCACAGCGACCCATGCACACAAAAAGTGAAAATATCTCGTTTCGTATGTTGACATTGCTCGCACATCGTGAGTATAATCTGAAGCGAAAGGATGCTCACAGATTGCGAGTGACCACAGATGCTTGAACGCAAGACACTAAGTGATCTTCGAAACCAACTAGGCTTATCACAGCGCAAACTAGCCAAGCTGCTTAACCTGAAGCCGAGTACCATAGCAATGTACGAGCTGGGCTTGAGGACACCCCCACTTAATACCGCGAAGCGCATTGCGGCCTTCTTTGGTGTAAATGTGGAGGCTATTTATTTTGGCTACGAAGCTCGCATTCTGCGAGCAAAAGCTACTGGCACAGACGGCTGATCTTCTCGACCAAGCAACCTCGTGAAAGGAGGTGGAGGCGGTGAACCGTGAACTTCGAGCAGAACTACTTACAGGCGATGTGGTTAGCCACCTAGCTGACGTGGTTGCGCGCCTGCTTGATGCGCTCAAGCAGGACTGCCCGCAACTCCGTAAAAGGCTCGAAGAGCTTCAGATTCCCGAGAATTGGTTCGTTCAGGATTCCTGATAGCGCTTAAGCTGGACCAGATGACACGACGGACATTCGTAGGCATCAACGAGCAAATTAGGAGTTCCCAGCGGCACGCCACACTTGTGAGGCTTACCAGTAGCGGCGTCCTTGCCGGAAGAGGGCAATAGATATGGCCAGTTCGGGAGATCACTCAGATTCACACGGACCATCTCAAGGTTGCAATATGGACACTTCATAGGAACACCTCCCTGCTGAATCGCCTCCACCCCAACGGAGGATTCGACAAGGAGGAGGAAAATCCTGGCCCCGCCACGGCGGGGTGGTGTGGGCGGGGCTGGAAGGAGGCTTAAGCATGGACGATCATCCCCTTCAAGTTCAAGCGCTTCCGGCGGTCCTGCGGGCCCCGGACGTTGCTAAGATCCTTGGATGTTCCAGGTCAACCGTGTACGAGTTATGCCACCAGCAGAAGATACCGCACATACGGCTTACGGCTCATCGGTTGATTATTCCCCGGGACGCCTTGATTCTCTGGCTTCAAACCTGCGGCGAGTTCAGGATAACAGAAAAACCCGAGACCTCAAATGAGAAAGTGGGGTGAAAACATGCAAGTCGGTGCGGTAATCAGGCAAAAGCGCGAGGAAGCAAACCTGACGCAGGCGACGCTGGCTAGGCGAATTGGGGTCAGCGAAAGCACGCTGAGGATGTACGAGTTGGGGCTCAAGCAGGTTCCGCACGATGTGGCGAACATGGCAGCGGTAGCGCTCAGGGCCCCGGAGGTATGCTTTGCGAAGTGTTCTGAATGCCCCACAAATTGGCTTTCGGTGTGTCTCCTCGATACGGATCAGCACCCTGCTGAAGAAGTTCTCCAAGTTCTTCAGGAGGCTCAAGAAGCGATCGAGGCAGTGCGTGCCATGGCAGTTAAGCCGCACGGCAAAGTTCAGCGCGAACTCGTCGAGCGCGCCTGCGACCAGGTGCTGGACCTAGTGCCTTTGGCGGCAGCCGCGGTGGCTAGTTGGTGCAGAGCCTACGGGATCTCTATGAGAGAAGTCCACGATCGGCACATGAAGAAGCTTGTTAGTCGCGGATATGTAAAGAACGAGGCTGAAGTGGCGTGAAAGGATGTCGTACTTGTTTCAGTAGCAAATGTCCTTACCCTTCTGACAGGGACTTGCGTGAAGCATTCGCTCGGCGCGGATGGAAAGCAACACCGGAAAGTTTAAGACGGCTGATTGTCGAGGAGAGCTGCTACCGGCCGCAACCGCTTCGGAAGGAGGCTAAAGCAACATGATGTGCATCAAATCAGGATGGTTCAAGGCGCGGGATTACAAAGCAAGCTACGGGCGTGTGCTCAGGAAGTGCGCAATGCGCGGGTGGACGATCGTCAGGGACACGGACAGGATACAGCGGGAGCTGAATAGAGTGGCACTTAAGCTGGCAGTGCAGGCAAAAGCAGAAGGAGGCGATGCCGCATGAGCTGGCGGGAACTACTCGAAGAACTGCTGGATGCCATCCAGCGCGGAGTGGAGCGGGGTCTGGTGCGCTGTAATGTTCACTAGGACGACCTTGGCTGGATGGGCGCAGCGATAGAAGCATGCGTTCGCGAGGAGATCGAAAGATGCTTGGAAAGCTTAGCGGGAGGTACTGAGAAATGACGGAAAAAGAAAAACTGCTCGGGGCAGAGCAGTCAAGCGAGTCAACCACTGGTAATAGTCTAGCAGATCGGCGGCCGACTGGCAAGTGCATCAGGTGCGGGCGAAGGCTGACAAGGCCTTCATCAGTGGACAGGCGCATGGGGCCTGTATGTGCCGCTAAGGCGATGGCCGAACTGGCGGAGTGCGGAGCCAATGCAAGTTGAAGGAGAGTGAAACGATATGACAAGCACGATCTATCTATCAGACACAGAGGTAGACAAGATCATCGCCGATCTGGACCATTTCAACAGGCTATGTGCCAATGGTAGCAACAGCAACGCTGCCGACATTGCAAAGACTCAGGCAATCGCGGACAACTTGGCAATTTCGGGAGAACTTACAGGGTTCGAGCTTAAGGTTTACAGGGCTGCCGAGGAAATGAAAGCCCATACTGGCTACGCCTCACCCGGCGCAGTCGCCGAGATGATCGGTGCTACGTTTGAAGCCTGTCGAGACGCCATGATCAGCATAGCGACCAAGGTCACGGAGGTACAGCGTTTGCTGGAGAGGAGGGCTGCACATGCCAATTAAGGGACTCTCCGAAATCCGCCGGTTGCCCCGGCTGGGCAAGATTCACTTGGGCGTGAAGGTGAGCACCTCGAAAGGGACCACATATCCCAAAGCAGTTGATTACTTCGTGATACCCGACGAGCTTAAGCCGATTTACGGGGAACAACCGCGGGATCTGGAAATTGTCTTTCCTGTTCCGGACCGAGAGCTCATATTCCCACAATATCTCAAAGCCTACGGTGTCAGCGGGCTACTTTGCAAAGGTGATGGCGAGGTGGCATACCGGGTGAATCGCGACACCGGGGAAATAGACGAGATTGCATGTTGCCCCGATGAGTGCGAGTTATATAACGCCAAGAAGTGCCGGAAGGTTGCCCATCTGCAGTTCATGCTCCCGGACGCGCCTGGGCTTGGGGTATATCAGATAGACACGAGCAGTTATCACAGCATTGTGAACCTCAACTCGTGCCTCGACATGATCGAGTCAGCCGTCGGGCGTGTTCACATGATCCCACTGCAACTAAGCCTGAGGGAAAAGCAAGTCCAACCTGACGGGATCAAAAAGACAGTCTGGGTTATGCACCTGACTGCTAAGGTGAGTCTGAGACAGTTGCTAAAGGCTGTTATGCCCAAGCCTACTCCTTTCGCACTAGATAAGCCTGACGACAGCGAAGCACCGTGGGATTTGTTCGCCATCGAAGAATCACACGATAATCCAGAGCTAGCCGATGCCAACGGGGCTGCGCAGACAAATCAAACAGAGAGAGAGCCTGCTGAAGTTCTGCCCGAAGTAGACACCCCACAGAACCAGCCAGAGCCCGTCCCGGAAGAACCAGCCACGAAGCCATCAGCCCGCGAGATGGGTAATCTCAAGAGCTTTTGGCAAAGCGCAGTCAATCTTGGCTTCACCCAAGAGCAAGTCTACAGCGTGGCCGGCACCGATAATCTGGCCGGCTGGACAAAACAGCAGCTAAATGCGCTGCTGACGCGCTTAGCTGAAATAAAGAGGACCAACTCCAACCAGAGTAGCCAAGGCAACCTTTTATCTTGAAACAACTGAATATCCCGCCGCCGGTTCCCGGCGGGCCGGCGGCGGGAAACTGAAGGGAGGAACTATTTCTTGGGCCCCCAAACCTAAAACCTACCAAAAAATTCAGGAGGTGAATATCCCCTCTCCCGCCGTTGAAGTGTCCTTGGGGGCCCTCTTTTACAACATGGACTGTGCGCATGGTCCGGGCGGCGGAGGTGAAGAGAGATGAGGACGATCTACCTCATCGACGACGGAGGAGCGGTAAAGACGAATAATCTGAGGGCTGTGGAGTTGCTCAAGAAGCACGGGTACAGGGAATGCAGTCACGAGGAGTATGCGCGGCAGATCAGGTGGCTGCAACTCGAAGAAGAAATTCAGTTATGCCGCGACCGGCGGGAAACACAGAGGTGCAAGTGGGATGGACCGTGAGCAGGCAATTTCGAAACTGAAAGAAGCTGCCGCGGACGCAGCGGCGGTGCTCGAGAGGATAGCACGGGCTGTAGAGGCCGAAGAGCCCTGGAAGATCTCGGCCAGCCAGGTCAGGGAGCTATGGTCGAGCTTAACAGAGCACGCTGGATTCTGATTGCGGTTGAAAGGCAAGAAAGGCTACTTGGCCAATAGGAGGAACGCGGTGTGAGACTACACAACCGCCAGATAAAAGCTGCGTTCTGGACAGATCCAGATCTCTTGCAGTGGCCTAGGGAAAAAAGATGGTTCTACATTGGCTTAGTACAATTGGCCGATGATTCGGGCTGTCTAGAGGATTCCCCATTCGCGTTTAAGATTCATTTGTTTCCTTCACCTTTAGATGCGGACATTACTATAGAAACCATTACCGCTTGGCGGGATGAACTTATTGCGGAAGGGAAGCTTATCCCTTACGAGGTCGAAGGCAAGAGGTATCTTTTCATAGCTAATTTCCACAAGCACCAAACGCCCGATTATCCTACGCCACCCTCCAGGGCCAGTATACCTTTGCCGCCCTGGGTGCAGTGGGTGGAAGAAGGAGAAAAGAAGAGGAAAGGACGCTATGTAGTCAGTGACATTCCCCGGGGTTTCCCGGGGAATTCCCAGGGGAACCCCGGGGAAACCCCGCCTATAAATATAACCGGAACCGTAACCGGAACCGGAAATATAACCGGAACCGTAACCGGAACCGAAACTATAACTAAAACCGGAAAGGGGTCTGGGGAAGACCCGCGCGATCCAGTGGATCGCGCTACAGAAGCAGATCCCCCACCAGCGGTTGATACACCCAACTCACAGCAAGAGGGCCAGAACCAACCAGAGCACGCTGCGCAGGCATCAAATGAAGCACAGGGGACACCAGAGAGGCGAAAGCGCGCATCTGTGGAGTACCCACCCGACTTTGAGGAGTTCT
Organism: Bacillota bacterium; assembly: GCA_012840015.1. Taxonomy (GTDB): domain Bacteria; phylum Bacillota; class Sulfobacillia; order DUMF01; family DUMF01; genus DUMF01. The sequence goes on from DUMF01000017.1 coordinate 54,167, forward strand.
GGAGGGTATACCCGCGTCATGTGGCCAAACTGGCCGCTCTGGAGAAGTGGCGGGCGCGTGTGAGGGAAGGGGTACCTCCTGACAAGCTAATCCAGGCGGCAAAGAACTACGCGCTCTATTGCCAGCAGATGGACAAAGACGATGAGTTCATCATGCACGCGGCGACGTTCCTCGGACCCAAGCGCAGGTATGAAGATTTCCTGAACGGCGTGCCAGGCAAGGCAAAACTGCTGCACATCAGCGCCAACACTCGGCGGGCTCTGAACCTTGTGGCTAAGTACGAGCAGGGAGGTGGCTAGCGTTGACCAAAGCTGAGACTGCGCGCTTGCTGGCAATTATGACCGCCGCATGGCCGAGGTTCGAGGTGGACGATGTGAAAGTGCAGATCTGGCACGACATGTTGACGGACGTGCCATACGAGATTGCGGTTATGGCGTTAAAGAAGCTGATCGCGGAGAATATACACCCGCCGTCGATCGCTGAGATGCGCAGGGCTGTGTTCGAGGTGACCACTCCGCCGCAGGAACGGCTGGATGCAGCGAGCGCGTGGGGAGAGGTGGTGCGAGCTGTGGAGTTGTATGGGTGGCCTCAGCCACAGGCAGCGCTGGCGAGCCTCTCGCCTCGCACACGACGAGTTGCAGAAATGATCGGCTGGCAGGAGATCTGCTCCGGAAACCCGGACGTGGTTCGAGCGCAGTTCATGCGTATGTATGAGACTGTGCAGCAGAGGGAAATGCATGACTTGCTACTGCCACAGCCGTTGAGACAGCAGCTTGATGCCGTCTGGCGGAAGGCATTGCGTGCGAAGGATGGAGGGGACGAGCTGTGCCAGGCGCAAGCCCAGTGAGTCTCAGGGACGGTAAGCCGACAAGCGATGTGAACACGTACTTCGTAGGCGAGTTTGTCTACTACGGAAGCACCAGCACTTATCTGAAGCTCGACCCCAAGGGGGGTGTGCGTTTAAGTACTGCGCTTTCGCGGGAGGTAGAGGCAGCGAATGTGCTCGACAAACGCTGGAGAGTCGGTGTTGATCGTCAGCGGGGTCTGATTGAGCTCAGGCCCGTACCCGACTCAGGCAGGCGGACGCAGGGGCTATTTGCTGGCTACGTGTGTAGGCGCAAAGCTGGTGATTACATGCGTATAGGCAGCCCGGCGCTTGTGGCTTGGCTCATCGAGCAGGGCGTGCCGACAGGCAAACGCATTCCCGCACGCTGGCAGCCGCAGACAGGCAGCATAGTTGGGCGTTACGTGGACCCGGTGGCGGAGCCGTCTACCAACCCGGCTCTGGCGCTGCACAGGCGGAAGGTGATGTCCAGTGCAGCGATGCAGTGAGAATGTAAAGGAGCTGCTGTACTTGCTGGAAGCCGCAGCTGCACACGAGGTGCGTGCAAGCGCAGCGGAGGTCGTGAACACGTGCATCGACTATGTGCGTGGGAGGTAAGAGGAGCGGCCGCCGCAGGACTGGCGCGTTCGGTTGCGGCACATGCAGAGCGAGCGGCGACGCAGACGGCAGCGAGCAGCAGATGGTGTATGCATCTACTGTGGGAGTAGGCCAGCTTTGCCGGGGCGGATGCAGTGCCAGTGGTGCATCGACTACCACAGCAAATACAGGCAGCGGTGGCTGGAGGGGGGCGAGGAGATGAGCGAGGAGCGAATCAGATTGGTGATCCCTGGGCGGCCTGTTCCGAAACAACGCCCCAGATTGGGAATACGGGGCCGTTCGGCGTACGTGTACACACCAGCCGAGACGGTTGCTTACGAGCAGATGGTCCGGGCAGTTGCGATGACCGTCTGCCGGGCTCCGTATGCGGGCCCGGTTGAGCTGCGGCTTACAGTGTATTTCCGGAAGGGCCGAACACCTGACCTGACAAACGTGGTCAAGGCAATTGAAGATGGGCTGACCGGAGTTGCGTACATAGACGACGCCCAGGTGAAACGGGTTGTTGCAGAGATGGATAATGACGAATTTGAGCGGGCAGAAGTGGAAGTGGCGCCGTTTGAGGAGGCACAGACGGCGTAACTGCTGTACTATCGCAAGATGAGAATGCTCGAAGCACAGACGCCCATACTGTTTTGGGCGATAGTTGGCATAATTGGACTCTACATCCTTTTAGTCGTGCACCAGGTGCTCAAGTAGTGAAAGAGGGGCAAATCGTCGTGACGGAGGTAAGTCTCCGTGGGGGACCCGCAAAACAGCAAGACTGACGTTGTGGAACTTGCTAGAATGTTGACTGAGAGGCCCCAGATTGCGGCAACGCTTCTTGCAGTTGCCAGAGCGATACTGACGGTCGAGTACGGGGAGATAACGGTAAAGATGCAGGGGGGCAAGCCAGTGTGGGTCGACTCTGTGAAGAGGGAGAGAGTCGGGTGATGCGCAAGGGGTAGTTTTTCACCGATCTTACGCTGCGCAAGTTATAATAGAGATTGTAGACGACGTATTGGGAGTGCCATGGAAGGTGCTCCCGGGAGGTACCGTTTGGTGGACAGGGACAGGTTGTTTCAACGTGCCTGCAATTACTTCGCTTTGTGGGAATTGACTGGGCGCCGCCCACAGGTAACGGCGAACCTTTGGAGTCGGATTACCTCAATCACAGATGTCAACGAGCCGTTGCCATTAGAGTTGGGTACTATGATAGACATCCCTGATTGGACTCCTGCTCGTATCCGCAACGTTCAAAAGCAAGTTGAACGTGCAATGAAAGAAGTTCTACGGCGCGGTAGTGACCATATTCTGGAGAAAGGTACTCCTCAGTATCCCAGGTTGTTGGGGCAGATAGATGGTGCTCCTGAGTTTCTCTTTGCTCGTGGTAACCTAGAGTTACTTGATAGACCTGCTCTCGCTGTTGTTGGCACTAGGAATGCAAGCGAAGAGGGATTGCGACGTGCGAGTAAGCTAGCGTGTTTGCTTGTGAATCATGGGATTGTGGTAGTGTCAGGTTTGGCGCGAGGAATAGATACAGCCGCTCACCGTGGAGCACTGAGCGTAGGCACAGAGACTATCGCTGTAATCGGTACCCCACTCGGTATTACTTACCCTCCTGAAAACGCTGACTTGCAAAAGCAGATTGAGAAAGTAGGGCTAGTTGTAACGCAGTTCTATCCCGGGGCGGGAATCCGTCGACACTATTTCCCTATGCGAAACGCGGTCATGAGCGGCCTTTGCCTTGGAACCGTAATAGTCGAAGCATCGGAGCATAGCGGGGCTTTGATACAAGCGCGCCAGTGTCTTAAACAGGGTCGCAAGTTGTTTATTCCCAAGAGTGCGGTCGAGAATCCGGGGTTAAGGTGGCCTAAAGAGTATTTGAAAAAGGGAGCTTGTGAATTTAGCACTATTGAGGAGCTTATGGGGATATTGAGAAATGAGCATTTGCTTCCGCCCGAAAACAAGCCGGTCTGTGCAGAATCCCTAAGACGAATCAAGATGGTTTTATAGCCGCGTGTTTACAGAAGTCAACGAAATTAAGTGTGTGATAATAAGGCCACCTAACCCTCCTGGGGTAATGACCAGGGACGAAGGATGGCACAGGCTTGCCCAGCTGTTTGACTGCATTTTCCTAGTTGACCCTGGTGAAGTTGATTTGTGGAGGAAGTACGGACGTTGTGCAATACGACAGCATGTAATCCCGTATGTTCAAGGCAACCTCAAATCTATACTATCCTCTGAGGGCTTGCTTCCGTGCGAAACGGTGTATGTGACCTGGGACCCGAGTGAACTAAACGATGCAGTAAATGCGCGCGTAGGGACTGTGCTGGTCGGAGATGACTCGCTGGTTTGGGACGGGACTCGGCCGAGAGCATGGCCTGATCTGCTCGTGAGCGAGTTAGACGGTGTTATTAAGTGCTTAGATCTAGTGCGCCAAGGACGCTTGACAGGGTATGCAGGGGAAGTAGGCGGGACTACATGGAAGCGGTTCAAACGGGGAAGCGGATGGCTGGTAGCTGGTCCAGACTGCGGCAAGAGTTGTCAGATGCAGATACTCGCTTTGGGTCGGTATTTCCCAACGGGTGATGCAAGAGCAGCAAAACACCAATATACCCAAAGATTACTGGAAATGAAGAACGGGTGCGAACGGGTTCTAGCTGAAGTTTTGGGTCGCGTACTTGAGAAAATAAAAGAGAACATGCCGTTTCAACTTGTTACAGTAGTGCCTCCAAAGCCTAGTAAACACTACCCTTCCGGCCTTCAGGAAACGGTCGAACGAGCCTGCAACGAAGCAGGTCTAGGGGGTCTATTCTGCGACACGGCTTTGATTTGTAAAGAAGACTATCCTTCGCAGAAATGTACATCTTGGAGTGCCCGAGAAGAAAACGTAAAGGGCAAGTATGAAGCAAGACTTAAAGGTTCGGAGCGGCACGTAGTCGTTATCGATGACATCTATACCAGCGGGTCGACGATTCGGGAGTGCTGTAAGCAGCTTTTGCAAGCTGGTGCCGGAGAGGTAACGGGAATTGTATTTGGTGTTGACCAGTGCGTGATTAAGTCTACCGAGGAGAAAAGACTACCTTGTCGACGACCAGGTTGCAACGGAACATACAGATTCAGATGTAACAGGGCTGACCATACTGCGTTTTGGGGTTGTTCCAAATTCCAGAACGGTTGCAAGAGTACACTTGACTGGGAGGATGGACTGCAGGAGCTCAACAGGATGAATACTGTGCTTGGTAGTGCATACTTTGATGACATACCTTTTTGAATGTTTAATACCTTAAGCTCGGCTACGCAAAAACGCAAGGCCGATCCCGAAAAAAAAGGGGTCGGCCTTGCGCTCTTGAGAGGGGTGGTCAGGCTGATCTCCGTTGGGGCGTACATCGCATACTACCAGCCGTATATTTGGCGGCTGCTGCAGCGCAGATTTGGGCTCCAGGGCTGCAATAAAGATAGAGAGCTGGTCCTGACGGCCGAAGAGGCGAAGCGGCTGATGCAGCACGACGCCCACAGGCGGGTAAGAGGGGCGATACGGCAGGTGAGGTGGGAATGACAGTAAGCCCGAAAATGATTGACTGGCTGCTGTACAATCTGGTCGCGTTGCGGCAGCAGGTCAACGCGCTTGAGCCTAAGACCTCAACTTCGGTTGTGGTCTTGTGCCACCGGGGTGGTCACAATCCGGATAGCATGATTGAGCGGGTCGCGATCAGGAGGGCGGCAGTGTCTTCGGTTCTCGATGCCGTTGAACGTGGCATAAGATTGCTGCATCCAGAACAGCGCAGGATATATCGGATGAAGTATAGGGCGGGGATGACGTACAAGCAGATCAAGCGACGGCTGTTCCTGAGCGACAAGACCGTGCAGAGAAGAGTGGAGGAGATAAGGTCGGTGGTGGGCCAGTGCTTGGCATCGGTGCCCCCAGGGGACTTGAAAGAATTTGACCGTTTTTTCAGTTCTGGTCCGTGACCGTTTTTTGTCCACATCCGACAGCCGGTGAAGCCTTGCGGCTGTTGGGCTTGAGGCCAGTCGGGTTTTCCAGCAAGTTGTCCACTTTTTGACCGCTTTTTGGCCCCCTACCGTGACCACTTTGGGCTATAATCTGAGGCGGGCGAAACTGTCCCAAGCTGCCCGAAGGAGGCGGCTTTTTTGTTTCCCAAACCGGTACGCATTATAAGCAGGAGCACAGTAGAGAAGGCCCGCAAGCCGTACTGTGACCTCTGCGGCGCTGTGGGTCCCGTGCATGTACACCACATTCGCTCCCGTGGAGCCGGAGGGGATGACGTGCCGGAAAACCTGATTGCGCTGTGCCCGAGGTGCCATGAGCTGGTCCACCGAGGCAAGATTCCGAGGGAGTGGCTGCTTGATGCTAGACGATCTTGAGAGATTCGAGCGTGAACCAGTCGCGCTGCAAAGGACACTTCTTGAAATAGAGAAGCAGATTGCATCTCTGACTCCCGATATTGAGGAGAAAAACCGGGCCTACCAGGAGGCCAAGGCGGAATACGAGATTGCAGCGCTGAAGCTCAAGCTTCTTAAGGAACGGCGATCCGCCTTGCAGTCGGTGCTGAAGAGCCTGAGTGTGTTCTGATGTACGTGTACGCGTACATGTTGGATGTACAGGGGTGTACACGATGAGATCAGTAATCGAAGAGCGCGGGCTTGCGGAGTATGTTCTCTCTCTCAGGGGAGAGGGGCTAAGCTCGCGGGAAATAGCCAAGCGAATAGAGCAGGAGAAAGGGATACGGTTCGCACACACCACCGTAGCCAAGTTCTTGAAAGCCGTGCGAGAAGAGAGGCGCCAAATCACGCAGGATGTTGTCCAGCGCATGCTGACTCCGACCGTCCCTGCCGACCTTGAAGCGCTTGAACGGGCAAAGCAAATGCTCCTTGGGTGGCTAGACATGGACCTCAAGGTAAGGGAAAAACTCCAAGTCATAGACCGCCTAGCGAAAATCATCGAAACCCGGCTTAAGTTTGCTGGCGCAGAGCCCGAGGAGAACGTTACCGTGAAGCTCTATGACTTCGACGACAGCGCCTATCCGGAAGACTAGCCCCTTTAAGTGCCTTCCTGGCCAGCGGCGGTTCATGGAGTCCACAGCTCCGGAGCTTCTGTATTCAGGGGCATGGGGTGCTGGCAAAAGCCGGGTGCTGTGCGAAAAGGCGCTGTACCTTGCCCTGAAGTACCCGGGCAACTTCGTCGGCATCTGCCGGAAGACGTTCAACGCGCTAAAGCAGACTACAATGCGGACGTTTTTCCGGGAAGCGTGCCCACCAGACCATATCAAGTCGTGGAACAAGACTGACCATCTCCTCACGCTTAAGAACGGCTCACAGGTGTACTTTTTTGGTCTCGATGACCCGCTGAAGATACAGTCGTTGAACCTGGGTGCGTGTGGGGTCGACGAGGTCGTGGAGCTAACCGAAGAGGACTGGACTGTGCTCGGAGGCAGGATACGTTTGTCGTCGGTTCCGTTCAGGCAGCTGTTCGCGGCGACCAACCCGGCGAGTCCAAGCCACTGGCTTTATAAGAGGTTCTACATTGACCGCTCCACGCTTCCGGACGGTCGGCCACTGACCGAAGTGGTTGAGAGCAACTCGTTGGAGAACCCATACCTGCCACCAGACTATGTCGCAAGGATTCAGACGCTGACTGGGCGATACAGGGAACGGTTTGTCCTGGGGCGGTGGGTTGGCTTCGAGGGGCTGGTATACGACTGCTTTGATCCCCTGATCCACGTTGTCGATAAGATGCCCGAAGGATGGCAGAAGTGGCCTAAAGTGAGGAGCATCGATTTCGGGTATGCGAACCCGTTCGTGTGCCAGTGGTGGGCGATCTCACCGGACGACGAGTGGTATCTTTATCGCGAGATCTATTTCTGTCGAAGACTCGTGTCCGAACATGCAGCTCAAATCAAGGCGTTAAGTGCTGGCGAGACGTATCTGGCAACCTACGCGGACCACGATGCCGAAGACAGGGCCACGCTTGAAGCGTGCGGCATTCCTACGGTTCCGGCTGTGAAGGACGTTTCGCCTGGTATCCAGGAGGTGTACAGCCGGTTGCAGCCGGATGAAAGGGGCAAACCGAGGCTGTACTTCTTGAGGGGTGCGCTGGTGGAGCGCGATCCGGCTCTCGTTGAGGCCAAGAAGCCGACCTGCACCATCGATGAGATACAAGGCTATCAGTACCCGAAGCCGAGGGGCGAACGGAACCCCCAGGAAGAGCCGATCAAACTGAACGACCACGGGATGGACGCAATGCGCTACGCGATTTACTCGTTTGCGAGTTCGCGAAGAGCCAAAAGGACCCTCGACAAGGTGGTAGTCGTATGACCGACCAGAAACGAGTGTTGACCAAAGCGATAACGATACAGGCAGACCAGCGGACATCGGCCGGGGGGTCAAAGCAACTCCCGGCGGATCCGTTTTCGAGGCTTTATTCGGAGTACGGTCTGGTGAGGCCTCCGTATCGCCTCGAGCAGTTGCTCGAACTCAAGGAGTCGAACCCGATCCACTGTGCCTGCATAGAGCAGAAGAGTTCGGATATTGCTGGCCTGGGTTGGCACTGGGTGCCGAGACAGGGTATCGATAAGCCCAACGAAAAGCAGCGCGACGCTCTCGAGGAGTTCCTGGCTGGCTGCAACCCCGAGATGACGTTCCGGGAGATTTTGCAAGCAGTCTGGGACGATGTAGAAACGCTCGGGTGGGGCATTGTCGAAGTGGTCCGCAATGCTAAAGGCCTGCCGGCTGAACTGTACCACGTGCCGGGCCACACGGTCCGGGCCCACCGTGACGGCGTCCGGCTCTGCCAGATACGGGAGAACAAGATGCGGTGGTTCAAGCGCTTCGGTGCGGAGGGTGAGTACGATCTTGAAACCGGTGAACCGAGAAACGGGCTGCCCGAGGAAAGGCAGGCCGGCGAGCTCATAGTCATCCGCAAGCCCGGTTCCCGGTCCAGCTACTACGGGATACCGACGTACATCAGTGCGCTGGGCGCCATCGTGGGCAGCCTGGCAGCCAGGGATTTCAACATTACCTGGTTCCGCGAGAAGACGGTCCCGGATATGGCGCTGATTATCGAAGGGGCCGATGTATCCGAGAAACTGGCGAACGAGCTCCGGACCTTTTTCAACATTGAGGCACGAGGGCAGCATCATAAACTGCTAATTTTGCCCATCCCTTCGGATGCCGGTGCAGAAGTCAGAGCCAGGTTTGAGAAGCTGACTTCCGAGCTCAAAGATGCTTCGTTCCGGCTCTACCGGCACGACAACGCGGTTGAGATCCTGGTGGCTCACCGCGTTCCGCCTTACAGAATCGGTTGGGCAATCGTCGGTTCGCTGGGCGGTTCTACGGCGAAAGAGATGACTGAGATCTACAAGCGCTCAGTCATCCAGCCTGGTCAGGAGATTCTCGAGCACAGGCTTAACAATCAACTATTCAAGGCCTTCGAGCCCGGCCTTGGTGAGCTGCAGTGGCGCTGGAAGCTGGACGAGATAGACCTCTCCGACCAGATGCAGGACCTCGAGTACTCCATCAAGGGCGTGCAGTACGGCATATTTACGCCCAACGAGGCGCGTCAGCATCTAGGCAAGCAGCCTTATCCGGGCGGAGATGTGTACTACATGCCGCAAGCGCTAATACCGGCCGGCCAGGCTGAAGTGTCCAAGGCCGACGAAGATCCGCGGGATAAAGAGTGGGACGACTGGGTTCGGGTACATCATCGCTATGAAAAAGACCTGCGCGACAAGGTGGTCGATTTTTTCGCTCCCAGGCGGAGCGCGTGCTGAGAGCGCTTCCGCCGGCAGAGAAGATAGAAAAGGCCTGGTTCGACGGGCTGATTGACCCCGTCGAGGAGCAGAAGAAATTCCTCGAAGCCATACTGCCGGAACTGCAGAAGATCTTTGCCAAGTTCGCCGAAAAGGCCGCGAAGCAGCATCGAGTCAGTTTCGATCCGTCGGAACCCGCGGCTCTGGAGTGGATCAACGAGCATGCTTTCGAATTAGTCGAACAAGTCACGGACACCACGGTGGAGCAGCTTCGTGCGACGCTGGAGGAAGGATGGAAGGCGGGTGAGGGCGTAGAGGGCCTGGCAGAGAGAATCAGGCAGGTCTTCGACCAGGCTACGCGTTACAGGTCCTTTGTGATAGCCCGGACCGAGACTACCGCAGCTGCCAACATGGCACAGATAGCCGTGATGGAGCGGGCAGGGGTGCAGTACAAGCAGTGGCTTACGGGCAGGGACGAACGCGTTTGTCCTCTCTGCGGTAGCCTGGACGGCAAAGTAGTGCGGATAGACGAGGAGTTTGCCCCGGGGATATTCAGCCCACCGGCACATCCGAACTGCAGGTGCACGGTTCTGAGTGCGAGCACAGTTCATAAGCACTTGCCAGGTCGACATGACCAAAAAAGCCACGGTAGACGAGGTCACGGGCGGCCCACAGTGATTGCGTCTATCGAAAGCGGGGATCTGCGACAGCTTGGATTGTCTGCAACAAGCACTAAAGTAGTTTTGCGCTCACAAATAAGAGCAAAGATTCTAAGAGATCACCCAGATGATGCTGGATACTTGGATAGAATCAGCGAGGTTATCGAGGCTTGGGAATATCAAGGGAAGTCTCCAAAACATCCAAGGAGACTCGAGCGATACAAGCAGTTAGACGGTATCTGGTTTACGGCAGTGGTCCAATTAGCCGGAGAAACATCTGATTACGTTGACAACTTCGTAGTGACATTCCACAGGCTCGACGAACGAAAGGTACGTAGCCGATACAACAAAGGGAGGATAGTACCAAGAAGCCATTGAAGTGATCATGTCGACGTGGTACGATTAAATTGCCCTTGAGGTAGGTAAATGGGGACCTACGCCCTCGCGGAGATGCCGGTCTTTCCCGTCCGGCCAAGGGTGTTTTTTGTTGCTGTTCGCGAGTACAATAATCTTAGTCGCCAGAGGTGGAAAATCTCCAGCCATACCCCTGATTCACATCAGGGCAAAAGAGATGCCGGGACGGGAGGTCCGGCCTGGCGACAGCAAGCACCTTGAGGTGGACAACGGCTTCCACACGCCCTCTGGGCCAAAAGGGATGCGGGACACGCCGGACCCGCCAAGGTGTAGCCTAATATAGACGCATAAGGAGCCTTCCTGCAGGGCTCCTTTTCATTTGCCCCGAAAGCGTGGTGATAGCATGCCCAGAGGCGGAGGCTGGGACGAGACTTCTACGAGCTACAGGTATCGGGTTCGTGACCCCTATGAGTTCCAAGAAGGGAGCTTCAGGATCATATCCTTGGGCGACAGCGGTGTCAAGGCCGTGGTTGGAAAGCTCAAGGGAGAGGACTCAATGACCATCCAGTCGCTCATCTTCCCGAAGGACAAGTTTACTGAAGAAGAGGCTCGCCAGTGGTTGAAGGATCGCCCCGACACCGTAGGAAAGTTTTGCAAAGCGATCAGCTTCCTCAAAACGGATGAAGAAAAGCGCTACACCCTCGGGATCGTCTACGAACCTGACACGGTGGATTCCCAGGGCGACTACGCGAGGGCCGAAGACATTGAGAAAGCTGCTTGGGATTTCATGAGGAAAACCCTGCGGCTCGGGTACATGCACAAGGAATGGAGCGATGACATCGGCGACATTGTAGAGTCCTATATCGCCCCAGTTGATATGAGAATCGGGGACGACATTATCAAGAAGGGCACCTGGCTTATCGGCGTGGTGTGGAGCCCGGAGTACTGGGAGAAAGTGAAGAAAGGCGAGATAACGGGGTTCTCGATGGGAGGGAAGGCGAGAAGAATACCTGAGTAGGCAGACAGCAGTGCAGAGAATGCGGCAGCCAGGCAAATTGCCCGGCTGCTTTTGTTTTGGGCGGAGGTGGTGACATGCCGAACAGGCTAACGGATATCCAAGTCGAGGAGATAAGCGGGGTAGACAAGGCAGCAAATAGGAGACGGTTCTTGCTCATGAAGCGCGAAGGAGGTGGCGAGGGCGCTATGGATAAGGCCGACAAGCCGATGAAGACGGAGGACGGGAAGCAGTATCCCGCAGAGGCCTATCTTTATGTGCCCGATCCAGAAAAACCAAGCACGTGGAAGCTCCGCATCTGGGAGGATCCGGAGAAAAAGGTAACCGCGGCTCAGGTAGGCAGGGCCATAGCAGCGCTAAGTCCGGGTGGGTTCCGAGGTAACCAGGTGGATATCCCCGAGGATGAGATTCCGAAGATCAAGGCCAAGCTCCGCAGGCTCTGGCGGGAGGTGAATCCGGACAAGGATCCGGACGAGATGCCGGAGACCATTAAGAAGCAAGGGTTCATCGCTAAGATTGCAGAGACCCTCAAGAAGGCCATCTACGGTAAGGATTTCGAGGCCAACCTAATCCAGTCAAAGATAGACGAGCAGTGGTGGAGGGCGAATGAAGCCCTGAGAACCGCAATTTCGGAGATTATCCAAGATGAGGGAATGACGCCGCAGGAGAAGATCAGTCAAATAGCCGTGACCTTGGGGCAGTTTCAGGAGTACATTCTAGGTTTGGCACAGGCACAGTTAAACGTGACCGATCAAGAGACCCAAAGGAGCGATATCCAGAAGATCGGGGCCAAGATAGCCCGATCACGGCTGGAAAAGATCAAGGCAGCGTACGCGGTGCTGGCCGAGATTTTGGCCGAAGTTGAAGGAGATGAGGAGGGCGATGAAATGACCAAGGAAGAGATCACAAGGATGGTGGAAGACGCTTTGAAACCTGTGGTTGAGAGGTTAGAGAAACTCGAGAAGCCGGAGGACGGCGACAAAAATGATCCTGCGGCCGAGCAGGTCAAGAAGGAAGATGTGCAGGCAATGGTGACCGAGGCGGTCAACAAGGCTCTGGAGCCCGTCCTGCAACGGCTCGAGGTCGTCGAGAAGGCCAAAGGTATAAAGAAGTCGGTCGACGGCCAGGACGACCCCGACAAGGACGTCAAAAAGAGCATTTGGGCAGGTATTCTGTGATCTCGAGTGAGGAGGAATGACGCAAATGCCAATGAGCAACAAGGAATTGCTGGAGAAAATAGACACCGGATCTCTGGCCGGGGGTGGACTGCTCAACCCTGAGCAGGCCAAGGAGTTCTTTGAGATGACGTTTGAGGCGACGGAGTTCTCAAAACTTCATCGCAAGGAGCAGAAAACTGCCACCACCGGCGAGCTTGACAAGATCGCGATCGGCGGCAGGTTGCTGAGGAAGAAGACCGAGGGCGTCGACGACAATTATAGGGCAGGCATCAGCACGTCAAAGATTGAATACTCGACCGTACCCGTGCGTTTGCCCTGGGACATTTCCGAGGATACGCTGCGGAAGAATATCGAGAGAGAGGCTTTTGAGGACCGCGTCATCAGGATGATGACCACCCAGACCGGTATCGACGCTGAGGACTTGCACTTTAACGGAGATACCTCCAGCAGCGACCCATTCCTGAGCATCAACGACGGCTGGATCAAGCAGATCAAGACCGGCACAGGTTCACATGTGGTAGACTGTTCCGGCGACTCTGCCTTCGGCAAGGCTACACTGTTCAAGATCTCCCGGAACATGCCCAACAAGTACAAAAGCTCAAAGCTCAAGTGGATCATGAGCCCGACTAGGCGTGAACTCTGGATCGAGTATCTCACCAGCCGACCCACCGCCGCGGGGGATGCGGCACTGCTCGGGGCCGGGGATCAGGTGAACCAGCCTTTGGGATACGGGATCGTGACTGTTCCCTCGCTTCCGGACGACATCATAATCCTTACCAACCCGGAAAACTTTATCGTCGTCTGGACGTACGACATCCGTATACGCAAAACCACCGAGGGCCGTGAGGCCATCATGCAGGATAAGCGTTTCTACGTCATACACTTCGACGACGACCCGGTGATACAGGAACTCGACGCGGTGGTGCTGGCGTACGGTATTCCCGAGACCCTGGCTACCTCGTAAAGGGTGAGACTCAGTGAAGAGACTTAGACTTCTAAGATTGGCCTCGTTCAGCGGCTACGGAATAGACGTGACGCAGAACGAGCCTGTGATCGAAGTGGAAGACGATTTAGCGGAGAGGCTTTTGGCGACGGGGTACTTTGAAGATCTGACCCCAAAGGGCACTACGAAAGTGCCTGCACCAGAGCCCCAGAGTGAGAATGAAAAAGTTCCAGAAGCACCACAGGGCGAAGAAGTGCAGGCAACGGATGAGATTGAAAGCGTGGCGGAGCCTTCTGAGGATATGCAGGAGGCTCCTAAGTCTAAAGGGGGTAGGAAGAAATGATCACGGTACCATATGATCTGGGCGCTGTGGGCGTAGAGCAGGTAGCCAGCGCCGACATAACCAAGGCAGATACTACGGTTGAAATTATATCTTTGCCGGCGAACTGCCTCATAACCAGGGTAATCGCCGAGGTCACTGAGGCGTTCAATGCGGCGACTACGAACGTCCTGACTGTTGGAACGAATGTTGACGTGAATGACCTCTTGGGTGAGGGCGATGTTAACGAGAGCGCCTCCGGCTTCTACGAGTCGGCCACTGTGAAAGCTAAGAAGTTGACTGCAGCGGCTACTGTAAAAGCAAAGTACGCCTATACCGGCACGGCGCCGACTACGGGCAAGGCGACGATATACGTGTTCTTCGTAAGACTGCAGCCGTAATGGAGAGTAGGTGACGGGTGATGGATTACATCACCGTTGCGCAGCTGCGCTCTAGGCTCAAAACTGATCTGGACGACGGGGCGCTTTCCGATATCATCGCGGAGGAGAGCGCCCTTATTACTGTCACCCTGAGCGCTGAGCCAGCCGATCCGATGGTTGAGGAATTGCCCGGCGGAGGAACCGCGATCTGGCTCACCTACCGCCCTTCGGTAGTCCAGGAGGTCCGGGACGTCGTGAGCGATACCGTGATCGACCCGGCAACGTACCTGGTGCGGGGGCGCGCTTTGGTCATGCCGCAAATGGTCATATCGGATCTGGACTTTGAAATCCGATCTGCAACGTGGCCGGAACGGGTGAGAGTCACGTACTCCATCGCCGGGCTCGCGGATATCCTCGCCATCTTGAGAGGAGTATGCCTCGACCTGTGCAGGTTGGCGATCACCGACATGGGGGCGGAGCAGTCGGAGCGCCTCGGAGACTACCAGCACGACTCCAAGGATGTGCAGGCCGAGCGCAAGAAGGTGCTCGCCCGGCTCAACAGGATAAAGGGTCTACGGCCCGTGATGGCCGGATGAGCCTGCGGCAACTGCTGAACCAAACGGTCTCAATCCAAAGAAAGGAACGCTCCCCAGACGGAATGGGCGGGTGGATTTCAGATTGGGTCACCGTGATCACTACAGTGGCCCGAATCAGCCCTGTCAGCGCAAAAGAACGAATCCAGTACGAGCAGTTGCAGTATCCTGTGACGCACAAGGTCTATATGCTGGGCAGTGCGAACGTCAAGCCGGGCGATCAGATTGTGTTTGGGGCCCGCAGGTTCTCGGTCAAGGGCGTAACCAACCCGTCTGAGATGGGGCATCACCTCGAGGTTCTGTGCGAGGAGACAGGGATCTAGTCATCCTCGTCATCGATTAGTTCGATGTCCATCCAGAGCCCCCTGAGCTTGTCTCGCTTGTTGATGGTAGCCCTGAGAACGGGTTCGCCCGGGGATACATCGTGAATGCTGGCGATCTCCGTTACGTTCCCATCGACCACCGTCAGGACATCTTTGCGAACGGGTTTCTTTTTGGGCACGTCCATCACCTCGCTCATTGAATTCGCCGAGAGGAAGCGATTTCCTATGCCGAAACCGCCGAAGGCCGAAATTACGTTCAAGAGCAACCTAAAGGCCGTAGAAGCCGTGCTGGATCGTGCTGCCTGGGAGCGCATGGAGCGGGCGTGCCAGCATCTTGTCAATGAGACCAAGAAGGCTATGACTGGGCCGAAGAGCGGGCGTTGGTACATCAAGCCAGGTATTAAGACCATTGCGGAGCGAGTGGCCACTCTTAGGACGGCCAAGATTGCTCGGAAGGAAAAGAAGCTGGGGAGGCCTCTAACTGAACAGGAGAAGACCCAGATTACTGCCAAGCTCACCCCCGCGCAACTACAAGCCCGCAAATACAGAGCATCTGCTCCTGGTGAGACTCCGGCCCTGCGTACTGGTCGGCTATTTAATAGTATCGATTACTATGTGATAGGCACAGGGCTGAACCTGCGCGGCATCGTGGGATCACCCCTTGAATATGCACCGTACCTCGAATTTGGCACCTCAAAGATGGAACGCAGGCCTTTCCTGCGACCGACCTATGAACGCGAACGCGAGAACGTGAAAGACATCCTCGGAGGCAAGTGGGTATGATCCCGGTACTGCAGTATCTCTACAACACACTGACAGCAGATCATGACCTTGTGAGCAGGCTCGCTACTTACAGAAGCGGGCCTGCAGTGTTCTTCGGGAAAGCGCCTTCAGATGCACAAATGCCGTATGTTGTGCTGCATGCTGATAGTGCTGTGCCGGAGGAAGGGCATGCGACGGAGCGGCTGCTGCTGGCTGTTGACGTGTACAACAGGAGCGAGAGCGCGCTCGGCGCACTGCAGATTGCGGGGCGGATTGAGACTGTACTGGATAGGCAAAAGCCCGGCTTGACCGGCATCACGGGTTTGGCGATTTTCCGCGATTTTCAGGCTTTGGTGGACGACGAGGATCCAACAGTCCAGCACGTCCACCTTGAGTTCATCGTGCGTTACGGCAGAGATGATTTGTTTGCATGAGGAGGATGATTGCAGATGCCAGCCATTAGAACCGGTATTTCGGCGACCACGCCTCAGAACTACTTGATTGGGCCAGGGGCAGTCTACAAGGACTTTACGGATCTCGCAACCCTGGGAACGACCGCTAAGTTACTTGGCGCCACCGCGGGCGGCAATCAAGTAACCGTTACTCCAGAATGGTTCGACCCGAGGCCTGATGGCGCTCCCGGTCCCATCAAAGGCATGAGGCGGCTCATCGGGGTCACAGTGACGGCCAAGGTCAACCTGCTTGAGATGACGAAGGAAAACCTCATGCTTGCGCTGGGCAAGGCGACGTCTGAGCCTTATCCGGCCACGACCCCGACTCATGACAAGATCAGACCTTCTCTCGGGACGCTCGCATCGACTGACTACTTCAACATTGCTATCGTTGGCGACCTTGGCGGCGACACTGACCCGGTCGTGTTTGTCTTAGAGAATGTCTGCGTCACTGACGCCGTTGAAATCAATATGGGTACCGGCAAGGAGGACATAGTGCTGGCCGTCACCTTTACGGCACACTATGACCCGGCCAATCTAGAACAAGTGCCAGCTTACATCCTAAGACCGCAAACTACGCCGTAATGGGGGCTAAACCATGAGCAGGGATAAGAACGATGAAGCTATCATCCTGGAAACTGGTCAGGAAGTGGAAATCGCAGACCGCAAGTACACGATGAGGCGGCTTACGACGCGGGATGTGTTTGCGTTCTCGAAACTGGTAACCAAGGCTTTGAAAAGCACTGGCAACCAGGAGGTTGCCAACCCAGACGCTCTGGGTTTCGTTCTGATGGCAGGTATGGCTGAGAACGACCACGAGGTAGCAGCGTTCTACGGGTCGTTAATAGGGTTATCTGCTGACGAGTTCTTGGCTCTTCCAGCTGAAGCTTTCAGCGACTTCTTCGACGCTCTGTCTAGGAGCTACGATTTGCAGGCTTTTTTCGAAGCAGTAACCAAAGCCGTGAGGGCCCTGGGCTCTCTCTGGCAGACGCCCTCGACATAGTGGAAGCGAGGTACGGGTGGACGGACGAAGAGGTGCTGTCTCTTCCGTTCGCCCGCTTCCTGCAGGTGGTGGAACAGGCATCGAAGGCGCAGAGAGAAGAAATGAGGCGCCTGGCGTTTCTCGGCTGGCAGGTCCAGGCGCCGCTGAGGGAGCGTCAGATAAGCTTCGCCGAGTACCTGGACGCCCTGGGGCTGGGAAACGAACGGCCCGCTCCGGTTAGGGTTACCAAAGAGCAGGCAGAGAAGAGGGCGGATGAGATTCTGGCGATGTTCGAAGCGACAAATCAGCCATAAATCTCTTGCACTAAAGTATTAAACTGTTTGTCGTTGCATTCAAAAATGAGTGAATAACTGAGCTGGCCCTGAATTACCGGGATAGATACCGTGTTTGCCTGTTTGCCTCTGGCTCCAAGTGCACCGCCAATAATCAGTCCAGCTGGGCCAGCAAGAGCACCCCCGATCAAGGCACCTGCAGCTGCCTTTGTCGTGGATCTTCTTTCTTGGCGGGTGTAATCGAGTGGGCCGAAAGACTCGCGTCCGATTATAACGGTGTTGCCCCAGCCGGCCAGTATCTCGACTTTGTCTCCTTTTCTTTGAACGGTGACATCGCGTGGGCCCCTAAGACTCGGATGCCCTCCGATGTAACGAACCTTGACCAACCCGATCCCCTCCTTTTCGATGAATTCTGTTTCAACATCCATGTCAGGAATCCTTTTGAGGTGATTCAAGTGGAGCTGTTCAGGCTCTTCGGAGTTGTCGACCTTCAAGGTAACATGGCCTTGATGCAGTTGCGCGAGATCGATCAGCAGGCCCGCAAGGCTGGCAGCACTCTTGGCGGTCTAGTGAAGCAGGCTGCCAGCTTCGCAGCGGGTATAGGGCTGTGGCAGGGCTTCACAGCAACTGCGCGGGCTCTGGGTAACACGTTTATCGGTCTGAATACACAGTTTCAGCAGGCGGGGATGGCTCTGGAGACGATGCTGGGGTCTTCCGAGAAAGCGAGGTCTCTCCTGAGCGATCTTGAGGCCTTCGCGGCTCGTACTCCGTTCGAGTTTCCAGAGCTCATGGACGCGACGCAACGAATGATGGCACTGGGCTTTTCTGCTGAGGAGGTGATCCCGACACTACAGGCCGTAGGTGACGCTGCCGCCGCAATGCACAAGGGTAAGGAGGGTATTGACAGAATCATCTTGGCATTGGGGCAAATGCGTGCCAAGGGCAAGGTCACCGGCGAAGAGATGCGACAACTGACGGAGGCCGGCATCCCGGCGTGGGACCTGCTGGCTCGTGCCATCGGTAAGTCCGTGCCGGAGGTCCAGAAGCTCGCGGAGAAGGGGCTCATCCCTGCTGACAAGGCGGTGCAGGTGCTCGTGCAGGGGATGGAAGACAAGTTCGCTGGGATGATGGATAAATTCGCCGACATGTTCCCCGGTGTTGTCTCTACCATTAGAGACAACGTGAAGATGCTGTTCAAAGACCTAACTTCGGGGCCTTTCGCTGACATGACGGAGTGGCTAAAGGGCATAAGAGACTGGACGAGCAGGATACGGGAAGCGTACGTCGGGGCAACCAAGGCTGCTTCAGGAATAGCGGGCGTGGAGGCCGAGTCGAGACGCAAAGCCGGGCTTGCCGCGGTATACGACCTGCTGGTGCCAAAGGGAAGCAAGTTGCGCGAGGAACTGGACCCGGTACTTACCGCACTCAATGATTTCTGGAAGAGCGTCACTTCTGCGGCAAGTAAATTCGTACCGGTGATCCGCGATGCGTGGGAATCGATCAGACCCGTTGCGCTGACGATAGCTCGGGCGATCGCGGAAGCTGGAAGCAAGGCGGCTCAGCTTGCAGGAGTCATCGCAGACAACTGGTCGAAGATAAAACCAGTGATTCTTGGGGTCGCGACAAGCTTCGCGGTTCTGAAGACCTCCATGGCGTTAGAGAAGGCAGCAAAGGGTATACCCGAGCTGATATCAAGCATAGTCGAGAAAGGCCGGTATCAGGCCAAATTGTTTGATATGGCCATTAGAGACAGCAGCGGTGTGTTGGGCAAGTTTAAGGCTGCGATTCAGGCTTTGACTGGCGTTAATCCTGTATTCCTCGCGATCGGGGCTGCGGTTACTGCTGTTGCAGTATTGGCCTTCGAGTTGTACCGAAACTGGAAGGACGTGCCCCCATTCTTCCGCGCTCTCTGGGAGACGATTAAGGCCACGTTTGCACTTGGCTGGAGCGGGATTGCGGTTGTGCTCCGCGAGATGCAGCTGGGCGTGGCAAAGGTGCTCAATGCCACACTCGGTAACGTGCTTCGCTTTGCTGCAAAAGTAGCGGAGGTTTTCGGTAAGATACCTGGCGCCAGAGAGTTTGTGGGCGGCATACAGGCAGCACTCGAAGGAGGCGCCGAGTGGTTTGCTGGGTTTGAGGAGTCTTCTGCGAAAGCCTTAGACGAAGCGAAGGGCGATATCTTGGAAGCCTCACGCAACCTGGGGCAGCGGTGGGAGGAGCTGAAGGCCACGGGCTCCGTGCTGGGCAAGGCAATAGGGTCTGACCTGGCAGCGATATTCACAGCGGCGAAGGCCAAGGCTAAGGAGGCTTTCGGCGCGATCATCCCCGGGCTCCAGAGTGTCGGTGACAAAGCCACCGAGGCTGGTAGAAAGGCCGAGACGGGGCTGGGCGACGGCTTCGGACTTGGCGCAGAAGAGGCAAGGCAAGCAGTAGACAAAGCGGTGTCCGCGATCGAGAAGCTCATCTCGGAAGCCGGCAACACGCTCGGAGAAGGTACTGACAAGGCGGCGGTCAGACTGCAGAACGCGTTAGCGTCGGCGATGGCTGCAGTGAAAGCCCTGGGCGGCGCCGCCGGACAGGAGCTCGCGGACGACCTGAGCGGGGCAGCAGCGCTAGTTGAAGCGGCAGTCAAGGGGAGATCTGAGGAGGCTGCCGTTGCGCTCCTGGAGAAGCTCGGCAGGGCTTCAGCAAAAGTCGCATCCCTGATCAAGGATGATTCCGGCGAGGCCGCGCAGTCTTTGAAGAACGCCTTGTCGGAAGCCGCGCAGGAGGTCCAGGACAGGTTCAAGCAGCTGACCGAGGAGGCTAAGAAGCAACAGATTGAGTCGATCGACAGGCTAAACGATGCCCTCGTCTCTGCGCTGAGGAAGCGGTACGAGAAGGAAAAAGAACAGCGCACGAGGGCGGTCAGGGATGCCATTGATGCCGAGAAAGAGCGCGTGGATGCAATCATTGCCGAGATCGACCGCGAGAGGTGGGCCAGGGAAGAAGCCACGAACGACGCGCTGAGGCTCCAGATCCGGTCCATCTGGGCCGAGATCGACGCGATAGAGGAGCTGACACGCAAAGAGGAAGAAGAAGCGAAGCAAGCCGAGCAAAGAGCTAGGATCCTGGAGCTGCAGGCGAAGATCGCCGAGGAGACTGACCCTGTCGAACGCCAGAAGCTGCAGATGGAGCTTGCAAAAGAGCTTGCTGAGCAAGAAAGGCAACAGATACTTGCGCAGCGCGAAGAGCGAAAGAAGCAGCTCCAGAAGCAGCTCGAAGACATCCGGTACCAGCAGGAGCAGTCCCTGAAGGCGTTCCAGGCGACCAAGCAAAAGGAACTGGATTACCTCGAGAATGAGTACTATCCGCGCCTGTTGCAGGACGCAGCGCTCCAGGCCGAAGCAGAGAAGATGATCCTCGCCGGCAAGCATGCCGAGATACTGGAGCTATTGCAGCAATATGGCGAGGGCTGGAAGGACCTCGGCAAGACC
Organism: Bacillota bacterium; assembly: GCA_012840015.1. Taxonomy (GTDB): domain Bacteria; phylum Bacillota; class Sulfobacillia; order DUMF01; family DUMF01; genus DUMF01. The sequence continues at coordinate 75,085 of DUMF01000017.1, forward strand.
TTCGGTGAGCGTCTGATCGAAGGCATAGGGCCATACATCGATGAGCTGAACAAGATGGTCTCTTCGGCCCTCACAGCGGCTTCAGGAGCTAGGACCACTCCAGCTTCTGGGAGCGGTGGAGGCTATGCTGAACAGATAAGCAGAATCTCAGCCTCCGACTTAGCCAAACTCCGGGAAAACAGTCGGCAGTGGTGGGAGGTCCAAAACAATCCCAACCTCTCGCCCGAGCAGAAGAAGGCAATACAGGACGCCCTGCACGCCGAGAACGCCGCGATCCAGGGCAAATACGGCATCCCGGCGGAGGCAAGTGAGACCGAGATTAACTGGTCAAGAATGCACTCGGGCGGAATCGTCAAGTCGAACCCCCTGGCGGAGTTTCTGAGAAACGCACTCCTGTTGAAGCCTCAGGAAGTGCCGGTCATATTGCAGGAGGGCGAGATCGTCCTGCCGCGCTCGTTCAGGCTGCCAAATCTTGCGAGCCTGGGTTCGGTCTCGGTCGCGCCTGCATTTGCGGGTGCGCCTACAATCAACGTGACGATATCAGACTGCACCTTCCAGGACGGCACCGATGCCGGTCGTCAGATAGGCACGGCCATTGTCTCCGAGCTGCGAAGACGAGGAGTGATGCGGTATTGAATGACAGGCTCGACGTAAAATGCTCGGTGAAAATCCAACTGAACAGCGGCAACACAGAGCCCCGGAAAATAGAAGTCCCGGGGCTCTTACGTTTGAGGCAGTTAGTTGAGGACCTGAAAAGGAGGAACAAGGATGGCAATATTCGACCTGCTAAGAAGGCTGAGAAGTAAGTCGGGAGTCCGTGGGCAGTGTCTGGTTGAACTCTTCGACGAGCACGGTAGGCTTAAGGAGCGCAGGCTCGTTAAGAACCTTATTGTGAACAACGGCAAGTACGCGATTACAGAACAACTGCTTGACTCGCCTAGTATCGCCAAACCGAGTCACATGGGAATAGGCACGGGGACAACTGCTCCTGCGGCTACAGATACGGCGCTTGGTACTGAGGTCGGGACCCGGGTGTCTGTGACCAAGTCCCGGTCGAACAACGTACTTACGTTGAGCGCAACGTTTGGTGCTGGTAACGGCACAGGGGCCATAACAGAGGCGGGGATATTCAATGCGGCGACTGCAGGGACGATGTACAGCAGGATCACGTTTGCAGCTATAAATAAAGGTTCAAATGATTCGCTCACTTTGACATGGACTTGGACTATTGGATGATTCTGGAAGTGGTCTAGTTGGCTAGGTTTGGCACAGGGCAATTTGGCAGCGCAAAATTCGGAGTAGAGGAGCTTTCTGAGACCCAACTTAGCCTGCTCGAAACGCTGCAGAAGTCTTTTGCTCGTAGCCTGGCTGATTCGATCAGCCTTTCTGATGTGCTGCTGACTGCTCTCAAGAAGGTTGTTAGTGAGTTGCTGGCTCTGGCGGAGTCAAGCGTTCGCGACATTGGGCCATCGGTTGCGGATTCTTTTGGGCTGTCCGACACCGCTTGGCAGGGGTTCTCAACGAATTTGGTCGATGCGTTGACGCTTTCTGAATCTGTGGCCCGTCTGGCTGCAGCGGTCCGAGCCGATTCAGTCACGTTGAGCGACCTTCTTTCGGCCTCAGCCATGAAGGTTTTGAGCGACGCCCTGAGCCTGGCCGATGCTTGTGCGACAGGAGCAACACTGAGCAAGGAAGACGTTCTGACTCTGGCAGACGGATTCAGCGTAGCAGTCGCCAAGGCGTTAGCCGACACCCTCGCGCTTGCGGAGGCGATCTCCGCGGTGACTGGGGCTTCTAGAGCTGAGTCGCTGGTCCTAGCGGATGCGTTGGCGTTAAACGTAGCCAAGGTTCTTGGCGATGATCCGGTGACCCTGGCTGACGTGTGGTTTAGGCTATTCACGACACGGGTAGAGAGTAACTTGGCTCAAGGCAAGCCGTATACGAAGAGCAAAGCGCCTTCGCCGTCGTATCCCGATACCAACCACTCTGAATTCACCGACGGGAATGAAGGAGACAATTGGACCAGCGCTTTTGGTTATACTGCAGCGATTTTGGGCATTCCGGACGGCGCTGTAGGTTCGGTCGAAATTGTCGTAGACCTGGGATCGCCTGCAACGGTTAGCCGCGTTCGAGTGAAGACTGGCGGAGGCTCGCTGAGTTACAGAGCCGACCAACTGGACGTAGAGGTTAGCCAGGACGGTGTGGCTTTCATCCCCGTTGGAAGTACGACGCAGTTAATCGATACCTGGTATCACGAAGTAGGCTTCGAGCCAGTTATATGCCAGTTTGTTAAATTCCGTGTCGCAAAAGACTTTGCTCCAGCGGGCCAGCCTGGCGACTGGCTGTTCATAGGAGAGGGCTGGGTTTACGGTGAATGGGCAATTGATACAATTGACAACGTAGCAGTGGCAACAACCAAGTCAGCCTCTGACCTCGTGGAGCTGACAGATACTCTTATCAAATCAGCTTCGACGTCGCTTTCCGAAATGCTCGCTCTCGTCGAAGCCATGGCAACCACAATCCAAAAAGTTGTTGATGAAAGCGCGAATGGGACCGATTCCCTGCAGGCAAGCACGAGCAAGGTTCTGGCTGACGTTGCTTCTCTGGCCGACGTAATTCGCACTGTGATAGACGCCTATCCCGGACGATCCGCATTGTTCGGTCTCGCAAGGTTCGGCTACGAGTATTTCGGCAACCAGCAACCTGGAGAAGCAGTAAGTCTCCGGGATGCGATAGCCAGCGAGATCGGATTTGGTGTGCTAGCAGAGGATCTGGAGGTACTGGCTGATGCGATAAGGTCCGCTGTGGAGAGGCTGGCTGCAGAGAATCCCGCGCTGCTGGATGCCATTGCGTCGGGCCTGGTGGCGCAGAGGCCGGATGAAACCGCTCTGGCGAGCGATGCCGTCGCGCTTCAGGTTGCCCGAGCAGTTGAATCGCTGCTGGCTGTCTCAGATGCCCTGTTAAGCATGGCCAGTGAGAAGGGTATTACCGACACAGTAGCACCGGTGGTGGATTCTCTGACGAGTAAAGCGACGAAGGTTGTTGAACTGGCGCTCGCGTTGGGCGATCAGGCCGCAGCGCAAGTTGCTAAGTCTCTAAGTGGCGAGGCAGTAGCTCTGGCTGACGCGATAGCGCAAACTGCGGGTGTACAACTTGAGGACATTGCGCTCGACCTGGGCTCCGTGTTGCAGTCTGCTGATATGTCTGCAGCAATCGGCGGAGCTAGGTTTGGACGGTCCGCGTTCGGCTCAGTTTCGTTCGGCGACAAAGGGACCCGTGCCGCTACGACTGACGACTTGGCAAAGGCAATAAGCACCGTTCTGGGCGATGTCATAAGTCATTTGGATGCTCTTGCACTCCAGGCTATCAAAACTGCTGCTTTGTCAATGACGTTGACAGAGGCAGTAGCGCTTGTCGCGCAGAAGGTAGCTGCGGATTCGGCAAGCGTTGTGGACCTGAACACGTTTGCAGTGGCAAAGAGCCTTGGGCTCTCAGTGGCCGTGGCCGACGATGTTGCCAAAGCCGTTGCGATCGCGCTACAGGGTCTGAGTGTAACTACAGCGGACCAGGTTCAGGCTGCCCTTGCAATGCTCCGTCAAGCCCAGGACGAAATGGCGATAGTGGACGGTGTAGTCCGAGCGATTAATCTGCTCAGGGACGAACTTGTAGCCGTGGCTGACGAAGCCCGGAAAGACATCGATGCCAAGCGGGCTGAAACCCTGGCAATAGCGTCGGCACTGGGGAAAGATGTGGCTCACTTCCCACCTGGCGATGTGACAGGTTTACTCGACGAGGTTGAATTGCTGGGTGCTCTCCTGGCTGGCGACCTCATGGCTCCCCTCATGGATGCCGTTACTGGCGAGGTGTACGAAGTGTTGAGTCAAGTCTTCATAAACGGAATATCTGTGCTGACCAGGGGACTGACCATCAAAGAGAGCGTCGCTTCCCGTGTCGGCGAGTGTTCGTTCGTGATTCCCGATCCGACGCCGCAGGTTCTTTCCCTCTGCCAGCAGGGTGCAGATGTGCACGTCTACCTCAGCGATTCCGGCGAGAACATCGTCTGGGGCGGCAGGATTGTGTCGGCCAGCGTCGTATCGGTCAGTTCGCTGGTCCGCGAGATTCGAGTTACAGCCCAGGACTATGCTACACGGGCACAGTCGGTCCTGGTTTCCGGGGCCTGGGTGCAGACAAAGTACACGGACACAGTGAAGGCCCTTTGGCAGCAGTACGCACCGGAAGACAACCTGGTCCTTGAAGTAACCGACAACCCTAAAGTCGCCGAAAAGTGGGTCGTGAAGTGGGAAAGTCTTGCCGAAGCCACCGACAAGATTGCCCAGGTCCTCGGCTGGACCTGGCGCGTGGACTGGGACGGTGGCAAGAAGATATTCCGGTTCTTCGATCCCGGTGCTGAGGTACATCCGCGGGTCCTCTCTGTAGCGAACCTCAACATCGAGTCCGGCACCGCAGAGTTTGGCCAGGACGAGGAGATAGTAAACAGCGTCTACGTCCTGGGCGGTCAGACACTATACACACCCGACCCATATCGCAAAGTGGCCGATGGGCAGGAGACGTACTTCATCCTGCCGGCCAGGCCCTTCGAGCCCATCGCCATCAAGGTGGACGGCGTAGAGAAAACTTGGACCTACGAGGTTCCGTACTGGCCTGAAGGTAAAGACTGCATGGTCAACCCGGAAGGCAGATACGTGCGGTTCCGTACGGCTCCGGCGAGTGGGGCTGTAGTCGAGGTTACCTATCAGGCCATGCGTCCGGTCCGCGTTCACCTCGAAGAGCCTGGCAGCATTGCGCTGTACGGTAGGCACGACCGGGTTGTGAACGACTCCAAGATCGCGGACCCATTGCAGGCACGCGAGACGGCACGGAAGATCCTGCGCGAAAAGGCCTGGCCGAAACAGCACGGCACGATGAATGTCTACGAGCCTGGGCTTCGGGCGGGTAAGATCGTGCACGTGTACCTGCCCGACAGAGGAATCGATGGGTTGTATCAAATTGCAGAGATGACGTGGGCCGTTGACCGAGCCGTGATAAAGCGCAGCATATCACTCAACAGGGTAGCAGATGCCGGGGCAAGCATCGCGCAGGTCATCAAGGCACTGGCGGAGCGTGTGGCTGCACTGGAAGCGGGAGCGGACAGCGAGAATGCAACTGTCGATCGCTTCATTGATCAGTCACAGCGCGTGAAGATTGCCGTGAACGCTGACTGGGCAGGTAGCATTGTTGCAGCTCCTGGAGCTGATCAATACTCAGCGTTTGACCTTGCGACCCGTGTCCTGCGTTCAGGCGATGTCCTCACAACCTGGGCCGAGGACGTGGCGCGCGAAGTGGGCGACCTGGCAGCGTGCTGGGCGCACGTAGCGCGTGGCGACGCCAGCGCGGTGTCGTATCATGCGAAGATCTCCACGGCGCGGTTCGGGTTTGCTCGCTTCGGCGAGGCCCAGGCCGGCACGGAGGTGAGCGGTTAGTGGCGACACAAGGAACAGTTACTCTCCTGGGGCGGCTGTGGGTGCTGGACCTGATTGCAGCCGCCTCAGGCGTTTATGTAGCAATCGGTGATGGAACTACAGAGCCTAGCCAGGCCGACACGGGGCTGGCGAATGAAAGGTTCCGCAAGGCTGCCGGCATTTACCGTGACGGGGAGCAGGTTGTGGCAGAGTGTCAGGTCACCGAGGTCGAAGCGAACTTCGGCTGGAAAGAGATCGGCCTCTTCGTGGGCGGTTCCGACGTGGCTGGCTCAGGCACTCTCCTGGTGCGTGCTTTGGTAGATGAAGCAAAAGACGAGCTGAGAACGGTAACCGTATCGTTCGAGATCTCGCTGACTTAGGGGTGAGAATATGGTTGCGATTCTAACCACTGAACAGAGACGGGAACGCGCCGAGAGGCACGTTGCCTTTATTGACGAGCAGATAAGGTTCCTCGAACAAAATTTGAGCCCGGAGGCGCGAGTCGAGCGAGAGTTTCAACGTTGGCGGCAGGGTCTGTTCAGGCGATACGCCACAGCAGAGGACTCTGTGCTTGAGCAGCGGCTGGAGGAACTCAAGGCTGTGATCCGGCCTGAGACTTGGCTTATCCGCCACCGCATGTCCCGCGCCCAGGCCCGAGACGAAGCCGAGTGGCGTGCGGTGTGCGAGGTGGTCATAATCGAGTATTTGCTGGGGCTTTACCCGTGGCGGGGGTGATGGGAAGTGGCGTACCAAAAGCAGACGGTGCTTACAGGCGATTTGATCACGGCGGACTGGGGGAACTACATCCAGACGCAATACGAAGAGGCGCTGAAGGATCTTGAGGACTCGCTGTGTCTCTTCTGGATGGAGGTGGGGGCGTAATGGCTTATTTGCCAGCAAGATTATATCAAGGCCAGCCCGGAACGACCGAGACAACCGTTTACACAGTGCCAACTGGCAAGACAGTGATTCTCAAGCAGATCGTACTTGCGAACGTGACTACTTTACCCGCAAAGGTCTCAGTGTCGCTTGTGCCGAGTGGCGGAACAGCAGGCGACGGCAATCGGCTGTGTAAGGATCTGAGTGTACCCGCGAATAGCATTGTGACTATTGATCTGAGCCAGGTGATGACGGCTGGAGACTTCTTGAGTGCGGTGCAAGGAACGTCTGGCGCGATAACGGTAACAATCTCTGGGGTGGTGATTGGGTAATGGGAATTTCAGTTTATCCACTGCTTGATAACATGATTGTGCCTTCAAATCTTCTCATTGCGTCAGCGGATTCAGAGCGAGGCACATCTTCATCTAGCTACATCAAAGTGAAAGAAATCAGGGTTTTGAGGTCAGGGATATACCGAGTGAGCTTTGGTATAAGGTCGGACACATCAGGAACTTATGCTTACGGACGAATATATAAAAATGGAGTTGCTTATGGCACTGAGTGGTCAGTAGGAGCATCTGGGAATCTTATTACTGAGACCGAAGATTTAGCATTTACAGCGGGCGATTTAGTGCAGCTATATCTCCGCAGATCTGGTTCTTCTGGCGGTGCTTGGGTAGGAAACTTCCGTCTTTACGGTACTCCCTCAGCATTTTTAGTAGGTACCAATGCTGAAGTTATTACGGACTGAAAGTGTACCAAAATCCCGGCAGCGCTCCTCGCGGCGCTGCTTTAGTTTTTGCGTGAGGAGGCGGTGTGGGAGTGCCAACCAAGGACATTGCAGAATACGGCTTGACGTTCTTCGTTGTGGCTGGCGTTCTATGGTGGGCGGCGAAAGCACTGGAGGCAAGGCGCAATGCGTCATCGGCGGTGCAGCCAACCAGCCTAGATCCGTTAAAACTCGTGATAGAAAACAACACTCAGGCTCTATGCCGCCTGACCGAGGCTGTGTCCGACTTGAAAGATGCGATCTTGCCACAACTTGCCAAGCAAGACGTTAAGCTAGACCTGCTTCTCAGCAAGGCATCGATGAGCGTGGGTGCACCTGGCAGGGAAGGTGAGAGTAGGTAGCAAGGGGGTGTAGCGGACAGTGAAGCTGATAGTTGCCACTGAGCGAGATAGAGACGCCTTCAACAAATACGTTTTGCAAAAACTCGACGCTCTCAGGGTAGGGACCGAAAAAATCCTTGAGGGCGTCACTGTTTATGTAGGACTCAATCCGCATGCCGAGCTTGCCCAGTTCAACCCGAACAACAGGAGGCCCCACTATGCGCCGGACGAGAAGTGCATTGTGATTCCCTCGCTATTTTGGGAACTAGGACAAGGCGATGTTCCAGCACAAGCCGAACTTGCAACGTTCTTCCATGAGTTGGGGCACCATTTACACTTCAGCTATATGGGCGAGGACGGCGGCCCCAAGTGGCGAGATTGGTCGGTCCTCACGGGTCAAACACTGGACTTCACCAAAAGAGACGACCTTAATTATCCGCGTACCCCTGCTTACGAGTCCTTTGCAAACGACTTCCAACTCGCGATCACTGGTGCGTTTCCTGTGCCAGACACGCTCCGCCGCCTTCGCTGGTACGCGCGGTTGTGGGGCCAGGACTGGCGGCCGAGGATCGAGCTCTACATCGGGAAGCAGGAGGCTTTGGTATGCGGCCGCAAAGTCGACTTAGACGTCGCGCCGCTCATCATCAAGGGGCGGACCCTGGTGCCGGTGCGCTTCATCAGCGAGTGTCTCGGGTTTGATGTCGATTGGGAGCCAAAATGGGGATATCCCGAAAAGGTCATAATCACCTGAAGGAGGTTTCTAAACATGCCCGAAGGATTGAAGGATCTAATCGTGAACGGCGTCTCTGTCGTGGCAGTGATTTACGGTGTGATAGAAGCATTGAAGCAGGCCGGTCTGTTGAGGTCCTCGATTGCGCCGCTGGTAGCGATCGGCATTGGAGTCGTCTGCAGCGTGGCAAACAGTCTTTTTCCGCAGGCAACCAGCGTTGTCTTGCTGGGGGCGGGGCTGGGCATTATGGCATCTATCGGTTACGCTGGCCTCAAGAAAGCCGCGGATAACGCGAGCGAAGCCCAGAAGAAGGTCAACGAGGGGACTGGTGTAGATGCCTAGGATTGTGATCGATCCGGGGCATGGTGGCTCCGATCCCGGAGCCATTGCAGTGAACGGGCGGCCGGAGAAAGAATCAAACCTCGCGGTCGCCCTTAAAGTTTGGGAGCTACTGCAGGGATCCGACGTTCAGGTGATATTGACCAGGACCACGGACTCCGATGTTAGCCTGGCCGAACGGTGCAAGCTTGCGAACAAGCTGCAGGCTGATGCTTTCATCAGCCTGCACGCGGACTGGAGCCCTAATGCTGGCACCAAGGGGCACCACGCGATATGTTCCATCCATGCGAAGCCGGGCGAAGGCGGCCACAAGCTGGCGACGTTGCTCGTAACTGCGCTAACGGAACACACGGGCCGCGCAGCGTTCCACAAAGGGGTCTGGCAGCGGGCAAGTGACAAGGTGCCGGGCCGGGATTATTACGCCGTGATCAGGGATACTGCAATGCCGGCTGTCATCCTTGAGAGGGGATTCTTGAGCAACAGCGAGGACGCGGCGCTGCTGTTCAACGCAGAGTTCTTGGATAAGCAGGCTCAGGCCGTCGCCGAAGCCGTAAAGCTGTACTTCGACATACAAGTTGTAGACTGGCAGGCTCGTGCCTTGGCCGCTGAGGAGAAGCTCGCGCGGGTCCGCGAAATTATCGGATAGTTCCCATGGCGACTTTTCACGTCCCCCGGGGAACCGGGGGCGTTTTGTGTTTCTTAAGGTGACTTGCTAATGCATTTGCAAATGTACGCCTCCGAATATTAGCAAACTTGCTCGGAATTAGACGCCTGCCGATAATGCATAAAACGTACTGGTGCAGGCGTAATAGGAAAGCAGAGTCTCTGCCCAGACATATACCTGCGCATTTGTAATCAGCAGGTTGTCGGTTCGAGCCCGACCGCCAGCTCCATGATTTTACCTGCTAAGCGATTTATGCATTTCCAAGCATCTCGGGGCACGATGGAGTTGCTAATCTTTGCCAATATACGTGCCCCGAATTGTTTTTATCGGGAAAAAGGATCAGCCTAAGTTTATCTGTGGGTGTCCGAGGTGTTCGGAGGCGACCTTCAGGTTTATGGCGGCCTGTATAGCAGGCTCGCATAGGGGTGGCTGGCGAAGGTGTTTCAAAAGGTTAACAGGGTGTTTAGCCAACTTGGGTAACATTTCTTCTGTGTATCCTTGGTCAAACCGAAACACATTTACTATCCGAAGCAGGGTACGGGTGAGAATAATCTAGCAGAAAACCTGTCCTCTCTTCCAGCGGTGCGTGGACCTGTCACACCAGTGAGATGCGGAGCTCATGTTCTATATGCTTTTTTGAATGCTGATGCTGAAGGTTCTTGGGCAGAACCTCCTTCAAGAAGGCAGCGTAGACCTCCCTAGGGAAGCAATATCCAAGAGGTGCTGCCAACCACTCCCGATTGAACCGGTCCGTAAATTCGACCCTACCCTCCATTGTCTCGGCCAAGGTTTTGAACCGCCTGGCCATAGCATTTGTTCCGTTAGCCGTCCTATGAACCACTTTGCTACCCTATTCCTCTCGGTTCCTCTATGGATGCCGGTGAGGACTCAATGCCAAGCCATCGTAACCCTCGAGGAAGTGTTTGCTCATGTACTGGCTCCTGTGATCGTGACGCAGCTCCGAAACCTTAAAGGCGTTCACTTTTACCGCATCACAACTCCCTGGTATCTTTTGAGTTACCACTCGATAAGACCCAGGTGAGTTCATGGAAATTGTCGGGTTGCATGCCGATTCCCTCATTGGTTCACCAATGACGCCCTCGAGGCACTGTGGTGCTGGTTAAGCGGGGATGGACACGACGGAGATGAGGCAATTGAGTGAAGTCCAGCTGAAGAACCAGCCTCTCTGCGGTACCTGGAGCCGTGGTAGTGTTTTTGGGAGGGTACCACGGAGGATCTCCGCGATGCAACTTATGATAGCGTGGACCGCCAACGTGACGTCTGAACCACCTGCCGCAGTCGGAGCTGTGAGACAAAGCCGGTACATACATGGGTTGACCAAGGAGCATAAGGCGGTTGTGATCAATATTCCCCAAGCTCGCAATTGTGGGAATTGGAGTTCTGGGGTACGGTACCGTGGAAGAAAACCGACAAGTTAGCCAGCGTTGGCTTGACCGCGGTTCCAGCGCAAATTGTACAGGCGGTAGTGGTGAAGGAGTTCGCCGTTAATCCTGAGTGCGAAGTGTTCAACGCAGTGCCAGCGGGAAGCCACGACGTATTCGTCGCTCGAATCATGGCGATCCACGTAAATGCGCAATTCGTGGACGGGCGGTCGATCTGCTCAAGATGGGAGCCATGGTTTACGGTAATGGTATTTACCTCTCAGCGACCAGGGTGTCCCCATTCCAAGCGACGGGCGGATGCCCATCGCCCAGCATCCGCCCGATTATGCCCTGATCGTAGCCTGCTCGTGTTCTAAATGAACAAGTTTACATTGGCCCGTTCAGCCGCCGCCAGATACGTGGCTACGCCTCCGATTTCAACGCCGTCTATGAGCTCTTGTGGCTTTATACCCATAACATCCATGGACATCTGGCAAGCTACGAGCCGTACCCCAGCTTTTTTCGCCTGTTCGATGAGCTCCTCTAGGGAAGCGATGTGTTTCTTGTTCATGACGTGTCTCATCAACCTTGGACCAATACCCAGCATATTCATTTTCGATAGGCCCAGGTACCGGCTGCCTCTGGGCATCATCATACCGAACATCCGGTCTAGAGTTCCTTTCTCCACTGGTGCCTTTGGCTGCCGCCTGAGCACGTTAAGTCCCCAAAAGGTAAAGAACATGGTCACTTTTCTTCCCATGGCGGCTGCCCCGTTGGCGATCACGAATGAAGCGATAGCGCGGTCCAAATCGTCGCTGAAGATCACTAGGGTCTTATCGAGCCCCACTTGCCCGCCATTTTCCTTCAACTTCTGATCTGTTCCGCCCTTTTTGATCAAGGCCACGTACCTGTTGTCTTCCTTCCGCGTATAAAGCAAAGCGTTTCCTGTACCGTCACACCAAGCTTTTACATCATTCATAAACCCGGGATCCGTGGCGGTGATTTCCACTGTATCCCCTTCAGCCAGTTCCTTCATAGTCTGGTGAAGCTGAACAATAGGCCCAGGACATTGCAGACCGCACGCGTCCACCTTCAGCGTTGGTCCGGTTGTGGCGGATTCCGCCGGTTTAAGTACTTCCCCGCTTACACCTCCACCCGCGGGGCAACACTCTTCGCCCTGCTCCTGATCTTGAATGACCGAATGATATGTTTTGTATCCGCCGCTCAGGTTGTACACGCGGCTGAAACCATTCTGGGTGAGGATCCTGGCCGCCACGTATGCCCGCAGTCCAACCTGGCAGTAGACAACTATCCGCTTATCCCTGGGCAGCTTATCCAGATTCTGTCTCAACTGGCCCAGCGGAATGTTGATTCCCCCAGGTATTGAGCCCATCTGTACCTCGGCAGGTTCTCGTACGTCGAGAAGCACGGTGTCCTCTGGATCCAGCCCGGCGACTTCGTGCCATTGCACAGTGAACACGTCTTCCTGCAGAATGTTGGATGCCACGTAACCCGCTATGTTCACCGGGTCCTTGGCAGATGAGAACGGAGGCGCATATGCCAGTTCTAGGCGGCTGAGGTCATACACCGTACCGCCAAGCCGCATTGTGGTCGCGATAGTGTCGATCCTCTTGTCCACTCCATCGCAGCCCACTATCTGGGCACCCAAGATTTCTCCGGCATCGCCGAATATGAGTTTAATGCTCATCTGGGAAGCACCTGGATAGTAGCCTGCGTGGGAGTTGGTGTGGGTGATAGAAACCCTGTACGGGCGGCCCTCGCGCTTGAGGGCGCGCTCGTTCTTGCCAACGGTAGCTACAGAGAGGTCGAAGACCTTCGCAATGGCCGTACCCTGAACCCCATCGTAATGCACTTTCCTACCGGCGATGACATCCGCTAGCAGCCTGGCCTGCCGATTTGCAGGCCCAGCCAGCGGTACCCATGTGCTGCCTTCTGTGCCGAATTCAGGCACCTCAGCCACGTCACCTATGGCATAGATATGCGGGTCCGACGTCCGAAATTGGCTATCCACTTTGATGCCGCCTCGAGGACCCAGTTCCAGGCCTGCCTCCCTGGCTAGAGTGGCTTCCGGTCTTACCCCTATGGACAGAATTACTATGTCGGCCTCGACGGTCCGGCCACTGCTGAGTTTGACCTGGGCCTCACCAGCCTCGTCACGCACTCCAACGATTCCATCCTTCAGAACGAGCCTGACGCCTTTACTCCGCAAATGCCGCTGCACGATAGCCGCCATCTCTCGATCCAGGTTCAACATAACCTGCTCGGCCATATCTACTATGGTCACTTCGAAGCCGCGACGGCGCAGATTTTCCGCCATCTCGAGCCCGATAAACCCTCCGCCGACAATCACTGCCCTGCCCTTCTCCGCCTTCTGGACAGCGTGGATGATGCGGTCCATATCGTCCATGGTGCGAAGAGTGAAAACCCTGGAGGATTCAATGCCAGGGGGAACTATTGGCATAGCGCCTGGCGACAGCACCAGTACATCGTATCCCTCCGCATAGCTACTGCCTGTCCGGTGATCAATCACCTGCACCTGCCGCTTTTCACGGTCAATTCCCACAACCTCTTGCCTGGTTCTGACGTCGATCGCATAGCGTTGGCGCATGCCCTCCGGAGTCTGCACGACAAGGCTGTCCCTCTTGGGAATTGCTCCCCCGATGTGATAAGGCAACCCGCAGTTCGCAAACGAAATGTATTCGCCTCTCTCAAAAATAACGATTTGGGCTTTCTCGTCCAGCCTCCGCATTCGCGCCGCGAAAGTAGCACCCCCGGCCACTCCGCCCACCACAACTATCTTCATGACATACCCTCCTCCATCCCATTATCCTTTTATATCGATATTAGGATATAAACCGTGAAAAGAGCTGCTGATCAAACAGATTTACCGGCCTCCGAAGAAGATGCCCACTACTTGCCTGGCCTTTTCGCTCACCAATTGGTAATAAACCTCGGTACCACGCCTTTTGGGTTTTATCACTCCGGCGGCGCGCAGCCTAGCCAGGTGTTGCGAGACGGTGGATTGAGGCATGGCCAGGCAGCTCTGCATTTCGGATACATTCGTCTCTCCCCGTTCAGCCAGATTCTTAACTATGCATAGCCTGACGGGGTGGCCCATTACCTTGAGAAGCTCAGCTGCTTCATTTAGAGCTTTTTGATCGATGTCCTTCGTCTCGAATCACTCCCATATCATTATATTCGAATACACTGATAAAGAAATAGGCATCTAATAGTTCTACGCAGATCACCTTATACGCGGCATCACCCGACAAGAAACCCCGATCTTCTATGGTAGGTATGCCGGCTCATACCTAGTGACGGATTACTTTCGCGTGAACTGGCCACGCCACAATACGGGTCGGCCCAGTCAATGACCTTGGCGCATCGGTAAGAATCATGTCTATACGTAATGTAGGGAGGCCACGGCCGGTTTTGATCTTCAGTTTCCTGGCGAAAGAACTGATGGTCAGCACGCTGGGAATCGTGAATGGCTCGGAGAGGCTTTGGCCTGAGTCTGTACAGTGTATTACTGGGCTGGTTGGTGGCTATGGTGGCATTTCAGGGGGCCACCGTCTTGGGAGGCTTTGGGCGCCACGGGCGATAGTAGATAAGCATAAGAGCCGCTGCGCACAAAACCCAGAACAAGGCTAGAGCCGCCTTCCTGGGGTCGATGGGATCTGGTACGCTCGTGCCCGGCCTGGTTATCTCCACAGTATCCGCGTGTATGTCGAGGTCGCCGCCATGGGCGGGGCATGCCCTGTGGAAGGTACCCCGCACTTTCACCTGATCCCCAACGACGCGATAGCCTCCCAGGGTCCTAATGGCCCGGGCTTGCGCCGGTTCGAGTCGAACCCCTATGGCATAAGAGCCATCGAGGATGTTGACCCATGCTTCCCCGTCTCTCTGCATTAGGTCGCCTATGGCTTCGCCAGCGATTTCCACTACCTGGCCGTCGTATCTGGATGCCTTTTCCACAAGTTCTTTCGCCTGTAAGGTTATTGCTGGTCCCACAGCATTGGCGAGCACTCTGCTGACCGGGAAGACCGAGATGAGGAGGGTCAAAACCAGAATAGCCCGCTTGTCCACCTTTTTATCGCCCCCTGATTACGGCCGCGATGAAAGACACAAGACCCAACACGGAAGCGAACTCTAGCCGGCCAGCCCACATGGCGACGATGTAGACTATCTTAAGAAACGCTGGCATAGAAGGGTCCGTTACCCCTATGGACAGCCCGACGTTGCCGGTAGCCGATGCGGCCTCGAACGCCGAATCGGTCAGAGAGTAGCCTGCAGCTGCCCCCGCAGCTGTTACTATTGCGAATGTGATTATGTATAAGATCACTATAGTCATTGCGACTCTGATCTGCTTGTCCTCCATTATCACGTCCCTGACGTGATGGAACTTGTCCGTAAGGACGGCGGATCCCGGAAGAGCCATCCTTTTGATATCCTGAAGGATGGCTTTGGTTATTACCCCTACCCGTATGGCCTTAAAGCCGCCGGCGGTGGAACACGCACTGCCCCCGAGGAGCATCGCGATGGTTATGGCCAATATCGGGATCGGACCCCACTCGTATTCAATTTGCCTGGCGTAAACGCTCATAAAGCCCGTCGTGGTATGACCGGATACAAGCAGGTAGTAACCCTTACGGAACAGCTCGGTGACCCCCGCGTAGGTACCGCTTCGGGCGAGACCCCATACCGCCAGGAGACTCAAGGCCGTGGACGTGGTAGCGAAGGTGATAGTCTCGATGTTCCTGTAGATCTCCCGCCTGTTACCGGTCCATACCGCATAGTGCAACGCGAAGTTTAGGGAGCCGGCGACGAAAAAGACAATCGTGGCTAGCTCGTACGGCAGGCTATGGTAGTAAAGTATATTTTGGCTCTGAGGTGCGAACCCGCCAGTGCTCCATGCGGCCATGAACACCCATAGACCGTGCAGAAGCGCGCGGAGCGGCGTAAGTCCAATGCCCATGCCCACGATCCAGAGAACGCCCGTTCCCACCGCAAGGTAAACCAGGCTGATCACCCAAATGGCCCGAGCGGTGTGTACCACGTTGGGGAGGAGCTTCTCGTCTTTGCCCTCCCCGACATACACTGACACTGCTCCAGGTTGAGCCCTTATCAAGAAAGACAATGCCAGTACGATCATTCCCTGCCCGCCGATGTACGTCAGCAGGTGCCTCCACATGTTGAGAGAAACTGGGACGTGATCCAGGTCCTTTATTAAGACGAGGCCGGTGGTGGTGAACCCACTCATTACGTCGAACATTGCATCCAGGAACGAGTCGTAATGACCGCTGGCGAAGTATGGTACCGCCGCCAAGCACATACACAATAGCCACGAAAAGGCCGCTGTCACCATGCCGTGGACCCATTCGAGGGGCCCTGGAGCACCATCAGGACCCTCGCACGACAGAAGCAGGGCATATCCTACGGCTAGAGACAGACAGGCACCTGTGACAAAGTCCAACGCGCTGTTGAACTCCGCAAACAGCAATGCAGTGCCCAGCGGCACCAACATACACAACGCCAGCCCCACTATCACTTTACCGCTATAGTACCCGATTACTCTGTAATCCCTAACGCGAGGACGCTTAAGCACCTGTCAGCACCTCGAAGCCAGGATGCACGCCAGTACCGCGGCAGCCATGAGGACACCTACCGCGGCCATTTCCACCATGATCCCCAACAAAATGGTCCTAGAAGTCCACATCATTTCCCCACCTTACCGATGCTCTTCTCCAATGTCTCTCTGGAGTGCACTGTGGTGACCGCCAACACCATGTCGTGAGGCGCTAGTACCAGATTCCCTCGAGGGAACAAAGCCTTCCCACCGCGAATCACCGAGACCAAGACACAGTCATCCGGTAGCACCAGATCCTTGATGGGCTTGTTGGCCGCTTGCGAGCCGACAGATATCTCGATTTCTGTAAGCACCAGTTCGCTTCTGGTGAAAGCGAGCAGCGCTTTCACGTCGTCGGTGGCTACCTCGCGCTCTATCAAAGAGGCGATTATGGAAGTGCTGGATACGGCGGCGTCCACTCCCAGCAGTGTGAACACCTTCTCGTTCTTGGGGTTGTTCACGCGCGCGATAGTCCTGCGCACTCCGAATTTTCTCTTAGCCAGCTGGCAGGCGGCCAAGTTTTCTTCGTCCAATCCCGTGACGGCAGCTACGATGTCCGCGCGGTCTGCCCCGGCATCGGCCAGGTCCTGAATGCTGGTGCCATCGCCGTTGATCACCAGCACTCCGAGCTCGTCAGACAACCTGGCGGCCTTGACTGGTTCCTTCTCAATTATGCTTACGTGGTGTCCCCTGGGTAGCAGGGTCTTGGCCAGGTAATAGCCCACTTTCCCGCCACCTACGATTAACACGAACATGCGATGCCCCCCTTAGCTCCCCAGGATGCTGACGGCGGTCGGGACGGCATTCGGCCGCACCGCCAGTGTAACCAGGTCTCCGGCGGCAAGAACGAAGTCGGCAGAGGGTATCGACGTAGTGGTGTCCCTGGTCACGCTTATCACCTTCAGCTTGGTCGGGATTTCCACACTGGATACTGTCTTGCCTTCACCGTTTTTTACGCGGATTTGCACGATTGCCACTTCACCAGCACCCACAGACAGAATTCGGTGCGCATCGCCGGCTGCCAGCCAATTGGAGATCTCGCGGACTCCTTCAGCCGTTGGCGATACTGTCTCAAGCCCCAGCTCAGAATAGACTGATTCCCGGTCAGGGTCGAAGACTCTGGCCACCACTTTCGGGATGCCGAAGACTGTCTTGGCGATTTGCGCAATCATGATGTTTGTATTATCGTTACTGGTCACTGCTGCCAGTGCATCGGCGTGGTCTGCACCAGCTTTCTTCAGCACATCCACGTCGATTCCAGTACCCCTGACAGTCAGTCCATTAAAGCCGGGACCCAGGTTTTCGAAAGCTTCTGGATCCTCATCTACCACCACTACATCATGCTCCACGGTTGAAAAGACGGTAGCCAGCCTGGATCCCAGACTCCCACAGCCCACGATGACGATGTACATTTGTTACCTGCCTGAGCAGGTTTGCCCCCCTTCCGTCTGCTCTTCGCGCTTATCTCCGAGATCGATTCCTACCGGGGAATACTTGAGCTTGCAGACCCTCTCCAGATTGGCGTTGGCTGGCCCGTAACTTGGGTCTATAGCCAGTGCCGCCCGATACAGCTTCCGCGCATCATCTATTTCACCAAGTGATTCAAGGAGCACGCCATACAGATTGTACGGTTCGGGCGAAAGGGGTTTCGAGGCCACTGCTGCCTTCAGGGCTTCGCCGGCTTTGTGGAACTTCCTCTGGACAATGTACGCTTTGGCCTGCTCTACGAGCTGAGGCCAATCCAGCTTGTCGTGCGAAGCCGATAGTCCTTTTGGTCTCTCCAGCACCTTGCGGACCAACCCCAGGATCTCTTCGGGAGTAAACGGTTTTTGCAGGTAGTCCACTGCCCCGAGTTTCATCGCTTCCACAGCAGTCTCAATCGTGCCGTAAGCCGTTATCATGATGACTGGCTGGTCGGGCTTCATTTGCTTTATCCGGCGGAGCGTCTCGATTCCGTCCATTCCGGGCATCTTCATGTCCAACAGCACCACATCATAGTCCTGCCTAGATAGCTTTTCGAGGGCGTGTTCTCCGTCCACAGCGGAATCAGCCGAGTAGCCCGCGCCTTCTAGACATTGCACCAGGGTGACCCTGATGTTCTTTTCGTCGTCCGCTATCAATATAGCTTTACTCACGCTGCGTAACCTCCTTTAAGTAAGCACCGACCGCCTGCAGCAATACCTCAGGCGTAAACGGTTTAGTTAAGTAACCCGCAGCACCAAGGGCATAAGCCTTGGAAATGGACTCGTCATCTGCCTTTGCTGACATGACAATCACCGGGATATGCCTGGTCTGGTGCTGGCTCTTGAGACCTTCTAGCACCAAATACCCGTCCATCTTTGGGAGCACGAGGTCCAGCAGGATCAGGTCTGGGGGGGCGTCGAGTGCTATGGCGAGCCCTTCAAGGCCGTCTTTCGCGGTGACCACCTGGTATCCAGCTTGCTTCAAACACATAGATATGACAACAGCTATATGCTCGTCGTCTTCAACTTGTAGGACCCTAGCCAAACCTATCACTGTCCTCTCTTGGCGATGGGTACTGTGAACCTAAAGGTGCTGCCCTTTCCAGATTCGCTTTCCACCCATATGGAGCCGCCGTGGGCTTCGATAATCTCCTTACATATGGCAAGACCAAGGCCGGCTCCACCGGTTCTCCTGTTGGGTACTTGAGTGAACGGCTCAAAAATGGTCTCACGATATTCCTCAGGAATGCCAGGCCCCATGTCTATCACAGAGACCAGGACGCTCTGGAGGTCGTGGGTGGAAGCCCTGATCGTCACGCTGCCTCCCTGGGGACTGTAACGCAGTGCGTTGGTGAGAAGGTTCGTAAGCACCAGAGCGAGCTTGTCTGCGTCTGCCCACACCCTGGGGAGCGCGGGTTGCACTTCAATATTGATCGATACGCCAGCGGAACGCGCTTGAGGCTCGAAGGTGTGAGCCACAGCCGAAATTATCTGGCCGAGATCCTCCTCTGCGCGGTGCATTTCTATACGCCCAGACTCCAACCTGGAGAGGTTCAACAGGTCACTCACCGTTTTGTTCAGGCGGTCTGCATCTTCTCGTATTATGTTAAGAAGCTCCACTTCCTTGGCGGGCCTGTCATTACTGGACCGCGCCAGCAATCCCGCTGCCATAGCTATGCCCGTAAGAGGGGTGCGGAACTCATGAGACACGATGCTGACAAACTTGGAACGAGCCTCATCTATTTCCTTGAGTCGGGTGACCTCGTTGAAGAGAAGCATTGCTCCCTCCGCACGCCGATCAGGGCCGGTCAGCGGAGTGATCCTGACAAGGTAGTAACGCCTACGATCTGTTCCCCCGGAGGCTGGTACCGTAAACCACATCTCCTTAAACGTCGGCCCGCCGGGTTTCTCCATAAGTCCGCGAGCCTCCGCATAAAGGCGCTCGCTGTGAGTTAGCTCGAGAAGATGAATGCCCTCGACGGGCTTCTGACGCAACCCGAAGATCTCCTGGGCTGCTCTATTCATGGTGACGATCCTGAACTCGGTATCGACCACCACGAGCCCGTCCGACATTTCGCTCAGGAAAGTCTGGACCCTTCGCAGCTGAGCCTGAAGCCCCCCCATGATTCCAATTACTTCGGCGCGAAGAGCCTGAATCTCATCATTAACTGTTTCCTGCGGAGCCAGAGCTTCCACAGAGCCACCGAACTTCCTGACAGATTTCAACTCTTCGGTTAATCGCGCCACCGGGTTGAGCACCAAAGAAGTCATGTAGTACGAAAGCACCAACGCCATGGCGATGCTAATCACCGCAGCCAGGGAAAGGGCTTTCGCCGTGCCATTGGCCGTGTGCTCAAAATATTGCGAGCTGTGGAGCATGTTGTCCTGGTTGACTGACAGGAGCCTTCCACACAGCTGCCGTATGGCGGTGAACTTTGGGTAAAGCTGGTCAATGTATAACTGCGAAGGATATGCTCTGTCCAATTTGGTACCCCTGATTTGTTCATAACCGAGAAGGTATGCGTCGTATTGAGCGCGAATGGAGTCCAAGATAGTGGCTTCTTCAGGGATAGTTACGTTATCCCGTGCCCGACTGAACCACATAAGGAAATCTGCCTGGCTGGATCTGAATATGTCGGCGGCGATACTAGAGTTATCTATCAATGATAACAGAACCGCACTGTCCTGACGTTCTAGGGCAGCTACCATGTTATCGGCTGCAACTATGCTCCTGTAGTTTTCGGATATCATGCGGCTGACGGTATCCCGCAAAGAAATGATCCTCAGGATGCTCCAGGCCGCTATGGCTAACAAAAGGAGCACCAGGATCAGATATGAGTACCACATTCTTTGTCTAAGAGTGTGAGTCATCGCTAAGAGTAAACATCGGCTATAGTTTTTGCTCAAGTTCCCCTAGTTATCGGGAAGGCCCGCTAAAGGGGGCGCGGGGCACTTTTGACGCAAAATCTAGCGGTACCGCAGAGTGGGACGTTGCCGCTCACCAATGTACCTTTTTACTGGCGAATGTAAAGATGCTGTAAAGGGGCGGTCTTGTTGTGGTATCCCATCGGGGTACCTGATAGGCCGCTTTTGGGGCGACGTGATCCTCGTGCGGTTGCTCGTAGCTTGTGCAGGAGCGCCGCGCGGGTAGCGCTGCCTGCCTGCGTGGCCTGGCACAACTGGATGCCATGGCTGAGTTTAAGAGGAGGCAAGAGGCCTGCGGCCTCCAGCGGTGCCCATCATGAGGTTGCATTTTCCCGCAGCGGCGGTAGTTTTCCCGTCGATAGGCGCCATGACATTGGTGCTATAAACTCCGACCAGGCGAGTTTGCTGACGTTTGCCTCATCGTCTTCTTGCCTTTACTTCTGCGGGAATGTGGTGCGGGCTATTGCCGCAGAACCCTGAATTCCAAACGCGGCGTGAGCAGAACCGCTATAGATACGGAAGTGACTTGCCTGGGTGCTGTAACACCGACCAACTGGAGCCACCGCGGGCACGCCTTTCGTGCAGTTTCCTCCGTCTCGGAAGAACCCGGCGAGCGTCATTGCACGCCCACTTCTTTGACGCTCCGACCGGGGTTAGCTCTGCCGGAGTTCTGCCGTAGAAACGTGATGGGATCGAGTGCTGTGGTACCACACTACGATCACCTCTTCGAGGGGTACAAGCCCATCGAGGATCATATCGTCAAGGTGGGGCAGGAATGCCTGAATACGATCTGGCCTGTCCACGATGCCCACCAGGACGGGAGGATCAGTGGGAAGGGCAAGGATCTTCGCAGTGTGCACGCGGCTGTTCGCACCGAAGCTCTCGACGCCGTGGAATACTGTCGGCTCATCCATGCCCGGCCAACGGGCTTCCTGCACAATGGCGTGGGCCAGGGAGATACCGTGCCAGGTATCACTTTGTAGATACTTAGCCGGTTGGCCGGGCCATAGATCCTCATGTCATGTTCCTCCTCCAGAAAGGATACCCCCAACCGTAATTCCCAAGAAAGCGCATGCCATTCCCCCGACAGTCGTCCCGGCTAAGTACAATGCCATTCTGAAAAACTCTCCCTCCCGTAGCATGACAACGGTCTCGAGGGAGAATGTAGAGAACGTAGTGAATGCACCCAGCAAGCCAATCGTAATGAATGCCTTCAGCTGAGGATGGATCGGAATGTTAAGGGCTACACCGTAGACTATTCCCAACCCGAGACTTCCAGACATGTTTATGAGTAGAGTACCCCATGGGAAGGATGATCCCATCGACTTGGCGAAGTACAAGGAGGCAAAGTACCTCAACACCGCGCCGATGGCTCCACCGATGCTTATTACCAGTATCATTACGGTCTCTTCTACGGTTTCAGTTCTGCCGAGGAATACCCTGCAAATACTGTCCTTCAACTTGAGAAGCAGTGTGTGAGCGGCAGTCACATCCATCAAACCCTTCCCCTCTTTTTAGACCAGTTATGTACTCCAAACGGGTACGCAAAGAAGATCCACCTTCAACCTCCCTTATAAACGGGACATTCGCCGATATCACCAACAAAAAGGCTCCTACGGATATCGTAGGAGCCATCATCTTCTAGAGAATTAAGGCGAGCCCCATCGCCTATTTGTCCCTGATTATCGTCTGGACATGCAGGCCTTTCAACAGCTCTGAGGAGTCTTTCGTGTCTCCTACCCGGGGTCAGGTAGGCAACCTTGGAAACCTGCCTGTTTGGGCCGCATAGCACGACAGTTCCGGTCAGATTCACAAATGCCGAGTAGGCAGATCAGGCCCCTCGAAATAGATCTAGCACAGGGAGGTATCGTGCGGTAGAAGTAGAACTCCCATTTTAAAGGGAGTGTCTTGGGGCTTGTAGGGGGGCCTCGCCGGAGGCATGGGAGCCGGGGCACTTCATCCACTCGGAAAGTGGTGTTGGATGACCCGGCTGGGTGGTTCGAGCTGCTGTGCGAGGACTATTGGAAATGCTACGGGGGTGTTGACGTGGATTGTTTTGTGTCCTGGAGCGGCGGCAAGGATTCGTGCCTGGCGTACTGGAAAGCGCGGCAAGAAGGGCTTGCGGTCCGGTATGCACTGACAATGCACGACCGCGGCGTTACCGCAGCTCACGGTCTTCCCCTTCGTGTTGTGGAGAAGCAGGTTAAGTCGCTCGGGTTGGAACTGGTGGCGGTTGACTCCGGGTGGGACGATTATGAGGACAACTTTAAGAAGGCCGTATCGGGATTGGCGAACCGCGGTGTCGTAAGGGGGGTATTCGGGGATATCGACTTGGAAGAACATAGGCGGTGGGTAGAGCGCGTGTGCGAGGAGGCAGGAGTGGCCGCCGAACTCCCCCTGTGGGGTGCTGCTCAGGAGGATCTGTTAATGGAGTGGGTGGAAGGCGGGTTCCGAGCGGTGATCACCGCCGTAAACAGCGCCGTCCTCGACCTCCGCTGGCTCGGCAGGCCGCTCGACCGAAATACAGTAGAGGAGCTCATCGTGCTTGCCAAACGTCAGGGGTTTTCGCCCAGCGGCGAGGCGGGAGAGTATCATACGCTAGTGTTGGGCGGCCCTCCGTTCCAGACCAACCTAGCTGTGGAACGAGCGACCCCCTGCTATGCGAGCGGCTACTGGAAACTTGAGGTCTCAGATGTTTCTTCCTGGCCGAAAGAGGCCGGATCAGTGGAAAGCGTGTTGTGAACCTCTCTCTTAGCAGGGATGAGAAGGCTGAGATGAGCTTGCGGCGTGCTGCGCCAGAGAACGCACCCGCGTGGAAGCAGGTGACGTGTACCGGTACTCTGAATGAGGCGGTTGAAGCATTGGCCGAGCCCAGGAAAGGCTATCCCTGGGATGACATTCTGGTTGAGGTTTGTGAGGCTGGGAAAAGGCTCAGACATCTCGGCTACACTGGCTACTTTTCATGTATGGCGCTGGCACTGGGACTAGTCGAGAGGCTCCGCGTGTATGGCTGCTTCGTGGTCAGACCCCGGTCGAGAACTGCTAGATAACCCCGTGATGCAGGAGGCCCACCTAGAAACAGGAGGTGCCTGGTGACACCAACTTCAGCGCCTGCCGCCGTTACTCTGTCTCGAGTAGCTCCTTGAGCCCTCTCAAACGTATACTGAGTCCGTAGTCGGGTGAGGGTGCCCATTTACCGCCCAGGTCTTCGACGTAACGGGCTGTTCCATACAGCTTGGGGAAATGCCTCGGGTCAGGGGTGTGGGCTAAGGGGTATCCGGGTGCTCCCGCATACAGTGCCAAGTGATCCACGTGGGCCTTTACTCCGGTAGCCCAATCAGGGAAGCGTTGATGAGCTTCGGGGTCTTCATTTGACCCTCCTGCGGAGGTTTTCAAGCCGCACGGGTTGTGAAAGGACTCCCATACCACCCCTGTGAACCTGCCGAAGTTTGTTTCCTTGGCTGCCTGGCAGAAAGCTACCTCTGGTCTAATGCCGACTTTCTGACAGTATTCCCAGTACAAAGGCGCCAAAGAAATGAATGTCGCTGTAGCGTTATGCGAAGCTGCCCATTTCTGGGCCTGTTCTACTGTCGCCCGCGGTTTCCCCGTGATGGGCGTTTTGACTATGACAGCGAGTGCTTTGTCGGCTGCTCCATCGTTAGCTCCAGTGAGTGTAGCCCCATCGATGTAAAGTCCGGGAGAATACGCAGTGCCTGAAATCGAAGGAGACCAGAGTTCTAGGGCATCGGTACAAGCTGCGTCTCGCATCATTGAAGCGAGCGCCCCTCTGGTCACGTTATGTGAATACGCAAACACGACAAAACCGTCCGCAGTTACACCTACCGCTGCTCTCGGTAGTTGAGGCGTCGCTACATCTGTGACGATTTGCCCCGCCGAGAGGATAATGCTGTACGCCGACAAATCGAGAGTTGCTGCCTTAAGCTTGTCCAAGAGAGGGTTAGAACTCAGCACAGGTGCCGCCTTCGCTGAAGAAGTGCCGCTCGCCGTACCGGCCATCGCGCTCCCTGGAGTGATTGCGGAGACTGTTACTCCTGGTGTCCTACAGTAAGCGGTCGGTAACACCCTCAGATCCGTGTCGGGCCTATTCAGATTCATTCGTACTATGAGCAGGTCGGTCGCTTCACTTTGCCCTTCTCGAGACCCATAACGGTGCCGTTCGGACCAAACCATCGGCCTAAGATCGGGCCGCAAAAGACGCATGATAGTGGCGCACGCTTCCGCTCTGGTAGTGCTGCCTTTCGGCCGGAATGTTCCGTCGGGATAGCCGTCCATCAAGCCGTGGCCCAGGGTAACTGCCGCACTCGCCATGTCGTTCTTGTCCCCCAGGTCGGAGAAAGTTATCAGCCGACCAGTTTTGGAAAGTTCCGCTTCTAAACCGGCTGCCCGCACGAGCAAAGAAGCCATTTCGGAACGAGGGATCGGCTTGGCCGGATCGAGCTTGTACCCGTACTCGACTGGCCTGAGCATTCCCACGCTGACTGCGGTAGATATATAGGGATATGACCATCGAGACTTATCCACGTCGTTGAAGGTTGGGACATTCGCTGAACCCGCGGAAACCGAAAGCCCTTTTGCCCTAACCAAGACGGTGATAAATTCTTCTCTAGAGATCGTCCTGTCTGGTCTGAAAGAGCCGTCTTCGTATCCGTCGATGAACCCCTTTTCAGCCATAAATTGCAGGAAGTCTGCCGCCCAGTGGCCTGCCACATCAGCGAATTGCGGAGCCGCGCAAGGTGCGGGAGACTTCGGCGCGAGTATAACGATGCACGAGACTATCGTAAAGACCGCGATCGCCAGCTTATGGGTATTACGCACTGGGAGCCCCTCCCTGTGCTGCCCGATAGTACTGCCGATGGAATGCAGCCGCATACATGGTACCACATCCTCCCTTTTCCGGATTGTAAAGAAGATGCTACATCGAACGGGTGTGTTAGACCTTTCAGAAATTTGAAGTTTCGAAGAAGGAGTTCGGCCTTAAGCGTAGAAATTACCTTCTAGCGCAGTGATATATCACAATGTACGGAGGAGTGAGGTGGTTTAAGTGGATCTCAGCCTCCGGGATCGGGCTTATCAGCTCATAAAGAGATCGATCGTCCAAAACCAGATTGAGCCTGGTGACGTGATTTCCGTAAGCGATCTTATGAGTCGTTTCAAGTTGGGTAGGACGCCGGTGCGCGAAGCGCTGCTCAAGCTGCACGACGAAGGTGTTGTGCACATAATCCCTAGAAAAGGCATAGTCGTTCCGGGTATCAGCAGCCATCGGATAAGGGACCTTATGGAGCTCCGGATGGCACTGGAGACGTTCGCCGTGGAGAAAATCTGTTCTATGCGGGACCGACCGGAGATCGGACGGCTTCACGAGAAGCTTGGACAAATCCTTCTGGTGCAACGGGAGGCGCTGGATAGACACGACGAGGATTTGTTCACTTCGAAGGACGAGGAGATGCACATAGCCGTCATCGAAGCGAGCGGGAATATAGAGTTTATCAATACAATCGACAGGATCCGGCAGGAAGTGCTTCGGGCCGGGTTTACGGGTTTCGCGGTTTCGGTGGACCAAGAAGAAGCGTTCCGCGAACACGAGGCAATAGTGAAGGCAATTCGTGATGGAGATACAACAAAAGCTAGAGATAGCGTGAGGATACATTTGACGCGAAACAAAAGATTGGTGTTAGCGTGCTAGCAAAGAAGGGAGTTGGTAGCTTGAAAAAGATCTTCGCAACATCCAGCGAGTTCGGGATCCACTCGCAAAAATTGATAGACGATTTTCTCGGACCGCTGGGTATAAGCCTGGTCAGATACGAGCATCGTGGGCCCATGAGCGAGGAAGACCTTCTCAAAATCTCTCCAGAATATGAGGCCATTGCGGCCTATTCCATGGATGCCATAACGGAGAAGGTGTTGGATCACTTTCCGAAACTGAAGATCGTGGCGCGTCATGGGATCGGTTTCGACACAGTGGATATAAAAGCGGCAGCTAGAAGGGGCATATTCGTTACCAATACTCACGAAGGGGCATTCGAGGAGAGAGCAGTGTCCGATCTCACAATGGGGCTTCTGCTCGCTCTTGCCAGGAGAATCATCGATCTCTCTGCTTCGACAAAGGCTGGAAACTGGGAACGACCGTTGACCGCAGACCTATGGGGCAGCACTCTGGGCGTTATAGGCCTCGGGCGGATAGGGAAGATGACTGCTTTGAAGGCCAAGGCATTTGGAATGAATGTGATAGCTTACGATATTTTTCAAGACGAGGAATTCGCTTCAGCACACGAAATAACGTATGTTTCGCTGGACGAGCTGCTGAGAAGGTCTGACTTTGTAACCCTTCACTGCCCGCTTACTGAGGAGAATAAGGGGCTTATCGGTGAAAGAGAACTATCTCTCATGAAACCGGGTGCCTTCCTGATCAACTGTGCCCGTGGAGCGCTGGTTGACGAAAACGCGCTCTATGAGGCTCTAAAAAGCGGCAAGCTGGGGGGAGCCGGGCTCGACGTATACTCCAAGGAGCCTCCTAAATCGAACAAGCTGTTAGAACTACCCAATGTAATTGCAATGCCTCACGTCGGCGCATACACCCATAAAACGATGAATGCAATGGACATGCTCGTGGTGAAGTCGTGCGCTGACGCTTTGCGCGGGCTACGGCCTGCTAACGTAGTCAACGGCCTCTGATCGTCACTCTTATGTGGGGGTGATACCGGAGAAAAGGCGAGCTCAAAGGAAATTCAACGTAAATTACCGGCACATTAGAGCTATTAAGGGGGGACATTGATGAAGCGCTGGATTGCTGGTGTAACCGCGTTAGTTTTAATGTTAGGTTCGGCTCTGTTGGCGTCTGGGTGTTCTTCCGGTTCTAAGACAATTAAGATCGGCCACGCAGTTGCCTTGACCGGTGACGCTTCGGTATTCGGACAGTCAGAGCACACGGGGCTCAAGATCGCCGTAGAAGAAATTAACAAAAAAGGCGGGATTTTGGGTAAACAGGTTGAACTCGTGGCTGCCGATACCAGGGCCGATCCGACTGAAACGGTAAACGCAGTTCGACGATTGGTAGAGCAAGAGAAGGTCGTGGCAATAATCGGCGTGGCTCAGAGCGGTGTTGCCATGGCAGCTACGCCCATCGTGACTCAGGCTAAGGTACCGATGATTTCCACGACGAGCACAAATCCCTACGTTACAGTAGACAAGAGCGGTAAACTCCAGAAATACGTTTTCCGTGTCTGCTTCATCGACCCATACCAAGGTACCGTGGCTGCCGAGTTCGCTTACAACAGGTTGAATGCCCGTAAAGCTGCAATTATGTACGATGTAGGCAGCGACTATTCGCAATGGCTGGCGAAGTACTTCGAAGATGCTTTCACGAAGCTCGGTGGCACCGTAGTTGGCAAAGAGGCATACCGCACTGGAGAGCTGGATTTCCGCGCACCCCTTGGTAAGTTGAAGGAGACTGAACCCGACGTACTGTTCCTGCCGTTGACGCAGAAAGATGCGGCCCTGGCGGTAAACCAGGCAAGAGAGCTTGGTATCAAGGCTACCTTCCTCGGTGGAGATAACTGGGGTAGCCCGGATATATTGAAGCTAGGCGGCAGTGCGCTTGAGGGCTCATACTTCATCAACCTGGCCTCTTTGGATGACCCTGGCATCAAGAAGTGGATCGAACAAAACCAGAGCCGTTTCGGTGGTCCCGTGGTAAGGAATGCTCTGTTAGCCTATGATGCCATGCTTTGGCTGGCAGATGCGATTAACCGTGCTAAGACCACCGACGGGGACAAGATAGTGGAGGCTTTGGAGCAAACAAAGGACTTGCCCGTGCTTACAACCGACAAGTTTAGTGTGGACCCGAAAACGCACAACCCTCTAAACAGGGCTGCTTACATCACGAAGATCCAGAACGGGCAGTTCGTCTTCTTCGAGAGATTCGAGCCTCACTGACGTAAGCTGACTGGTCTCCTGGGGCTCTACCCAGGAGACCTGATTGGGGGAGCTCAAAGTGTTTCTTCAAACACTCATTACCGGTCTAGCTATCGGTGGAGTATATGCCCTGATGGCTGTCGGCTATTCGCTGGTGTTCTCGATCTTGAACTTCAGCAACTTCGCACATGGCGTTGTGATCATGCTCGGTGCGTATTTCGGTTATTACATGTGCACGCTCTTTCACCTCCCAATCAGCCTGGCGACTACTGGCGCAATGCTGGGTGCTGGACTTTTGGCCATCGCAAACGAGAAGCTTGCATACAGACCTCTCAGACTCCGCTCGGCGGTGCCGCTATACTTCATGATCAGTGCAATGGGCGCTTCGATGTTCCTCGAGAACATGGTATACGTTACGGTAGGTGCGCATTTCTTCTCATACCCAGAGGTATTCAAAGGTTCCCTCAGCATTCTCCACGCCAAGATCGGGCTCTTGGATGTGGTGGCGCTCTGCGTATCAGCCGTTGCAATAACGGGCCTTACGCTCTTTTTGAATAAGGCCAAACTAGGCATAGCGATTCGAGCGGCTTCCCGGGACATGACCGTGGCGGGGGCGTTAGGGGTAAACATCGATAAACTACTCTCCGTGGTGTTTTTCATCGCCGGTGCTTTTGCAGGAATAGCTGGTGTCTTTTTGGGTGTGAAATACATGGTATACCCCACGATGGGCTGGATTACCAACAAGGCTTATATCGCAGCAGTCATCGGTGGTATCGGAAGCTTGCCCGGGGCCGTGATAGGTGGGATCATACTCGGAGTGGTTGAAAGTTTCGTCGCTACTTACGTGTCTACGGCATTGAGAGACGTGTTTAGCTTCTCTCTCCTCGTAGTATTGCTGATGGTTATGCCTTCCGGGCTGCTCGGCAAAACCCTGGAAGAGAAAGTCTGATTCAGGAGGACGTCGTTATGGGATACGCTTTGGGAGTACTTACTCTCAGCTGCATCCAGGGGATAGCCGCCTTAGGTTTGGCCATATTTACCGGGTTTACGGGGCAGTTTTCCCTTGGACACGCTGCGTTCATGGGGATCGGTGCTTACACGGCGGCGTTATTGACCTACTTTGCTGGCGTGCCGTTCGTGATCGCCGTAGTAGCGGGAGCACTTGCGGCCACGGTGATATCCCTGGTAATTGGGGTGCCCACGCTGAAAGCCAAACTGCGTAGCGACTATTTCGCTATCGCCATCATGGGGTTCGGCGAGGCAGTCCGGGTGATCCTCGAGAACCTGCAAATCACACAGGGGGCGAGGGGGCTTCCGGGAATAACCAGGTACACGAACCTACCTGTGGCGCTTCTGGCGCTAGCCATCATGGCATGGCTCGCTCGAAACTTCATACTATCCAAGTACGGTTGGAGAGCCATAGCGGTCCGCGAGGACCCCGTAGCAGCTGAGATGATGGGGATAGATCTGTTCAGGACCAAGCTGCTATCCCTGGGTGCGAGCGCTTTCTTCAGTGGCGTGGCTGGCGGTTTATTGGCTCATTACTTGATGTTTATCCAGCCTGTCATGTTCACTAACGTGCAATCCACGCAGCTGATTGCTGCCGTGGTTGCGGGCGGCATTGGCAGTTTGACCGGCCCCGTTCTGGCAGCAGCGATCTTCATCATCATTCCCGAGCTCCTCAGGGTGGCCAACATGTGGCGGTTGGTCATTTACGGATTGATGCTCATTCTTATCATGGTTTTCAGGCCTGCCGGTCTGATGGGCTATCACGAACTGAGTTTAGAATGGCTGCGGGGACTTGGACGCCGGAACAGGAGGTTGACCACAAATGCGTGATACCATGATGTTGGAATTGCGAGGGGTCTCCAAGAGTTTCGGCGGAATCAAGGCGATAACTGACCTGAGTATGGAAGTAGCCGAAGGCGAGATCGTGGGCCTCATCGGGCCTAATGGGGCCGGTAAGACCACAGTGTTCAATCTCGTGACAGGGGTGTACAGACCCGACTCAGGCGAGATCGTCTTCAGGGGGGAGAGCGTCGGGGGTTTACCTCCTCACGTGATAGTATCTAAGGGTGTGGCTCGCACCTTTCAAAACATAAGGCTCTTCAACAACTTGTCTGTCCTGGATAACGTGAAGATAGCTCTACACAGCCAGCCAGAATATGGCCTTGGTGCAGCACTGGCCGGGCTCGGGAAGGTGGCTATCGAGAATAAAAGGATAGTAGCCAAAGCCAGGGAGTTTCTGGACATGGTAGGGCTTTCCGATAGGGCTAAGTTGCGAGCTGGAGCATTGCCTTACGGACTGGCCCGAAGGCTCGAAATCGCGAGAGCCTTGGCCCTCAATCCGAGGCTCCTGCTGTTGGACGAGCCAGCTGCGGGCATGAATCCAGATGAGATAGCGGATTTGAAAGAGCTAATCCTGAAGATCCATAAAGATTTCAATCTCACCATAGTGCTTATAGAGCACCGGATGGACCTGGTAATGGCCACTTGCCCAAGGCTGGTAGTGCTGAACTTTGGCACTAAGATCGCCGAGGGCTCTCCAGAAGAAATACAGACCAACCCTCAAGTCCTTCAAGCCTACCTTGGGGAGGACTACTAAGATGTTGAAGATCGAGAATTTGAGCGTGTATTACGGAAAAATTCGTGCGCTTAACAATGTATCCCTCGAAGTGCGTGACGGGGAAATCGTATCCCTGATCGGAGCGAACGGAGCCGGGAAATCCACATTGATCTGGACCGTGGCAGGCTGTATCAAGCCGCTCTCGGGTAGGATAACGCTCGACGGCAAGGAAATACCCCCGTTACCACACGTAGCCGCAGCTATGGGTATTGGCCTATCTCCGGAGCGCAGGAGGTTGTTCCCTAACTTGACCGTAAGAGAGAACCTGCTGATGGGTGCCTTCCTGCGCAACGACAAAGAAGGCATCGAGCGCGACGCGAAGGCGATGTACGAGCTCTTCCCCGTACTTGCCAAAAGGAAGGAGCAATACGCAGGTACCCTAAGCGGTGGTGAACAACAGATGCTTGCAATTGCCAGGGCACTCATGTCCAAACCCAAGCTATTGTTGCTCGATGAACCGTCGCTGGGCTTATCTCCTCTGCTCACTTCGGAAGTGTTCAGAAAGATAACGGAGGTCAACCAAACAGGGGTCACAGTTTTGCTCGTTGAGCAGAACGCCAAGAAAGCGTTGAAAGTGGCCCACAGGGCTTATGTTATTGAGGCAGGACGGATTACCATGGAGGATTCTGCGAGTAAACTACTTGAAAGCGACCACGTGCGCAGAGCATATCTCGGGGTACGTGGGGAGTGAAGCATAACTGCACCCTTATTGGTACCATCGATGTAAGGAAGCCAGCTTCCTTGGGGGTAGGTAGGTGCGGTCTTTAAACAAGCGAGCTCGGGCCGTAGCGTTGCTAACGGCCTTATCCTCCGTCCTAATATTGGGCTTGATGGGGAACAACTGGATTGAAGTGTCACATTACCAAGTCTCGGTGAAGTCCCTGCCGCGTGCACTGGATGGGCTCAAGATTGTGCACTTGAGTGATTTACACGGTAAGACCTTTGGCCGCGCCAATTCCGTTCTAGCCAATCTGATTTTAGCTGAAAACCCTGACCTTGTGGTATGTTCTGGAGATATGGTCGATGCCCTCGATGCGGATGGTTCTGGGTTCATTTCCCTGGTACGGGCACTTGCGGGCCGATGCCCAGTGTACTACGTTCTGGGAAATCACGAGCTAGCACTGCGAGAACGTGAGGACACGAGGGCTGCCTATCAAGCTGTTGCGCGAGAAGCCGGGAGGCTCAGGGTAACCCTCTTGGAGAATTCCGCTGCCGTTCTGGAGCGTGGTGAGGCGCGGCTGGCCATCTACGGTCTGACATACCCAAGCGGCCAAGGCGTAACGTTTGGATCAGGGCCGGCAAATGCTGGATTGAGCGTTCAGTTCATCCGGGATTCTGTCGGGAATCCACCTGAGGACATTCCAGTTATCCTCATATCACATGATCCCAAATGGTTCGAAGTGTATGCAGCATGGGGAGCAGACCTTGTGCTTTGTGGACACCTTCACGGGGGAATCATCAGAGTTCCTGGTAAAGGCGGCCTGTTGTCTCCCGATCGGATCCTTTTTCCCAAATGCGACGCCGGGTTATACTCAATGGGCTCCAGCACGATGCACGTGAGCAGGGGCCTGGGTATCTCCGGGATTCCCTTCAGAATCTTTAATCGTCCCGACCTTTCCGTAATTACTCTCAGGAGCGAGTCGTAAGAAATCCTCAGCGTACCTTGTCCCCAGGCGGGCAAGCCTATCCCAGTTGACCGGACGTTATCCTGCTCGGGTTCATATCCTGTGTTTAGCGACGTAGCTTAAGGGGGGTACTTGCAGACATCATGAGCACGATGTTGAAGAAGCTAAGTGTGTGCCTATTGGCGGCGGTATTGATTGCGTCCGGGTGTGCTTCCAGGCAAAGCGGAGGGGGAAAGGGTGAATCCGCGTCTTCGGACCTGCTTAAGCCCCTCGACCCGCCTGCCAAGGTACGGGTAGGAATGAAAGGGGTTCCATCCGATGCCGGGGTTATCATTGGCCTGTACAAAGGGTACTTCAAGGAACTTGGGTTGGACGTCGAAGTGTTCTCATTCAACTCCGGGCAAGAAATGATAAACCCTCTGGCTGGGGGGCATCTGGACGTAGGGATGGCTGTGACGGATGCAGCTATGTTCAACGCTTTTTTAAGGCAAATACCCGTGAAAATCGTGGCGGATAAGGGCTACAACATTCCCGGGCGGGCCTACTACCAGCTAGTCATCAGAAAAGACCTCGAGAACCAGATAAAGGATTATAAGGACCTCAAAGGACGGACTCTGGCCGTGGTGGCTACCGCTTCTTTGGACGAGATATGCCTGGACCGTGCGTTGAAGGCAGGGGGATTCAGCACGATAAGCCCAGAAGTGAAAATAACGGTAATCAAATCTTTCCCAGACATGCTGGCAGCCCTGGCAAACAAGTCCATCGATGGTGCCATGTTAATTGAGCCATGGATTGCTCAAGGAGAAAAGATGGGAGTGCTGAAACGCTTCCGTGACCCGTCGGAGTTCGATCGGGATGCACAGATAGCTATCGTCATTTATGGTGACGGCATCCTAAAGCGTCCAGAAGTCGCAAAACGCTTCATGGTGGGATATCTGAAAGCGCTCAGAGACTATAACGACGCTTTCGTGAAGAACAAGGGTACTGAACAAGTGATAGACATACTTGCCAGCAAGTCCCTGACCAAAGACAAGGAGATGTACCGTCTGATGAATCCTGCGGGCTTGAACCCCAACGGATACGTAAACGTTAAGGGTCTGGAGGCAGATGTCAAGTGGTATGAAGAGAGAGGGCTGCTGAAGGGCGATTTGAAAGTAGAAGAAGTGGTAGATAACCAGTTTGTAGATTCCGCTATTCAAGCAATAGGCAAATACCAGTGACCTAATGCACTAGTACGCTTTGTACATTGATCGTGGAGGGGAAGAGCGTGAGCCGCGAATCGAGTCTGATGCCAGAAGCCTCGCTGAGGACGGACCTGCCAGCAACCTTTGCGCAGCAGCGCACAGGGATGTGGGGTAAGTTATCCCCGCTGTTGTGGGTCGTACTTTGGGAGATGGGTTCCAGGATGGGAATTCTGGACCAGAGGTTCTTCTCAGCACCTTCGAAAGTAGCACTTAGCTTTATTCAGCTCACGTTGAGTGGCGAGCTCGTAGCGAACGTCGTTGCTACCTTGTGGAGGGTGGCCCTGGGTTTTGCTCTGGGAGCAGTACCCGGGGTGGTGCTGGGCATGGGAATGGGGTTGTTCAGGATCCTCAGAGAGCTTTTGGAGCCAACGATGTCTCTGGCGTTTCCGCTGCCTAAGCTCGCGCTTTTTCCCCTCATTTTGCTCATATTTGGAATCGGCGATACTTCAAAAGCAATAATAGTCGCCGTCGGCGTATTCTTCTTGGTGCTCTTCAACAGTATGACGGGGGTACTTACTATAGACGAGAACTACCTCAACGTTGCCAGAAGCTTTAAAGCCACGAAGCTCGATATGTTCTGGACAGTGGCCTTCCCGGGTGCGCTGCCCATGATCTTTACGGGCCTGCGGCTTGGGATGGGAACGGCGATGCTCCTCATAGTCTCTGCCGAATTCGTGGGGGCGAGGACCGGCATCGGCTACATGATATGGGAGTCCTGGGACATGTTTGACATCGAAAGGATGTTCGTGGGGCTCATTGTCACTGCCGGCATTGGATATGCATTGAACGCTTCGATAAGGTTGGTCGAGAGGATGGTCATGCCATGGAGAGGATGACTAAGATAAGGATCACTGGGGTTCACAAGAGCTTCACAGGCCCGAATGGCCCGATCGAGGTGCTCCGCGATGTCAACCTCGATGTGGATGAAGGGGAGTTCGTTTGTCTCGTCGGGCCGTCAGGTTGTGGAAAAACCACACTATTGAGGATGATCGGCGGGCTAGAACCCGTGACGGCAGGTAGCATAACGATTTCGGCCAACGGTCATAAGCCTGAAAGTGCAATGGTATTTCAAGACCACTGCATATTTCCGTGGTTCACCGTAAAGGAGAATATCGAATACGGTCTCAGGATAAAGCGGATGCCACGGGACACCAGGGAGGCCATCTGCCGAAAACTCGTTGAGATGACGGGGCTCAGAGGGTTCGAAGAGGCATATCCTTACCAGCTTTCGGGCGGCATGAAACAAAGAGTCAACGTCGCGAGGGCTGTGGCCATCGACCCAGACGTGCTCCTCATGGACGAACCTTTCGGAGCTCTCGACGAACATACGCGCATGCTCATGCAATTCGAGCTGCTGCAGATATGGGAGGGCTCGGGGAAAACAGTTATCTTTGTGACACACAGTGTGGACGAGGCAATAAACCTTGCCGACCGGGTAGTAGTCATGACAGCTCGTCCTGGCAGGGTCAAGACAATCGTCCCCATCGACATCCAACGCCCTCGACACCCAACGGAAATACGATGGCACCGCTCCTACCCCGAACTGTTGACTAGAATATGGCACGCTTTACAGGAAGAGGTCACTTGATACTACGCGGCTTGCATATCACCTCGCGCACTTCTGTCTCGAAAAATTCTCTGGCATGGGCGGGTCGCAGGACGATCGCTGTATCCGCGCCTCTGCTTGTTCCGCCCACTGCGACTACGTCCTTGCCGTATGGAATCAGCCCCGCATCGAGGGCCATAGTGGCGATCTCCAGGCAAACCTTCGTGCCTTGACCAAACAGACGCAGCGTGTAGGAGATGATACCACCCACATATATACCACCGAACTTGCGAGCGGCGGCACGTTCCACGTTAGCGAAAAGGTGCGTGGTGGTCAACAGGCTAGCTCCAGCCGCCTCGAGCTCGGCCCGCGTGGATGCATCCATTTCGTCGTGACCGGGTGCCTCGAAACCGACATGATGCGTCACGACCACGAGTTTGAGGCCATTTCCCAGGAAATGACGCGTGGTGGCACCTGTATTGGAGGCCACCACGATATGTTCGATCCCCAGTTCCTTGGCTCTCGCGCACGCGAGCTTGGCCACTGACTCTGTATTCGCTGGACCCGGCTGCTCAAAGTATACCGTCGATACCTTATAAGTTGTAGACACCCATAGTCGACCTCCTTAGTAACATTCAAACGCTGTTCTCGCCCCTCAGAAAGGCCTCAGCGAATGCCACGTGTAGCTTCACCCCGTATTCCAGCACGTCTTCATCTATGTCGTAGCAAGGGTGATGCTGGGGGTAGGTCGTACCCTTAGCCTTATTGCCTACGCCGAGAAATGCATAGGTGGCCGGCACCTTCGAGGCATAAAAAGAGAAATCCTCGCTGCCTGTAACCGGCTCAAGGCACGCCAGGCACGCTTCACCAAGTTCACGACGGGCGACTCTCTGTGCCAGCTCAGTGAGGCCCGGATCGTTTACAGTAACGGGGCAAGCACGTGAATATTCCAACTCCACCGTAGCACGGTGTGCTTCAGCCGTCAGCCGTGCCACCCTGCGCACCTTTTCCTCTATCAGATCTTGCACTTCCGGGTCGAAACATCTCACTGAGCCATCTATGGTGGTCTCATCCGCGATAACGTTAAACCTCGTTCCTCCGTGGATCTGCCCCACATTAAGTACGACCGGTTTGCGCGCGTCGAGCTCCTTGCAAACGATCGATTGGAGCCCGAGTACCGTTAAAGCGGCAGGTACGATTGTATCTACTCCCTCCTGCGGAGCGGAGCCATGGCCTCCCTTCCCTTTGAATGTAATCTTAAAGATATCGGCAGACGCCATTCTAGGCCCTGGTTCTATCGAAACTTTGCCTGCTGGAAGGGCGCTCCATACGTGGATGCCAAACACCGCATGCACGCCTTCCAATGCTCCAGCTTCAATCATCGCCTTAGCCCCCTGGCACAGCTCTTCTGCCGGCTGAAAAAGGAAGAGAACGCGCCCGGGAAGCGAGGAGGCTCGTTCTGCGAGTAACTTTGCCGCTCCCAGAAGCATCGCTATATGAGCGTCGTGCCCGCACGCGTGCATGAAGCCTGGGTTCTCCGAGGCGAAGGGCAGTCCAGTTTCCTCGTGCTGCTGTAGTCCATCAATATCAGCCCTCAGTCCCACGGTCTTTCCCGGTTGGCCACCACGGAGCTGCCCAATTACACCTGTGCCTGCGACCCTTCTGGTCTCAATTCCTAGTTCGCCGAGGATCTGTTCGATGCGTGCTGCCGTCTTCACTTCATGCCAACTAGGTTCAGGGTACCTGTGAAACTCCCTACGCCTTTCCACCGTCCATGACTTGATTTCCAAAGGGATGTTCATATTGCAACAGCCTCTTTTTTTTGAGAATGGTTTGTGTTAACAATAAAAATTCTCGCCATGCGTGGGCTTTTCCTTCCACCTCCTGATCTTTGGCGAGCATGGTTGTAGGTGTTATACTTGGAGAGAGCCAAAAAACAGTGCTGATAGCGTTCGTTAAATGCTATTGCAATCGAAAATCAAACGGTGTAACATATCTTGTGCGGAAACGCGGAGAGGTACCCAAGTGGCTAAAGGGGGCAGACTGTAAATCTGTTGGCTGACGCCTTCGGTGGTTCGAATCCACCCCTCTCCACCATTAATAAGTATTTACGTCGCGGGGTAGAGCAGTCCGGTAGCTCGTCGGGCTCATAACCCGGAGGTCGTAGGTTCAAATCCTACCCCCGCAACCAAAGAAAATTCCGGTAAGTCCGTGGATATATCGATATATCATTTCATTGGTGCTCACATAGCTCAGTCGGCAGAGCGCGTCCTTGGTAAGGACGAGGTCACCGGTTCGATCCCGGTTGTGAGCTCCATTTTTTTGAGCTCCGTTTGCAGGAACTTCATGGAAGGAATCATATTATTTGTTAACGGAGGTAAGCATATTAGCTACGGACGAGGAGGATTAAAATGGCGAAGAAGAAGTTCGAGAGGACGAAACCGCACGTAAACATAGGGACGATTGGGCATATAGACCATGGGAAGACGACGTTGACGTCAGCGATAACGAAGGTATTGTCTGCGG
>DUMF01000018.1 GCA_012840015.1 Bacillota bacterium
GACAGGCTCTTGCTGTCCTGCCGTCTCTATTAGGCGTGAAATGATCCATCACGAAAACCACTCGCGTGGGATCAAACGGAAGAGTCGCCCCCATCTTCTTCATTTCCTCTATAGCGGGCGGCGCCGTCACGTCGTTGGCCAAGAGCACATCCGGCACCACTTCGACGATCTCCCCCGCCTGGACGCTCTCCTTACCGGCATGCACAGCCAGTATCTTCTCGGCTATCGTACTTCCCATATGCTCACCCCAGCCCGCTTTTTGGTACATAATAGCCTGAACTACACCACCACGGCAATCACCACTTCTACCGAAGGCCGAATAGAATGTTACGCAACGCGTTCAAGAGAAGAGGAAACGTCGATGGAGGCAGAGAACGGGCTCGTGCACTTTGACAAAGTGCCCGTAACTAGCCAGGAAACGCAAGGTACCGAATTTGACAAGGCAAAAATCATTGATGCGGCATTGATAGGAATTGTTACAGCACTCGCCTTCGACCTGGGCGTCGCCTTGGCTGGCGGACCGCCTCTTACCAAGCAGCAAGTCATCGCAGACATAATTAGCGGCGCCATAGGTGGCGCAGCAGGAGAGATTGTGATCGAGCTCACGGGGAACAACATCGTGGGCGTCTTCATCGGAGCCTTCCTTACGGGCGTTATCTACCAGCTAATCACAGAACAATCTCCCGAGCCGCCCGGTAATCCTCCTGACGGGCCACGGCCTGGCGCGGCTCATTATTGCCCCTGCTAGCGCGGCTGGCAGCAGATTGAGCCCACGCAAAGCAGGCCGGGACTGGCTCGGTTATCCCTTATTGCACTCGGCGGCGGAGCCAGACAAGCGCCGCGGCAGCGTACGTTTTTTCGCGACACGGTCTACCCCGCAGCAACAGCGAGATCTCGTCGAATAAGAGGCGCCGAAAGAACCCCTGAGATCATAAAAGAGGCGGTTAACGCAATAGCGCCGCGTGTAGGAAATACATGCAGCGGCATAGATATAGACACAGAGGCTTGGCTGAACGCAACGTTACCGGCACTAAAAGGGCCTTTCTCGAGCAGGCCGTGGGTTACATTCGCCTTGACGCAAATCGTACATGCTTTGCCGAGGATGATGTCAGCTTAAACAAATTGCGGGGTTCACCTACTAAACGTTGACGTAGACAACAACCGCTTCAGGATTGACGTGCTGTCAAGCTGGTGCTAGAATCAGCACAAAACAGAACCTAAGAGCGAAGAAGAGGACGAGTATGCGGCGTAGAGGCCAAGAGAGCCCGGGCAGGTGAGAGCGGGCGCTTCGAAGCCGCAGAAAACCACCTCGGAGCTTCCCACTGAAAGTCCCGGATCAAAGTGGCGAGTAAGTGCGGACGGTATGGACCGTTATAGCTAAACCTATTGTGGTTAAGAGGGCCGTCTTGTGGCCAAGATGGGTGGAACCGCGGGTACAGCCACTCGCCCCTAAAGGCGGGTGGCTGAGTTTTTATCTTTATCTCGTTTGGGGGTGTTAACGTGAAGGTAAGAGTCAGGGTGCCGGCCTCTACCGCCAACCTCGGGCCGGGTTTCGATGCTCTGGGGTTGTCGCTTGCGTTATATAACTTCGTGGAAGCTGAAGAAACCGAAAGCGGGCTTCAGCTGGAGATCTCCGGTGAAGGTGCCGACAAGCTACCTAGAGATTATCGGAACCTCATCCTGAAGTGCATGGACCTGGTGTTCGCACACACTGGCTACAAACCTGCCGGTCTCCGCGTGAAATGCGAAAACCACATACCGCTAGCCAGGGGTCTCGGAAGCAGTGCGGCGGCGATCGTTGGTGGGCTGGTCGCAGCCAATTACCTTGCGGGTTCACCGTTGAGCCAGCAGCAGTTGCTGGAAATGGCCACTTCCATCGAGGGGCACCCGGACAACGTGTCGGCGGCCCTGCTCGGGGGATTTGTCATTGCCACCCGCGAGGGAGACAGGGTCAGGTATATGAGGCTGGAGCCACCCTTCGGCATAGACACAATAGTTGTGATACCCGATAAGGAGCTTAAAACAGCGGAAGCCAGGAGCGTGCTGCCCAAGGCGGTTACCATGGAAGATGCGGTGTTCAACATCAGCCGAGCTTGTGCCCTCGTAGGGAGTCTGATGACCGGGAATTACGACGCCCTTGACTGGGCCACCCAGGACCGCCTTCATCAAGACTATAGGCACATCCTTGCGCCAGAAATCAGAGAAGCACTCACCCAAGCTAGGGCGGCTGGAGCCCGAGGAGCCGTCATGAGTGGTGCCGGCCCGTCAGTTCTCATATTCGCAGACCGTAACCGGGAACTAATCAAGTCGCGAGTCACCGAAGTTATGGCAAAATGGGGCGTAACGTGCCACATAATGGAGCTCAAGGTTGACCTCGATGGAGCCAGAGTGGTTCATGGAGTAGATCCCGAGAGCCAAGTGGTGGTGATGAAGTTCGGCGGTACTTCTGTAGCTGACCCCACACGCATACAGAATGCTGCGCGCAAGGCTGTTGAAGCTCGCAAAAATGGTCACGATGTTGTGGTCGTAGTGTCAGCCATGGGTGACACCACGGACCACCTGTTGGACCTCGCCGCCATGATTACGCCCAACCCTGATAAGCGAGAGCTAGACATGTTGCTTTCGACCGGAGAGCTAGCGTCTAGCGCACTGATGTGCATGGCCATACAGAAACTCGGATGCCCGGCCATTTCCATGAGCGGCCCACAGGCAGGCATCATCACGGACGGCACACACACTAAAGCTCGGATTCAACGGATCGAAAGACGTGCGATCATGGAGCAACTCAGAGCGGGCAAGGTAGTGGTAGTAGCGGGGTATCAGGGCGTCCATAACGGCGACGTGACGACACTGGGTCGCGGCGGCTCTGACACCACTGCCGTGGCGCTTGCTGCCGCTCTGGGAGCATCGCGTTGCGAAATATACACCGATGTTGATGGCGTCTACACCGCCGATCCTCGCCTCGTGCCAGATGCATCACACATCAACGCCATCTCTTATGACGAGATGGTGGAAATGGCCTCGCTGGGTGCCCGGGTCATGCAGCCGAGGTCGGTCGAGCTCGCACGCAAGTATGGGGTACAGATTGTGGTGTTATCCAGCCTGGTAGACAAGCCTGGAACCATCATCGGGGAGGTACATGGGTCTATGATGGAAGGTCCGTCCGTAAGAGCAGTTACACATAGTGCAGATGAAGTCAAGTTGGTAATCAAGGGCGTGCCTGACACCCCAGGGGTAGCCGCGAGGGTTTTTAGAAACCTCGCCTCTGGGGCGGTCAACGTGGACATGATCATTCAAAGCCTCAAACGAGGGAACGTAAATGACATCGCTTTCACCGTCTCCCACGAAGATTTGGCTAACGCCCTGGAGATTTGCAACAGGCTTTGCCAGGAGCTGGGAGCCGAACAGGTGGTCGTGGACGATAACGTGGCAAAAGTCTCGGTCGTGGGAGCCGGGATATGGCAGGATACGAGTGTAGCTGCGGACGTGTTCGAGGCACTAGCCGAACAGGGCATAAACATAGATATGATAAATACCTCGGGCACCCGCATTTCCTGCCTCATAGATCGATCGAAAGTGGAAACCGCGGTACGGGCGTTGCATGCCAGGTTCGGACTGGCAAACGGAAAATAAGCCTGGGAGTCAACTCTCCCAGGCTTTCACTGCCGCTGCTAACCGCCGAATCCCCTCCGGTATGATCTCCGGATCAGGGAGGCTGAAACAGATTCGCATCTGATTCGGCCCACGCCTGTCGTGGTAAAACGAGGGACCAGCCACGTAGGCTACCTTGAACTCCTTCACAGCGCGTCCAAGCGCCTTCACAGAATCGAAGTCTCCAGGCACGCTCACCCACGTGTAGAAGCCTCCCTGCGGTACGGTGAACGAGGTACCTTCGGGCATGAGTTTCTGAAGGTTTTCCAGGGTTACAGAGGCCTTCTCTTTCAAGGCACTCCTCGTGACCGCAATCTGCTTCTCGATCAACCCTCGCCTGCCATACTCCAGTGCCAGCAACTGTCCCATCGAATTGGAGCACTGGTCCATACCCTGCTTGAAGTACACCGCTTTCTCTATGATACTTGGGTGGGCCACAAGCCATCCCAACCTGACGCCCGGTGAGAATATCTTAGACAGAGTCCCTAGATGGATTACATTCTCGATTCCGCCCAACTCCGCGAGAGTCGGCAGCAGCTCACCCTCGAATTTAAGTTCACCATAGGCATGGTCTTCCACTATTGGCACTCCGTACCGTTGGGCAACCCTCACCAGATCCCGGCGCCTAGCAAGGCTCATCATCGTGCCGGTGGGATTCTGGAAAGAGGGTATCGTGTAGATGAACTTTGGGGTGATCCCCTTCTTCGCAAGTTCAGACATAGTCTCTTCCAGGGCTTCCACTTGCATTCCGTCATCATCTACAGGTATGCCCACGAAGTTAACGCCATAAGGCTGTATTGTAAGTATGGCACCGATATAGGTTGGGCTTTCGATGATCACATGGTCGCCCTCGTCGAGAAAAATACGACAAACCAGGTCAAGGCCCTGGAGTGAACCATGGGTTATCATTATATTCTCGAGCTTGGTGGCAATCCCTTCACCGCAGAGTCTTTCAGCCAGGAACTCTCTGAAAGGGGTAAGCCCAGGGGTTGGACCATATGAAAGAGCCTCATCCTTCTTATTCGCCATGATCTCCGCTTCAATCTGTTTTACTTCGTCGAGGTACCACTTGGGATCTGGGAACCCGCCCGAAAACGATATAATGCCGGGTTCCTCCAGCATCTTAAACATGGCGGCAAGCTCAGAGTTCTGTGCCATCGTCGCGCGCTTCGCAAGCTTATACAAGCTTCACACCTCCTGAGCCGAATACAACGTAATGTACGTGGTTCGCCATCGGTGTGTCTTTATCCTCCTACAATTTCTGCAATTGCTTCTTGGTCGTCAGGCTAGTCACGAGTACAAATGCTAAAAGCGCGAGCACGAGTGGCAATACCACTGTATGTGTACCGAAGGGCCGATTCCATACCCGATCGAAAACAATATAGGTGCTGACTCCAGTGATCAGCGAGGCCAGTGCACCGGCACCGTTGGCTTTCGGCCAATAAAGCCCCAGGATAATTGGCCAGAAGAACGCAGCCTCCAACCCACCTAGCGCAAATAGGTTTAGCCAGACCAAAAGAGAAGGCGGTTTCAGCGCAGTCAGGTAAACTATAACACCCACGATAGCTGTGGTCGCCAGACTGAGTGACGAAACCATTCGATCAGTTGCACGCTTATTGATGTAGTTCAAATACAGATCTTTCACTATCGAAGACGAAACCATTAAAAGCATTGAGTCTACAGTGGACATTATGGCCGCCAACGGGCCTGCCAGAAAAACGCCAGCCAACCACGGCGGCAACACTTGAACCGTGAGTGTAGGGACCACCATATCCCCGACTTTGATCCCAGGTACTACACCTCTTGCTAGCGCACCCACCAGGTGCATGCCTAACATGAGGAAACCGGCAACCGGTGTGCCGATGATGATGGCTCTATGCATCGAACGGCTATTCTTGTAGGCCATTGCCCTTACGGCAATTTGAGGCAGCCCCGCTAGGCCCAACCCTACCAATACCCAGAAAGAAGAAACCCATGGCACCGCTATGTATCCCTTGACGCCAAAAGGCGTAATCAGATCCGGATTCGTCCGGTACATAGTTTGGATGATATTGCTGAGCCCGCCCCCCGCCACTACCGTACCGATAAATATGGCGAGCGTACCAACCAACATTACGCACCCTTGTAACGCGTCAGTTAGGGCTACAGCCCTAAAGCCTCCCACCGTCACGTAGACTAGTACGGTCAAGACAAATATGGTGAGCCCCGCTTCATAACTGAGACCTGTTGCTTGAAATATCCTGGCAGCACCGATCCATTGTGCCGTCATAGATGACAAGAGAAAGAGCACTACGGATGCAGAAGCGAGTACCACCACTGCATCATTTTGGTACCTCTTCTTGAGG
Organism: Bacillota bacterium; assembly: GCA_012840015.1. Classification (GTDB taxonomy): domain Bacteria; phylum Bacillota; class Sulfobacillia; order DUMF01; family DUMF01; genus DUMF01. Next base: position 5,997 of record DUMF01000018.1, read on the forward strand.
AAATCTACAACGGTCAAAGCTTCCATCTTCCTTGCCGTTATGGCAAACCTCTTCCCCAGCAACGTTAAGGTCAGATAGCCCGTAGGCATCTGTGACATAGCCAGGAACACCCAGCCTAACCCCTGATTATAAGCCACTCCTGGCCCACCGATGAAGCTACTGGCACTTATATACGTGGCGACAAGTGTCATGGCTAACACGAACCCGTTCAAGTCCCTCGAACCAAGGAAGAACTCCTCCAAAAAAGTCTTGCCCGAAGTTGCGCGGGCCTTTGCCACGAATGCGGAGCTGTAATAGCCTATCGCGTATACCCCAACCAGATAAACTATAAGTGGTAACATCAGTTGCCAATTAATCGTCATCGGCTTTCACACCTTCGCTATCAAGGGGCATTTCCTTGAAGAAGTATTTGACGGCCAACCATACAACTACTGAGAAAACGACGAACCCCATTATGCAGCTCCAGAAAAACCAGGACGGGAAACCCAACACGTAGGTATAGTTTGCAGGCGAGCCAGAGCCCATACCATAGCCGAAACCAAACCACCAGACGAAATTCAAGACGAAAATGGTAAGTCCTATTAGTGCCTCTTTTGTAGACTGTGCATAGCGAGGATCGTTATCGCGCATCTGCTTCCCTCCCTCTAGTCGCAGTTCGGAGATATGCCACTTTGTTAAGAACGGACCGTACTGGCTCTTTTGGCCAGCCTGTCTGCAAGGCAGTTTTCTTCGCGAGGGACTTTCACAAATTGTACACACTCAAAATTCTTTAAGAGGGATTCAATTTGACTAAACAATTGGCGGAGCTCAGGATCACGGATACCGTAATCGCCGTTCAGCTGATTCACCACTAACTCGCTATCCGAGAAAACGGTCACTACGGCAGCTCCGGCCTCAGCAGCCCATTCTAGTGCCCTAATGACCGCCTTATACTCGGCAACGTTGTTAGTAGCCTGCCCTATGTACTCAGATTTTTCTACAGGGTTGCAGCCTTTTTCCTTAATGACTAGGCCGATTCCAGCGTCTCCTGGGTTGCCGGAAGATGCTCCGTCTACGTATATCTCGAGGCTTTTTTTATGGGCCTTCTTCTGGAATACATCGTCCTGGATTCGACTTTGGACTACAGTAACTCTATCACCCAGTTGATCTTCCAGGTACTTAGCGAGTTTAGGGATAATGATTCTTTCGGTGTAGTAATGCCCGACGTCGATTATGCCCAGTCCTTCCGTTCTGGCGCGTAGAGCATCGTGGTACTTAACGTCCCCGGTTATCAATGCCTGCGCTCCAGCGGCGATGGCCTTATCGATCTCGCTGCTTCCGCTACCACAAGCAGTAGCAATTCTGGTCATCCGGGCGCTTGTTTTAGTCTGAACGATCTTTGGAATCGGGCACTCCAGGCGCTCCTTGACATAATCGACCAATTCTTCAAAGCTGATTTCTTTCTTCAGAGTACCTACCCGACCGAAACCCAACCTCTTACCTCGTATTCTAAGCGGGTAAACGTCGTAAGCTACTTCCTCGTATGGGTGGACCTCCAACATAGCAGACACCACTTTATCGAGTATCATTTCGTTTACAACCGTTTCTAGTCGAAATTCCTTGACTTTTTCTATATTGCCTTGACTGCCTATAAAGGGATGAGTACCTTCGAGAGGTTTAAAAGTGCCCGTGCCAGCCACTTGAAAGGTGCAGTGACTGTAATTTCCTATCCAACCGGCTCCCGCTTCGGACATTGCGTTTCTAACGGCGTCTTCGTACCCTTCCGGAACGAAAACTACAATCTTATAGAGTCTCTCACTATAAGTCTCGTTTAGCACTTTAATGGACGAAAGTTCAAGCGTCTCCGCGAGGGTATCTTCTACGCCTCCCGGAGCGATATCTAAATTCGTATGGGCACTGTAGACTGCGATATCATGCTTTATTAACTCTCTAACTAGGTCATTAAACGAGCTCTCAAAAGTAAGGGCTTTGAAGTGCTTGAAAAAGAGGGGATGGTGACAGCATACCAAATCGCAGGAGTTATCTATCGCTTCTTTCGCAGTTTCTGGTGTGAGGTCCAAACATACGAGTATCCTCTTAACTTCAGCGAGGGAATCACCGAGCTGCAAGCCTACATTGTCCCATTCTGCAGCCCATGTCTTTGGCGCCCATTTTTCTATCCTTTCAGCTACTTCACGGACAGTCGTCATGTTTTAATTATACTTCCGGAAATCAAACATAACTAGGCCGGGTAGAACCCGGCCCGTCTCTATTTACGTCAAGTGCCTTGATTATTATTTCCTCCGCCAGCTCCCCGGCGCTTTCTAGCACGCGTCTGAGAATCCCATTGATCGGCCTGCTGGCTGCTTATTCTTCCAGTGACTCCTATCTCATTTGCCACCTCATACTGAAACCGGTTTGGATCGAGCACACTGCTGACGTTGGTTGCGCCGCGGTTCTGAGGCGATCGGTTTTCCTGCCAATCAGTTTTCTTTGGCATTCAACACACCTCCGTTTTTATATTTCCCTTAAAGGACGAGCGTAATTAAGTAAATTACTTGTAATCGAATTTGAATAGATTTACATTTTTTGGGCAAAATGCACCCAAGGAGGCGTATCGTATGAGTATAACGCAAGACAACTTACAACGCAGGAACGTCATAAGGCGGATGGGTTGGAAACAGGGTAAAGAAGAGGAGCTACTCGACTTTATCAGAGAGCGATCTGCGAAAGGTATCAGCATCGTCGAAGCTCTCAAGGAATTTGCAAAGCAGAACGGCATTAGCTGGACAACTGCTCGATGGAAGTATTATCGACTGCGTCAACAGAACCAACCGAGACCTGGAATAGACTTCAGCGACGACAATGTATTCCAGGAACTCGGGCGAATCGTAAACGACGTCTCAAGCATTCCGGAGGTGCGTCTAAAACCGTTCGTCGTAGGTCTGGCCACCTTAACAGAAATGGCTCGGCTCGGATGCAAACTGGCTGCGAAAGTGGGATCAGTACAAGCCTCTTTGCGGGAGCTCGAATCCGAACTGAACAAGTTAGGGGGGGTCATCGACTCATGGCGAGACTCGTCACCCGGAAGCAAATTGAGCACCATTGATGATCTAGCATCGTGCATAGATCAATCGCTCGTCAAGATTTCTTCCATCGTTACGAGTTGCCATGTGGAACTCGAGGCGAAGTAAGCGCGAATGCTATTTCAGGCAGTTTCTCCCGGGCGGCCTCGCCACCGCGCCGAACGCATTCCTTGATTTTGTCGAAATCGAATATATCCATATCTTCTACTACCGGCGTGATCACCACATCCGCTCTTGAGGCTAGGGTCACGCTAGTCAGTTCCCTGGCCTGGATACTGAAACACCTCCAGATCAAGCTAAAAGCGTTGCGGGGCTCCGCCGGTTTTTCTGCATAGCCACCCAGGTCAACGGCCACTATCGGCCGAACTCCTGCATTAACCAGGGATTGCACTGGTACCATATCTAAGACTCCGCCATCCACCAGTTGCATGTCCCCTAATCGCTTCGGTTGAAAGAGCCCTGGGATGGAAATGCTCGCCCGTATGGCCGCGCTGATTTTCGCGCCTGTCTCGTAGACAGTCTTTCCCTGGCTGGCGCGCGCTGCCGGTTCTTGCGGCGCGAATATCACTAACCTGCCAGAATTCACGTCTACTGCTTCGATGTACAGTTCGGGGGAAACGTCCCTGACCAGCCGTCCCTTCAAAAGCACGTCCATCGCCTTTTCCAACATCGTCCCAGGCAGTAATCCCGATAAGAGATCGAGGCTTTTCAATTCTCCCTTTCGTGCCACTTCAAATGCCAACGCCTCTGCTCCGAATTGACCAATCCGCGTAAGGGAAATGCCGCTACAGTAAAGTCCCGCCACTATGCTCCCCGCACTGGTCCCAGAAACGTGCGTTGGTTTGAGGCCAGCCTTTTCAAGTACCTCCAGCACGCCCAAATGGGCAAAGCCATACACTCCGCCCCCGCCCAAAGCGAGACCCCACTCCCTGCCCATTCGTTCACCACTCCCAGGCCATTTTACGAGCGAGCATAGCACTTTGTGCTCCGACTACCGAATAACATATACACATATGATTGCTTTAGGAGTGATTCCAAATGGGCTCTATGTTTTCTATTCCTGCTGGTATGTTTCCAGTGGATATCCGGATCCCCCGAATCAGGCTGGGCAAAGTGATTCTCCACATCGACCCATGGAAGAAGCGCCCACGCAAGCCTGAGCTGCGGTGTACACCCCAACCTGAGCCGCAGCCCAAGACAACGGATCAACCAAAGGCCATAACGCCCAAGGATGAAAGAAAACCACAGTGTGGCCCGGTGAAGTGGCAGCCGTTCCCGCCTCCGATCCCTAGGAAGCCGGAAGGCACAACTTCAACATGAGAATTCTGCGCGGGCAGCATACATAAAGATATCCCGATAGGAGTGATACAAATGAAGCTGCCCTTTTTGCCGGATATGGACAAAATGCGTGACCAACTGGAAAAAGAAGAGTTCAAAGGCGTGAGTTCAGACGGGCTGGTCTCCGCCACAGCGACCGCGGCGCAATCGCTCATCGGCATAAATATCGAAAAAAGCTTGATTGCTCAAGATAAGGCAGATCAACTACGCAAGTCCGTGATTGAAGCGGTGAATAACGCGCTTGACAACAGCAAGCAAGGAGTACTGGGAAGATTGGCCGAAATGTTCGGCGGTCAGCCTTCACAAATCATGATGGACCTGTTTGGACGTAAGGACTAAGGGGGCTGCTCAATTGGAAGAGAAACCACGTGAAACACCGGTAAGCAGCGACAAAACCCTCGTAGAAACCGTGGTCTCCGCACTTGCGGAACCCGGCCCTGAGAGTCGAAATCTGATTGCCGGGTTGGGACTATTGGCAGTGCTGAGCATAATTAGTTTGCTCCATGGGGAAGAAATGCAATCCAACGTAGCGGTAGAGCCCTCGGCTGCATCGTCCTCAAAGGCCGTGGACGCAACCATGTCCGCAGTAGCAAAGCTGCTAGGATCGAAAGGCAAAGCGGCTCCGGACCCTGCAATCTTCGCCAGCATGATTCCTCTACTAAACCAGCTGCTCTCTCAACGTACTGCCTCAACGCAAGATGCCAAAAAAGAGCAAGCGCTTCCCACAGAAGGGAAGCAGTGAGGACGGGGTAAAAACGATGGTGGGCGGTATAGGATTCGAACCTATGGCCTCACGGATGTGAACCGTGCGCTCCACCGCTGAGCTAACCGCCCACTTTTTGGTGGCCCCAAGGGGAGTCGAACCCCTGCTACCGCCTTGAAAGA
>DUMF01000019.1 GCA_012840015.1 Bacillota bacterium
AATCTCAATTCAGGGGAAAGTACGTCCGGTAGGGGGAATACCTGAGAAACTTTACGGTGCCAGGATAGCCGGCGTGAAAAGTGTCGTTTTGCCCTCACAGAACTTGCAAGACGTTCCGGACGGGCTTGGGAACATGAAGATAATTCCCGTCCAGACTGTAGAAGAAAGCCTGCAGGCTGTATTCGCTTCCTGTTGAGGGGTGGGCGAAGTGAGCGAGAGCGTTGGGACTCGAGTTCCTCCGCAGCATGTGGAAGCGGAGCAGTCAGTTCTAGGCTCGATGATCATAGATAAAAAAGCGATTCTCAGGGCGATGGAAATCCTTCGCCCCGAAGATTTCTATGTGGCTGCCCACCAAGTAATCTTCAAGACGATGGTGGAACTGTTCGATCGTGGAGCCGCCGTTGACCTTGTCACTCTTTCTGAAGAGCTCGAACGGCGGGGGCAACTGGTCACTGCTGGCGGCGTCGAGTATTTGAGTGAGCTGGCCAACATCGTGCCGACCTCCGCCAATATCGAATATTACTGCAGGATAGTCGAAGAAAAGTCGCTCCTCAGGCAGCTGATAGATGCTGGTACTGAGATCGTGCGCCAGGGGTATGCTGCCAAAGAAGACGTCGAGGAGCTCATCGATAGAGCAGAGCAACTCATCTTCGAAGTATCCCAGCGGAGATCCGTACAGGGGTACTTCGTCATCAAGGATGTGCTGGTCGAGACCCTTGAGAGAATTGAAAAGCTCTATGCTAACAAGGGTAGTGCGATTGGGGTCGCCACCGGGTTCAGAGATCTGGATTCGCTCACATCTGGGTTCCAACCATCAGACCTAGTGATCCTGGCTGCGAGACCGTCCCAGGGTAAAACTACCATGGCGCTCAACATCATACGGAATGCGGCAGTCAAAGAGAAAATATCAACAGCACTTTTCAGCTTGGAGATGTCAAAAGAACAAATAGCGCAGCGGATGCTTTGCTCCGAAGCCAGCATTGACGGGCAGAGGCTAAGGCAGGGATTCCTGGACGACGATGATTGGAGGCGTCTTTCTATCGCGCTGGGTAGGCTCGGGGAAGCACCGATTTTCATTGACGATACGCCGAGCATTTCGATCATGGAGCTTCGTACGAAAGCAAGGCGCATAAAAGCAGAACACGGATTGGGGTTGATCGTGGTCGACTATCTGCAGCTCATGCAGGGCAGAGGAAAGGCGGAAAACAGGCAGCAGGAGATAAGCGAAATATCGCGCTCTCTTAAGGCCCTCGGACGGGAACTCAAGGTCCCCGTGCTGGCTCTATCGCAGCTTAGCCGGGCAGTAGAGCAAAGGCAGGACAGGAGGCCACAGCTATCCGATTTAAGGGAGTCGGGCGCCATCGAACAGGATGCGGACATAGTGATGTTCCTGCACTCTAATCCCGAATCAGAGAACCCTCAAATCGTCGAGGTCATCCTCGCCAAACAGAGGAACGGCCCTACAGGTTCGATAAAGCTTTATTTCCTTAGAAACTTCGGCCGTTTCGAAAGTCTGGATCTGCGACGGGGGCCATCCACATAATACCTTCTGTGGGAGGGATTACGTTGGCTCCGTTCGACGTGGTGATCGTGGGTGCCGGTCCTGCGGGCATTTTTGCCGCTTTGGAACTGACGAAAAACGCCGGGAATCTAAGTATTTTGATGCTGGAAAAGGGTAAAGACATAGAAAAGCGTAGGTGCCCATCGCAGGAGAAAGGGATTCGCTGCATCGGGTGTGAACCGTGTTCTGTAACGTCCGGTTGGGGAGGCGCAGGAGCGTTCAGCGACGGGAAACTGACTCTGACCTCTGAATTCGGCGGTGTACTCGATGAGTATGCCGGTGAAGCCCTTACCAGGGAACTGATAGACTACGTAGACTCTATTTACGTGCGGTTCGGTGCGACCCAGAAAGTGTTCGGGGACGACGACTTGCAGATGAAAGAAATCGGTAGGAAGGCAGTGGCCGCAGGGCTTAGCCTGGTGCCCGCGCGCGTACGTCATATTGGAACCGAGTACTGCCCCGAACTACTTAGAAAGATGAAAAACGAGCTGGCCGGGAAGGTAGAGATCCGGACTGAGAGTGAAGTAGGGCAGATCCTTACAGAGGAAACTCCTGATGGCCGTTTGAGGGTAAGGGGCGTAAGGTTGGTGACGGGCGAGGAGTTCCTAGCCCCTATCGTGATATGTGCTCCGGGCCGTGGTGGGGCGGAATGGATAGCCAGGGAGGCGACCAGACTGGGCTTGGCCCTTTATAATAACGCCGTCGATATAGGCGTGCGCGTGGAAGTACCGGCGGTAATCCTCGAGCCGCTAACCAACATAGCGTATGAGCCTAAGCTAAGGTTTTTCTCCATATCTTTCGACGACCCGGTGAGGACCTTCTGCGTATGTCCCTATGGGGAAGTGGTGATGGAAAACACGGGAGGCCTCATAACGGTTAACGGGCACAGCAGAAGAGAGGCGCGGACCGAAAACACCAATTTTGCCGTACTTGTGTCAAAGACGTTTACGGAGCCGTTCAGAGAACCAATTACATACGGCAAATACATTGCCAGCCTCGCTAACATGTTAGGGGGCGGGGTGATAGTCCAAAGGCTGGGAGACTTGATGGCAGGCCGGAGATCTACTGAGAAACGACTTGCCAAAAGCATGGTGCAACCCACGCTGAATGAAGCTACTCCCGGAGACCTGAGCCTCGTGCTGCCGTACAGGTTTTTGATTGATATCATGGAGATGCTTGAAGCGATGGAGAGGATGGTACCTGGGATAAACTCACGGTATACTTTACTGTACGGCGTTGAGGTAAAGTTTTACTCTTCGCGGTTGGAAGTAGATAAGGATCTTCAAACGAAGGTTCAGGGGCTTTACACGTGCGGCGACGGGGCGGGGATAACTCGCGGCCTTATACAAGCCTCGGCTTCCGGGGTCTACGTGGCGAGGCGCCTGTTGGAAAACATGAAGGCAAAATAGCACACGGGCGGTGGATATGGTATGAGAGCAGTAGTGGTAGTAGGGACTCAGTGGGGCGACGAGGGCAAGGGGAAGGTTACCGACTATCTGGCGGAACAAGCCGACATGATCGTCAGGTACCAAGGCGGAGCGAATGCCGGGCACACCGTCGTGTTTAAGGGTCAAGAGTACAAGCTTCACCTGGTACCGTCTGGCATTTTCCACCCGGGAAAGATATGCGTGCTGGCCGGTGGGATGGTCATAGATCCAGTTGAACTGTGCGGTGAACTCGACGAGCTTGAAAAGCAAGGACACGATATTGCCGGGCTGCGGGTGTCTTACACAGCTCATCTGGTGCTGCCGTATCACAAACTCCTGGATGGCGCCGAAGAGGTTCAGCGTGGAGCGAATAAGATAGGTACGACTCAACGAGGGATAGGCCCCGCATATGTGGATAAGTACGCCAGAACGGGCCTCCGAATAGTTGACCTGTTCGACGAGGCGGGGCTGAGAGAGAAACTTAAAGGATTGATTGATGCAAAAAACCGCGTCTTAGAGTGTGTATATGGAGTTAAGCCCATAAGCATGAACGAGGTCATGTCCGGCCTGCAAAGGGCTGCGGTGAGACTCAAACCATTCGTTTGTGACGCTAGCAGACTCATTAACGAATATATCGATGCAGGGCGGAAGGTACTACTCGAGGGTGCCCAAGGGACAATGCTGGACATCGACCATGGCACGTATCCTTACGTAACGGCGTCAAATCCCACCGCTGGAGGAGCTTGTACGGGGAGCGGTATCGGGCCTACCAAGATCAAATCCGTCGTAGGGGTGGTCAAAGCCTATTCTACACGCGTAGGCGACGGCCCACTGCTCACAGAACTTAAGGACGAAACGGGTGTTTTCATACGCGAACGGGGACACGAATACGGCGCCACGACGGGCAGGCCCCGCCGCGTGGGCTGGTTGGATCTGGTCATCGTAAAATATGCATCCCGCGTCAATGGGCTCACGAGTCTCGCGCTGACGAAACTCGATACCCTGGCCGGGCTTGAGACGGTTAAAGTGTGTATAGCCTACAAGAAGGGCTCCGAGCGCCTAAGTGACATTTCATTCAACCTTGGTGAGTACGGAGAGTATGAGCCCTGCTACGTCGAGATGAAAGGTTGGGACGAATCCATCACCGTAGCGAGATCGTACGATGAGCTACCCAAGGAGGTTCGCGAATACATTCGCTTGATAGAGAACGTCACGGGCACGCAAGTGAGCTTGGTATCTGTGGGAAGAGATCGTGGAAGCACGTTTGCACTTGCAGATGTGTTTGCTTGATTTCAAACATCGAGCTATTTATAATAAAAATGTACTTTGGTGCGAGAGTAGTTTAGTGGTAGAACATCGGCTTCCCAAGCCGAGGGCCGCGGGTTCGAATCCCGTCTCTCGCTCCATCTCGATACCTGGAGCCTCCTGGATGCAATGCCAGGGGGCTTGGTGTTTATCATATACTTCCAGCGCCTCGTTTCAATGTATACGGCGTTGACGCACGCAGATGTGGTATAATAATCGCTGTCAACGAGCCGGCGTAGCTCAGCGGTAGAGCAGGCGATTCGTAATCGCCTGGTCAAGGGTTCGATTCCCTTCGCCGGCTCCAGTATTCTCAGGGGTTTCCGGATTTGCGGTTGCTTCTTTAGAGGCCCCTGTAGTGCAAGCGTACTGCAACGCGGTGCGGCCCGCTTGATGCAACTATAAGCGCTGGCCTTCCGGCGGATGTGTGCTCAATTGACTTCGTTTGCGGAAGAGCCCTTTTCTTTCCGCCAGAGTGCATTTAGCTTTGCGGCTGCGGCCTTCTTCGGCTCCAGCAAGACGTGGCTGTATGTATCGAGGGTTGCACTTATAGTTGCTCTGTGAGTGGCGAGAAGCTCTTGCACAACCTTCAAAACACCGACCTTCCTGAGATCCAAAGTTCAAAAAGCTCAATGAGGTATCCTCAAGGGGAGTAAAGGCCTTTCTCCGAACCTTAACCACCATCCCCGGCATAGGCCCTGTGCTGGCTGGTGGCATTATAGCTGAAATCGGCGATATCTCGCACTTCAGGATTCAAGCCGTACCGGTTCAGTACGCTGGCTTTACCTGGACGGCGTACCAAAGCCAAATTCTTTATGCTAGTTTCAGGGATTTCTAAGCTTGATTTAAGCTGTGGGTGAAATACTCATCTCATCGAGCGAAGCCGAAGGAGACCATCAAAGGAGGTGAAGTGCGTTGACCAGGAAGACGGCAGTTTACGTTGGCCTGGCATTGCTGCTCGTGCTAGCATTCGCGGGCACTGCGCTTGCACAAACAACGGCTTCGACCAATCCCAGGCAAACCGTGTGGCAGCTGTTCCGGTCCAAGCTTGCTGCTAACCTGGGCATAGATGAGACCAGGTTGGACCAGGCTTTCAAGGGTGCGGCAAGCGAGACGCTGGACGCTGCCGTAGATCAGGGGCTGATACCCAAGGAAAAGGCAGACAAGATGCGCGAGGCAGTGCAGAACGGGCAGTGGCCATGGTTCTGGGGCGGCCGGGGCTTCGGCGGGCCACGGTTCGGCAACTTCTGTAACGAGCTTGCAGGGGCACTTGGCATGACCTGGCAGGAGCTGACGAACGACCTCAAGGCCGGCAAGACGTTGGAGGAGATTGCCAAGGCCAAAGGCCTCACGCTGGACCAGCTCAAGGACAAGTGGCTGGCTTCGGTGAAGGCTACCCTGGACCAGAAGGTGCAAGAAGGCAAACTCACCTCTGACCAAGCGGAGCAAGTGCTGTCTAAGTTGAAGGGAGTGGACCTGACCAAGGTGCCCTTCTGCAAGGGGCCCTTTGGCAAGGGACCTGGCCGGGGACCCTTTGGGAAGTTCAGGGGTGTTCCTGGTTGGAACAGTAACGGCAACAACAGTAGCGGCAACCAGACCTGATCGGGATTAAGCTCTATGAGTGACTTGGGTCGACCTCCCGCACGAACTGCGGGGGGTCGACTTGTTGTGCGCCCGGCATCTTACGGGCAGTGGCCACGTAGAACCGCTAGCCGAGGGCAAGGGTGTATGCGGCGACGCGGAATCCGAAGGGAGCCGGAGGCAAAGCCGCGACCCGAGGAACACGAACCACGAGGGGGCAACGTCGCCTGGGTGAGCCTGCAATACAAGACAGCGAGGTCTTCTACATCGTGATGCGGGAATATGGGAAAGAAGCTGCGTGCGAAGTCGAGGAAAAGGTCTTTGGAACCGAGAAGATAAGGATCGCCGACGCTTCGTAGGAACGTGTGAAGGCGGCTGCAAACTCAAGGCTGCTGGGGGCTTTCGTTTGCCGATCGCTTTGGAACGCTTTGGCCCAGAAACCGAACCCAATCCTGGTTACCCGAGCCACCGAAGTCAAGAAGCTTGAAAAGACGTGGGCCTCAAAGTGCTTTGGTTGACGTGAGAGAAGACCAAAAGCGACACGACCCGGCTCGAACTTTAGCAGGACTTCGGCTTACCAGCGGCGGAGGTCCGTTTTATACTTAGTCTCCGGAAGCGGCGATGAACTGCAGACAAGCGGTTTATGCGGGAATGAAAGACCGTTGCCGGACGGGCGACGATTCTGCGCCAAAGACTACGGGGCAGCGAATAGGCAGCCCAGTTCAGCGGCCATATAGATACGTCATTAGGCTGGCGTCATTAGGCTGGTCCTAAGGATTCGTAATCGCGTGGTCAATGGTTCTATTACCTTCGCCGGCTCCAGTCTTTTTCGGCGCCTGTCCCAGGCCGCGCGAGTTTAATTTCCCCGTTTATGAGCCAGTCTGCGGCATGGCCGAAATCTATGGCAACAGCGTTCTTGAATCGGGCCAGTTTTTCTGCAAGGATTACCGCGTTTGCGCCTGCCGAAATCAAGGCGATTTGGAAATCCGCGTCTTCCGCGCGTTCGAGTATCCTGGGTATTTCGGTGAAACGGCTGATCCCTATGACGTCAACGACATGGCAGCTTAGCTCTCTCTCGAGCAACGGGGCAAGTCGGGGCATCGCGTTGCCTACAAGAAGCACGTCCCTATTGAGCAAAAGGCGGGCGAAAGCTGGGTGGGAAGGAAGAGTACGGTTTACGAAGGCATAGCATAGGCGTTTGGGACGGATTTGCCATGCATCGAATAACTTCTCCGTCATCGGTGCCCAAGCTTCGCACTCTCTTTGGAACAGTACCCCCACAAGATCCGCCCGGGAAACCGCTTCTGCCAATTCGTCTCTGGCCTGAAAATCAGGGAGCGCTATGCCGCAGTAAGCGGGGCTTGATCTCCAAGGCACCTGTCTGATCTCTTCAATGGAGAGCAGGATACCCTGCGCCAATACGGCGTTCTCCCCATCGCCGATTCTTACCATGCTGAATCCTTTCCCAGCTAGGACGGCTTTCTCCAATAGCAGGCAGATTTCGGCTTCGGTCAGAAAACGTGATGGGTCGATGCTAAAGTGAGGTAGACGTAATCCAGCTTCCATACTACATAATACGCTTCGTTGTTTCGCTCGGGTCAGCAGACGAGCTCGGTAAGTCTGCTCTAGCGCCATGCTATGGTATCATCTGTCTGTAGGCTTATGACGGGGTGGCATGACTGGTGTCCTGGAGGATCCTCGCGTGGATAGCAGGCGGGATTGTGGTGATCATGCTTGTGGGATCGCTTAGGCTGGCTGTCGCCACGCTAAAGTCACTCTCCAAGCGAGACGGCCGCCAGGGTTGGCGGGCCCTTAGACTGTTACTCAGCTTGTTTGGCGTTCTTCTAGGTACCTATTCGTTATGGTTTGCGTGGCCCATGTTGACTGGCAGGCGGCCAATGCCGAAAAACCCTGCCCTCGCAAGAGCCCTGGGGGAACCCATCACCAGAAGCGGACTATCGATAATGGTTGTGGTGGCCCATCCTGATGATGCCGAGTGGTATTGCGGAGGGACGGTGGCGAGAGCACTCGGAGCTGGCTCAAGAGTGACTGTAGTGGTGGCGACTGACGGTGAACGAGGGCGAGGCGCGCCGGACCCGGAAACGCTCTCCGTAATCAGGCGGAAGGAGCAGGAGGAGGCTGCGCGCATCATGGGATATACGAGGGTGGTTTTCCTTGGCATCCCGGATAGAGGGGTCTCTCGGGCCAGGGACCTCAAGGCTCGCGTTGCCGCGCTGTGGGATGAAGTCAAACCCGACGCTGTACTCACCTTTGATGCAGCCTTCCCGGCCAGACCTTACATACATCCCGATCATCAGGCCGTCGGTCGGGCCGTGCTGAAGCTTCTCGCCGAAAAACGGGTGCAGCCAGCGGTCTTATATCTCTTCAGCTCGTCCTCGCCGGATGCAGCCGTCGACATCACGACTTTCGTCGAGCGCAAGCTGGCTGCACTACAAGCTCACCGCACCCAGTTTGGCATGACAGGAGGCCGTGGCGCTATAGAACAAAACCACGCCTCGGGCAAGGCGGTAAACTTCACTTACGCCGAATTGTTCCGCGTCGTTTCGCCATTGCCTTGAAGACTAACTGGTCTCAACATCTCAGGCGGGTCGCCGCTTGCAAAACTAGATGGTTCGTTGTATTCTGATGTTAGGCAAGCCTAACAACACTGGCGATAACCTGCTGCACAGAGCGCTCGGCGATGCGAATTACATCGGGGAAGGGTGTGGCGATGAGTGGATCTAGGGTAGTGTCTTCATCGATGCAGGACTATCTGGAAGCCATTCTCAATCTTTCTGAAGAGAACCCGTCCGTACGGGTTACGGACATCGCAGAGCGGCTCCATGTTGCAAAGGCCAGTGTAAATGAGGTGTTGGGCAATCTGAAGGAAATGGGCCTGGTATTTCAGGAGCGTTATGGCCCTGTCTCGCTAACGCCTGCGGGACGGGAATACGCTATTGAGGTGCGGAGACGCCACGGCCTTTTGCTGCGGTTTCTTACCGATGTTCTCGGGGTTGATCGGGTTACCGCAGAAAAAGATGCTTGCCGCATGGAACACGCTGTAAGCCCGCAGACCATAGAGAGGCTAGTGGGTTTCCTGGAAAAGTTCAATCAGTGAAGAGGGGAGCTAGTATGTGGGGAAAGCATAGATTTCGCCGTGGACAATATGGTATGAGCCCGGCCAGGTCAGCGGCGAGGTCGGCGCACTTACTATCGCTTGCGGAGCTCAGACCAGGAGAGAGAGGCAGAATAGTGAGTTTGCGCGCGCCGGGACCGGTGCTACGCCGGCTCCTGGAAATGGGCGTGCTCCCCGGTACGGAGATCGCGGTTAAGGGAGTGGCTCCACTTGGGGACCCGATGGTCATCGCAGTGAAAGGGTATCGCCTAAGTATCAGGAAGTATGACGGGAGTGGGGTGCTAGTTGAGCCGACGGGCACTGACCGTATTTTATATACAAAAGATGTTAGTAACTCCTAACTAAATTAGTAAACCCTAACTGGAGCTGAGGCAGCAGGTGATTGGCAAAATGCCTACCTTAGCACTTGTGGGTAACCCGAATGTCGGGAAGACTTCGATGTTTAACGGCCTGACGGGCTTACGTCAGCAAGTTGGAAACTGGCCCGGGGTCACGGTCGAGAGGAAAGAAGGAGAGCTCAAGGTAGCGGGACAGAAAGTGAACGTGGTAGACCTGCCCGGGATTTATAGTCTAAGTGCGTCTTCGGAGGATGCCAGGGTGGCAAGGGACTACATAATAAACGAGAAGCCTGACGTATTGGTGAATGTGGTCGATGCCACCAACCTGGCCAGAAACCTCTATCTCACAGTTCAACTGCTGGAAATGGGAGCCAATATTGTTGTGGCTCTGAACTTCATGGACGAACTTGAAAAAAGCGGTCTGAAAGTGGATGCAGTACGGTTGGAAAAGCTGCTCGGGGTGCCCGTCGTTCCCACGTCGGCCAAGACAAAAGAAGGATTGAAAGAGCTGGCGAAGCACGCTCTGACTGCAGCGCACTGTCGGGGGCGCAGACTGCAGCCTCTGAAACTACACTATGCTGATGGGGTGGAGGAGAAGATCAAAGAGCTAGCTTTGCCTAGGTGGGAGGCTCTCAAAAGACTCGAAACTGAAGAGGCTGGCTCGGATGACTATGCAGCCGCCATAGCGCAGGCACGCTATCGGTTCATCGAAGATGTCGTGAGGCAAGTGCTGGTGCAGACTCAGGACAAGGACCCACTTAGCTTAACTGACAAGATAGACCGTCTGGTCGCCGATAGCTTTTGGGGGATTCCGCTGTTCTTTCTCGTCGTGTGGGCAGTGTTCCAGTTTACTTTCAAGATGGGCGAGCCACTGGTCGGATTGGCCCAAGGATTATGCGGGCTTGCAGCGGATTACGCACTTAGATCAATGACGGAGCTTGGGGTACCAGATCCCTTAGTATCGCTGGTCGTGAGCGGCCTCATCCCGGGAGTGGGATCTGTAATTTCTTTCACTCCCAATATTTTTCTCCTGTTTTTTGCCATCTCTCTTCTCGAGGATAGTGGGTACATGGCGCGCGCGGCTCACATCGCTGACAGGTTCATGAGCAGCATGGGGCTTCATGGCAAGGCATTCATACCGATGGTGCTTGGCTTTGGATGCAACGTGCCCGGCATAATGGCTGCGAGAACCCTCGGGAACCGGAGGGATCGCATCATAACGATTCTCCTCATACCGTTTATGTCATGTATGGCGAGGTTGCCAATCTACGTTCTCTTCGCGGGCACGTTCTTTAGAGACAGTCAAAGCCTGGTCATTCTAGGGTTGTATGCTCTGGGTGTCGTGCTAGCGCTACTAATGGGCAACCTGTTCGGCCGGTTGTTATTCGAGTCGGAGCCTTCCTATTTTATCCTGGAGTTACCCCCCTACCGCTTTCCTTCCATTCGAGTTTCAGTCATCCGTGCCTGGCAAAAAGCAGCTGCTTTCGTCAATAAGGCAGGGACCTCCATAACCGGGGCAGCTGCGTTAGTCTGGTTACTATCCAATCTGCCGTGGGGAGTGCCATACGCCAGCGACTCAAGCGTGCTTGGAAGGATCGGTCGCTTAATCGCCCCCTTGCTTAGGCCAGCCGGCTTCGGGACCTGGGAGGCAGCGGCAGCGCTTATCTTTGGGTCCATGGCCAAGGAACTGGTGGTGAGCACGTTGGGGATTGTATATCGTGCAGAGGGGGCGGCCTTGAGCCAGGTGATTGCGCAGCGGTGGACCCCAGGCAACGCTCTTTCCTTCATGGTGATGAGCCTGATATATATGCCGTGTGTAGCAGTAATGGCCACCATCAAAAAGGAGACGGGGTCCTGGAAATGGGCGGCGTTTGCGGCCATTTGCAGCGTTTCGTTGGGATGGCTGATGGCCGTGCTGGTGTTTCAAGGGATCAGGCTCTTGGGCTTGTTGCCCTACGGGAGATAGTAAAGTGCCATAAGGCAGTAGCACCGCTCAGCCCAGCCCCCATTATGCTCTCATGACGTAGAAGGTATTGGTCATACTGGGCGCGAATCGAATCACGGATACCATCTGGCTCAAGCTTTCGAGGATGGGAGGTGGACCCGTGTGGCTATGGCCATAACCGTTTCGTTCTTGATTGGTAGCATACCCACAGGTTATCTGGCTGGTTACATCTGGGCTCGCCGCGATCCGAGAAGGGTGGGGTCGGGTAACGTTGGGGGGATGAACGTTCTCAGGAATATTGGGATTGTACCGGGGATATGCACTATTCTATTAGATATTGGAAAGGGCGTCCTGGCTGCGGTGCTATCGAGAGGGCTGTGCGGCGGTCCCACGGCATGGGTGGCTCTGCCCGCTTGCGTGGCTGGACATAACTGGATGCCATGGTTGGGCTTTCGCGGCGGTAAGGGTTTGGCGGTGTCGGGCGGGGCTCTCATGGTATTGCATTTCGGCGCTGCCGCTGTGGTTTTCCCGTTACTGGGTGCGCTGACACTGGCGTTAAGGAACGTCGATTTGGCAAGTCTGTTGAGCTTTTCACTTTTGCCTTTCCTTCTTAAGGCGTGGAGAATGGATTGGGGAGTCGTGCTGGCCGCCGCCCTGGTTCCTATAGAGTATTTACTCCGGACTATTCCCGGCAAAAAGGAGTGAGCATCTGTCTATGGGGGAAATGCAACGCTGGTTCTTGATCCCGCTGAGCGACAGGAATTGGTGGCTAAAGAACCTCATCGGAGGAGTGGTTTCGTTTCTCCCTGTCGTTGGGTGGCTAGCGGGGGGATATGAGGTAGAGGTGATCAGAAACACACAACGAGGAAAGCCCAGTATGCCTGAGTGGGATGATTGGCTGAGGAAATTCGTCGACGGGTTGATGGTGTCTTTGATATACTTCGTTTATTTGCTCGTACCCATGATAATCGGACTTCAAGGAGCCAACGACGCAGCTGGACGGATCCCGGGGCTCACAGGCATCAGTGGCGGAAGCCTTTTCGGCAAGAGCATATTGGCAAACGCACTCGCTTTTGTGTTCGGCGCATTCGTACCGTTCGGGATAGTGAATTTCGCCAGCAGCGGTTCGCTTAAATCTGCCTTCCAAGCGCGGGCGATACTGCGTGACATCCAGAAAGTAGCGCCATGGTACATACTATGCTATGCGGTTTTCCTGGCGGTGAGCTGGATGATAGCTGCGGCTTTGCAGATGCTTCCTGCAGGCACTTTGCTATCGAGCTTCGCCAACTTTTATCTTCAGGTAGTCTTTAGCGGGATTTTCGCGGAGTTGCATCTTGAAGCTAAACGCCTTCCAGGTTGAAAGGAGGGGTGAAACGGGAGTCTGCTGAGTCAAGTTCCTGGACGTAGCCGTCCTCCAGGCCCAACGAGTATAGTTCGTCCAAAACCATCTCGTATTCCCTCGAAGAGATTTTGCGGGAGAGGTCGAGATACCGTGAAGCTCTGTACATCGGGACATATTGCGACATCAGACTCACCAGAACCGATCCTTTAAGTTCAGTGGCGATCCACCGCAGCACCTCGATGGAGTCGTCTGCGTGTCCGGGTAGTACCAGGTGGCGTACGATCACTCCCCGGGTTATAAGCCCATTCTCGTCGAAAACAGGCTTGCCCGCGATTTCTACCATGGTGCGTATCGCTGTAGTGGCTATACGGAAATAGTCGGGTGCCGATGAACACCTGCGCGCGAGGGTATCGTCGAAGTATTTTAAATCGGGCAAGAAAACGGAGACGCGCCCCTTTAAGGCATGTAGAGTTTCCGGATTCTCGTAAGCGTTCGTATTGTACACGACCGGGATTCGGAGCCCCTTCGAGGAAGCTATATCCAGCGCTTGAAGTATAATTGGAGCATATGGAGTCGGGGAAACCAAATTCACGTTGTGTGCACCCTTCTCCTGAAGCTCCAGAAAGATCTGTCCCAGTCTCTCAGCAGACACGTCGCTGCCGAAGCCTTCTTGGCTTATGTCGTAGTTTTGGCAGAACACGCAACGCAAGTTGCACCAACTGAAGAACACCGTCCCAGAACCCCTACGACCGCTTATGCAAGGCTCTTCCCAATGATGGAGTGCCGCTCTAGCCACCCGGGCGCGATGACCGGCGCGACAAAAGCCTCTCTGTCCGGCGATTCGGTTTACTCCGCACCGTCTAGGGCATATAGTGCATTGTTCCAGAGGATTGCTCACAGTCAAATTATACTCTTATACTCTAGAAAACAGGGTTTGGTACCAGACACCATATGTGCGGGAGGCCAGTTATGAACGATCTCATTACGGACGTTGAAGGGATACGCGTAGGACATGCCGACAACCGCGAAGCGCTAACGGGTTGTACTGTGTTCCTTTTTGAAGGCGGTGCGGTGGCGGGTTGCGATATACGGGGCGGAGCGCCAGGAACGCGGGAGACAGACGTACTCAGACCGGAGGCTGCGATTAAACGAATCCACGGGTTAGTGTTAAGCGGCGGAAGCGCATATGGACTGGCTTCGGCAGGCGGGGTTATGAGATACTTAGAAGAACGTCGAATAGGCCACGATGTGGGTGTGGCGGTAGTACCTATTGTTCCGGCAGCAGTGATATTCGATCTGTCGCTGGGTCGGCACGACGTGAGGCCCGATGAGGCAATGGGTTATGCAGCTTGTCTGGCGGCTACCGATGGTAAATTCGAACTGGGTTGCGTAGGGGTGGGGATGGGAGCGAGCGTGGGTAAGCTTAACGGCATCCGCCTGGCGATGAAAAGTGGTGTAGGCAGCGCTTCAGCTTCCATTAAGCTGGGTGGTCTAACGGTGACTGTCGGCGCTTTTGTGGTGGTAAACGCTGTCGGCGATGTAATAGATCCGGCAAACGGTAACATACTGGCGGGGGCTAGAAAACCGGGTGGCGGCTTTCTAGGGACCGTAGGCGCGGTGATGCGTGGTACTCCCATTCGCCGGCGTACCAACTCTTCCGATGTTTTGGAGAACACCACCCTCGTAGTGGTCGCTACAGACCTCGATATTGATAAGGTAGAGGCCACAAAAATCGCGCAGATGACCCATGATGGAGTAGCCAGGTGCATTTCGCCCGTCCACACTCTGGTGGATGGTGACGCGGTATTTGCCGTGGGGACCGGGGCGGTCCGGCGTTCCGGAGGGGATCCGGATGCTTCAGTCCTTGGTACTGTGGCTGCTGAGGTGACAGCAAGAGCAATCGTTAAGGCGATAATGGCGGCCGAGCCGTTAGGAGGCCTGCCGAGTCACGGGAGCATGTGGGGCTGAAGGTGGCCCTCGGAGTGCTCGCCCGCCCCGGACCTGGCGTGACTCTTCTACACCCGTGACTGAAATCCTTTCTTGGCCCAGCGTCGGAGAACGCTGCGACACGTGGTCCGGCACTATCACCTATGTCTTCGAGGGCCCATTGTGAGACTTTCTAAACAGGATATATGAGTACAGCACAGGCATCAGGGCTGCTGCCATAATTAGCCCGATGTGCATGACAGCCGCCAACGGCACGTGGAAGGGGAGGGTCGCAAGCGAGAGGATCGCTCCCAGGACCATCGTCTTTGAACCGAACTGGTGGGTCTTGCGCCAGTTCTCTTCGTCCGACAGGGTCCATGGCGTCCTGATGCCCAAGAACCAGTTTGGCCTGACCTTTGTGAGCTGGTCGCCGATGAGTAGCACAATTAGCGAGATTCCTAGCCGTACCAGGACACCCACGTTCAACAGGTAGCCCAGACCCGCCATGATTATTATGAGGTATATACCGTTCATAAACATGATGATCGCCGTCGTTATGAGTCGATAAGTGCCTTCGAACTGCTTGTACGAAGCCTTCCTGGGGTCGATTTCGGGTAGGTACAAGAACAACGCATATAGAGCGAGTGTCAGCGCAGGAAAGAAGAATACCGCGAAGGTCTTACCGGAGTATCCGTCCACCTCACCCCTGAAGTTCCAGTGCGTGGGCACCCTTTCGGCCATTCTCGGGTAGGCCCATATCCCAAATGCCAGGCACATCAGCGTTATGGCTACTGGCAGTACGTTGCCCCTTACTACTCTCATCCGCCTTGACCCTCCCCTTCAGGTTCAACGGTGACCTGGTCGACGATCACGAAGAGCCGGCCAGCGCCGGTGGACGTCTTCGCGAATAGCCGGGAGTTGCCTCTGCCGTTTCTGCGCAGGTCGGTAACTGCTCGTTTAATGATCTCGCCGGGGACCTCGCGTATGAGCGGCGACTTGATGTCTTTACAGGAATTGTACCACCCGCAGACCATCTTAAACCCTGGGACCGATTTCCAAAAGTGAACTCCCGGCCCAAACGCCTGGCAGAACACACGTCGAGCCTTGACAAGAGTACCAATTCAACAAGCTCTACTGTACACCTGCATTTGCATACTACAAAGCAACTAAGAAGCAATCTGGGAATTCCTAAGCAAAATGGTAAAGAGGAGAGGGGTTACTGAGTTTGACCGAAAAAGTGGGCCGCCGTTCAGTGGGAGGCCTGAAGGCGGCCGCCAACCGCGGAACCGGGCCGAGTGGTAACTTATAGTTAACGCTTGACCCGGCGCTGAGGATGGTAAACATTATTGGCTCAGAGCCAATAGGATATGATTGACTTGAATTATACATACCCATACCTTAAACGTCAAGAACTGTGTGAAGCAGAATGGGTGCAATGGCCTGATCAATCGTGAGCCAAAACAGTCTGACACTTTTTGACGTTTCTTTTGAATGGGCGTACGTGACGATAGCAGTGTGGTATAATCTCTGTGCGAGCGTGATTGGAGGGATTAACGGTGGCAGGTCAGCCGGTACATATAAAGCCCGTGACGATCTCGGAAGGTGCTCGGGACGAAAAAAAGACTGAGTGCGAAGGTTGCGAAGCTTCGTGTCAGACGGCATGCAAGACATCATGCACAGTCGGAAACCAGGTGTGCGAAGAGTAAACTCTGCGACACGAGCATCTGCCCTCGCCCGTGCGGGGCGGGGGCATTATCATATCTAATCTAACGATCGTGATGGCTGAGGCAGAAAAAGAGAGGTCCGCGTTTATGAATCCCCAAGTTCACGTTTTCGCGATAAATGGTACTTCAATAGCGCTGGATGTGGGCAGCAGCAATCTGTTCGTAGTGGACGAGGAAGCGGTGCGAGCGTTACGCGTACTGGCTCAGGAAAGAGGCTACGAGTTAGATGGGACTTCCCCTGGGAAAGAGCACTGCGATGGGGCTGCATACCAAGAAGTTCGCGAGCTCGTCGACAGAGGGTGGCTGTTCAGCGCGGACCATGGTGTGGAGGCGGCGCGAATGTTCAGGGGCAGGCCGTGGCATGGCCCCCGCGCGCTGTGCTTCAACATAGCTCATGCCTGCAATATGAACTGCGCCTACTGCTTCGCTTCTGCTGGTACTTATCGTGCACCGGCGATCATGCCCCTCGAAGTGGCGGAGAGGGCTGTTGACTTCCTTATTGAGGGGTGGCCCGGAAAGCGTTGCGAAATCGATTTCTTTGGGGGCGAGCCTTTACTCGCATGGGATACCATGGTGCATACGATTGTATACGCGGAAGAACGAGCTGCCAGGAGAGGCAAACGCATAAGATTCACGTGCACTACTAATGGTACCCTTCTAACGGAAGAAAAGCTTCAGTTTTTCGACGATCATAGGGTGGCGCTCGTGGTCAGCTTGGACGGGCGACCGGAGGTGCATGACGCTCTTAGATGCCTCAGAGAAGGTGGGGGAAGTTACGCTCGAGCGTTGAGGGGTGCTCAAATGGTGGCCATGCGAAGAGGCGGGAAGGAGGGCGCTAACGGAGAATATGGTAGCATGGGTGGTTACTATGTAAGAGGGACCTACACTGCTCGGAATCTCGACTTCTACGAGGACGTAAAACATCTGGTACAGCTGGGATTGAATAAAGTCTCGTTGGAGCCTGTGGTTGCAGATCGGAAGGCGCCCTATTCCATAGAAAAGAGGCATTTGCCTGCTATAGCCGCGCAGTACGATCGGCTGGCCGAGTTTTATCTCGAAAGATGGAGGTCGGGAAGCCCGTTCCGTTATTTCCATTTCGAGCTCAAGTTGCGCGATGGGCCGTGCCTCATGAAGCGCGTGGCTGGTTGTGGTGCTGGAGTGGACTATATGGCGGTGGCACCCGATGGTACGCTGTGGCCCTGCCACCAATTCGATGGTAGAGAGGGATACCAACTTGGGGACGTATGGCAAGGGATTACGCGAAAGGAAGTACAAGATGCTTTCCGGCACGCTACTCCCATCGACAAGAACGCATGCCGTACTTGCTGGGCCAGGTACCTTTGCGGGGGAGGGTGTCACGCCAACGCCGCACAGTTCAATGATAGTATCTTCCAACCGTGGGAGTTGGGTTGCGAAATACAAAAGATCAGGCTCGAAAGGGCCCTTTATGTTCAAACGATGATGAAGCAGGGTAAGTGAGGGGACAGCCTTGAAACCTCGATATTTGCTGTTCCAAAAGGCAGAAGCGGCGCTGATTGAGGAGAAGGCGGAGAAGCTTTTCGGCCTGACGAGGCTCTTGGAGAAGCACCTTGTCGGAGATTTCGAGGATATACTGAATAGCGTCGAGCCTCGCCCCGCGACTAAGGCTGAAAAGATACGGGTGCTCAACGAGGCTCTGGCCCCTTTCACGGATCTTGTGGCTCAAAGCTTCCCGGGTGTCGGAGTGGGATACTATTGCAAGGATCTACAGGCGATAGTGACGTACGGACCTAGCTCCGAGTTCGGTAACAAAGTAGGCATGGACCTGGGCCCCGGCCATATTGGAGCACAGGCCATGGAGCTGGGGAAAGAAGTGGTTGGTGTCGGCTCCATGGTTAGGGGCGACATTATGAACTGTGTCCGCCCGATCATAAGGAAAGGTAAAGCCGTAGGGTTCGTATGGGCGAACGAAGCCGTGGCGGACATTTACGCTCAAATTCAGGTCGGAGCGAGGAAGGTTTTCTTTTCTACTGACATCCAACCGATTCTCGGGCTAACCGGACTGCTCCTTTTTGCCAGCAGGTCTCTCTTGCTGCCTCCGAGACTTCCTCCTACCGTCCTTGCGTCACGAGATGCACGGAGACGCAGGCGCCATTCGGACTTCCGCACCGCTCTATCATATATACACCAAATTAACCGAATGCACCGGTACGTAATGCTTTTCTTGAACAGTCTCAGCGTCGGGGTGCTGGTGGCTGATTCGCATGGGGTGATTATTTTCGCGAATGACGGCTTGCTCCGCATTGTAGAAAGAAAGCGGGAGGAAGTGGTCGGCAAACCGTGCGCGCGGTTCCTGGAAGCAGTGGGACTTCCAGCCGAAGGTATCCTAGCGGCGGATTCAGAGATCAGAAACAGATTTGTTAAACTACCCGTCAAGGTAGCTTCAGGGACTAAGGAGATTTTCCTGATATCGGCGCACGTGAGCGACGAACCCAGAGGCAGGGAAGGCACGATCCTTCTGTTCGAAGACCTGGAGCAGGCTACCATGGAAGAGGAACGGCTTCAGAAGGCTGAGAAGCTCGCTGCGGTAGGGGAGCTGGCGGCCGCGATAGCCCATGAAATACGGAACCCACTGACCATCGTGGCGGGCTCAATCCAGTTGATTCCACAGAAGCTTACAGACAAGGAATTTCTAGTGAACTCATCCAAGATTCTCGCCGAAGAACTTGGCAGGGTGAACAGGACGGTCGAAGCCCTGCTGAATTTCGCTCGCTTCTCTAAACCTCGATGGGTGGTGCTTGACCTGAATCAGGCTGTCGAGCGTGCCGTGGACGTTATTAGGGCATACGCAAAGGCTGGCTCTGTGACGATAAAAGAGGACTATTGGAAGCGGGAGAGCATCATAATCGAGGGGGACCCTGAACACCTGCAACAAGCTTTTTTGAATCTAATGCTGAATGCATTACAGGCCATGCCCTCTGGAGGAGAGCTAAGAGTCAGTACGTGCCAAAGGCCCAATAGCAATTACGCGCAAGTGAGTTTTGAAGATACTGGTGTGGGCATTCCAGAGGAGGAACAAGAAAAGATCTTCGACATGTTTTATTCGACGAAGAAGGGCGGTACGGGGTTGGGGTTGCCGTTGGTCCAACGAATAGTGGACGAACACAAAGGATACATGGAGCTCGTCTCAAAGGTGGGGAAAGGGACTCGTTTCACCGTGAATTTGCCGTTGCGTCAATTGTTCCCGAAGTTGGCGGAATAGATGGGAAGATCACGAATTAGGATGGGGAGGAGGGCAAACATGGGAGGATTGCCGAAGGTACTTGTAGTGGATGACGAGACAAACATGGAATGGCTTTTTCGCAGCAGCTTCGGCGATCTGTATGAGATAATCGGTGCGCGCTCCGGGGAAGAAGCTCTAGAGAAGATAGCCAGTGATAGGATCGACCTTGTAATGTTGGACCTCAAGATGCCCGGGATGGATGGTATGGAAGTGCTCAAACAACTGAGGCAGCGCCATCCTACGGTGCCCGTGGTAATGATGACTGCGTATGGCACGGTGAAAACGGCGGTTGAAGCCATGAAAATGGGTGCTCACGACTATGTCACCAAGCCGTTTGACATGGAGGAGCTCCGCATGATAATGGAAAACACCTTAAAGTTCGGGCGCCTGACCCGGGAAGTAGAGGAGCTTCGGGATCAATTGCAGGAGAAATTTCACATTAAGAACATCAT
Organism: Bacillota bacterium; assembly: GCA_012840015.1. GTDB lineage: Bacteria > Bacillota > Sulfobacillia > DUMF01 > DUMF01 > DUMF01. The sequence goes on from DUMF01000019.1 coordinate 19,997, forward strand.
CACTGCTTCCCCGGCAATGCTGAACGTATTCAGGGTGATTGAGAAGGTTGCCCGAACCGACGCGCCCGTACTGATAGAAGGAGAAAGCGGCACGGGGAAGGAACTCGTCGCGAGGGCGATCCACTGGGAAAGCAACCGTCGTCATAAACCGTTTCTCCCTGTGAACTGCGCTGCCTTGCCCGAAAACCTTCTCGAGAGCGAACTTTTTGGGTATGAGGAAGGGGCTTTCACCGGTGCAAAGCGGAGAAAGCCCGGCAAATTCGAACTGGCAGACGGGGGCACCATCTTCTTGGATGAAATAGGGGATCTTCCTCAGGGTATGCAGGCCAAGGTGTTGCGGGTAATCGAGGAGAAGGAGATAGAGAGGCTTGGGGGGACAAAGCGAATACCTGTGGACATACGGTTGGTGAGTGCCACCAATAAGAGCCTCCGCGAAGAGGTGGGCAAGGGCCGGTTCCGCCAAGACCTTTATTACAGGCTGGCAGTCATTCCGATAAAGCTGCCACCACTGCGCGAACGCAAAGAGGATATCCCCCTGTTAGTAGCGCATTTCATACAAACGCTCAATAAGACTAATCAAAAGAACATAAAAGGCGTCAGCCCCGAAGCAATGAATATGCTTAAAGCTTATGAGTGGCCGGGGAATGTGAGGGAGCTAAAGAACGTCATACAGCAGACAGTAGTCTTGGGCGAAGGAGAAGTATTAACCCCAGAAATGCTCCCGGAGTATATCAAATGCCAGGCAGTGTCACACAGTACAACCGCCGAGCATTCTTTGAAGGACAAGATCCAGGAGCTCAAAGCGGGACGGGAGCGTCAAATGATACAAGAAGCCCTCTCGAAATTCGGGGGGAACCGTACGAAAGCTGCTGAGTACCTCGGGATTTCACGAAGATCGTTACAAATGAAGATCAAAGCTTTTGGGCTTTAAGTGAGAACTAGTTTGCACAATTGCGAATAAGCTTTCACACGTCAATGGTCCACAAATAAAGCTTGGACTTACATTCAAGATTGAATAACGGCCAGCGTTTAGTCAAAACGCTGGCCGGTTGCTTTTTACCCCTGCATTCGAGATGTCGAAGGCACAGAACTTGCATGACAAACTGTTCAGAAAAGTGTGTGCGAAAATTTCAGGAAAAGAGGAGGGGTAAAATGCTAAGACGTTTGGGCGATTTCTTTACAGGCATTATGGAAAAGTACTTGCCGGACGCCTACTTGTTCGCGGTGTTGCTGACATTCCTCGCTTTCATTTTGGCGTTGATATTCACCGGCAAGGGACCGCTCGAGATCATCGATGCGTGGTGGGGCGGGGTGTGGAGTCTGCTGGCTTTCTCCATGCAGATGGTCCTCGTCCTGGTTACTGGCCACTGCTTGGCGTTGGCCCCTGCCATGAAGAGACTCCTGGCTGCCATTGCGGGCCTGGCCAAAACGCCAGCTCAAGCCGTTATCATCGTCACTCTGGTGGCCGGAATCTGTTCCTGGTTGCAGTGGGGGTTTGGACTTATAGTTGGCGGCCTACTTGCTCTTGAACTTGTAAAGAAAGTGGAGAAGGTAGACTATCCGCTGTTGATCGCAGGTGCTTATGGTGGGTTCGTTGTCTGGCATCAGGGCATTTCCGGTTCCGTACCTCTGACTGTAGCTAGCCCAGGCAACCCGGCCAACCACCTTGAGAAAATCGCCAAGATGGTGGTTCCCGTTTCCCAGACTGTATTTGCGCCGTGGAACCTCATTCCCGCCTGGATAATCATTTTAAGCTTGCCCTTCTTGCTAGCCATGGCTGCTCCTTCCCCCGACAAGGCGAAGGTTCTGGATCCGAAGGTGCTCATGAACATGCAGAAAGAGGAGGAAGAGGAAGAGAAGAGGAACCGAGCATTCAAGCCCAGGACGTGGGCAGAGAAAGTGGAGAATAGCATGCTCGTCAACTATATCTTCTGCGCGATGGGCGTTATCTTCTTTCTCCGGTACTTCGCTGCTAAGGGCTTTAACCTAGACTTGAATATCGTTAACGGTTTGTTCCTGTTCGCAGGGCTCATCCTTCACAGAACTCCCATCAACTACGTGCGTGCAGTGGAGAAAGCCATTAAGGGTGCCGGTGGTATCGTGCTTCAATTCCCGGTGTATGGCGGGATCCAGGGCATCATGATGGGGACTGGTTTGGCAGCCGTGATAGCCGGTTGGTTCGTGGCCATATCTTCCAAGACAACCTTCTACATGTTGCAGTACTGGGCTGCAGGCCTGATCAACATGTTTATCCCATCTGGTGGTGGGCAATGGGCAGCTCAGGGCTCGATCAGCATCATGGCCGCTCAGAAGATGGGTGTTGACCCAGTGAAGACCGCGATGGCGGTGGCCTGGGGCGATCAGTGGACCAACATGATCCAGCCGTTCTGGGCGTTGCCGCTGTTGGGCCTGGCTGGGCTGAAAGCGAAAGACATCATGGGGTATACGACCCTGGTGTTAATCTGGTCGGGTATCATACTCAGCATTGCGGCGATCGTGATGGCTCTCTAAGGGTATAGGATTATCCAACATTCTCAATTTAGGAGGGGGAGATCGTGAGAGAAGCGGTGATAATCAGTGCCGTGAGGACCGCCATCGGCACGTTCGGCGGGACTCTGGCAAATGTCCCCGCAACTGATCTGGGTGCTGTGGTGGTCAAAGAAGCGTTGCGCCGGGCAAACGTGGAGCCCAAAGACGTGGACGAAGTGATTATGGGTTGCATCCTCCAGGCGGGGCAGGGCATGCACGTATCCAGGCAGGTAGCCATAAAGGCTGGGATCCCAATCGAAACGCCGTGCTTCACGGTCAATAAGGTATGCGGGTCAGGGCTGAAGGCGGTGGCACTCGCGGCTCAGGCGATCCTGGCAGGAGACGCTGACGTAATTGTGGCTGGCGGCACGGAAAACATGAATATGGCGCCGTACGCCCTTCCAAAGGCGAGGGCGGGCTACAGGATGGGCCACGCCCAGATGCTGGACCTGATGATACACGACGGGCTGTGGGACGTTTTCACGGACGTGCACATGGGGGTTACCGCTGAGAACATAGCTGAGAAATACAAGATCAGCAGGGAAGAGCAGGATGACTTTGCGGCCTGGAGCCAGCAAAAGGCGGAGAAGGCCATCAAATCCGGCAGGTTCAAGGACGAGATAGTTCCCGTGGAGGTGCCTGGCAAGAAAAAGGGTGAAGTGATTAAGTTTGAGCAGGATGAGCACCCGAGGTTCGGCACCACTAAAGAGGTATTGGCTACGCTCAAGCCTGCCTTTAAGAAAGACGGCACAGTGACCGCTGGCAACGCTTCCGGCATCAACGATGGCGCAGCAGCTGTCGTCGTCATGTCGTCCAAGAAAGCGGAGCAACTGGGGCTGAAGCCGCTTGCTACCATAGTCAGTTATGCCTCCGCAGGTGTAGAGCCGGCTTTCATGGGGCTGGGCCCTATACCTGCCACTAGGAAAGCGCTGGCCAAAGCAGATATTACCCTCCGTGATGTGGGGCTCATAGAGGCGAACGAGGCTTTTGCGGCGCAGGCCATCGCGGTGGGGCGCGAGCTCGGCTTCGATATGGATAAGCTCAACGTAAACGGCGGCGCCATTGCGCTTGGCCACCCGATCGGGGCGTCCGGGTGCCGCATCCTGGTAACCTTGCTCCACGAAATGGTGAAGCGTGACCAGAAATATGGCCTGGCCACTCTGTGTATCGGTGGCGGAATGGGAATCGCGATGGTAGTGAAACGTTGAAGCTTGACTCGCCGCCTTGAAACGCCAAGGAACGACGTAATCGCAGAAGCAAAGAAAGGACTCGCAGGCGGCGAGTCTTTTTGCGTTCGCCCAGCAGGTCTGCTTAGCCGATGGGTTGGAGGAAACCCTGTCACCTGACCAACGTGAAGAAGGAAGGGAATGGAACGTAGCGCAAGGGAACTGGAGTTGGCTCTCGAGGTGGGTAACCTTGGATGAAGTAGGAAAGCCCGAGGGCTGGATAACCTGGAAAGATCGGACGGGTTCATGTTCATGCGGGGGCAGGCTTAACCGGGGAAGCCCCATATCATCCGAGTTAACTTGGCTGAGGTTGACCAGGAGCCGTGGATGAGGCCCGTACGCGCGGTTGTGTGAGAGAGATACCGTCAAACTAGTCACCTAGCGCTGCCTTACTCGTCTGTATTCTTTTGGTAAAAACATTATGTGTTGGAAAAGAATATGCTGGATATAGTAAAATATGCATGTATTGTGTTTCATCCACCAGGAAAAGGAAAACGGGGAAAGGAGACGGGAATGCAGTCCACTCTGCTGAGAAGGAACATCGGCATTGCGGCGGCGGTGCTGGCGCTCGGGCTTTGGTTTTCGAGCGGGCGTGTGACCGGGGCAGTGGCTTTCGGGGTCAAAGTGGATGGCTCGAGAGTGGCGGTAGTGCTCGGTAGATCTGAGAGGGAAGTAAAGCAGCTTGTGGATTCCGTCTGCCAGAGAGTGGTGGCTGAGGCAGCATCTAGAGAAGGAGTACCGGTTACTATCATGAGCCAGATAGAGGTAGAACAGCTGCCCCGTGGCGAAGGCGTGTCCGCCGCGTTGGAACAGGGTGAGCTTGAGCGGAAGATTGCGGACTTAGTGAGGTTGGGCGGCCAGGGTTGGGCCATTAAAGTTGACGACAACCCAGTTGTGGCGCTGCGCACGGAAGAAGAAGCAAAGGATGTGATCACGGAGGTTCAGGCGGTGCTTGGGAGGGCGGCCAGCGCGAACTTCGACGATGCGCAGGTGATGATTAGCGAGACGCGCTTTAAGCAACGCGTGGAGATCGAAGAGCGTGCTGTACCTCTCAGCCTGTTTCAGGACAAAGAAACCGCCAAACGAATCCTGATAAGGGGGACAGACAGGGTGGCTGTGCACGTGGTTCAACGTGGGCAGACTCTGTGGGATATAGCTCGGAGGCACAATCTAACCGTAGCGCAGCTGAGGGCGGCTAATCCACAGCTTAAGTCGGATAGACTCCAAATAGGGGATCAGCTGAACGTGATCGACTCAGAACCACTAGTGACGTGCCAGACTCAATCTCTCATTACATACAGGGCGTCTGTGCCTTATCCGACTCAGGTGGTCATGGATGAGGATATGTGGCCTTGGCAGGTGGTAGTCCGGCAAAAGGGCGTCCCGGGCGTGAAGCAAGTCACTGCCGAAGTGGTGATTGAAAACGGTCGGGAAATCTCCAGGCGGATAATAGAAGAGGAAGTGCTGTCGGATCCGGTGCCTCAAGTGGAGGTGCATGGGGCCAAACAAATCCCAGCGCGGGGAAGCGGCGATTTTGCGTGGCCTGTGGTTGGGACGATCACCTCTGGGTACGGATGGAGGAGTTCGGGCTACCATCACGGGGTGGACATCGGATGTGACATTGGGACGCCTGTAGTGGCTGCGGATTCGGGAGTGGTCACGTTTTCCGGGTATAAGGCCTACTACGGGGAAATGGTAATAATCGATCACGGGCAGGGTAAAATAGTTACCGTTTATGGTCACCTGTCCAGGCGGCTTGTAAGTACCGGGCAGGCAGTAGAGAAAGGGCAGGTAATCGGGTATTCAGGAAGGACTGGGAGAGCGACAGGCCCTCACCTTCATTTCGAGGTGAGGGTTGATGGAGAGACGGTAGATCCTATGCGGTTCTACGGGGATTGAAGTGGCAAGAAATTGGTAAAGTCATTTAATAGTAACAACCCAGTAATTAAGGTGTAATAGAGGGGTGTTATAGTAGTAACTGGAGCAGAGCGAACCTTTTCATGACCCCCTCTATTCATATAGACGCAGGTGCCCGACGGGCACCAATTTTTTTCTCCTGTTTGGCGTTTGCCTATTTTATGTTAACATAGGCCTTGGTAGCTGCAGGATATGCGGCGAAGAAAGTAGAATCACCTTTCTAGAGGTGTGCTGTATGCCAAGGATCCTGGTAGTAGAAGACGAGAAGCCCATAGCTCAGATAATCGAGTTCAGGCTTAAGAAAGAAGGATTTCAGGTCGATAGCGTGGCTACGGGTGAGCAGGCGATAGCCTACGTACGCAAGAACGTACCCGACATGATCCTTTTAGACATCATGTTACCGGGGCTGGATGGATTTGCGACTTGTCGAGAGATCCGCAGGATGGCGCAGGTGCCAATTATAATGGTGACGGCCAAGGAAGCGGAAGGCGACAAAATACTCGGCTTAGAACTTGGAGCAGACGATTACGTGACAAAGCCATTCAGCCCTAGGGAACTTATCGCACGAGTCAAGGCAGTACTGCGCCGGACTTCCTCAACACAGACCGCAGGCGATTCATCAAACGGCGTGCCAGAGCCGACCAAGATCACCATTGGCCCTCTTACTGTGGACAGTTCGACCTATGAGGCGACCCGCAACGGAGAGAAGGTGGCCTTGACTGTAAGGGAATTCGAACTGCTCAGGTACCTGATGGTTCATCCAGGCAGAGTCTTGACCAGAGAGCAACTTTTGAAGGAAGTCTGGGGATACGAATGCCCGGTAGACACCCGTACCGTTGACGTTACCGTGCGGCGACTGCGTGAAAAGATCGAAGACGATCCTGCTGCTCCCCAATTCATTCAAACTCGGAGGGGTGTAGGCTATTTCTTTCAGAGTCCTTCTACTGAAGAACGTGGGGACGATAGTCTTTGAGGAGCAGTATCAGATGGCGCATCACGCTCATATACTTCTTGCTCATCCTCCTATCGATGGAGCTCGTAGGGGCTTTCTTGCTTCAATCCCTCGAGAAATACTTCGTTACCAGCTTCGTTTCCAACCTCACCTCGAAAGCGCAGCTCGTGGCAAGCCTGCTTGACAGGTACATGACCCCCGAGCCTGACAAGCGGAAGATCGACGCTTTCGTGGTGGAACTGAGCGGGCAGTCAGGTGCTGATATCGCTGTACTCGGCGCAGACGGTGCCTTCATTGCCGCTTCGGTAGAAGACCCCGAGGGCTTTCGCAACACTTTGAGTCAGTCCGATGCGGCGATGGCCATTTCGGGAGGAAGCACCCATTCCATCAGGGTAGATCCCGTCAGTGGCAAGAGAGCCCTTCACGTAGTGGTCCCTATTAGGTCTCAGGGCAGGGTTGCAGGCGCTGCTTACCTTGTGGCCTCGATGGAAGCCACGTACCGTACTATCGGTGACTTGAGGATGATCCTCCTTTCGGGCACGATGCTCGCACTGGGCGTGACCGTGGTGCTTGCCTACATTCTTGCCCGGACTATGGTAGAGCCCATAGAAGACTTGACGGCGGGGGCTCGGGCGGTTTCTTCTGGAGACTTCAGCTATAGAATACGCGTTTCAAGCAAAGATGAAATCGGTGAGCTCGGGAGCGCTTTCAATTCCATGGCTCAGAGGTTGAGCAAGACGCTGGACGATATATCTAACGAAAAAGGCAAGCTCGAGGCGATACTCGCCAACATGGCGGACGGAGTAGTGGCGACAGACGCTGGAGGAAAAGTAATCACCATTAACGCTGCCGCGAAAAGGCTTCTGGATGGAAGGCCTCCCGAGACCGTGCTTGAGCGTGAAGTATTGGATCGGGTACAGGCGGAGCGGATAGTGGACTCGCGGAGCATGAAACTGGGAGACCGGATCGTGAGGGCCATATATGCGCCTTTCTCCCACGGTTCCGGCGAGCGAGCGGGTAGTGTGGTGGTGCTGCAGGACACTACGGAGCAGGTGCGGCTTGATGAGATGCGGAGGGATTTCGTGGCTAACGTTTCCCATGAGTTCAAGACTCCGCTCACGACCATAAAGAGCTACGTGGAGACTATACTGGATGGCGAAGTGGAGGAAGAAGAAACGACTAAGAGGTTCCTTGAGACAGTGCTGGCCGAAACTGATCGCTTAGCGAAGCTCGTGAGGGAGCTCCTCGAACTGTCCAAATTGGATTCCGGCCAGGTACAGTGGCGGAAAGAGCCGCTCAATATGGTGGCACTGGCGAACGAAGTGGTAGAAAAAATGGCTCCGCAGTTCAAGAGCAAGTCCCTTGCGCTCACGATTCGGGCACAGGAGGATAGGCTGCAAGTTATGGGTGACGGTGACGCTATAGCCCGGGTGCTGAGTAACCTCCTGTCGAATGCTTTGGCCTTTACCCCAGAGGGGGGTAGCGTAGAGGTCATTGTATCTAAGTCGGATGGAGGTAAGTCAGTGCTCACCGAGGTGAAGGACACCGGGATAGGAATACCTCCCGAGTGCCTGCCCAGGATGTTCGAGCGATTCTACAGGGTAGATAAGGCACGCTCCAGGGCTATGGGGGGCACTGGGTTGGGGCTTGCGATTTCGAAGCAAATCGTAGAGGGGCACGGAGGCAAGATATGGATCGAGAGCACGTTGGGCAAGGGCACAAAGGTATCGTTCAGTTTGCCCGCGCAGTGCGGCAATTCATAAGCGGGGATGCTTTCCAGGCCACCATGCTCCTTCTGTTAGTGTTAATCAGCCTGGGGTTGAGCAGCGTAGTTTGGATGGGCTCATCTTTCCCGCTTATTCGTCCGGAACGGGCGCAAGGACTCTCGGCGCCGGGAAATCACCGCGAAACGGATTGGAGAGAGCTGCTGGTCCCAAGGTCAGCGACGGTACATCTTTCGAGTAGGGATCACTTCTTGCTTCGATGCAACGACCCTCAGCTCGCCCATTTGTGGTCTGGTGGATCTCTAATCGAGGTTCTATCGGCGTTAAAGGCGGGGGCTCAACAAGATGTTAAACCTGAGGCAGTACAGTTTGACTCCCCGGGTGTCACCATTGAATTCGCCATGCCGTGGCAATATGGGGGCATGGAGGTGGAGTCGCTGACGATCGCAGGAGGGAAGAACCCGAACGCGATACTGAAAATGGCGGAGGAACCAGGCAGGTGGGTTCGTTTTCCATTGAAGTCTTTGCCTGTTCCGGTAGACACGCTGCTCAGGGAGTTCGACCCGAAGACAGCGGCGAGGGCGGTAGAGCTGCCTACATCATATGGGCAGGCGGCTTTAGAAAAGGGGATATTCGTCCCAGTGGAAGATGTTGAATTCATCCATTATGCGGGGGATTACGACCTGCAGGGTAACGAAGCACTAGCGACATTTTTCATGGATTCGGCGATGCTTCGCAGGGTGATGGAGAGAGACGGTGCTGTGATTTTCACCGATGGACAACGCGGGCTGAGGCTCTACCCGAGCGGCGAGATCGAATTCACGTGGCCTCAAGGCGAGGAAACACAAGCGAGCCTGGACCGACAGAAGGCTCTGGAAGAGGCTGGCAAGTTCGTTTCGCAGCATGGCGGCTTTCCTGTGGAATCGCGCGTGAAGTCGGTCAGAGAGGCCGGTGAGGGCTACCACGTGGAGATAGATTATTTCGTGGACGGCTATCCGGTGTTGCGGCGGGGCGGAAGTGCGATACAGTTGGACGTGGATAGGTCTGGCGTAAAGAGGTACTTCAGGGGTGTGAGGAAGGCCTCGCGCGTGGTAGACACTTTACAGGATGAACTTTCGTGGAAAGACGCACTGGCGATTGCTGTGAGATCCCAGGCACCTGATGGCAAGGCAGTTACCGTGGTCCGGCGTATATACCGCTGTTACATTGACGAAGGTTCTCTCAGGCCGGCCTGGGCCGTGGAGACCTACCGGGGAATTATCGTGGTTGATTCCGTTTCAGGACAGGTGACCCTGCTTTGAACTGGACAAAGGCCAGGACCACACTGATAATCGCTTTTCTGTGCCTGGACATCTTTCTGGGTATAAGAGTATGGGGCATCCTGCAGACTTCACCCGGAAGTCAGAGTCGGTTGGTGGAAGTGAAGCAGGCCAAGGAACAGCTAGCTCAGATAGGCGTCCAGGTACTGTGCGAGGTACCGTTGCAGGCCGTGCCTTCAAGCTTGGTAATGGTGAAGCCCCTGTTCCGGGAGCCGGAGGCGGCGGCGAGAGCGTTGTTGGGCGAGGTGGCCGGCGCCAGCGTGGTGAATCTGGGCTCGGCCACGGTATATAAGAAAGGCAGCATAACGATGAGCGTGGACAAAGGTTCGATACTGGAGTATCTGGATCGGTCAATCGGCGGCGGTCTCGGGGACACGAAGGATGACACGGCTGTAGCAGCCGTGAAGCAGTTTATGTCAGATAAGGGCTTGACAGTCAGCACCAGTAATTTTCATGTGTCACGCCAGGGAGAACTTGCTATAGTTAATGCGGAACAAACCGTTGGTCGGATGCCTCTTTTCGGGACGTGCATATATGCGGAGGTTTTAGGCGGAAAAGTGCGCCGCTTTAAGCTTCAGGGACTTGACGTCCAAGGGGCGAGCGGTTATCGCAAGGCATTGGTTCCCGTAAGCGAAGCCCTTCAGCGGGCCGGCAGGGAAATCGTTCGTATGGAGGGCAAGGGTGAAATCGTCTCGATAGAACAGGGGTATTTCACAGAGATTTACGACGCCAGCCAATGGGAAGTTGTCCCCGCCTGGCGGGTGAAAGCTTCCAGTGGATTGGAATTAATATTGAACGGCTATACGGGCGAATTGGAGTCTGCAAAGTAGAATCTGGCAAGTGGATTGGGGCGAGTGCGTTGAAGTTCGTGATACACGGCGAAAAGCCGTTGAAGGGCAGGATAAGGGTCAGTGGTTCTAAAAATGCAGCCGTGGCCATTCTCCCGGCCGCGTTGATGGCTGACTCCCCGAGCGTCATTGAAAATTTACCCGATATCACCGACGTTCAAGTATTCCGGGAAATTCTGAGCAATCTAGGAGCAAGGCTTGAGGGATTGCCCTCGGGCGCCGTGATGGTAGATCCAAACGGCTTGGACACTACGTGCGCTCCTTATGAGCTGGTTAAGCGGCTTAGGGCATCGTATTACTTGGTGGGAGCGCTCCTGGCGCGGTTCGGCAAAGCAGAAGTTGCGCTCCCTGGAGGGTGCGACATAGGCTTACGCCCGGTCGACCAACATATAAAAGGTCTAAGAGCGCTTGGCGCTGAAGTCACGATGGAACACGGGATCATAAAGGCAAGGGCGCAGAAGCTTCGCGGCGCCCAGGTTTACCTAGATGTGACCAGCGTAGGGGCTACCATAAACATTATGTTGGCTGCTACCATGGCTGAAGGCACGACTGTTATAGAAAACGCTGCCAAGGAGCCTCACATCGTGGATCTGGCCAATTACCTCAATGCTATGGGAGGCAAAGTGCAGGGGGCAGGGACTGACGTTATAAAGATCAGAGGAGTAGAGCGATTGCACGGAGTGACTCACTCCGTGATCCCTGATGAGATCGAAGCGTCTACGTACATGCTTGCCGCAATTGCAACCCAGGGGGATCTGATCATACAGAACACCATATCTAAGCACCTCGAATCAGTAGCAGCCAAGCTGCGCGAAGTTGGTGCGGTTGTGGAGATGAACGGTGAGCAAGTACACGTGCTTGGCCCCGAAAGACCGAAAGCTGCCAACGTGAAAACGCTGCCCTACCCCGGCTTCCCCACGGACCTCCAGCAGCCGTATGTGGCTACGATGGCTCGTGCAGACGGGATCAGCGTAGTCCAGGAGACCATATACGATAATCGTTTCGGCTACGCGAACGAGCTCGTGCGTATGGGCGCCAGCATACGAGTGGACGGTCGTACGGCAATCGTGGAAGGCGTGGAGCGCTTATACGGCGCACCAGTACGAGCCGGCGACCTGCGCGCAGGAGCGGCGTTGGTGCTGGCTGGCCTTTCTGCTAAGGGTACCACGGAGGTGTACGGGGTCGAGTTCATCGATCGTGGCTACGAGCACATGGAGAAAAAGCTCGCGGCTGCGGGTGCTGACATCGTCAGGGTAGAGTGAACGCCTGTGGCAGAAGCCTCGACAGCCGTCCGCTGTCTCATGCACCTGCGGGACTGTTCAACTAGCTGGCCCTACAGCCGTTAAACTGCTTCAATGGCGGTACCCCACGGGGGTACTATATCATCGTTGGCGGGCGCGGGGTGCAGACCCCGGTGTGGGTGTGGGTAAAGACGGTACGGGCGTCGGTGCGGGAACCGGCGATGGGGATGGCCCAGGTTCGGGTTCTGCTGGGGGTTGTCCTGCGGCTGGTTGGTGAGTTATGGGGCATGTGCCGTAAGGCAAAGTTTCTTCAAGGAAAACTTCGGTGGTGATCGGGCAAGTTGGATTGGGATAAAGCCCTGTCTCCGAGCATATAGCGGCTTTCGCCACCCCGGGGGGCATTTCGAAATCAACGACCGGCTTGTCTTTCAAGGCTGCCTGCATGAAATGTGCCCAGATCGGCCCTGCGGCCACCGAGCCCGTGCCAACGGGCTTTTCGTGGTGGTCCCACCCTACGTACACTGCTGCGCACAGGTTTGGAGTATATCCGACGAACCACGCGTCTAGTTCACGGTCGGTTGTACCGGTCTTGGCGGCTGCGGGGCGACCGACGACCGGCCCCCACGCGCTGCCCGTTCCCCCGGGCTGCAGCACGCTGGTGAGCAGGTCTGTAACCACGTAGGCTACCCGCCGGTCCAGCGCCGGCACGGGGCGAGGGGCCGGCGCCACGTAAATCGGGATGCCGTTCTTGTCTTCTACCCTCAATATCGCTGACGGGGTGACCCTTTGCCCACCGTTGGCGAGGCAGCACATAGCCGCGGCGAGCTCTATGGGCGAAACCTCTGAGGACCCCAACGCGATCGTGAGATTGGAAGCCAGGGCGCTATCGATGCCCATCCGCTTGGCGTAGCTGGCTATCTTGTTCGGGGTCAGCTCTTGGCCCCACTTAACTGCCACGACGTTATCGGATATGGCAATGGCTTCACGCACAGCCATGGGTCTGTAATGGTAAGGCTGTGTCCCGTAATCACGGGGCATCCACACGGTACCTGGTGCACCTCCTGGGAGTACGATTTCGCTGCATACCTGCGTAGCCGTTGGGGGTACGCCAGAGTCGATCAAGGCGGTGTACAGGATCGGCTTAAAGGCCGACCCCGGTTGGCGTTTGGCTGAAACAGCCCTGTTTTGTTGGGTGTTGGTGAAATCGCGACCGCCGATCATCGCCTTCACATAGCCCGTGGCAGGATCGAGGGCCACGAGGGCGCCCTGGGGCTGATATACGCCGGCGGAATCGGGCACGCCTTTCGGAATAAAGCTGGTAAAG
>DUMF01000020.1 GCA_012840015.1 Bacillota bacterium
AGGTCTCTCGACCTCCACAACAGCACCGCCACCGCCACAACCAGTACCACCATTACGCCTCCGGCCGCGCGCCCCACTAACGCGCTTTCCAGCCCTCTAACGCCTGCCACCTCCGTGGAAACACGAACCACTCCAGCCATTCCATTCGCTGTCACCACCGGGACGGCTACATAAGCGAGCTCCGTTCCGAGAGTCTGGCTTCTTCTAGTGACGTAAGCCTGGCGACCCAGCAACGCCTCTCTGATTTCGGGTCTGGAAGCGTGGTTGTCCATCGATGCAGGGTCTTCGTGAGAATCAGCCACGACCGAACCGTCAGTGGCCACCACCGTCACCCTGACCCCACTCACGCGCGCCGCCTCGGCAACCACGTGTTGAAGCGTTTCCTTATCCCCCTGAGAAAGAGGCATGGCACATAACTGCTGGATCAGCCCTGCCTTACGAGAAAGTTCTCTGGCTGCGCTCTCGCGATAGAACCCGCCCACCGCCGTGTAAAGATATGCTGCAATGGTCGCCGTGGTCACTGTACAAGCGAGAAGATGCCAGACTCTCAGTCTGATCCGGACGCCTTTCCGCTGCAACCCTCACATCTCCCGGAATTTGTAACCCAGCCCTCTAACCGTGATGATATACCTGCCATCCTTTGCAATTGACTCTATTTTGTCACGTAAGTGGCTCACGTGCACATCGACTATTCTGGTGTCACCAGTATAGTCATAACCCCATATGCGATCCAGTAACATTTCCCTCGTATATACGCGCCCCGGGTTCCTCATGAGCAGCTCCAGCAGCGCGAACTCAGTCGGAGTAAGTTCAACGAGCTGGTCCCCAACATACACTTCGTGGCGTTCCGGGTCCAGAACTATCGAACCTACAGTCACCTTGCCTTTATCCATGTTCCGGTCAGCCAACGACGCCCTCCGGAGCAGTGCCCTGGTGCGCGCCACAAGTTCCCTCACACTGAACGGTTTCGTGAGGTAATCGTCGGCACCCACTTCCAACCCGACCACCTTATCCACTTCGCTCGACCTGGCAGTGAGGATCAGAATCGGTATCCAAATATCTTCACGTCTCAGGCGCTTGGCTACCTCCAATCCATCAATACCGGGTAGCATCAAGTCAAGGATGACGAGATCCGGCCTGCATTGCCGGACACGTTCCAACGCCTCATTTCCGTTTGTCGCAAGTATTACTTCGAATCCCTCTTTCTCCAGATTCACCTGGAGCAAACGAAGGATATTCACTTCGTCATCTACCACGAGAATCTTCGGTGCCATGCGATCACCTGGATAGATTGTAGCATGCGGTCTTCCGCAACTACAGAGAGCTCTTCTATCGATCGAGCGCTTGACTGGCGTCGAACAGGTGAATCAACAGCTCTCGTTGAGTTTTGAGCGCGATTCCATCCACGTGCCGGCGGTCCATCAGGACATACAGTGCAGGCTTGGGCAAAAACGGGCGGATCCCTATACCGCAGAATATCGTAAAGCCGGTTTGGAGTAAGTATTCGAACTTCGGAGTACCCGGCTTGACCTGACTGCCAAAAGGATATACGTAGATCTTTGTCTGACCTATGAGCGGTTCGACCTCCCGCTTCCACCTTTCTGTATCCTGGACGAACCGTTTGTAGCTCACCTTCTCCATATCGAGGTGGCCCCAGCCATGGCAGGCAAAGCTCCATCCGGTTCGTTTCAACTGCTCTATTACTGCAAGCGCCTGCTCTTTCTCCTTCTCATATTCAGGCGACTCTGGGTCATTCGTCCTGTATCCCAGTATGCCCTCGTAACCGGTCAAAGCTATGATTCCCTTCGCTCCTCGCAGCGAGAAGTCCGGATGATGGCGAACGAAGGAGTCAAGGATAGGGATGATTTCATTATCACGCGATATGACCTCTTTGCCTTCCGGGCTGACGGAATACGTGGCTACCTGGCCTTCTTCATCGAGCACAAGCTTATACACATTGCCATTCTTTCGCATGTAATCGTAGTAACACAGATCGTCTACGGAGATAATGAGAGGCTTTTTCCCCTCAGGCAGAAACAGTTTTTTCGGTACGAATCCAGGTTTACCATCCACCGTCCCCGGACCGAGGACGTCGTCGATGCCGACCAGCATGTACCCATTTTCGTATAGCATTTGGATTATTTTCTTGAACTCCGAGACCGTCACGAACCAATCATCATACCCGCGGGACATTCCGTCGCCGTCAAAAGCCAGCTCCGGGTAGGCGATGAGCGGGTGAAAGAAAATGTGTTCAACGGAGCCGTCGTATTCCACGAGCTTGGGCTCGGGATTCGGTTCGGTCCGGGCGGGCTCAGGGATGGCTTCAGTAAGCTTTTGTCCGGCGCCAGGCACACTTTCTCTGGGTAACGACCGCACGACGAACACCATTGCCAATACTACGACTAGCACGGTACCCACTACTACAAGGATACGATTACGATTCAAGATTTCGCGCCTCCAAATCGCCACTCCATCCCTTTAGACGCGGTAGAGGTGCGTGAGATCCGCCAAGCCTGCGGAAGGAGTTGGTACTCTGTCGTCGAACAGTATGAGGCGAGGAGGATGACGATGGCAAAAGAGCGTGTCTCAGGTAAAGAAGCCCTCGTGCGGGTGGCAGTAGTTCAAATGGAGCCAGTAATCGGCGATAAAGAAGCAAATCTGGCGAAGAGCGTCAGTTATATCAACGCTGCGGCGGATAACGGAGCCACTCTTATCGTCCTGCCCGAACTTTGTAACACGGGGTGGGTCCTCAACGACCGCGAAGAGGCTTTTTCCCTGGCCGAACCAGTTCCCGACGGGCCTACTACCAAAAGCTGGGTAGAGCTTGCTGCACAGCGGAAGGTTTTCATCGTCGCCGGTATCACGGAACGCGAAGGGCCGGTCCTGTATAACTCGTCGGTTTTGATAGGCCCTGAGGGCTATATCGGCACATACCGCAAGACACACCTATGGGGCCAGGAGAAACTCTTCTTCGAGCCGGGAAACCTCGGTTTCCCCGTCTTTTACACTCCCCTCGGCCGCATAGCAATGCTGATCTGCTACGACGCCTGGTTCCCGGAAGCTTGGCGCCTCTGCGCCCTGAAAGGAGCCGATATAGTCTGTACCTGTAACAACTGGGTACCGACCAGAACGCAGCCCGAAGGTGAAAAGCCAATGGCCAACTATGTGTCCATGGTTGCCGCCAACGTCAATTCCATCTTCGTGGCCGCCGCTGACAGGATAGGTGTGGAACGGGGTCAGCCGTTCATCGGCCAGAGTATCATCGTGGCACCTTCCGGATGGATAATAGCAGGGCCTGCCTCCGTCGATAAGGAAGAAATACTGTACGCCGATTGCAACTTGGCGGGTGCGCGGAAGACCAAGAGCTGGGGGCCTTTCAACATGCCTTTGAGGGATCGCCGCCAAGACATCTACGATGTCATGCTGGGAGCAGACGAAGTGCCGTTCCCCTGGTAACGGTATGATCGAGGTCAGAGGACTGAACGCCTTCCTCACCAGTCGTCACCGGTGAGAAAGGCGTTCTCTGCAGATTTTCAGATTCCCAAGTATGCCCGTTTCACCAGGTCGTTGTTCAGAAGCTCCCTGCCGGTCCCACAGGCCACGATGCGCCCCGTCTGGAGAACGTATCCTCTGTCCGCCATCTCGAGGGCATCCTGAACCTTCTGCTCGACCATGAGCACTGTAATGCCCGCCTTGCTGATCTCCTTCAGCGTCTCGAAAACCTTGTCCACCAGGATGGGCATTAGCCCGAGTGACACCTCGTCTACCATCAGGATCTTCGGCCGCGACATGAGGCCGCGCGCTATAGCGAGCATTTGCTGTTCGCCGCCGCTCAAGGTCTCAGCCTTCTGTGATTCCCTCTCCTTGAGCCTGGGAAACAGCGCGTACACGTCCTCCAGGGCTGCAGAGACTTCCTTTTCGGACTTCACCGTATGAGCCCCTAAGAGAAGATTATCTTTCACTGTCATCTTCCCAAAGACATGGCGCCCTTCTGGCACGTGAGCTATGCCCTGCTCGACTATAAGATGGGCAGGCTGCCCATCGATCCGTTTGCCTTCGAACTCGATCTCTCCGCCCATTGGCTTGATGAGGCCGGATATGGTCCTGAGGATGGTACTCTTGCCGGCTCCGTTGGAGCCGACGATCGCCACAAGCTCGCCCTCGTTAACCTCGAACGATACGTCGAACAGCACCGGCACACCGTCGTACCCGGCTTTAAGGTTTCTTACTCTTAGCATGGTATTTCTCCCCCAGGTATGCGGTAATCACGCGCTCATCACATACCACCTTCGCCGGCACGTCGTCGGCGATCTTCTTTCCCGCGTCCAGGACGATTACCCTGTCGGAGATAGGCATTATCGCCTCCATGATGTGCTCCACCACGAGCAGGGTTATGCCGCTTTCCCTCAGCCTCAAGCAGAGATCCATAGCCTCTCTTATCTCCGTCTGGTTGAGACCGGCCATGGCCTCGTCAAGCATAAGAAGCTTCGGACCGGTGGCCAGAACCCTGGCAATTTCAAGTCGTTTTTTGTCCGCGATTGTAAGGCTTCCCGCCTTCATTTGGCCTTTATCCGCCAGGTGGGTGAAATCCATGACCTTCAGCGCGATCTCCCTGGCTTTGGACCTACTCCCCGTACGCAGGAAAGCGCCAGTCATTATGTTTTCCTCGACTGTCATCTCCTTGAGGGGCTTCACTATCTGAAATGTACGAGTGAGCCCTAAGCGGCATACTTTATACGGTCTTAGCCCGGTGATATCTTTACCGTCGAAGATCACCCTGCCGGAGGTGGGCCGGTAGAAACCGGTTATGCAATTGAAAAGGGTGGTTTTCCCCGCTCCGTTGGGGCCGATGAGCGCTACGATCTCCCCCCGCCTAATGGAGAAGCTGACCTGGTCGTTCGCCACCAGGCTTCCAAACTTCATCGTAAGGTTCTCAACTGACAGCATTTCTTCCTGCATGCGTGGCGCCACCCCCCTTCGTCGCGGAAACCTTCAAGAGGGACATCCTGCGCAGCATGCCCACTATTCCATGGGGCTGGTAGCACGCGACGAGCACTACAAGCATCCCGAAGATGATGAGGTCTATGCCTTTGCCGGTCCCGCCGAAGAGTATCCTCGTGTATTCGGAAAGTGGGATGAGAATTGCCGCCCCGATCACGGGCCCCATAATCGTGCCGATGCCCCCCAACACCACGAGGAGCACGATCTTCATAGAGATGTTCATCGAGAAGACCATGAACGGGTCTATATACAGGATGTATTGGGCGTACAGCGACCCGAATATCGCCGTGAGGAAGGCGCTTATCATCATGGCGATCAGCTTGTAAAGGGCATGGTCTATGCCCATTGCCTCGGCCGCGTCGCTGCTCTCCCTTATGGCTTTGAGATAGTACCCAAGCTTCGAGTTCTCGACCAGGTAAGAAATGAGCAAGACCACACCGAATAGCACGTAGGCGATGATAAAATAAGGGATCTTGCTCTTATGGAACTGAAGGTTGAGAAAGCCGTCAGCCACCACGGGGATCGAGATGCCCGTTGCGCCCTCCACGTAGTCCCAACTAACTACCAGCTGCTGGATTATTTCGGCAACGGCCAGCGTGGCGATAGCGAAGTAGTGTCCCTTAAGCCTGAACGCGGGGTAGCTCACGATCGCTGCTGTGACCGTAGCGAGCACGGCACCCGCCAGCATGCCGGCCCAAGGGTTTATCTTAAACTTCCAGAACAGCACGGACGAGGTGTATGCCCCTATGCCGAAGAAAGCGGCGTGGCCGAAGGATGTCTGGCCGGCAAAACCCGTGATGATATTCCAGGCCTCGCCGACTGCGGCGAATATCAGGAAGATCACCATCACGTGGTGAAAGTTGGTGTTCTGTATGATGAAGGGTAGCACGCCTATAACGACGTACACGAAAGGCAGGACCTTTGTCTCTATGGGATATCACCTCTCCGTTACCAGCCGAACAGTCCCTGAGGTCTCAGCTGTATAACCAGCAGATATATGAGGAAGACGATCGCGTACTTGAATTGCGTACCAAGGAAATACCCGCCGAGCGCCTCGGCGAGCCCTATGATTATCCCGCCCTGCAGCGCCCCCTTGATGTTCCCAAAACCACCGAGGGCCACAATTACGAAGGCGAGTAAGCTGTACAGGGCCCCTGACTCGGGGTGGATGGGATAGAAGGTAGACATGAGCGCCCCTGCGACCCCCACGCATGCCCCCGACAGTCCAAAGGTCACGCCGTACACAAGCTCCGTATTGATCCCCATGAGCTTGGCCGTGGCTTTATCGAGCGCCGTAGCCTGGATCGCCCTCCCCATCCTGGTTCTCTGAACGAAATAGAATACGGCGAGGGTCATGATTACACTTCCCACTGAAGCGACCACCTGGGGAAGCCCAAGCACTATCCCGGCGAAGGCCAACTTCTTGTCTGTGACCAGCGTCTGGTTCAAAAAACGATAGTTCGGCGTCCACAGGAACTGCGCGAGGTTTCTCAGTACCAGGCTGAGCCCGAACGTGGCGAGCAGCGCCGTGAGGCCAGGGGCATCGGCTACGCGTTTTATTACTATCTTGTATGTGACATAACCCAGCACGAAGATGAGCAACGCCTCAAGGGGAAGAGATAAGAGTGGATCTGTCCTGAACAGCGTATACATCCAGAAGGCCGAGTACATGCTCAGCATGAGGAATTCTCCGTGGGCGAAATTTATGATGTCCATCACGCCCCACGTCAGTGTCAGACCGATCGCCACCAGAGCGTATATGAAACCCATGAGAATCCCGCTGGCGATAACCTGGGCGAGCATTCCATTTCCTCCTCGTGTGCGATCCTGGTATGCAACTCCCGTCCGTCAGGCCAGCGCTTTGCCTGCAGCTTCCGTCAGACTTTCATCACAAAGTGAACACGCCTGCCGGGCGCACCGAAAAGCGGGGTCGGGAGCCTGGAACTCCCGCCCCCGCCGCGTCAAGCTACCTGGCTTCCCACTTGGGGAAGGCCGGCTTGGGATCGGCCGTCTTGAACTGCTCGGGCCATACAGCCTCGTACTTGCCGTTTTGAAGCTGGACCATGACGGATGCCGAGAAATCGTTCTGGCCGGTCGGCCCGAACTTGATCTTGCCGGACACGAAGTACGGCGCGTCAAAGGTCTTGGTCTTGAGGGCGTCCAGGATTTTGTTGGGATCGGTCGATCCGGCCTGGTTGATGGCATCGGCTATGACCATGGCCGAGGCGAAGTCCTCGAGGGTCGGCCCGTCAATGTCCACACCTGACTTCTTCTTATACAGCTCGTTTATCTTGTTGAGCGCGTCCATCTTGCCGAACAAAGTCGAAGTGCATGCATTGGAGCCGGAGAAATAGTCCGCGTCCTTGCCCAGGTTCACGACGAATTGCGGGTCCTGGAAGCCGCCACAGTAGCAGAGGACCGCTTTAGGCACCACGCCTAACTCTTTGTACTTCTTCACGAACTGGGTCATGTCGCCGATGTAAGAGGCATGGAAGATCGCATCTGGCTTAGCCTGTTTGATCTTCTGCACCTCGGTATCCACGTTTGATACATTGGTGGGATACTTGACGTCCAGGACTACCTTGAAACCATCTTTCTCATACTCCTTGATCCACTTGTCAACCATCTGGAAAGCATGTACGCCGTACTCGTTATCGATGTACACGACGGCAACCGTCTTAATGCCTGCATTGAATTTCTCGTTGAGGTATTTCAGGTAGTCGAAGAAGAATTTGGTTTCCATGTCGTCGTTAGGAGCTATCCTTGTAAACCACTTGAGGCCTCTTTCCGTCAGGGCCGCGGAGCTGGATGATCCCGCGACGAAGGGGATCTGGAACCTTTCGGCCACCTGGCTGGCGGGCTTAGTGGCTGAGGAGTGGTAGCAGCCGATGAGACCTACTACTTTCTCGTTCTGGATGAGACGCTCGGCCTCGGACTTGGCCACCTCGGGGTTGGCCTGGTGGTCCGCGAAGACGAATTCAACTTTCGCACCCTTGAGGTTGGGCAAACCGGCATCCTTAGCGAGCGGGAGGTTGATTTCCGGATGCGGGTTGTTGATTATCTCCTGCGCAACCTCGATGGCGTACTTTAACTTAACGCCGGTTGAAGCCGCCGAACCCGTCAGGGGAAGTATAGCCCCTATTTTGATCGTCTGAGGTTTCGGCTCTTCCTTTGGGGCCGCTTGTTGCTGGCTTCCGCCGCTGCACCCCGCGATAAGAGATAGGACCAACACGCTAGCCAACAGAATCACTACTAGGCGCCTCTTCACGTTTTCCCCCTCCTCAGTTTTTGTGTACTGGATAAACCGGGATCCCAGCTACCCGGTCATCCAACTGGTTTTATTCGACAAACCCGCGGCACATCCTTCCAGAGCAGTGTAGCCCATGCCCTGGCACCCCACGAACGGGCTCCACTGCTACCGCCGGAAACTCCACTTCACCCAGCCATCGCATGCCCAAGTACCTGTTGAGGTATTGCAGCGAGTCACCTGCAATCAGCACAGCTTCCTCCACCGAAACCTGCCTGCGCTGCCTGACGTAGCTAACCAGGTAGCCGAAAAAAGTCTTAGCTTGAATCGAAGCTGCCTCAGCCCGGATCCTCTGCCGAAAGAACGTCGGCAGTCCCACAGGACCTCACCTGGTTCCCCGTCCTTCTACCTGGTAGTACTACACAGGCCAACTCCTATCCTCCCTCAAGGCCAGGGGCCTCCGCCGCGACTCCGAGAGCTCATCTGACCGATTCCCATTGCCACTTAACGGCCGCCCGTGATGGGTAGGGTCAAGGGTTGGAAAAAGGGATAAGTGGCGTAAGTCCTTTATTTTTCAAGGCTTTGCACTTATCCCTTTGCTATTTTTTATGGACTTAATCCTTTATCCTGTTCCCTAATTGCCTCCTAATCGGAACCACTTTTCTGCATGGGTGGGAGGAATAAATGCGAAATACACACACTTCTGACCTCCATTACAACATCACTCAACAGTCACGCTCTTGGCCAGGTTGCGAGGCTTATCCACGTCGCAACCCCGCTCCACGGCAGCATAGTACGCTACAAGCTGTAACGGGATAACGCTCAACACCGGCATTAGTAGCGGGTGACTGGACGGAAGCTGCAGATGCCAGTCTGAGTGCTGTGGAGTCTCTTCGTCATCGTCCCGGCAGAAGGCATAGATCTTTCCTCCCCGCGCCTTGACCTCCGTTATGTTGGAAAGCATCTTCTCCCGAACGTGTGGTTGTGTCACCAGCGCGATGACCGGTACATCCCGCGTGATCAGGGCAAGCGTACCGTGCTTGAGTTCTCCTGCGGCATAAGCTTCAGCGTGAATGTAGGAGATCTCTTTCAGTTTGAGCTGTCCTTCCATGGCTACCGCATAGTCAAGGCCCCTTCCGATGAAGAAAGCGTCCTCCCACCGGGCAATAGCTTTTGCCAGCTCCGCGACTTGGGATTCCGTGGCCAATACCTTTCGCGCTTTCTCCGGGAGCGCTCTCAATTCCTGCGCCAGGGTTTCGCACAGCTTCTGTCCTGAACCTGTGGGATCACCCGCGTGGGTCTGAGCGAATGCCATGGCGAGCAACGTCATGACGATTAGCTGAGTCACATAAGCCTTTGTGGACGCCACCGCCACTTCCGGCCCCGCCAACGTGTATACAGTATGGTCCGCCTCCCGCGCCACGGTACTGCCCATCACGTTGCTCACCGCTATCACGGGCACGCCTCGAGCGCGGCTTTCCCGAAGCGCAGCGATGGTATCAGCCGTTTCGCCAGACTGACTTATCACGATCACCAGGTCACCGGCATCCAAAACAGGGTCTCTGTACCTGTATTCGGAGGCTAGGTCCACCTCGACCGGAAGCCGCGCCAGCTTCTCGATGAGGTATTTGCCCACTACCCCCGCATGGTAAGCCGTCCCGCATGCCACGATGCGAACCCTTTTCGTTTTTGCAAGCAACTCGGGCGGCACTCGCAACTCGTTGAAGTCAACCCTCGTACCGCTGAGCCTGCCCCTGAGCGTATTGGCAATGGCATCAGGTTGCTCGTGAATCTCCTTGAGCATGAAGTGGGGATATCCTCCCTTTTGAGCCGATACCGGGTCCCATTCAACTCTGAAAACGTTTCTC
This sequence comes from Bacillota bacterium, assembly GCA_012840015.1. Taxonomy (GTDB): domain Bacteria; phylum Bacillota; class Sulfobacillia; order DUMF01; family DUMF01; genus DUMF01. The sequence goes on from DUMF01000020.1 coordinate 10,117, forward strand.
TCCAGGGGAGTGCCATTCCGGTCAGTGATCTCAACCCTATCGGCAGTAACAGTAGCCACGTCACCGTCACGCAGTATTACTGTTTCGCGCGTGTGATCCAGCAAGGCAGGTATGTCAGAGGCCACCATGTTCTCGCCGCGACCGAGCCCTATCACCAGAGGGCTGTCTTTCCTGGCGACCACGATTTTGTGAGGGTCACGCGTGCTGATTACCGCAAGCGCGAATGAACCACTCAACCGGCATACGGCCCGTCGAACTGCAATTTCCAACCGCCCATCTAGGTACTGCTCGATCAAATGGGCCACTACTTCGGTATCCGTCTCAGAACGGAACACGTGCCCTGCCGCCATAAGTTCTCGCCTCAAAGCGGCGTGGTTTTCAATGATACCGTTATGCACCACCGCCACCTCGTTCCGACAGTCAGTGTGGGGATGGGCGTTAGCATCAGAAGGCTTGCCGTGAGTCGCCCACCTGGTGTGCGACACGGCCACCTTGGCATCGGTACAAACTCCAGACAGCATCTGGCAGAGCTTAGCTATCCTCCCCTCAGTCTTGACTACCTTCAAACCGTCCCCGTCGAGGAAAGCGATACCTGCGGAATCGTACCCTCTATATTCAAGCTTCCCCAAGCTATCTATTACCAAAGGAGCGGCGGCTTTGTCGCCAATATATCCCACTATACCGCACACTGATTTTCCCTCCATCTCCAAGAATAAGAATAACCGCGCGGAAGCGCGGCAAAACAAGCGTCCGTCACCTGGTCCTTTTGTTCTCGGGATCGCTCCCGGGTTTTGTGAAACCGCTGTCGGCCGTGACCAGCCGTGGGGCATCCGCCGAAACTTTCGATAAACCCCACCCTCGTCGACTCCCGCACGCGGGAGTCCTGGCGCTAACTACTCAAACGGACAGCTCTCGCCTATTTGCTCCGCTTTTAGAAAACAATGCTCGTCGCTATTTAGAATCGCAAGTCTTCAGTTTCCCGGCTAACTCAGAAATCCCCTTTGCCAGTTCATCCGCCACCTCCCTCGCGAGTTCTAGACTATTTGCCTCTACAAGTACCCTCACGACGGGCTCGGTCCCCGAACCACGAACCACCACCCTTCCTTTCGAACCCAGCCTCATCGCCGCCATCGCCTTCAACCTGGTCGTGGCTTCGTGCTTGAGCAAATTGTGGCGTAAGCCATTCTCCACGGGTACATTCACCGTTACCTGAGGGACTCGCTGTATGATGCCCGCCAGCTCAGAAAGACTCCGCTGTGATTCAATCATGACCCTCGCGAGTTGCACCGAAGTGATGATCCCGTCGCCCGTGTTGGCGTAATCGCGGAGGATTATGTGGCCTGACTGCTCACCGCCCAGGTTAAGGCCTCGTTCCAGCATTCGCTGGAAGACATACTTGTCGCCCACTGGAGTCCTTTCCAGCGCTATCCCTCGTTCCTTGAGCCATAGCTCCAGCCCAAAGTTGGAGACCACCGTGGCAGCAATGGCGCCTCCCTTGAGAAGGTTCCTCTCCAGCATGTACTCCGCAAATATCGCCATTATCTGGTCCCCGTCTACGATCTGCCCTCGCTCGTCGACGGCTATCGCCCTGTCTCCGTCCCCATCATATGCTATGCCGGCATCTGCACCAATGTTGCGAACCGCCTGCGAAAGCGCAGAAGGCGAAGTGGAACCACAACCGGCGTTTATGTTGAACCCATCAGGTTCGCCATTTATTACCGTCACCTCTGCCCCGAGATCGCTCAGAACGCGGGGCGCAAGCTTCGTGGTCGCCCCATTGGCGCAGTCCAACACCAGCTTTAATCCAGACAAATCGACTCCCTTGAACATTTTCTTCACGCGCTCCACGTAGAGATTGGCAGCTTCAGTATCCTCGTGGAGTCGCCCTATGGCAAAATCTTTAGCCCTCGGTAAGTCGTCCTTCAAGCTCATCTTTTTCATGAGACGTTCTACTGCGTCCTCGAGAGGATCCGGCAACTTATAGCCTTCAGGTGAAAATATCTTTATGCCGTTATACTGGAAAGGGTTATGGGAAGCCGAAATGACGAAGCCGCCTTCACACCCTATCGGCGAAATCAGTGAGGAAATTGCCGGCGTCGGCATGATCCCAGCGCGCCGCACGGAGCACCCCGTCGATAGAATTCCCGCTATCACGGCACATTCGAGCATTTCTCCGGAAGCACGCGTGTCCCGCCCCACCAGAAAACAAGCGGGCTCTCCCTCAGACACGACCACCGCACCGGCTCGTCCTATGCAATAAGCAAGTTCAGGTGTAAGCTCGAGATTTGCGACTCCCCTCACTCCGTCTGTCCCGAAAAGCCTAGCCAATTTTCACACCTCACCTGTCCCATCTTCTGCCCTCACCTCGGCACGAGCGAAAGGGTAACCCGTCCAGGGATAACCTTAACCAGAAAAACGTTTTCGGGCAATACCACCTGAACTGGGAGCTCGTGATCGCCTTCCGTGAGGCCTCTTGCATCCACGTATGCTTCGACCGAATGAGGGGCTAACCGGTTCAGGATATCTTTTCTACCTGAAACCGTGATGTTCACCTCGGCAGGAATCATCGTCCAGCGAAATCCAGAAGGAAGGCTTCGCAACCTGACCGGGATAGAAGTGAAACTACGCTCTCCAGTATCCTCGGTGATCCTGATCCTAACAACCACCGTGCGAGTTTCCGCACTGCTGACCCATGACGGCAACGATACAGGCGTCTGCACTTCCACATCCGACGTTTTCTGGCTTATATCGACCGGTGGTGTGCTCACGTAAGCCAAGTTCTGGACCAGTTCCGAAGGCCCGCGCACTTTGATCGTAGCTGGTTCCACTTGAACCAATGAGACTGTGTACCCAGTAGCTGGTTGACCGGTCACCTGGGCTCGCACCTGAACTATCTTGGCAGGAGGTAACGTCTTCATCGGCACCGTCACATCCACACTTTCCGGATCCATAACGAGCCCGGGCACTTCTTTCCCTTCCTGGTCCACAGGCTTCAGAGTAACTGTACGGGTGAAAGTCACGGTCTGCCCGCTCACGTCAACAACCCCGAAAGCTTTGGTGACCAATGCCACCTTGCTCGCCGCCCCCTTTACCGTAACCCCGTCTACCTGAGGTTTTGGGGGATTAGCTGCATAGTCTTCGGGTGGGGTGCCTGCTGTGCGCACCTCGATGCTGACGTTCTTGGAAACCATCGCTTCGAGGGTGACCGTCGCTATCGCCGGGCTGATCTCGGCGACCTCGCACCCCTGGGGAGGCTGGATGCGGATCGGCACCGTAACCTTTCCGGGCGCAGCACCGCTAAGGTTGACCTCTGCGGTGAGTGTTGTCTCGTTCAATGAGCTTAGCACGCGCCTGTTGCCTCGTAAGGTCACGCTGACCATGGCGGGTGACGCATCAACAAGCACGGTCTGTGAACTGTTGTTCGTATACTTCACAGTGACTCCCCTGTAAGTCCTGAGCTCAACAGGGTTTAACTCGTTGGTAACTTGCAGCCATAACACCAGCGCGACCAGCACCGAAATGACTTTTAGCGCAAAATCGTTTTCTAGCCACCTATCCAAACCAATCCCACCAATCAAGTCCTCTCAACGTTCCGGTGAAAAAGCCTCATCGGGGTACTCTTCGGGTGCAACAATGACCTCAACATCTCACGCAAGGTCTTTTCGTCCAGGTTCCTGATGAGTTTGCCCGCATTTGCAAGTGAAACCATGCTGGTCTCTTCTGATATCACCAGTGCGACCGCATCGGAGTGCTCGGTTATACCGAGAGCCGCCCTGTGCCTTGATCCCACTTCAACCCCGAGACTCGGGTCATCGGTGAGCGGTAAGAAACACGCCGCGGCCATGATCCGGTCTCCCCTCACGATGACCGCCCCGTCGTGAAGAGGAGTGTTGGGCACGAAAATGTTTTGGAGGATTTCCGCCGAGACCACCGCCTCCATCTTGATGCCGGTCTCGATATAGTCGTTTAGCCCGGTTTCTCTTTCAATGACGATGAGCCCCCCAATGTTGTTCCTGGAAAGCCTCATCGCTGTCTTCACGAGTTCTTCAATTACCCTGGTGACTTCCTCCTCGCCCAGAACCAAGAACTGCCCGGAGAAAAACTTCCCACGGCCTACCTGCTCGAGGGCACGTCGTAGCTCGGGTTGAAAAACGACGGGCAAAGCGACGAATACCATGCTTCTCAAGTTCACGAGCAGCCAGTTTATAGTGTAAAGTCGTAACCACTGAGATACAGTTGTGGCTATCAACAGCACCAGGATGCCTTTCAGCAACTGTACGGCCCGTGTACCGCGAATCAAGGTCAGGAATTTGTATATCAAATACGACATTACGATGATATCTACGGCAGCGATGATCACGTCGCGCACTGTCATGAAACGAAGGCCAGTAAGCAACCTCTACCACCTCGCGACAAAAGGCCTTAATCAACTATATACCAGTTATTAGTAAACGAGCAACGTATCTACCCGAAGTGCTCTTTGAGCTGTTCCGCCAGCTTACGGGTCATGCCTTGAACTGAACATATCTCTTGGATACTGGCCGCTCTCAACCCTTCAAGGCTCCCGAATCTTTTCAGGAGAGCGGCTCTCCGTTTCGGCCCGATACCCGGGATCTCCTCAAGCAGCGACGCAACCGCGTCGTTTCGCCGGAGAGTCCTATGATACTTCACCGCGAAACGGTGTGCCTCATCCCTTAGACTCTGAAGCACTTGCAGGGCCGTGGAGTCTCCCGGAAGCCTCAACGGTTCATTGCAGTCCTCCGCGTAAATGAGTTCTTCCCTCTTCGCGAGCGCTATCGTCGGAATCTCTATCCCCATTTCCTCCTGGGCCCGGAGCCCCGCAGCGAGCTGACCAGGCCCTCCGTCAACGACTATCAAGTCTGGCCTGTCTGAAGCGGCGCTTGCTTGCGTGAGGTATTTTAGCCTTCGTTTCAACGCCTCGTACATCATGGCGTAATCGTCCGGGCCGGGTGTAGCTATCCTGAACTTGCGATAGTCCGCTTTGGACGGCATGCCGTCTACGAATACCACCATCGATGCCACAGCGTATTTCCCCTGGATGTTAGATATGTCGAACGCCTCTATCCTTCGAGGCAGGTGCTTCAAGCCCAACAGCCGCTGTAGCTCCGACAGGCCCGCCTGCAGGCGTTCTTGCCTTGGTCTGGCTTGCTCCATTCCTGAGCGCGCGTTTTCCTCCGCCATGCGCAAAAGCTGCGCCCTCAGCCCGCGAGACGCAGTAGAGAGCTTCGCAGGGATATATTCCAGAATGCCCGGCAGATCCTCTTGAGCGGGCAGCTTGGGTACCACGATCTCAGGTGGTACGCTCGAAGCCGCGGGGTAGTAAAGCTTTAGCACGGAAGCCACCAGTTCCTCCGTAGACTCGCCTGCAATCCCCGTCAGAAACAGCTGCTCCCTGCCAACGAGCTTGCCATCTCTCACCTGAAGTATCGACGCACAGGCCTCGGGCTCTATCTTCCATATTCCGATAATGTCCACGTCTCCAAGCCTCGAGGACACCACGTGCTGTTTCTCCATAACCTCGTCTATGGACCTGAGCAGATCGCGTATCTCGGCCGCACGTTCGAAGTTCAATTGTGTGCTGTAAGCCTGCATTTTCTCGACGAGTTCTTTGCGCAATTCGTTCTGGTGGCCTTCTAGGAACCTCATCAGGCCCTGGATCATGGCCATATATTCTTCCCGCGAAACCTTGCCCGCGCACGGCCCCAAACAGCGCTTGATGTGATAGTTCAGACATGGGCGTTTGGAATTCCTTAGCACCGAATCGGAACAAGTCCTGTATGGAAATAGTCTGCGGATAAGCCTGAGGGTATCACGCACGGCGCCGGAACGCGTATACGGTCCGAAATACCTGGAACCGTCGCGCTTCATCCTCCTCGCCACCACAACGCGCGGCCACTCCTCCTCTAGCGTTATGCGCAGGTATGGGTAGTTTTTGTCATCCCGCAGCCTCACGTTGTATTTTGGCCTGTGCTGTTTGATAAGATTGTTCTCGAGGATGAGAGCCTCTACTTCGGAGGCCGTAATAATGAATTCCAACGACTCGGCGTTGCTCACGATCTGTCTTACTTTCGGCAGCTTGAAGTTCGCTTCCTGGAAGTAAGACCTGACCCTGTTCCGCAACGACACCGCCTTACCTACGTATATCACTTTTCCTGCCTTATCTCGAAAAATGTAGACACCAGAGCTATCCGGCAAGTCCGGCGGCATCTCTATCACGCGCCAACACCTCCGCCAGAAAACGCCCGGTGTGGGACTCCGGCACCCGTGCAATTTCCTCTGGAGTACCGCAAGCGACCACTTGGCCGCCGCCTTCTCCGCCCTCGGGGCCTAAGTCTATCACGTAATCTGCACATTTTATTACGTCCAGGTTGTGCTCTATCACCAGCACCGTGCTGCCAGATTCCACCAGTCGCTGCAACACCTCCAAGAGCCTTCGCACGTCCTCCATGTGCAGCCCCGTCGTGGGTTCGTCCAGGATGTAGAGAGTGCCGCCGTTGCTGCGCCTGCTCAGCTCCGTGGCGAGTTTGACTCGCTGAGCCTCGCCCCCCGAAAGCTGAGTGGCCGGCTGCCCCAGTCTGATGTATCCGAGTCCCACGTCATAAAGCGTCTGGAGCCGCCGTTTGATCCCTTCGACATTTTCGAAGAAGTTCAGCGCTTCTTCGACCGTCATATCGAGCACTTCGGCTATATTTCGGCCCTTGTACCTTACTTCGAGCGTTTCGCGATTATAGCGCTTCCCCTTGCATACCTCGCACGGGACGTACACGTCGGGGAGAAAATGCATTTCGATTTTGATGATCCCATCGCCGTGGCACGCCTCACACCGGCCGCCCCTCACGTTGAAGCTGAAGCGGCCGGGCGCGTAACCCCGTGCCCTGGCTTCCGAAGTCTCTGCAAACACCCGTCTGATCAAATCGAACGTGCCCGTATACGTGGCAGGGTTCGATCTAGGCGTTCTGCCGATGGGTGACTGGTCTATATCTATAACCTTACGGAGATGCTCTATGCCTTCAATCGCCTCATGTCGCCCCGCTTTGAGCTTAGCTCCATTGAGCACGTTGGCCAGTTTCCTGTAGACGATCTCATTCACGAGAGTGCTCTTCCCGGACCCTGAAACACCGGTCACGCACACGAACAGGCCAAGCGGTATAGAGACGTCCACGTTTTTCAGGTTATGCTCCTTAGCCCCGATCACCCGCAACCACTGGCCGCCTGGCCGCCTTCGCGTTGGCGGGACCTCAATCCTGCGCCTACCCGATAAGTAGCTGCCGGTTATAGACCGCTCACAAGCTTCGATTTGCTCTACGGTGCCCTCTGCCACCACTTCGCCGCCATGCTCGCCAGCTCCCGGCCCCATATCGATAATCCAATCCGCTTCGCGAATAGTTTCCTCATCGTGCTCAACAACCACGAGCGTGTTACCGAGGTCACGTAAGCGTTTCAGCGTGTTCAATAATCGCCTGTTGTCTCGCTGGTGGAGTCCCACGCTAGGTTCATCCAGAACATAAAGCACTCCTACGAGACCCGAGCCTATCTGAGTGGCTAAGTGGATCCTTTGGGCCTCGCCGCCAGCAAGGCTTCCCGCGCTCCTATCGAGGGTCAAGTAGTCCAATCCTACGTCGACGAGAAACCCGAGCCTTTTGTCGAGTTCGCTCAGAATCTGCCGTGCGATGAGACGCTCCTTCTCAGTAAGTTCAAGCGAACGCAGAAACTCACGCGCTTTTAGCACGCTCATCGCAGTAAACTGGCTGATGGATATACCTCCTACCTTGACAGCCAGGCTCTCCGGCTTAAGGCGGGCGCCATGGCAGCACGGGCATTCTAAGGATGACATGTACTCCTGAATCTCCTCACGCACCGCCTCGCTGGTGGATTCCGCATAGTGCCTCTGAAGGGAATTGATCACTCCTTCAAAGCGCACAAATCCAGTGCTGGAACGCCCGTATCGCGAAACATAGTTAAACCTGATTAGTTCAGCTCCGGAGCCGTAGAGGATCACATTCAACTGCTCGGGGGGCAGTTCACGCACGGGTTTGTTCATATCGATTCCGTAGTGCTCGCATACACACCGGAGCAACTGATTGTAATAGTCAGTAGTAGGTTTAGACCATGGCTCTATGGCCCCCTCGGAAAGAGACTTTCCTTTGTCGGGGATGACTTTGTCTTCGTCCACGACCATCTTGAACCCCAGCCCGTCGCATTCCGGGCACGCACCGTAAGGACTGTTGAACGAAAACATCCTCGGGGACAACTCAGCTATGCTCACGCCGCACTCCGGGCAAGCTAGATTTTGACTCAAAACGATATCGTCCTGGCCATCTGCTGAAATCACGACTAGCCCACCCGAGAGTTTTATGGCCGCCTCTACATCTTCCGAAATCCTCGATCTCGCGCCGGGCCGCACTACGATCCTGTCCACGACCGCCTCGATGGTATGCTTTTTGTTCTTGTCGAGCTTAGGCGCAGCCAAATTCTCGATCTCCACCACTGTCCCGTCCACGCGCGCTCGCACGTACCCGGCCCTGCGAATATCCTCGATCACGCGCCCGTGCTCACCCTTGCGCCCGCGTACCAGCGGCGCCAGTACCATCGCCCGAGTGCCTTCCGGCAACTGAAGCACCTGATCCACTATCTGATCCACTTCGAGCTTTGATATGGCCCTGCCGCACACAGGGCAATGCGGATGACCCACCCTAGCATAAAGCAGCCTCAAGTAGTCGTATATCTCCGTGACCGTCCCCACTGTGGACCTCGGGTTTCTACTTCCGCTTCTTTGATCTATACAAATCGCCGGAGAAAGCCCCTCCACGAAATCCACATCGGGCTTGTCCATTTGCCCAAGGAATTGCCTGGCATAGGCCGACAGGGATTCAACGTACCGTCGTTGGCCCTCTGCGTAAAGGGTGTCTATTGCCAGACTCGATTTCCCCGACCCCGATAGGCCGGTGATGACGACCATCTTCCCGCGGGGTATGACCACGTCGATGTTCTTCAGATTGTGTTGTCTCGCGCCCTTGATGACGATGCAATTATCCATTGACCGTTTTCATGCCTCCGGCTCTCGATTCCAACTCGAATATCATATCCCGAAGGAGCGCAGCGTGCTCGAATTCCAGCCGTTTGGCCGCCTCCTTCATCTCCTTCTTCAACTTTTTCAACAGCGAAGGCACTTGTTTCCGTGGCACATCGCTCAGCTTGTGGCTAGCCCAGTATTCCTCTGGTTTATCCAGCACTTTGGTCGCTTCAATCACTTCTCGTATGGGCTTCGATACAGTGCGCGGGACTATCCCATGTTTCTGGTTGAATTCGAGCTGTATCTTTCGCCGCCGTTCCGTCTCTTCCATGGCACGCTTCATGGAACCCGTTATCGTGTCGGCGTACATTATGACCCTACCGTCTACGTTCCTCGCTGCCCTGCCGAACGTCTGTATAAGCGAGGTCTCAGAACGCAGGAAGCCTTCCTTGTCAGCGTCCAGAATGGCTACCAACGATACCTCCGGCAAATCCAATCCTTCCCTAAGCAGGTTGATCCCGACAAGCACATCGAATACCCCCAGCCGGAGATCGCGGATGATCTCCATCCGTTCCAGCGTATCCACTTCCGAGTGCAGGTACCGTACTTTAATACCGTTCTCAGCCAGGTAATCCGTGAGGTCTTCCGCCATTTTCTTGGTAAGCGTTGTCACCAAGCACCTTTGTCCCTTTGCGATTCTCTTACGGAGTTCGCCTATGAGATCATCCATCTGGTGCTTGGTTGGTCGCACTTCGACTACCGGATCCACAAGTCCGGTCGGCCGTATGATCTGCTCTACCACCTGTTCAGCTCGTTTCAGCTCGTACTCCCCTGGTGTGGCAGAAACGTAGATGACCTGGTTCACTCGTTCCTCGAACTCTTCGAATTTCAGCGGCCTGTTGTCGAAAGCTGACGGCAAACGGAATCCGTACTCCACGAGAGATTCTTTGCGCGACCTGTCGCCTTCGTACATGGCACCCAGTTGGGGAATCGTCTGGTGGGATTCGTCTATCACCACCAGAAAGTCCGTGGGGAAGAAGTCCAGTAACGTGTATGGTGGTTGACCTGGGCTTCTACCCGTGATGTGCCTGGAGTAATTCTCTATCCCGTGGCAATATCCCGTCTCCTCGAGCATCTCCAAATCGAACTTCGTCCGCTGCTCCAGCCGCTGCGCCTCGAGGAGCTTCCCTTGTGCCCTCAATTCGCGTAACCGCTCTGCCAGTTCTTCCTGTATCGAGTCTATTGCCCGTCTTAGCTTGCCAGCCGCAGCGACGTAGTGGCTTGCAGGGTGAATCATGACGTGTTGCCGTTCTCCAATCGGTTCACCCGTGAGTGAGTCCACTTCAAGCAAGCGTTCCACCTCATCTCCGAACAGCTCTATCCTTATGACTCTCTCCGAAGACGAGGCCGGAAACACTTCTATCACATCTCCTCTCACCCTGAAGTGCCCCCGGGTGAGGTCCACATCGTTGCGCGAGTAGTGCATCTCCACCAGCCGTCGGATGATATCCTCCCTGGGCTTCTCCATGCCCAGCCGCAGCGATAGCGCCAGATCGCGGTAGTCTTCAGGGGAACCCAAGCCGTATATACAAGAAACGCTCGCAACGACTATCACGTCCTGCCTCTCGAAAAGCGCACAGGTAGCAGAGTGGCGCAACTTGTCGATTTCTTCGTTTAACAGCGAATCCTTCTCGATATAAGTGTCCGTCTGAGGGATATATGCTTCGGGCTGGTAGTAGTCGTAGTAACTCACGAAGTATTCTACAGCGTTGTGCGGAAAGAACTCCTTGAACTCCGAGCAAAGTTGCGCCGCCAGCGTCTTGTTGTGAGCTATCACCAGGGTGGGCTTCTGTACCCGCTCGATCACCTTGGCGATTGTGTACGTCTTCCCCGAGCCAGTTACGCCCAGTAACACCTGGTGCTTCATGCCGGCCATTATCCCCGCGCTGAGCTTTTCTATGGCGGCACCTTGGTCGCCCCGAGGTACGAACTCAGATACTACTTCGAACAACTATTCATCATCCCACTTTTTTACCCGAAATCAAACGGCTCAATGAAACCAACCTAAGCCCATCCCGTTCGAGCTCCGGCAAGAACTCTTTGATAGCCTGCACGGTAACCGGATGTACGTGACCGATCACTATTACGCCCTTGCCCTTTTTGCGCGCGATTCCCGAAGCCTCGCGAAGACGCGCCTTCACCTGATCGAGTCGCTTAACATTATCAATAAAAAGCTCATTTTGTCCAGCACGAGCACCCGCTTGCAAAGCATACCTGTACAGAATAGACTTGGGGCTTGTTCTTGAATCAACCACAATAATACCCAGTCTCTCCGCCGCTTTGACTATAACCTGCACCAGCCGTGGGTCGGTGGTGGCTTTGGAGCCCATATGGTTGTTTAAACCAATCGCGCCCGGCACACTCTTCAGATACATTTGAATCCGCTCTTCGATTTCCTGGTCAGACATATCCGTAGTGATGAAGTCCTCCCGCCCTTTTTCCGACCCCATCTTGTCTTTTGATACCGGCTCCAGCGGAAGGTGAAGTAGGACCTCATGACCCGAAGCTATTGCAGCATTTGCGTCGCGGCTGGCAGTAGGGCCTGTCGGTAGCACCGCCACAGTGACCTCAGGAGGTAGTTTCAGCGCCGCTGCGGTACCCTCGGCTCCCCAACCGAAATCGTCCAGAATTATGGCAAGTCCGAGGGTTGGCTTGGGCGGCTGCAAGGTAATGTTGCGCGACGGTGGAAGTGGCTGAGCGGGCGATGGTGCAGTCAACGGCGAAGGCACTGGAGGAGACTTTGATCGATATGAGGCGTTTCTGCCCATGACCACGTTGAAAGCCAGCGCCCCCAGGAGTATGGCTACTGCCAAGGCGTCGCCAGCCTTTAGTCCCTTCCTGATATTCGTCTCAACCAGCCCCCGATTCTCACGGCAACCCGGCGAAACCACTCGAAATTCTTCCGAGGTCCCAATTCCACGAGGCATGGATCCCCGGTTTCAGGGACGGTAATCACACCGAGGTCGTCCTGCATTGGTCTACGAAACTCTATGTTCTTAGGATTCCCACGCACCCCGACCATCTTCAATTCAAGGAACCAGCCGGAATTGGCGAAGGCTTCCATCAATTCCGCACGCGAATTAACGCTGCACCCGTTCACTTCCAGAATTACGTCTCCCGGCCGTATTCTCATCACTTCCGCCTGCGAACCCGGCACGACTCCGAGCACCTTCACCCCCCGCTCGGGCGAAACAAAGAGCGGCTCGCCGCTCAGTTCGTTCCTGCCGCCAAGTGTAGCAACGATTTCGTGCCCTGCTGGGCCAAAAAGCGCGGCTAGCCATTCGAAAAACACGTGTTTCATCGCCAGCAAGGAAAGCCCGAGCAACGAAATACTGTAAACGGCCAGAGCAGCCGAAGTCCTCCGCACCTTCTGCGCCGGTACCATCGTGATAGCCAAGTCACTGTAGCCCAAGGCAGCAGTGATTGGTACCATCGCAAACACAGCTTTGCTCGGATCCTGGATTGCCCCCCTGATCATGGGCCACCAGTCCGGCATCTGTATCAGGCCTTCCAACTTATTGGGGTCGCTCACCGTCAGCATAAACAGCGCCACCAGAGGTACGGGCCAAAAGCTTTGTAGGCTGAATCCGCCTACAAGTTTCCCGGCGGCATTCCTGGTGTATATAGGGCTCGCGCACCGTTCGCCGCTGACCCAGATAAGCAGGCTCTCCGTCACGTGAAGGATGGCGACGAGCGCCATGATTTCCGCCACGTTGACGTTAGGGAAGCCAGTGATCAGGTGCAAAAGTGAGATTATTCCGCCAGCATACGAAAAACACATGAGCCTCGGGTTTACGGCGTACAGGAGGAGCGCCAGGGGCAAGAGGAATTCGATGCCACTTTCGGACAGCGATACACCGATAATGACCAGGATCAGACTCGCCACTGCACCCCCCAGTAGCCCGAGCCCCAGCGACCTCAGCGTGACCTCCAAGAGGTTATTGAAACTGACCCCCCAAATGCGCTGTTCTAGAGCCGCGGCTCTCCTGTATTGAAGCACCACCAAAACCATGACCACCCAAAACATGCCCGCCGTGGCCGGGTAAATCATAACCGAGGGTACAGTCCTCAGAACGTGATACGCTAGCTCCGCGAATTGCTTTACCGTCCTCTTTCCCCCGCCTCCGCGATCAGCTTCAAGATGATTTTCTTAGCCTCTTCCAACTGCACATCTTCCCCTGGCTTTTGCTCCGCGGGTACCTCCACCAGCACGTCGGGCTCGATGCCAGTGCCGTTTATCGAGACTCCCTTAGGCGTATAATACTTTGCCGTCGTTAGTTTTAAACCGCTGCCGTCTGGAAGGTCGACAAGGGTTTGGACCGAGCCCTTCCCAAAAGTCCTCGTGCCAACCAGCGGCCCTACTCCGCGATCCTTGATCGCGCCAGCAAGAATCTCAGAGGCACTGGCCGAACCCTTATCCACCAGGGTAACCAGCGGAAGTTTCAAACCCTCGGACTTGGATTCATATACCTGCTTTCCGCCTGCCTTATCGACTACAGAAACCACTACTCCCCGAGGTACAAAAAGCTCGGCGATCCTGACGCTCTGATCCAGCAGCCCTCCCGGGTTACCGCGGAGGTCAAGGATTATGCCCTTTGCACCGCCCTTTATTAGCATATCTAATTCTCGCTTGGTTTCACTGTAAGCGTTTTCGTTGAAATGGATCAGTTGAAGATAGCCGATGTCATTTTCGAGCATCTTTCCCTCCGCCGATGGGACATTTATGTTTTCCCTGAGAAGCACCACCGAAAAGGGCTGTGTGCCACCCCTACCTATGAGCAGGTTCACCCTAGTACCCGCCTTACCTTTGATTAGATTGGCCACGACATCGGAGGGCATTCCCGTTACATCCCGGTCATCCACTTTCAGTATCTTGTCCCCTGGACGTAAACCCGCTCTGTCGGCGGGGCTACCCTTTATTGGAGCAATTACGGTAATGTACTTATCCTCCACTCCGATGTAAAGGCCCACCCCAGTATAGGAGCCCGTAGTACTGGTAAGCAGTTCTTTCCACTGCTCGGTATTGTAATAATCCGAATACGGGTCGCCCAGTGCCCGCACTACCCCGTATAAAGCCCCTTCGTAAAGCACGGAAGGATCCACGTCGGTCACATATCTTGAAGAAACTTCGGAGATCACCCGCCGGAGTTTTTCGATTCCTTTCACGTCCGCCGGCGCCAGCTTCCACCTGACATAAGTCAATGCACTATATGTGGCCAAGCTCGATATCAATGCGGTGATGGCCACAACGACCACAAGCCTTCTGCGATTCACGAATTCAGCCCTCCAATCCAGGGCCCCAGGCGCCCAGCGGTCTAGAATATTCCCGCACAGTTTATTTTAGCACAGTACCAGCTTCGCCAGCCCAAGCGAGGCTGTGATATTATACCTTATCGTGGAGGTGTCTGAGTTGCTGTGGTCCCTTTTCAGTACGTTCTTCAAAATCGGTGCAACGACCTTTGGCGGTGGGCACGCCATGGTACCCGTCATTCACCGCGAGGTCGTAGATACTCACGGCTGGCTAACAAATGAAGAAATGATAGATATGATCGCAATAGCCGAAGTCACCCCAGGTCCCGTAGCCATCAATACTGCCACGTTTGTGGGGTATAAGAAGGCTGGACTCATAGGCTCCATAGTAGCCACCGCTGGAGTCGTACTTCCTTCCTTTATAGCCATCCTCATAGTGGTCAGCTTCTTCTTGAAAATAGAAGACTCGCCCATAGTAAACGCTTTCTTCAAGGGGATGAGGCCGACCATACTCGCGCTCGTGGCGTGGGCAGCTTACCGGATAGCTCGGGTTACCCTGAAAGAATGGATGGCCTATCTGATCTGTGGGGGAGCTCTTTTACTCGTGCTGGGGCTGAAGTTCCACCCAATAGGTGTCATCGCCCTCTCGGCAGCAGTCGGTCTAATGCACTATGGCGTTCGTTCGGCATTGCGTCCCGGCGATGCGCAGCAAGGGGGAAATCGAGTTGATAATTAAGCTTTTCACCACGTTCTTTTTAATAGGCTTGTTTACGTTCGGCGGCGGATACGCCATGATCCCACTCATCCAGAAAGAAGTCGTCATTACAAATCATTGGCTCACCATGACCGAGTTCATCGACGTAGTGGGAATAGCTGAAGTCACTCCGGGTCCCATCGCCATAAACAGCGCTACCTTCATAGGCTACAAAATGGCTGGAATAGCAGGCTCTGCTCTGGCCACGCTGGGCGTCGTCCTGCCTTCTTTGATTATCATCGTCGTGATAGCCAGCGTGTTCCTGAAGGTAGAGGACAACCCCTACGTGAAAGCCGCCTTCAGCGGGATGAGACCTGCAGTAGCAGCTTTGATTGCCAGCGCAGCAGTGAATATCCTGCCAAACTCCATAGTCGATGTTCCGACGGCAGCCATAGCGGTCGTTGCCTTCCTGCTCCTCAGGTTCACTAAGGTATCGCCGATATTATTGCTCTTGGCGTCTGGTGCCTTGGGCATAGTGGTTTTTTAGACCTTGAGCTAGGGCACGGAGCTTGCGCAGGCGGTGATTCACTGCGGACTTGGTGAGAGGAGGACAAGCTAGGCTCGCCAGTTCTGCGAGACTGGCTTCTGGGTGCGCCAGGCGAAGCTTGGCTACAGATTGAAGCCCCAGCGAAAGTTTATGCAGTCCCAGCAACTCGTCTATCAGCTTGATATCCTCGATCTGCTTTTCTGCGGCCGACACCGTCTTTTCTGCATTGGCAGTATCCATGTTTACCACACGGTTCACCTGATTCGTTAGCTCTTTCAAAGCACGGCGGTTTTCAAGTTCCATTAGAGCTGTGTGGGCACCCACCAGATTGAGCAGCTTTGCAATGTGATCAGCGTCCTTGGTGTAAATTACCTTTCTTCCGGAGCGGCTAAGTTCACCTGCCCTTATGCCCACCCTCATGAGCGCCTGCTTGAGCTTCGGCGCGCACTTGGGATTACGGCACAAAAACTCAGCGTGGTAGTCTTTTTCGAGCGGAGAAACGTAGCCGCCTGCCAGAAAAGCGCCGCGCAGGAAGCTCTTGACACAGCAAAGCTTGGCAATCGAACCTGACGGTGGGAGCGGAGTGTTGAGCACCCAGACGGTTTCGCCGGTAAGACGGTTTTTCCTGGTCTGAAGAGGGGAGACATTTTCGAAAACCTGCCTCGCGATGCGGTACATCGCCCTGGCAGCGTGAGGGGAACTTGTAGTTACCCGCACGTAATTTCCGGAAATCACGCCCGCGCTGCAGATGATGCCTTCAATCTCAGCTAAGAGGCAGCACCTGCTCGAAGGGATTATCCTGGATGCTTCCGCTTTTACGTCCCCACAAAAAGACACCTCATCACCCGCCCAAGATTCTGAGTACTAAACGGGCCAATGCGTCTGAGTCGTGGCGAGCCACATCTCCCGTAACCTCGAGCAACGGTTCAGCCCATACGGTAACCCCCAATTCTTCTACCTCGCGTGCGTCTATCTTCACTTGCATGGCCCTCTCCAATGAGTATTTTACTGCCAAAGGTTCCGGGAGACTTTCGGTATTCAGGATCACGTGGTCTACGACCGGACCACAATGATCGAGAATGGCCTTAACGTGTTGAGAAGCGGTGTATCCCGAAGTCTCCCCGTATTCGGTCATTATGTTGCATACGTAGATCCTCGTCGCCCCTGTCTCCCGGAGCGCCCGTGCAATTCCCTCCACCACGAGGTTGGGCATCACAGAAGTATAGAGGCTTCCGGGGCCCAGCACGACGGCATCCGCATCAAGGATCGCCTTTACTACCTCTGGCAGTGGCTGGGCTGGCCGGTCCAGAAAGACGCGCTCGATACCTACGGACGCTCCCACCAGGGTTTCTCCTCTCACTATCTCGCCGTCTTTCAACTTCGCACACAAAGTACGGCTTTCCAAAGTAGACGGCATCACCTTGCCCCTCACCCGGAGTACCTGGCTGAGCTCTGCAATGGCCGTTTTGAAATCGCCCCGCATCTCGGCCAGTGCCGCCAGAATGAGGTTGCCCACGTTGTGACCACTCAGCTCGCCCCGGCTGAACCTAAACGCGAAAAGCTCCTCCATCAGTGGCTCGGTATCAGCCAGTGCGATTATGCAGTTTCTGACGTCGCCCGGGGCCACGATCCCCATGTCTCTTCTCAATCGCCCCGAACTGCCGCCGTCATCGCAAACGGTAACCACCGCGGTTATGTCGGCAGTGTACTCTTTTAGACCCCTTAGCAAGACCGGGAGGCCGCTGCCACCGCCCACCGCCACTATTTTAACGCCCAACCGTTCCAGCCTCCCTTTTTACCTCTCGCTCCAGATCCCTGTGCTCCGTTCTGACGTCGGGATGCTGTTCGCTCATAAGTCGTGCCAGCTCATCGGCGATTACTACAGATCGATGTTGCCCCCCGGTACAGCCTATCGCTATGGTAAGCTGGGTCTTGCCCTCCGCTATGAAATACGGTATCAAAAACTGTATCAGGGCGTGTACCTTGGAAAGGAATTTCCTGGTCACTGGAAAACGGAGCACGTAGCTACGTACTCTGGAATCCGTCCCTGGAAGGCTCTTTAGTTCCTCTACATAATACGGATTTGGCAAAAAGCGTGCGTCAAAAACTAGGTCGGCGTCGAGAGGTAGGCCGTACTTAAAGCCGAAAGACATCACGGTTATGAACAGCCTCTGAACGCTGTTTTCCGCGAACAACTTGGTAATCTGTTCTTTTAGTTGAAGCGGAGTCAAACCGGAAGTGTCTATCACGAAATGCGCCCGGCCGCGGATTACTTCAAGCCTTCGCCTTTCCTCTCTAATTCCCTTCAGCACCCCACCTTCGCTTGCCAGGGGATGCTTCCGGCGTGTCTCCTTAAACCTCTTCACGAGCGTCTCGTCGCTGGCCTCTAGGAAAAGTATCTTGTAGCGCGTGCCTTGCTCTTCCAGTTCGCTCAAGGCCCTAAGGATATCATCAAAAAAGGTGCCCCCGCGGATGTCCATAACGAGGGCTACCTGCTTCACCTGGCCGCTAGCCTGCTTGCACAACTCGGCGAACTTAGAGACGAGAGCCGGGGGTAAGTTATCGATACAGAAAAAGCCCAGATCCTCGAAACACTTCATGGCTTGTGACTTGCCCGCACCAGAAAGACCGGTAATTATTACGAGACTAAGCTCGTCTGCACATTGTGTGCCAGCCATAATCCAGGTTTACCACCCTTCCCCGATCCACACCCGCCTCTTCCGCAACCTGCAATGCCTTGCGAAAGTCCCCTATCCTATTTGGAGAATGAGCATCGCTTGAAAGCACGAAGAAAGCTCCTTCCCTGGCCGCAGCCCGGACGAAACCCACGTCAGGTACCCTGTGCGATGCGTTGATCTCGAGAGCGGTATTCCTCGCAACACAGGCCCTGGCGAGCTTCACCGTGTCGATATCAAGGTGCAGCCCCGGGTGAGTGACGATATCCACATCGTAACGGTTTACGGCTGCGATCAGCGCTCTCGTGTTTATCTGTCTCACCCGCTCTTGAGTCTTCCGAGGAAGACTTTCATAAGCCAAGTTACCTGCTATGAGGCGCAGGCCATCTCTCCATGACGCCGGCCGTACCATGAGGTGAAAACCTACCAAAAGCAAATCCAAACGGCCGATGATCTCGTTCGGAATGTCCAAGTCTCCGTCTTCAGAAATCAGGTTGGCTTCTACCCCCAGCAGTACCTTCACTTGCGGGTACTTCGACTGAACCACACGGATTTCCTTCTCAATGCGCTCCCACCGCCGGAGGTCGATGCCGATCCCCAACATGGAAGGACCGTGATCAGTAATACCTACCGCGTATAGCCCTTTCCTGGCGGCCTCACGCACGTTGTCCTCGATGGTCCCCGTACCGTGACTATACCTCGTGTGTGTATGGAAATCTGCCCACGGCATCCCTAACACGATTCGAGAATTCTCTCCCCCATAGGCCCGAGGGGCACTAGACACCCGGGGTGTAGATCACCCACCTTCTTTATTCCCATCAGGATCATGGTCCGGGCCATCTCTTCTCGTATCAGCTTTAGCACCCATGCCAAGCCGCTCGCGCCGTCCATCGCAAGTCCCCACAGCGCAAGCCGCCCTATGAATACCGCGTCGGCACCCAAGGCGAGGGCCTTGATAACGTCGCTCCCCCGTCTCACCCCACTATCTAATATGATCGTGGCGCGCTTCCCCACCGCCTTTCTGATGGCGGGTAGCACCTCGAGTGAAGAACGCGTATAGTCCATGGCGAACCCTGCATGCGTAGAAACTACAATGATATCAGCTCCTGAGTCTATGGCGGCGATCGCGTCCTCCACGCTCAATACGCCCTTTACAATGAAAGGCAGCTTCGTCCTGCTCCTAACTTCTGCAAGCTCTTTCACCGAGTATGTGGTGCATATCTCGTGGAAATGGGGCTCGTCGCCGGTAGCCTTCAGCCCGGCAATGGAGTCTACGTCCACGCCGACGGCTATTCCGCCCTCCTGTTCTACACGTTCCACTTCCGCCTTGAGTTTCCCTCTGTCTTTCAACGGTTTAATCACCTGAAATGCCCAAGCCCCGGTTTGCACCATCTTTCGAAGCGTATCCGTAGCAACGGGGAAACCGCACGAAGCGATTATCCCTGCTTCTTTACAACCCTCAGCCATGGCCACGAATGTCTCATCGCATACTTTGGCAATCACCGAAGACATCGGCCCTATAGCGATAGAGCAGGATACTCGCTTCCCCATGAGATCAACAGCGAGTTCCGGTGCGGTTACATCGTGAATGAAACGTGCCTCAAAGCCCAACTGGTCAAACGCCTCAACATTTCGTCTAAAGGTGCTTCCCGTTTCGGCTCCCCCATCGCGGTGGGTCCAAACGTCAGCCCGGCCCCGCCCTTGTTCAAACACTCCCCTCGCCAATCTTTCGATTTCTTTCCATTCCTTCGGATAGGTCTTGCTCTCAGTCTCCATCATCGCTGTCCTCCTTCTCACACTCAGACGTTTTGACTTATCTCAAGGCATCTTAGCGCCGTCCGCACCATCATCTCCACTCCTATCCCTAGGCAGTTCTCGTCAGGCAAGAATTCCGGGCTGTGCAACGACTTCTTGACCTCGCCTTCTGCGGTACATCCCAACCAGAACAGCGCTCCAGGTACCTTCTCGAGATAGAATGCGAAGTCCTCCGCCACCATACTGGGGTATTCCGGCAAGACTACCCCCTCTCTTCCTACGGTATCTTCACCTGCAGCCCTTAGCACATCTACCGCGGTCGGGTGATTTACCACCGCCGGGTAACCCCGGATGTAATCGACTTCACACACGGCACCAAGCCCTTCAGCTACCTTAGGCGCGAGCTGGTTCAACCGCGCCTCTACCATGTCACGCGCTTCAGTGCTGAAAGTACGCACGGTACCTTCCAGGGTAGTCTCGTTAGCGAGAATGTTATACCGTGTACCACCGGTTATGGTTCCAAACGTCAGCACTGCCGACTCCAGAGGATTCAGGTTCCGGCTGGTGATGGTCTGGAGCGCCACTACGATCTGGCATGCCGCGACCACAGCATCTACACCTTGATGCGGTAGCGAACCATGACTGCTTTTTCCCAGCACGCGAAGCGTCACCCTGTCAGAGGCGGCCATAATCGGCCCCGGGCGGATACCCACCTTTCCAGTAGCTAAATCCGGCCAAACGTGGAGCGCGAATATCATATCCACTTTGGGGTCCTCCAGCGCTCCGGCCTGAATCAAGAGCTTGGCCCCGCCCACAGGGTTGTCTTCTTCTGCAGGTTGAAAAAGGAACTTGACGTTTCCGCTGATTTCCCTCTTCATGCTCGACAGTATGCGCGCCGCACCCAGCAAAATAGCCGTATGGGCATCATGGCCGCAAGCATGCATTACGCCGTCTACCGTCGAACTGCTCACACAACCGGTCTTCTCTTGGACGGGCAAGGCATCCATATCCGCTCTGAGCGCCACGGTCCTTCCGGGCTTGGCCCCTCTTAGCAAGCCGACGACCCCTGTCCCGGCTACCCGCCGAACTTCCAGGCCAAATGTGCGCAGCTCCGACTCCACCAGAGCCGCAGTTTGCGTTTCATGCAGGCTCAACTCCGGATGCCGGTGTATCGCCCACCTAATGCGGCGGACGTACGGGCCGATTTCCTTCACATGGTCGTCCAAGAGGCGTCACCTCCACACAAGCTTAGGGCTCGAGCGCCTGCCGACACCCGAGCCCCCAGCTATCCCCGCCATTTAGAGCTATGTCAGCGCCCCAACCACCACACCACTCACCTCGCCGATGAACTTGACCCCATCGGCGTTAGACTTCAGGTCCGTAGTCATCGCCACGATGACTACTGTCTTCTTGTCAAGGAAAAGAATACCCGCATCGTGCTCGGTCCCAGCCAGCTCGCCGGTTTTGTGAGCCAACTTCGCTCCAACCGGCGGGTTTTTCTTGAGATCCGTGTAACACCAAGGGCACTGTGGGTAATCTCCTACTTTTCGCCTGCACACCGGGCACAGCAAGAGCCCCCTTGAGAGCTTGTTGTTGAACTGCTGGCGCAGCATGATATCCACCGGTTCTCTTGCCAACTCGGGGCGTAAACCTTCGCCACGCGCGAATTTTTCTAGGATCGCCGCGACATCTCCCGCCGTGGTGAAGTTATCCTTGCCCGCCTTCTTCGCCTCAAAATCCATCATCTTGCGCTGCAAGCTCGTGCCCTTCATTCCTAGCTCCGCAATGGCGCGGTTGATAGCATCGAACCCCAACATATCGATGATCATGTTTGTGGCAGTATTGTCGCTTACTATGACCATGAGGGTAGCGAGGTCACGCACCGTAAGCATGAGCCCGTCATGGAGCTCTTTTATTATACCAGTACCGCCCACCTTATGCTCCCGAAGCACCGGAACCGTTTTGTCCAGGTCTATCTCACCGGTACCCGCCTGCCTGTACAATTCCCACAAAATGGGGAGTTTGATGAGGCTGGCGGCACTGAACGAACGATCAGGAAGATGGCGCCACTCCTCGCCGGTTTCGAGGAGCTTCACCACCACTCCTGCCGTGCCGTCGAGCCGACTTATCAGTTCTGTCAGTTTCTCACCGATCTGCTGGAACCGATCACGCATATCGCTCACCTCGAGGGCCACTTGTAATCCGCAGGCAGTCCTGGCTTCTGAAAATCGTCCGGGTAGCTTAGCGGTCGCCTATCGTAAAACATCGGTATCCGCGACCTTACCACATCCACCGCATCCAGGTCAATTTCGACGGGTATAATCTGCTCTTTCTCTCCACCTTCGGCGATGGTTTCACCCCAGGGATCTATGGCAATGGAGTGACCGAAGTACGTATATTCTTCCGCGGAGCCCACGCGGTTACACGCCACCACGAATAACTGGTTCTCAATCGCCCTCGCTTGAAGCAACGTCCGCCAGTGGTGAAGTTTAGGAGCAGGAAAGTTCGATACTACGAAGATGACCTTAGCGCCCCTGAGCGCAAATGTCCTCGAAAGCTCGACGAACCTTATGTCGTAACAGGTCATCACCGCTGCCTTTCCAAAGTCGAACTCCCAGACAGGCATCTCTGTGCCATGGGTGAAAGCCATATCCTCGTCCATCGCGCTATAGAGGTGCATCTTGCAGTATTTGCCAAGCAACTCGCCTTTGCGGTTTATTACCGGGGCGGCGTTGTAGCACACCTCTCCCTCCGCCAGGGCCAATGAGCCGCCAACCATGTTGAACCCGTAGCGTCTGGCTTTCTCCCGAAGCATGCTTACAGACGGACCGTCGATAGGCTCTGCGTATGCTTTGATGTTGTGAAAGACCGGAACTGAATAGGCTGAGGTCCATGTTTCGGGAAGCAACACGACATCCGGACTCAGCTCCGCAGCCTTGTCGATCAGTTCTGAAGCTTTCGCACGGTTGGCCGCCGGATCGCGATAGGCGAGGTCCATTTGGATCAGAGCCGCCCTGATTTTACGCTCAGCCACTCTTATCCCTCCTTAAATTACTTGCCGAGTATGCCAAACACAAGTGCGCGTATCACCACGTACCCGCACGTCGCTGCAGTAATGATCAAGCCATTCTTGATCATAGATTTGAGGTCCTTGGACCGGGCCAATCCCATTTGCCCAACCATATCCCCGGTAGGGTAAGCGAAGAATGTAATTTGCGACCCGACCAGAAGCACGAGAGCCCACAGGTACGGCGGGAAGTTCAAGGCTGTAACCAGCGGCTTGAACATGTCATCTATGATCTTCTCCTGAGCCACTGCGGCTCCGGACACGCCGAATACTCCAACCAGAGTGCTGATGATCATGAATACCGGCGCTCCACCCCGGTCCACGAGCGGCTTCAGCAGGTTTGCGAGGGCGGTGAACGCTCCAGACTGAGTCACGAAGTTCAAGAACGGATCGTACAGGACGAAGAGGAAGAAAATCCAGTACATCCTGGAGCCGCCCTTGACGATGGCTTTCAAGGTCTGATCCACGCTGAACCCGGCAGCAAGTCCCGTGGCGAAAGACACGATTATCATGACGGCTAATACATAGTTTGCTCCGGCTTTGGCGTAAATACCATAAGCGATCAAAATCGCCATCGAGATTGCAAATACCCATGTGCCCCTGATGGCAGAAGGAGTGGGCTTGTAAGCCTCACCGCTTGCCACCATATCTTCTGCCGTGTAGCTATATTTGCCCTCGGTGGCCTTTTGCACTGCGTTGGCGACCAAATAGGTGCATATCCAAACTATTATCGAGATGGGCAACCCCACTTCCAAGAGGTAGTGACCGTAGCTGATCTTGGTGAGAGCCATCGTAGTCACCACAGGAGGTACGAACGGTCCTAGGTATAGTCCTGTGGCCCCGGCACCGTGCAGCAGCACGCTCAACGTTGAAGGCGTAAGGCCCAGGCTTGCCACGATGGGAATGATGATCGGGGCGAGAATCGCGTTAGAGCCCGCCATCGACCCCAACAATCCTACGAGGATTACGGAAGTGAGCATCGTCGCAATCATTGCCTGTTTCTTTGTCTTTACGCCCAGCTTATCCAGGACCAGGTGGACGATATTCTGTGCCACACCAGTCTGGCTGAGCACCTCGCCTGTGCCAGACCCCATCAGGATGATAAAACCAATCAAACCGAGGAACGAACCCAAAGCGTCATTCAACGCTTTCGCAAATAGCAACACGCTCTTGCCAGTGAGAATCGCCCCTAGCACCACACAGATTAGGACGACGGTAAGCGCATCCATACCTTTGAAAGAAAGTATGATGTACAGGAGTAAGGGCGTGAAACCAAGGATAGGCGGCAACCCCAAAATCATCCAATTCCCCTCCTCATGTTTTGAATCCCAAACCAGGTTTCCCGCTTCTAAACGATTGGCACCACCCCCAGTCCAGGGACTTCCGGCACAAGGCCGTACCCGTCAGAAAACCACTCGCTCAAGGATTTTTCTGTTACGTCATGCTCATGGAGGAATGGGCCGATCAGCAGGTCACTGGGAAACTTCACCGCTGCAGTGGCTGCGGCGAAATGCAGTGCGGCAGCAGACCCTATGCTAAGCTCCAGGTTGCTACCTACCGTACAAGGCACCCCCGCTGCCCCCGCAATGGCAGCTACTTTCCTGGCAGGCCAAATCCCTCCGACCTTGCCTATCTTGATATTCACGATGTCACAGGCTCCTGCCGTTATCACTTTAAGTGCGTCTTGCGGGCCAAATATGGCTTCGTCCACCATGATGGGGGTGGCTACCTTACTTCGAATAACCTTGAGCCCCTCGAGATTCCACCTTGGGACTGGCTGTTCGACGCTTTCGATAGGAACCTTCTCTTCTATCTCGCGAATAACCCTTACCGCGGTACCTACATCGTAACCCTGGTTGGCATCCAGCCTTATCGCTACCCCGTCCCCCAAGGCCTTGGCGACCGCTTCCACGATGGCCACATCGCGCTTAGGCTCCTTGCCTATTTTGAGCTTGATCGTCCGGAACCCCATCGCTGCATATCGCTTCGCCTCTTCGATCGCTTCAGCATCTCCCTGGATGCTCACCACCCAGCTCAACGCCACTCTGCCGGCTTTAGTGTTCCCTCCCAAAAGTCTATAGAGTGGTTCATCCAGCAACTTTCCCATCGCATCATGCACGGCTATGTCAATGGCTGACTTGGCTGCTTCGTTTCCTGCGATAGCACCATCCATCGCCAGGTGCAGTTTCTCCACATCGAAAATCTCGAGTCCTGTGACAGCAGGGGCCAGATATGTTCGGATTACCGTCGCTACGCCGTCCGCGCCTTCGCCCATGAATGCTGGCGATGGAGAAGCCTCTCCATAACCCACCACACCGGATTCAGTGGAGACTCGCACAATCGCGTGCCTGCGCACGTTGGCCTTGTACAGAGATATTTGCCACTGTTTCTTGAGGGGTACCTCTACTACCTGTACCTGGACATTCGTTATCTTGGAGCCTGCTTTCATTTAATCCGCCTCCAGCCGTTCAGTAGTATATCCCTGTCTCAATCAGAGTCTTCTCCCGTTCCGAAAGACCCCGATGTACTTCTTCCTTGAACCTCGCACCCAGGGCGACTATCAGGGCGTTCAATACGCTCATCGGTGCGACGAATGAATAAACATTACGCGGGTTGCTTACAAGCAGTTGAATATCGGCAGCGGCTGCAAGGGGAGAGGCAGGGCCGTCGGTCAGGGCTATCACGGTTACACCCTTGTCCTTGGCGTACGAGACGACCTGCAATGTTCGCCTCGTGTAGCGTGGAAACCCTATAGCAAAGAGCACATCGCCTCTTGCGATACCCAAAATCCTGTCAAAGATGTCATCTGTGCCAGATTGAATACACTGCACGTTATTGAGAAACTGGGATAAAAGAAACCAGAAGTAATAAGCGAGGCAATATGAGCTGCGGAGCCCAATGATATATATCCTCCGCGCCTTGGACAGAGCATCCACGGCCTCCAGGAAGCTTTTCTTCAAGAACTCGGTACGGGTTCTCTGAATCGCATCTATGTCTTCAGAGAGTACGTCCGAGATGACATCCTCCTCGGAGGTGAACTCGTCCACAGACTGTCTGAGCTGCCTCATTGGTGATATTTGCATTTCGATGAGACGGCGTAGCTCATCCTGAAGCCCTGGATAGCCTTGGTAGCCCAACTTTTGTGCCAGCCGTACTATGGTTGACGGGCTTACGTTAAGTTCTCTGGCCAGCTCCTGAGCAGACATGAAGGCCACACGGCGGTAGTTTTGAATTATGTAATCGCCCATCTTCCTTTGCTTTTTGCCGAGGCCTTTTATGGCTTCTTCGAGCCGTCCCACAGGCACCCCTCCACCGTTTGGAGACAACACATTATGGTACATCTATTGCATTCAGCGGTCGTTTTTGCAACGGTAATTGTATTATACCATCGGGGTTTTAGGCAAAAAAGGGGTGTCTCAATAGGGACAGTGTCAAGGACCAGTTCCTATGGACTCGATGCGCTACCCTGTCGTCGGAGTCTCTTTACGTAGGCGCCAAGAACAGCAACGAGTCAGAAGGTCTCAGGCCTGATGTGTCGAGAAGAGGTTCTATCTTGAGCACCCTAGCCCTGACGATGTCACTCAACAGATCAGTTTCACCAAAAGCCTCGTTATATAAAAATTCCGCGCCAGCTTCTTTTCAGCAGGGTCCTCCTGATCGATAACACCTTTAATCCAATCGTCCCAGCTACTGTGGGTCACTTCTTCAAAGCGCCGGCCGTCCAACGCATCGAGCCAGGCACCTATGAGCTTCCCTTCATGGCTCACCAGCACTGCCGGGCCCGAGTCGCGCCTCGGGCTCATGAACTCCGGGAGTCGCTCTGCCAGTTTGTACAGACCTACCTCCACCGTCCGCCCCAGGTAGGGACTCAAATCCAGTCCAATTGCCCTATTCAACTCATTGTTGTATGCCCAGTACAACACGGACGGGTATTCGCCAGCCTTGTGGATGAACTTCGCGGGCAGAGTCTCGGTAAAAGTGGATATCCTGAACAGCGGTGTCCAGCCGTATTTTCCCCGGATGCTTCCTTGTACTCGGTGAGGCACTAAAGCAGGGCATTCAGCTTGGCTGGTACCTCGTACCACTTCCCGCCATACTGCACATATCCCGGTTCATCCGTCGACGATGGTTTGAACAGATATTGACAGTTTACAGTCTGATAGTTTGCTGGATCTCCGGCCTCCAGGACTAGACCGAATTTCTCCCACGGCCATCTTTCCGGGAGGGTGCCCTCCTTTGCAGTCGATAGGTACTCGCGCAAAACGGCGACGAGGTGCAGATCTTTCACCCTGGCCAGCGTTCGATAGGAACCGCCAGCCTCAACGCAATTAAGCTGGACGGCGAGCACTTCTCTGGCAAAGCACGAAAGCTCCGCCGGGCCTTCGGTCTGGCCACCCCTACATCCCGCCAGCAGAGAAGCTGCAGTGGCAAACACCGCGAGAGAACGTCAAAACTAGCTCCTTTCTGACTGTACACTGCCCTAAGCCCATCTCGTCATACCCCCTCTTTTTATCGTAGGGACGCGGTCCGAACCTCGTTGTTTCGTCTCAATACAACCTTAACATCTGCTTAAATACCCGTTAACGAACGGATGATACATTCGGAACTGCGAGATGCTGAAAGGAGTTGACGAAAGGAGTTGATGATTGTGTCACGACTTTTGCCAACACTGTTGATCGCCTCCATGATCCTCTCCGGCTGCGCGAAGCCGAAGCCCCAAGGGTTTTCAGGTTCCATCACGCTCGTAGGCAGCACAGCCCTGATGCCTTTGGCGGATGCAGCAGCAAAGCAGTTCATGGCGAAGAATCCAAACGCCAGAATACTGGTTCAAGGAGGGGGTAGTGGCACCGGCTTGACCCAGGTATCCAGTGGAGCAGCCCATATCGGTATGTCGGATATCTTCGCGGAAGAGAAGTCAGGTATAGATGCGAGTAAGTTGAAGGACCACAAGGTGTGTGTCGTCGGATTTGCAGCGGTGGTTAACCCCGATACCGGCGTGACCAACCTGACCAAGAAACAGCTGATCGACATATTCACCGGCAAAATAACCAACTGGAATCAGGTCGGCGGGGCGGACAAGAAGATCGTCCTAATTAACAGGACGAAGGGCTCCGGGACGAGGGCCGCTTTCACAAAGTACGCTCTCGATGGAAACGAAGCCATTGAAAGCACTACAGAAGAGTCGTCTGGCTCAGTCGCAAAGATGGTAGCGGAAACACCTGGCGCAATCAGCTATTTGGCCCTTTCGTACTTGAACGACTCCATCCGCGCCCTGAAAATAGACGGAATCGAACCCACTAAGGAAAACATTAGTACTGGTAAGTATCCAGTATGGTCATACGAACACATGTATACGCTCGGAGAACCACAGGGACTCACGAAGGCATTCCTCGATTACATGATGACGGATGAAGTCCAGAGGGGTCCGGTTGTAGAGGGCGGTTATATCCCCATCGTGGATATGAAAACGTCGAGGTAACAGAAAAAGGGGGTAGCCCGCCTTGAACCTTCGGAAACGTCTGTATAGAGATCGTCTGGCGCGGACCATGCTGATGGTCTGCGCCAGCATATTGATCTTAGCCATCGTGGCCATATTCTTCTTCGTCTCATCCAAAGGCCTGGCCACTTTCATCGTAAATGGAATAAGCCCGGTGGAGTTCTTCACCGAAAGCAGATGGCTCCCCGATCGCCCTGCAGCCGAAGGCGGTCCGGTGATAGGCATTCTGCCTTTCGTTGTCGGGTCTGTATGCGTATGCTCGCTAGCAGTGCTCATAAGCTCGGTCTTTTCCGTCGGCGCCGCCGTGTTCATGGCAGAAATATCTCCAGTTTTCGGGCAGCGGATACTTCGAGGCGCTATGGAGCTTTTCGTGGGTATACCTTCCGTGGTCTACGGCTGGACGGGTTTGAGTATCCTGGTACCTTTCATCAGAAACCATTTAGGTGGCCTGGGCTTCAGTTGGTTGGCGGGTAGCCTCGTATTGTCCGTTATGATTCTACCGACCATCACGAGTGTCTCTTTGGATGCCCTTCGAAGTCTGCCCACGGATCTGAAAGAAGCCTCCTTGGCTCTTGGCGCTACCAGATGGCAAACGATCAGATACGCCCTCCTACCTGCAGCGAGGCCCGGCATCGCCACCGCCATCGTGTTGGGCCTCGCCAGAGCCTTCGGGGAAGCCCTGGCTGTTCAAATGGTAGTCGGCAACAAGAAGGTAATTCCACACTCGGTTCTGGACCAGACCATCACGCTTACCAGTGGAATCACGATGGAGATGGGGCATTCCATCATGGGCTCTTTGTGGAATAACGCCCTGTGGTCCATGGCGTTGGTGCTCATGCTCATCTCCCTTCTCTTTATCGTGATAATCAACAAACTCTCGAAAGGAAGTGCATACCGTTGAGAGCAGCTCGGCGTGAAGACGTGATAGCGAACATAGTCATTTGGTCGATCGCAATAGCCATCATCGCACTCCTTTCGGTATTGCTCGCTTACTTGCTGGTACGTGGTGTCCGCTATATCGATATAGGATTCCTCGTTAAGCCGCCTGAAGTCATTAGAGCCGGTGGAGGAGTAGGGCCTCTGATATTCAACTCGTTCTATCTGCTGGTGCTCTCCATGCTCATTACGCTACCTCTGGGCGTCGGAGCCGGCGTGTATCTTTCCGAATACGCGCGTCAAAATGAGTTCACAAGGGCCATCAGGCTTTCCACCCAAGCTCTCAGTTCCCTGCCCTCCATCGTGGTCGGCCTATTCGGCCTTCTCGTTTTCGTGAACGCAACTGGATGGGGTTACTCCTTGATGGCCGGAGCACTCGCGCTGACCATGTTGAATCTGCCCGTAGTGGTCAGCATAACGGAACAGTCGATCAGAGCCGTGCCGAAAGACTTCCGCGAAGCAAGCTTGGCCTTGGGCGCTACCACGTGGGAAACAGTGTGGAACGTGGTTTTGCCTTCCGCGTTGCCTGGGATCCTGACAGGTGCGATCATTGCGGCTGGAAGAGCCTTTGGCGAAGCTGCTGCCTTATTGTATACAAGCGGAATGTCGAGTCCTCCTCTCGATTTCACCGACTGGAACCCGGCCCACCCTATATCCCCCTTGAACCCGTTCAGACCCGCGGAGACGCTCGCAGTGCACATCTATAAGATTAATTCCGAAGGGCTCTTGCCGGACCTGCGGCGGATAGCAGATGGCTCAGCGGCCATTCTCGTCCTGGTAGTGCTCGCGTTCGACCTGCTTTCTCGCTATCTCGTCACCCGGCTCGTGAACAAAACTTGATGGCTTCCGGTCCACCCCAGAGAAGAGTGGCAGTGGGAACTTCCCTCCGAAGTCTTGCGTCAAAAAACGCGGTAAGGACAACAAAACAATAGGATCAGGGGGGAAGTATATGACGAGAAACAAGTTATGGCTGATTGTGGAGATCACCGGGCTGCTGCTCGCAGCAGCAATATTCGTGAGTGCCGTCTCAAGGCCGGAAGTCGGGGCAGCAGCCGAGGAGAATTCCAGATTTATCGAAGTAGAGGGCGAAGCCACCATGGATGTGAAGCCCGACACGGTCACCCTGAACATAGGCTGTCGCACGCAGCTTCCTACGGCCAGAGAAGCTCAGGAGGAAAACGCGAAGAAAATGAACGCAGTAATCCAGAAGCTGCTAGAGATGGGGTTCGCCCGGAATGACATCGCTACCACAAGCCTTACGCTCTCGCCAGTTTACGACTACTCCCAAAATACCCCACGGCTCACTGGGTATGCAGCCGAAAACATTGTAAAAGCATCCACTACTCACTTAGATAAGGTCGGCGAGATAGTGGACGCCGCGGTAGCGGCTGGAGCAAATAACATATCCGGTATCTACTTCTCCGTAAAAGATATGGAGTCGTACCGCCAGCAGCTCCTCGCCAAAGCTGCTGAGGTAGCAAGGGCGCGGGCAGAAGTTCTCGCCAAAGCCTCCGGTACTTCCGTGAAAGGGGTACGGTGCATCGTTCAAAGCGAGCTAAACTCACCACCCACACCCATCTACTATGCAAAAGTAGCCGACCGTGCAGCCTCAGCCTCCACCCCTATCATGGAGGGACAGCTAACCCTCAAGTCTACCGTGAGGATGCAGTTCGACATTTAACCGGCTTCGATTACACAAAGGGCGCTGCGACTCCCGGCGAGTGTCAGCGCCCTCAGAGCTTAAAACTCTGCAGGCAATTGTTTCAACTGGGCCAGCGAAAATACGGGGCCGTCCTTACAGACATACTTGGATCCCACGTTGCACCTGCCGCACTTCCCGATACCGCACTGCATCTTGAGTTCCAAAGTGGTTATTACCTGGTCATCTTCGAACCCAAGCTTCCTCAACGTTTCTAGCACGAGCTTTATCATAATAGGTGGCCCGCAGGTGATTGCCACACAATCCGACGGCGATGGGGCAATTTCCTCCACGAATTGCGGCACGAATCCCACGTGCCCTTTCCAGTTTTCATCGCCTCTGTCCACGGTTAGGTGTACTGTGGTATCCTCGCACTTGGGCCAATGGCCCATGATCTCGTCCTTGAAGCAAAGATCGCCTGGAGAACGTGCACCGTAAACGATTTCAATTGGGCCATACCGATACTCTTCCTTGTGAGCGATACAGTGGTTGATGAGGGAGCGCAGTGGAGCAAGACCTATGCCCCCGCCTATAAAGAGAAGCTTTTTCCCTGCCCATTGTTCGAACGGAAAATGGTTCCCGTAAGGCCCCCTGATTCCGATCTTGCAGCCGGGTTCGAGCTCATGCAAAGCTTCGGTAACCAGTCCTACCTTTTTTACCGCAAATTCGAGGTACCTCCCCCGCGCGGAAGCATCCGGAGAAGAAGTTATCGAAATCATACACTCGCCTACACCGAACACCGAAACCATGGCGCACTGACCAGGCAGGTAATCGAAGCTTCCGTCCACCACGAACGTCTTAACATCACCGACGTCGGTCTCATCCCTGACTTCTCTAATCGTATGGACCGATGGCAATAACGGGTTCTTTCCCGTCTCGCTCATAACCCGTCACCCCCTCCGCCTGCCAGCTCTCGCCGCAACTGACTCAATACGTCCACGAAGTGCAAGCCCACCGGGCACTTCTCCACGCATCTTCCGCAACCCACACAGAAAATCTGGCCATACCTTTCGTGTGTGTAACACAGCTTGTGCATGAAGCGCTGCCGCACCCGTTCCTTCTTGGTTGGACGAGGGTTGTGCCCTCCGGCCATCTTGAGGAAATCCGGGAACATGCAAGAATCCCAACATCTGGCGCGAAGTCCTCTTTCGCCAAGGCTCTTGTCCACCACAGCAAAGCAATAACAGGTGGGACACAGGTAAGTGCAAAGGCCGCAGCTTAAACAGCGTTCCGAGATCCTCCCCCAGATCGGAAGCTCAAAGCTATCCAGGCTGAGAGCCTCCGGGTGTCCCACGAACTCCGATAGCGGTTGAGGTATCGCCCGGTAGTGGGCTTCGATCTCCTCTGAGGTTTCGGCCGGCAACTCTCGTATAGTTAAATGCATCCCTGCCAGGAATGCCTGCCCTTTATCGGAGGAACACTTTAGCGCCAGTCCTTCCAAGCCTTGCATCGGGTAGATCATCAGGTCGCAATCGTCTGAGGACCACGGCGAAACGCCCATAGCCTTGCAGAAACAGGTAGGCTCAGGTTTTTCGCAAGCCACCCCTATTAGCACAGTCTTTTGACGCCTCTCGACGTAAACCTGGTCTATATCTGATTCGTCCGCGAATACCTTATCCAGTAGCTTTAGCGCCCTGGCGTCACAAGGCTTCACCCCGAGGATCACCAGGTCCGTCGAGGCCGCGGCATCGCTTACTTCGTAGTCAGTAGGACCGCCTTGAAAGCGGAGTACTGGATCTGTCTGGGGAGTGAGTAGCTTGTTCGCAGGCAGGACTGATCTGGTCAGGGAAACAGATCTCTTCAACCAGCCACTTGCTGGAGTCGTGAGCCTGCGGAAAACCACCGCTCCATTCTCATCTACCGGAACGTAAACATCGAAACGGCGCGACACATCGCCCGCGAGCTGGGTTTCCAATTCCTCCAGGTCAACCGTAATCGTAGCCGACACCCCCTTACAAGAACTCCTCGGGATCGTCCGGGTTGAACTTACCCAAAGGCTCAACGTCCCGAGGCATCTTGGGATTATCTCTGCCGAACAGCTCGCGGATATCTTTCATGAACTTCCGGTTGAGCTCTCCTATGTTGATGCCCATCGGGCATACTCTCTCGCATTCTCCACACCCCACGCACCGCCCCGCCACGTGAAAAGCCCGGATGAAGTGAAACATGAACTGCTCTGATATGCTCGTATGCTTCGTTATCCATCCGGGATCATTACTTTCCAACGTGCACTGACGGCAATCGCAGGCCGGGCAGACGTTCCGGCATGCAAAACAGCGTATACATCGGCTAAACTCTGCTTCCCACACCTTGTAACGCTCGTCCGGCGAGAGGGCCTCGAGGCGCCTCACCTGCACGAAATCCACAACAGAGGAAGGGGCCTCGCTCACCTTCTCGCAGAGTAGTTCGTCGTAGATAACGGGGTTGTGAGTATCGCACCCGAGGCAAGTATCGTCCAGGATCGACTCCAGGGATACCGACGGCGATTGGGGATACACTTTCGACAGCTTTCTCTTGTCCACCATTCCGGTGCAAGGTATGCCCAGCAGATATACCTCTTCCCTTGAAACTCTGTGATCCTGAATCAACCTCTGCAGCGCGAGTGAATCGCAACCTCTTACAACGAGGCCTGCACGCCGTTCTTTTGAATCCCCGCCCGTGGGTAGATCAAGTAAGTACTTCACCAGCGAACGATGGCAAACTCTGTCAAACACCAGTCGCGCCACGTCCGACGGATCCCTTATAATGCAAGGGACTGAAGACGGCAAAATGCCCGGCAGGCTTTCCTGCCTTTCATACCCCAAAAAGAGCGATATCTGACCGCTTTCGAGCAATTGCCTTACCCGTGCTCTGAGTAGTTCCTCGAGGTGTTTATCTTCGAGAAGCGCTGCGATCATACCGCATCCCTCAGCTTCCATGCGGGGCCCAGTTTACGCACCCTCTCTGTGAGTTCCCTAACCACGTCTGCGAACTTTTGACCTTCGGAGCCCGAAATCCACCTCACCTCGAAACGCTCTGGCTCAATTCCGAGGTACTCGAGGAACCTGGTGGCGAGCAAGAAGCGGCGTCTGGCGAAAAAGTTTCCGGTGGAATAGTGGCAATCTCCCGGGTGACACCCAGCCACCAACACCCCGTCGGCCCCACGTTGGAATGCTCTAACCACGAACTGAGGGTTGATCCGGCCTGAACAAGGGACTCTGATTATGCGGATGCTAGGAGGGTATTCTAACCTCGACGTGCCTGCCAGGTCGGCTCCCGCGTAGCTACACCAGTTGCAGCAAAACGCCACGATAAGCGGCTGCCACTGCTCATGCTGCGACACGTAATTCACCTTCTTATTCGGCTTTAGAGTGCGAATTCGTGCCCCCCGGCAAGGCCGTCTTATTACTTCTGCATTCGAACCTGCAATTCCTTCCTGCGGACATTAAATCTCCGATAAGCTTATGGCAGGTATCTCATAGGATCGACAGGAGATCCATTAACCCGGACTTCGAAATGGAGGTGCGGCCCTGTACTCAAGCCAGTGTTGCCAGCACGGGCAATGACTTGTCCCTTTTGTACGACCTTTCCAGAACCCACAAGCAAAGCGGAGCAATGCCCATATAGCGTGGAAACACCGTCGCCATGGTCTATCACCAGGGCATAGCCATATCCACCGAGCAGCCCGCTATGAATTACCACGCCGGACTCAGCGGCGCATATCGGGGTCCCAGTCGGAACAGCAATATCTATACCCGAATGCATTCTGTACCGCTTAATTATGGGGTGATACCTCGATCCGTATTGCGAAGTGACACGTCCTCTCACCGGCCAGACCATGGCCAGCTTGCCCGTCCGGACGAATCCTTCCTTCTGTTGCAGAGCGCGGATCTCTTCCCCTAACTTCTGGGAAAGTTCCTCCCATTCGTCCAGGGCCTTTTCCCATTCCAACGAATCTTCTTTCAGATTCTTAAGATACCTCTCCCGTTCTTGACTCCGCGATGCTAACTGTACTTTTCGCCCTTCGTATGTAGACTTAAGACTCTCCAATCTTGCCTTTTTCTGCTGCAAGTCTGCGAGAGCTGCAGCGTGCTCTTTTTGCTTTTCTTCAAGAGAACTGATCAGCTCCCGGTCGCACCGCACCAGGCTGCTCACCAACGTCATCCGGGAAACTAGATCTGAAAATGTGGTAGAGGATAGAAGAACTTCCAGGTAGCTGACAGGGCCCAGCTTATAGATGGCTGGAAGCCTCGCTGCAAGCAACTGCTGTTGTTTATTAAGCTTGTCCTCGGTGTCCGCGAGGCGTTGCTCCGCTTGTTTGACTTCTGCAACAGCCACGTCAAGTTGCGAAGAAACATTATCCAACTCTTTCTTGGTCTGTTCCATATTTTGCTCTAAGCGCCAAAGCTCAGCCAGCACCTGCTTTTGATTTGCCTTATTCCGCTCCAGGGCTTTTTGCGCTTCGTCTATTTTGCGTTGGAGCTCCTGCAACTGCTGGAGCTTTTGGTCCAGT
Organism: Bacillota bacterium; assembly: GCA_012840015.1. GTDB lineage: Bacteria > Bacillota > Sulfobacillia > DUMF01 > DUMF01 > DUMF01. Next base: position 45,823 of record DUMF01000020.1, read on the forward strand.
TCATTGCTGGCCCTCACCCTTCCGTTGACTCCGGGCACCACTCCCGTAACGAGGAGCCCCACTATAACCACTAACAAAGGGTATCTGGCGATCCTTCGCAACATCAGCCCCATACCACCCAACCTATGTAATCTTATATCCTCAGGAAGCGCCTCATAGACACCACGCTGCCCACCATGCCTATCACGATTCCAGCACCTGCGGTAATCGCGAGCACCTTCCCATTCACTGCCTGCGGCAGTACAAGCGGGATAAACGGCATCGAGGAGCTGACCGTCTTGAACACGTAGGCGTAAACCACGTTGTTGATAAGCCCCGCTGCGATTCCACCCACTACTCCGAGTAACACGCCCTCGAGTACAAGAGGTATTCTCACGAGGGAGTCGGTCGCACCTACGAGCTTCATGATGGCGATTTCTTTCCGCCTCGCGTAGACCGTCAAACGAATCGTGTTCGCTATCAAGAAGATCGTTACCACCCCAAGCCCTACGACGACCAGTACACTCCCAAATCTCATCGTACGAGTAACGAGTAAAAGCTTGTCCACAAGCTCTTTCTGGTAGTCTACTTCGTCAATCCCGCTTAGCGCCTTAACCGTTTCCGCCACTCCGGAGAGCATCGATGGTTCGGCCACCTTTATTTCGAACGACGCGGGGAGCGGGTTAATCTTGTCTATACCGTCCAGGAGCCCCTCTTTGTCGCCAAATTGCTGCTTCATTCGTTCCAGCGCCTTTTCCTTGGAGATATACTCGAAGGACTGTATTCCTGGAATTTGTTTCAACTGTTCCTGGATTGCGCGTAGCGCTTTCTCATCCACTTTAGGGGACAGATAGGCCCGTATCTCCACTTGTGCTTCGGCGACTTCGGCGAGCTTAGCTACATTGCATGTGAACGTATAAACCGCGCCCAGTACCAGTAAGCAGAGCATTACCGTCGTAATCGAAGCTATCGTCATGAATCTATTCCGGCGAAGACTGGCTAACGCTTCGCCAGCCATGTACGCCCATGTGCTGCTTCTCACGCCCTATAAATCCCCCTAGCCTCATCGCCCTGGAGAATTCCGTCCCTGAGGGTGACCACTCTTTTTCTCATGTGGTCCACCATGGCCTGGGCGTGGGTAGCTACGATTACGGTTGTGCCCATATCGTTTACGTCTTCGAGAAGCGCAAATATGCCTCTAGCTGTATCCGGATCCAAGTTCCCCGTAGGTTCATCCGCCACCAGAAGTATCGGATTATTCACCAGTGCCCTCGCCAGGCTCACCCGCTGTTGTTCTCCTCCGGACAACTCGTCGGGCCTGCAATTCGATTTATCCTTGATGCCACACAGCTCAAGTACTGCTGGCACCCTGCGCCTTATGGCCAATCTGGAGGCATCAGTTACCCTCAGGGCAAAGGCCACGTTCTCGAAAACAGTCCTATCAGGCAACAGCTTGAAATCCTGAAACACCACGCCTATCGAGCGGCGCAAATAAGGAAGTTTCTTTCTTGGAATCTTAGATACGTCCCAACTGTCCACGATTACTCTACCGGAGGTAGGAAACTCCTCTCCGTATATCATCTTGAGCAATGTGGACTTCCCCGCTCCGCTCGCCCCGGTTATGAAGACGAACTCACCTTTTTCGATCGACAGATTTATGCCACGCAACGCCGTGCAGTTGTTCTCATAAACTTTTGTCACGTCTACAAAACGAATAAGGGGACCCATGGCACCAACTCCAGTAATCCCCTTTTCGACACAATCTCGCCCAAATCCTCTTCTTAGGATGTTACAAGGATCTTACAGAGACTGGGTGTCATTTGCGTCGTTTCATGCCGACTGCCTCCACCGCAGCTTTCGCCACAGCTTGGGGCGTCAGCCCGTAAAATTCCATAAGCTCGGCGGCACTGCCCGATTGCCCGAAGCTATCCCGGATGCCCACGCACTTCACGGGGACAGGGTATTCCGATGCCAGGTACTGCGACACAGCGCTGCCCAGGCCGCCGATCGTTGAATGTTCTTCGGCACAAACGAGGGCCCCCGTCCGCCTCGCAGCCTCCAGCAATGCTGTTATGTCCAACGGCTTGAGCGTGGACATGTTCAGCACCTCTGCGGATATCCCTTCATCCTCCAAGAGAGTAGCCGCCTGCAACGACACATTTACCATAACCCCACACGCCACGATCGTCACGTCAGTCCCGTCGCGCAATTGGGTCGCACGCCCGATTTGGAAGCCCCACTTCTCCCGCAGGACTGGGGTGGGCTGCCGTCCAAGCCTGAGGTACACCGGCCCCCGGTGAAGCACCGCGGCTCTGCAAGCTTCACGGGTCTCCGAAGCGTCGGCAGGTACGATGACCGTCATGCCCGGTATAGTCCTCATCAGCGCGATATCTTCAATCGATTGGTGCGATGCCCCGTCAGCTCCCACCGTCACGCCAGCGTGGCTCGCCGCGATCTTCACGTTCAGCCCAGGGTAGCCTATGGACTGCCTCACCTGGTCGAAAGCCCTGCCCGTTGCGAAAACCGCAAAGGTACTCGCGAAGGGGATTTTGCCGGAAGCCGCAAGACCCGCCGCTACCCCCATCATGTTCGCTTCCGCGATCCCCATGTTGAAGAATCTGTCCGGGTAGGCCGCTGCGAACTTGGCAGTCATGGTTGACTTGGACAGGTCCGCATCCAGCACCACGATCTCCGGGAACTCTGCCCCAAGCTCCACTAAAGCCTGCCCATATGCTTCCCTGGTTGCCACCTCATTTTTCCTCATCGGCCGCCAACTCCTTCAAGGCCATCCGGACCTGTTCTTGGTTCGGTGCCTTCCCATGCCAATCTACCTGGCCTTCCATAAAAGAGACCCCTTTGCCCTTCACCGTATCCGCTATTATGCAGTGAGGTCTGGGCCAGGGCGATTCCAATGCGCTTCTGACAGCCCCACAGATCGTTTTCACGTCGTGCCCGTCTATCCGTTGTACATCCCATCCGAAAGCTTTCCACTTGTCTTCCAGAGGCTCCGGGGAAAGCACCTTCTCCACCGGCCCATCGATTTGCAAGCCGTTGTGATCCACGAAAACCACCAGCCTGTTGAGCTTATAGTGACTGGCCGCCATCGCCGCTTCCCAGACCTGGCCTTCCTCGCATTCTCCATCTCCAAGCAAAACGTAGGTTACCCTCTCCGACCCATCCAACCTTCCTGCGAGCGCTACCCCACACGCAAAGGAGAGTCCCTGCCCGAGCGAACCTGTCGATGCCTCTACGCCAGGGGTTTTCCTCATATCCGGATGGCCCTGAAGGCGCGACGACAGCTTCCGTAGCGTCTTCAGCCAGTCCACGGGGAAAAACCCCCGTTCGGCCAGTGCCGCGTAGAGAGCCGGTGCGGCATGTCCCTTAGACAGGATGAAGCGATCTCTGTCTGCCCAGTCGGGCGCACTCGGATCCAAACGCATCAAACCGAAATACAGAGCAGCCAGGATATCCGCGCACGAAAGCGACCCTCCCGGATGACCCGAACCGGCTTCACCAATCATCTCGATGACATGCCTTCTGATGACCCGGGCCTTTCGCCGCATCAGATCGTAGTCCAATTCCAATAGCATCAACTCCTAGCGCTTTTTGTAATCTTAGAAGTGAGCACTTGCTCCGCAAACCAAAGCAGACGTGGCAGCCGGTAGAATCGCTTGGGCTCGCTAACCATCCTGTAGAGCCATTCGAGGTGAGACCTTTGTGCCCAACCAGGTGCTCTTTTAACCCGCCCGGCAAAGACATCGAGGCTTCCCCCCACGCCGATCATCACGGGCACTTTCAATTCGTGCTTATGTTCGAGGAGCCACATTTCCTGTTTAGGAGCACCCATCCCCACCAACAATAGCTGTGCCCCCGAACCGGCAATTTCTGCAATGAGAGTTGCCTCCTCTTCAATGCCGAAATAGCCATGGTGCGTGCCCACTAGATGTACGTGAGGGAACCGGCCCTGCAGATTCCTTCCAGCCTCAACCGCAACTCCCGGCTTTCCACCCAGCAGGTATACCTCGCTGACCTGCCCCGTATTCAACACGCCTTCCACGAGGTCAACTCCTGGCACGCGCTCAGGCAACGGGCACCCCAGCAGCTTGGATGCGATGACGACCCCACTTCCGTCGGCTACTACCATATCCGCCCGGTCGAGCAGCTCTCTTAGGCGAGGAGTGTGGTGTAAACTATAGACGAACTCGGGATTAGCGGTAATCACCACGTGTGGCTCCCCGGATAGTGCCATGTTGGTGACTGCCTTCACCGCGTTTTCCAGGTCCACGATGTCAAACCCGATGTCCAGCACTTCAGCCTTGTCCATCCTCATCTCCCACGCAACTCACGATCAGCACGTCGGTTGCTCCCGCATAAACCCGATGCTATACTGGGGTAGATTCCTTCTTAGTCTATCCAAGCTATTCTAAGGTGGTAAAATGCATTCGAGCTATAGGGTGCTTCTTGCAGCGATGTCTCTCGACCTGGGCGGGGCTGAGACTCATGTCGTCACCCTCGCCAAGGAACTCTTGCGGGACGGCCATCGCGTCGTAGTCGCCTCCGGAGGCGGCCGCCTCGTCCACGAGCTGACCGCTGCTGGGATCCCACACGAAATCGTGTCCCTGAACAGCCGAAACCCCTTCAAGGTACTGCGGTCGGTACACGCCATCCACCAGCTCTGCCGCACCAACCAGATACAGCTCATGCACGCTCACGCGCGCATACCCGCCTGGGTATGCAACATGGTCTCCCGAAAGGCACGAATACCGGTGGTCGTAACTTATCACGGAGTATACGCCTCGGGTTTCCCATGGAACCTGGTCACAGTGCCGGGTGACAGAACCATCGCCGTCAGCGAGGACGTCAAGGAGCACCTCGTAACCAAGTTTGGCTTCAAGCCTGCCTCCGTAATTATAATCCCCAACGGTATAGACACGGAACAATTCAAGCCCAGCAAGCGTCCTGACATTCTGGCGCAACAACTAGGTATTCTGAACGAGGCTTCGGTGGTAGTCCACGTGAGCCGGCTCCACGGCAACATGGCTTCTGTGGCGTTGAATCTCATTCGGGCCATGCCACGCCTTTCCGCGTCGCTGAACCGCCCGGTTCAGTTACTCATCGTAGGTGACGGAGACCAGCTTTCGAGAGTCAAGCAGGCAGCTCTTGACATGAACGAGCGGCTGCGCTACAACGCCGTTATAGCTACGGGGGGCAGGCTGGACACCTCTGCATTGCTTCTCCTCGGGGACGTCTTCGTGGGAGTGGCCAGGGCGGCCATGGAAGCGATGGCCTGTGCAAAGCCCGTAGTGATTGCAGGAGAAGGTGGGTTCGGGGGTATCCTGACAGAAGAAAAAATGCGCGAAGTGGCCTTAGCCAATTTCACTGCCCGGCGTGAAGGAGCGCCTGTCACTCCGGAAAATCTGGCTGCCGCTATAGAACAGATCATCACGGGAGATAAAGCTGAGCAACTCGGTGCTGCTGGTTTGCGCTTCGTCAGGGAGAATCTCGAGGTACGGGAAGTAGCACAGCAGGTCATTCAGGTTTACTCGGCGTTGCTGGAAAGCCATGACGGGGGTGAAAGAAAATGAAAGTCATCGACGACAAAGGTCGGCTGTTTGGCCTGATAAGGATAATAGACTTCCTGGCGGTAGTCATCGTCATCGCTATTATAGCGGTGGCGTGGGCCCGGTTCGGCATGAAAGTAGTTGGCAAGGCACCCGGTGAAGAAAAGGAAATCGAGGTTACTTTCCTGGTATCCGCCGTGCGCGATGCCAGCGTGAACGCAGTAAAACTGGGGGATAAGGTCCGGGACTCCAAAACGAACAACTACCTGGGCGTAGTGGTCGATAAGAAGGTAGAACCCGCTGATATCGTGGCGGTGCTCCCAGACGGCAGATTATATGAAACAACTTCCACCCAGCGAAAGGATATGTACATTACCCTTCGCGGCTCCGGAATCGTGTCCGAGAACCTCGTGACACTGGGAGGGGTCGAACTTCGCGTGGGCACACAGGTTGCGCTCAAGGGTACCGTTTTCGCGTTGCAAAGCACGGTAGTCGACGTAGTGCTAAACCCCAAAGCGAGGTAAAGAATTGTAGATGGCCAATCTGGTTTTAGGCGTAATCCTCTTACTGCTGCCGGTGGCTCCCACCTCCGTGACCTTGGGTATTGGCCTCGTGGGTGGTCTGGTGCTGGCATATACTAATCGCGAACAACTCAAAGCGGATATCAGAGGGACGCCCCTCTCAATCTTCGCTCTGTGGCTCGTCGTCCCACTCATTGCCTCGGTGTTGTTCAAGCAAAGCATCATCTTTATGGGCATATGGATGGCCTGCTTCGCAGGCTACTTCGTTGGCCGTAGAGCAGCTGCGAGCGAGATGCTGACCGAAAGCGTGTGGACCGTACCCTTGGCCGCGATCCCCGTAAGCGCGTTGGCTATCTACCAGGTGTGGGCAGGGGTTCAGACACCCATCGCCTGGATCGACAACGAGATGGCAGATATCATCAAAACCCGTGCCTACTCAACCTTCGACAACCCGACGATGCTCGCAGATTACCTAGCGCTCACTATCCCTATCACTTTAGCATTGCTCTGGAATGCATCCCCGTTTCGACGAGTGTGGGGAGCAGGCTCGCTGGCCCTCCAATGCACGGCACTGGTATTCACCTTCTCAAGGGGCGCATGGGTTGCAACTGCAGGTGAGCTCTTGCTCATGGCAGCGGTACTGATGCCTCGGTTCCTATGGGTTGCTGCCTCAGCCATAGTAGTGTTCGTCCTTTTCGGGCCGAAGTCAGTGACGGTGCGCGCTTTAAGTGTCTTCACGGGGGGAGACAGTACCACAAAGTACAGGCTGACGATCTGGAAAGCGGGTTGGCAGATGGTACGAGATTATTGGGTTACAGGAGTCGGGTTGGGCGCACCCGCCTTCTCACGGGTATACGTGGGCTACGAAATCGCCGGAACTCCGGCCATGCATACGCACAATCTCTTCATGCAGCTGCTGGTAGAGATTGGACTGCCCGGTCTGATTCTCTTCACTTGGTATTGCCTTGATCTCTTTTACAACGGATACCGTCAGCTCCGGCGGCATACTCTGAACGCACGCTTACAGCCACTGTTCATAGCGCTCCTTGCGGGTCTCGCGGGGCAGTTGGGCCACGGCCTTTTCGACCACATTTGGTATACTCCAAAGAACATGCTTTTCTTCTGGTGTGGAGCAGGGATACTTTCGGGTTTGATGGCTCTCACCGGCGGTGATAATAAGTGAAGGTACTACATGCCATACCAGACTACAGCATCGCCGGTGCGGGCAAATACCTGCTCACGCTACTCAAGCGTCCCGAATATACGTCGAAGGTGCACCCAGTGGTTTGTTGCCCCGAAGGACCTCTGGCAGAAGCAGTCAGGGCCCTTGGTTTCGATGTGAGGCAACTGCCTGGCAGAGATCGTTCGCTGCATCTTCCAAGCTTCTCCCGAATGGTAGGGATAATCCGCGCTGAACGCCCCGATCTGGTACACACGCACGCCAGCCTGAGTGCCAGGTTGGCGGCACGCATGAGCGGAGTGCCCGTGGTCTTCACCAAGCATACGCCTGACCCGATCGGGGGGAGCACAGGGAGCAAACTTCGCGCAGGACTGCAGCGCGCCCTGTCGGACGGAGTGATCGCCGTGTCAGAGTACGTAGCTTCGCTGCTGAAGCAGCAAGGCTATCCCGAAGACCGGATCGAAGTTATATACAATGGAGTGGACCCCTCGGAGTTTAAGCTTGCCAGCAGAACATCGCAGCCACCTAAGATCGGCAACGTGGGTCGTCTCACCCCAGAGAAGGGCCAAGAGTACCTCGTGCGCGCTGCAGCCGTAGTAGTCAAGCAGTATCCTCAATGCAAATTCTTCATAGCCGGGGCGGGACCTGAAGAGACACGTCTGAGGCGCCTGATCAGCCAACTGGAACTCGAAGACTCCGTTGAACTCACGGGCTACGTTTCCGACATCAGCAGCTTCTTACAGGGGCTTAATATATTTGCATTTCCGTCAATCGAAGAGGGTCTCGGGATCGCGCTGATCGAAGCCATGGTGAGCGGCCTGCCGGTTGTCGCTACCAGGGTAGGCGGCATCCCGGAAGTAGTCCAACACGGGGTCACGGGAAAGCTCGTTGAGCCCGCAGATCCTCTTTCCTTAGCAGCAGCCATCTTGGAACTGATATCAAATCCCGGGGAAGCGGCCACCTATGCGGGCAACGGCAGGGACTGGGCCATCCGCAGCTTCCACGCTGCGGATATGGCTTCCAAGACAGTCCGGTTTTACCAACAGATATTGGAGAGGAGGGGATAACACATGCCCAGGATCGTCATCGCCGGCTATCACGGCTTCGGCAACACGGGGGACGAAGCCATACTGCAGGCTACGCTCGGAGAGTTCAGACGCGTAGCACCTGGGCTCGAGTTTACAGTACTTTCCAGTAACCCTCCGCTGACGGCTGCCACATACGGCGTACGTTCGATCCTCCGTACAGACCCACGCGCCATCATACGAGAGATGAAAGCTTCCGACATGTTCCTGCTCGGCGGAGGTAGTCTCCTGCAGGACGTAACCAGCACGAGGTCACTGCTCTACTATCTGGGCCTGCTGTGGTGTGGGAAGCGGTTTACAGGCAAAGCTATGGTTTTCGCAAACGGTCTTGGCCCGATCAACATGCCGCTCGGAAGGCTACTGTCCAGGGAAGTCCTGGAATCGGTAGACCTGATAACGCTGAGAGATCGTGATTCGGCCGATACTCTGCGTTCTCTCGGCGTCAGCCGGCAGCCGATTATCACGGCGGATCCCGCCTTTATGCTAGAGCCCGAGCGCTGTGAATGGCTCTTTCGAACCGAAGGCATTCCCGACCACCCGGGTCCACGGCTTGCCGTATCGGTCAGGAGCTTTAGGCGTTGGCCGAATTTCCTGCCAGAGTTGGTCAAGGCTCTGGACGAAATCTCGGAACGTTTCGGGGCACAAATAGTGTTCTTCCCTATGCACAGGGCGATGGACCTGACACCTTCGCACCAAGCGGCCAATCTCATGAAACGGCCTGGTTACGTGGTGGGGGGCAACTATACTCCCGGTCAAATACTTTACGTGCTTGGCCAATGTCAGGCAGTGCTTGGTACGAGGCTGCATTCCCTCATCTTGGCAGTCACAGCAGGTGTTCCCACAGCGGGCATCATTTACGACCCGAAAGTGGAAAGCTTCCTTCACGAGCTCGGGTGTCCTTGTGCGGGTTCTATCCGGGACATGGAATCCCGCGACGTGGTCTCCGCAGTGGAGGAGATGCTCACGCGCGCCGCATCGATACGAGCGATATTTGAGAGGGCCCGCAAACGCCTCGTGCCTCTGGCCAGACAAAACGTGCAAATGGCTCTCGACTTATTGAACCGTCGCTGAATCGCCGCCTTTGCTCCTGCTTAGCAGGTATGCATATATGAAATCGTCGATTTCCCCGTCCATCACAGCCTGCACATTGCCTTTCTCGAATCCCGTGCGATGGTCCTTCACCAGAGTGTATGGCTGAAACACGTAAGAGCGGATTTGGTTTCCCCAGGCTATCTCGCCGTGTTGTCCTCGTAACTGCGCAAGCTCTTTTTCGCGCTCTTCCTCCTTAAGCGCCAATAGTCGCGACTTAAGTAGTTTCATGGCACGTAGCCTGTTCGCATATTGCGATCTTTCGGTCTGGCATGCCACCACGATTCCGGTGGGAATGTGTCTTATCCTGACGGCCGTTTCCACTTTGTTCACGTTTTGCCCGCCTTTACCGCCGGACCTGAATGTCTCGATTTCGATTTCCTCGGGCTTAATATCGATCTCTTCTTCATCCTCTATCTCCGGTATGACATCCACCGAGGCAAAAGAGGTATGCCTGCGCGCCGCCGCGTCGAACGGCGAGATCCTGACCAGACGGTGAACCCCACGCTCTGCTCGGGCATAACCATAAGCGTTTAGCCCCTTTATCAGGAGAGTCACGCTCTTGATGCCCGCCTCTTCTCCCTCGAGGATATCCAATACCTCTACCTGGTAGCCCCGGTTTTCTGCCCATCTCGTATACATGCGGAGCAACATCTGTACCCAATCCTGTGCCTCGGTACCTCCCGCTCCGGCATGCAAGCTCATTATGGCGTTGTGTGAGTCGTAGGGGCCGTTAAGCAGAAGCTCGAGCTCCGCCTTGTTTAAATCCGCCCGCAATTTCGCAAGATCATGGCTCAGGGCGTCTACGATCTCTTCGTCTCCCTCCGCCTCCGCAAGCTCCGCTAATTCCCGGATGTCCGCAAGTTTTTTTTGAAGAGATTCGAAGCCCTCTACGTCTTTCTTGAGTGCGGACACCTCTTTCACGATGCCTTGAGCCTTCTCCTGATCCGACCAAAACCCCGGGTCGGCTATTTGCTTTTCGAGCTCGGCCAGTCTCGCTTTCTTATTATCCCAGTCAAAGAGACCTCCTTATCTGGTCGAGTTTTTCTTTCATCACTTCGGTTTCTCTGATCAACTCTTCGTACAAGACACGACCCCCCAGTCATCATGCGAGTCTACCACAGCACTTCTTGTACTTCTTCCCGCTCCCGCAAGGGCACGGATCATTCCGCCCGATTTTACGTTTACCCGTTAGTGGTCCTGCTGGACCGGATTCGGCTGTTGGCACCGCTACCGGCCGGCGCACGGGTTCCTGCTTTTTGACCACATTTAATTTGAATACATAGCGTACCGTCTCGAACTGTATGCTCTTGATCATCTCTTCAAACATGTTATATGCCTCTAGCTGGTACTCCAGCAACGGGCTCTTCTGCCCATAGGCCCTCAGACCTATGCCTTCTCTCAGGTCATCCATAGCATCCAGGTGGTCTACCCATTTGGAGTCAACGACTCGCAAGAGCACCAGCCTCTGGAGTTCTTTCATCAGCTCGGGACCAAGCTGTGCCTCCCGCTCTGCGTAGGACTGCTTCACCAAGTCGTACAACTTCTCGTTCAGCTTCTCCCTGCTCAGCCCCTTGAGCTCCTCCGGCTGGCACTCCTTGTTCAAGCAGATCCCTTGCAGGTGCTCGATCAGGCCCTTGAGATCCCACTCATCAGGATCCACGTTCTCCGATGCATATATGTCCACGGCTTCCGTAACCGCCCGCCTCGCCATTTCGAGCACCTTATCCGTCAGGTCGGCACCCTCGAGCACGGTGCGTCGCTCGGCATATATCACTTCGCGCTGCTTGTTCATAACGTTGTCGTACTCGAGTACGTTGCGACGGATCTCGAAGTTCCGCGCCTCGACACGCTTCTGTGCAGTCTCGATCGCCCTGCTCAGCAAGCTGTGTTCGATAGGTTCGTCTTCTTCTATCCCCAGCCTGTCCATTATACCTGAGACCATGTCCGAACCGAAAAGCCTCATGAGATCGTCCTCGAGGGACAGGTAGAACCTCGAGCTACCCGGGTCCCCCTGGCGACCCGAGCGGCCTCTCAACTGGTTGTCGATTCTCCGGCTTTCGTGGCGCTCTGTACCTATTACGTGCAGTCCGCCGAGGCTCACCACTTTTTCGTGGTCTGCGTCGGTTATTTTTCGTGCCTCTTCGAAATACTGCCGATATTTCTCTCGAGCTTCGCGTACCTTTTCGTCATTGACCGGCCCATGCTCAACCGCTTCTGCGATTACCCACTCCGGATAACCGTCCTGCTTGAGCTTTTGACGCGCCAGGAAACCAGGGTTACCACCTAGCAGGATATCCGTACCTCGGCCCGCCATGTTCGTTGCGATCGTGACCGCGCCCGATCGCCCAGCCTGAGCTACGATCTCTGCCTCTTTCTCGTGATATTTGGCGTTGAGCACCTGGTGCGGCACCCCGCGGCGGCTGAGCATCTCGGAAAGACGCTCCGACTTCTCGATGGAAACTGTACCCACCAGTACGGGCTGGCCCTTCTCGTGGCACCGGCAAATCTCATCCACGATGGCTTTGAACTTCGCTCGTTCCGTCTTGTATACTACATCGGGATAATCCCGTCTTATCATGGGCTTGTTGGTAGGAATGACCACAACTTCAAGCCCGTAAATTTTCCGGAATTCCTCCGCTTCCGTGGCAGCAGTGCCCGTCATGCCGGCCAGCTTCCTGTACATCCTGAAGTAGTTTTGAAAAGTAATCGTGGCCAAAGTCTGGCTCTCCCGCTCGATGCGTACTCCCTCTTTCGCCTCTATGGCCTGATGCAGCCCATCGGAATAGCGTCGACCGATCATCAGCCTCCCCGTAAACTCGTCCACGATGACTACTTCGCCGTCTTTGACGATGTAGTCTCTATCCCGCTTCATCAACTCCTTCGCTTTGAGAGCATTCAGCATGTAGTGAGACAGATCCATGTTCTCCTGGCCGAACAGGTTCTCTACACCCAGGATTTTCTCCACGCGAGCTATGCCTCGCTCGGTTAATGCAACGCTGTGAGCTTTTTCGTCCACCGTATAATCGTCGTCCGCTTTCAGCATCGAAGCTATTTTAGCGAACTTGTAGTAAAGCTCCGCAGGCTTTTCCGCAACGCCCGAGATTATGAGCGGGGTGCGGGCCTCGTCTATGAGAATGCTGTCTACCTCATCCACAATGGCGTAGTTGAGTTCCCTCTGTACGATCTGCTCCTTTTGGAGCGCCATGTTGTCACGAAGGTAGTCGAACCCGAATTCGTTGTTAGTACCATATGTCACGTCAGCGGCGTACGAGCGCTGGCGGGTAGGGATATCCATTCCATGTACGATGAGTCCAACGCTCAACCCGAGGAATTTGTAAATTTGGCCCATCCACTCGCTGTCCCTTTTGGCTAGGTAATCGTTAACGGTAACGATATGCACCCCGTGCCCGGTCAAAGCGTTGAGGTACGCCGGTAAGGTGGCTACCAACGTCTTCCCTTCACCCGTCTTCATCTCGGCTATATTGCCTTCGTGCAGTACAACACCACCGATCAATTGCACGTCGAAATGACGCATCCCAACTGTCCGGCGTGCAGCTTCCCTGACTACAGCGAAAGCTTCAGGCAGGATAGAATCGAGCGTCTCTCCTCTTGAGAGGCGCTCCTTGAATTCACCAGTCTTCGCCTTGAGCGCTTCGTCAGGTAGCGCCTGCACAGTGGGTTCTATATCGTTGATGCGCTGGACAATGCCCGATATCCTTCTTAGCTCTCTATCATTTTGATCGAAGAACTTCTTAAGAAAGCCCAGCAATTTCGCTATCACCCGTCTAGCATTCTAACACCCGTGGCCACGGACCCACAACCGCAGCTTCCAGGGAAAGGTTGTATACCCGAACCTCCCGTGGTATAACGGGAGTCAGGTGATACAGATGGACCTCTACTCCACCCTTCGAGGAGCCTATCGGGCCTGGAAGCGTTGGAAGCAGCGAAATACATACGTGCCTATGTCCCGTGTCAGGCGAATCGAGCGAGTATATCCGCCTGCAGAGCGGAAGCTAGTATCCATGACCTTCGATGACGGGCCCACCGTCGCTCCCGCCCGACCGTATTCGGGGCGAGGAATCACCGAGCTCATCCTCGAGGTCATGAGTCATTACGGTGCGAAGGGAACCTTCGACGTAATCGGCAGTACCGCCGAAAACTATCCGGACGAAGCCGGAAAGCCTGGCAGCTTCACCTGGAGCGGCAAGAAATACGATCACTACCCGGAATTCGGTCAAGACCAATTGGCCGGTGTCGCAAACCAGCCGGACTTAGTGAGAAAGATTCTCATGGCAGGACATGAGCTCTCCAATCACGGCTACCGCCACATGGCCTTTGGGCCGCAACCCATAATCTACGGCTCGCGCGCTTATTTCCGCACTATCGAGGAAGTGATCACAGACCTCAAGAGGCTTCATACGCTGGTGAGCGAGGAGTTCGGTTTCTCCATGACGCTCGGAAGGCCTCCCCATTATATCGACAGGATCCCCGATGGTCATTTCTCATACGATGCCTATGAAGCGCTTGGTTACCAGTACCTGGCTGCCAGCTTCGATGGCGGAGGGTGGAGAGCCGCTACAGGAGACCCCGCCGACGAAGTGGAAAAGATGGTGACACCGATGCAAAAGGCACTGGAAGAAGACCCGGATTGCTTGAATGGCCAAATAATCTTTCAGAAGGATGGGTATAACATGTCCCTACAGGCACCGATCGTAGAGGCCCTACCGAAGCAGCTGGCCTTACTCAAACGATATGATTACGAGGTGATCCCGGTTGGGCAACTCCTTGCCGTTTCGCCTTATCGTGATATAGGGCCATCGCATCCTGCTTACGCAGCGGTTCGGCATCTCGAAGCAAAAGGGTTGCCCGTCCTATACCCCGACAACACCTTCAGGCCGGAGCAGCCCTGCCTCGTGGGAGAAATGCTACAGTGGCTGCCATATAAAGATACCCTCAGTTCATTTTGCCGTGACCAGTTGACTGTGGGTATGTTGCTGCGCATGGTTCCCGAAAAGGCCGCGAGCTTCGCAGGTATAACAACGCGAGAGACGTCACGGCCCGTACCCAGATGGCAGGCAGCGCTTGCGGCGGTGGAAAGCATAGAAAATGGCTAGCGCCCTTGTCACCGACGCCAGACTCATCATGAGCCTCCCAATCATACGTTCTCTGGGGCGCGCCGGAATCAGTGTAAGAGCGCTCGAGACAAGAGAACACCTGAAACGGCCAGCGTTGGGTTTTTACTCGCGTTATACCGCGAAAAGGATTCTGTGTGATGAGCTTCCTGAGCGATTATCCGAAGAAGCGGCCAAAGTGGATGCGGTATTTCCGGTTTCAGGCAATTCGGTTTACTGCGCCGCCCGGCTCGCGGCTGACGAGACTTTTCGTTCCAAGGTGGCACTGCCCGAGCTGAGCGCGATTCAGCTCGCAAACGACAAAGCCCAGCTTAACGAGCTGGCAAAGGCGCTCGGCATACCGGTACCTGAGACATTCCATCCCGAGCGACAGGTTGACCTTGATGCGCCATCCCAAGTGGTTCAGCGGGAGCTCCAAGCCTGGGCACGAGGTTTGACTTATCCGGCAATCGTCAAGTACAGGTACGGCGAAGAGCTACATCTGCCGACGCACAAGCGCTATCGTGTCGTCCGGGACGCCGATGAGTTCGCCAAAAGCTATCTCGAGATCCACAGCGCCCAGCCGTTCCCTGTGGTGCAAGAATACCTCCCAGGCGAAGACTATGGCGCCGCAGTTCTCTGCGATAAGTCCTCCAGAGTTGTAGCCGCCTTTACATACAAGAGTCTGCGCCAACGTCCCAAAGAGGGAGGGCCTACTTCCTATGCTGTAAGTCAAGCCATACCGCAGTTAGTCAGCTCCCTCAGTAAGATCTGCAGCGCTCTGAATTGGTACGGGGTTGCCATGGCGGACTTCCGTATGGGGCAGAATGCGCAATTCAAACTGCTCGAGATCAACCCCCGTTTTTGGGGTAGCCTCGCTCTAGCCGTGGAAGCCGGAGTGGATTTCCCGTTGCTGTACTACCACCTGGTCAAAAGGCATGGGGAGCTGGACATCCCCGCACCGGAGCAGCGCGACGGCGTGACTATCAAGTTCTTCATCCAAGACCTATTCGCAGTCACACAATACGCCAAGACGATGCCCAGCCCACTTAAGTATGCTCTCCGCGAGACCCTTCGGATTCTCTCGCCGCGGATCAAAGACGCCGTATTTAAACTGAACGATCCGGGTCCGGGGCTAGCCTATCTTCTCGGCCTCTTCTTCTGAACCGCCGGTCCAGTCCCAGCTAGGCACCACTCACAGTAAAGGGCGTGCGTTAGTCGTCCACTATTTCGAAAACGGTATCCACCCGCGCCGTTTTTTGACCTCCTTGGAAGCAGTACGGCATATCGTTCTCGGACGCGATGATCGTTCGAAGCGCTGTCGAGTTGAGCTGCAAGGTGATCTGTCCGAGGATCTGAATGCAGGGCAATATTATGGCACACTAAAGGCGGCAGATCCCCTTTGGCGTTGAAGCCGAGGGTCTTCTTCCCAAGTATAGAAGTTCATTGTCGAGATCGGCGAACCTGCCCAACCGAAGTCGACAAACGATGTGCTCTGTATACCAACGCTCCAGCGTTTCTACGGCATAGCAACGAGAATCGCGGAGGAATTCCATAGCCAGAGTACACAAATTGTGGAGGAAGTCCACATCTGACAGATCGCGTGCGCGGGACATCTCCAGACTGCTGAGCACGACTGCATATCAAGACTCCACACAGTGAGCGTTTCGCCGTGGAGCAATTCCACGCCGCAGAGCCGATCGCGCCAATTCCTCGGCGGATGTCACTACAGCGCTCCGGCTGCTCTAAGCCCAGCCTTAAGCGCAAGCCTTTTCCACACTTTATCTACCTCCCGCAACTACCCAAGCGCCAATGTACGCCTTACTTCTGTACGCCTCACGCGTACGCCGATGCAGGACCTTGGTCATATCAAGCAACCGCTTCCTGATGCTGCATGCTGCGAGTGCGGTCACGAAAACGCTGAACCCCCTTGACCAACCTGGTGACGATTCATCCAGTCATGAATCAGGCTGGCATAGCTAGGATGAGGATACTTGCCTCAGCAGCTGTCGGTTAAGCGATACTGGCGTTTCAGCCGGAACGATGGCCGCCCCAGCCGTTGGTGGTAGTCGCCTGGGAATGGCCGGAAGAAGTTACGGGGCTCCCCCGTAAGAACATCGTGCAAACCATAATCGTCGTCAAAGGGGTTTTCCCCCTGGCTGGTTGTAGCTCGCTTATGCCGCAACTGTCCCCCAAGGCAGGTTTAGTTGACGATCCACGAAAGGAACACTACTATTAGTACGTACAATATTTAGAGGGAGAAAGCTTAATGGCAGAATTCAGGCAAGGGCTTCCAGGTAGCGGTGCTCCTTCCGCGGCTGGAACGGCAGGCGCGTGTGCCCGCCAAGTAATGGAGCTGGTTCCGCTTATCATGGATCATATAAGGGCAGAGATGCGTCGGGGATACAAGAACGGCCTGTCGGTTCCCCAGTTCCGCACCCTCGCACGCGTAGGGAGACAGCCAGACGCCTCGTTATCCGAAGTAGCAGAGCACATTGGCGTCACTCTGCCCACTATGTCGCGAATAGTTGACAGGCTCGTAGAGCGAGGTCTCATCACGCGTCAAAACCACCCTGATAGCAGGCGCCGTCTTGTACTTAACCTTACCGCCGAAGGAAGCGCCCTGCTTGAATCCGCTCGTGCAAGCCTGATAGAGAAGCTCACGCAGCGGTTGGAAACACTGAGCATCGAGGACCGGCTTACAATTGAGAAAGCATTAGCTACGCTTGCCGCAGTTTTAGACGGAGGCCTACCCTGATCGGGGCCCAGCGTGCTAACCACGCTATTCCTACCTAACTTGGGCGTTTCAAACATCGTAACTATGAGTAAGTGATATACGCCCTGCATCCGCAATATGAACGCCAAAAGATGTTTGACTTCGCTGACTCCAAGTGATATAGTCGCTTTGAGCTTCGAGCTCGTACTGCAAATTGTTAGGAGGAATAGATTTAATGCAAGGCACGGTTAAGTGGTTCAGTGCGGAAAAGGGCTATGGATTTATCGAGAGAGAGGACGGTCCAGACGTATTCGTTCATTACTCGGCGATTCAGGCAGAAGGATTCAAGACCCTGATGGCAGGAGATAAGGTTGAGTTCGAAATCGTACAGGGACCGAAGGGCCCTCAAGCTGCAAACGTGACGAAGGTGGCCTGACTAGCGAACTCCAGCCCCGGCAGCAGCCGGGGCTTTTTGATTTAGGGTTTTTCGACACAGAACTGCTTCCGGAATGACTTCTGGAACGATGGAACTTGTGGATAGTGTGACTAACTCTGTTGATAACCTGGAAAGACGGGGTTTCGGATTGTGGATATCTCTGTTAGTTGTCGCGGGTTGTCGAAGTAGCTGTCATTTCATGGTGTCCACCAGAGAGGGTCGTACTGCTCTGTGCCACCTGGACCAATCCAGGTGGGCCTGCGCGTCCTTGAGCGCCTTTCGAGTATCGGCCGTAAGCTTCTCTGCTTCCGCGATGCAAACGCGGTCTATTTGATTGATCTGCACCAGCAATATCCGCGCTGCAGGATCCGCCTGGAACCGGTGGCCCGAGTGCAGCTTCAAAGCAGCGTCGATTTCTCTCTGCAGGCTCTCCCTCTGCATGGTAAGCGATTCAAAGCCTTCCGCATCCCCGGCCCTGACTGCCCTGAGCTGCCCCTGGGCAAGGCTAAGCATCTGACGGAGCTTGAAAATCACATCCTCACTGTTTAGGGGCGTTTCTGGCACAGCCACACCATCCTTCTCTCAACACACCAAGCACTCTGGCGATCTCATCCAGAAAGCGCGGGTCTTTCGCGGCGCTGGCCCGACCTAAACGCTCGCTGATGAAGCCGTACAGTCTCGAGAGGTGGACGGCGATTTCACCCGCGGCGGGATCCAGCGACGCCGTGAGTTCACCCACGATAGCCTGCACCTTTTTAATGGCTTCCCTAGCTTTGTCGAAATCCCCCGCTTTCATCGCCTCTCGTGCCTTGGCCAGATAGACCCCTGCTCCGTCATAGGCCATGATAATCAGTTCCGCCGGAGTCGCCGTTTGAACCTGCACCTTCTTGTAATGCTCATATGGGCTCACCATTTTTTATTATCACCAGCAACTATCAAGTTAGACAATTGCATGTTGAGCCAGGTGTTCTGGTTCCTGAGCTTATTTAGGGCGACCTCCATCGCATTGAACTGACGTCTCAGCGTCTGTTCCCTGAGCTCCAGCCTGCGCTGCCAGGTTTCAATGCGCTGGTTTATGCTGTTCACGGTTTTGTCGATGGTCTCTTGCTTGCCCTTGATCACACCGCCTGTTCCCGTGAACGCCGAAAGCGCTTCGCCGATGGCCGAAGCCAAACCCGAATCCTTCTGGAAAACCTCAACCTCTGTGATCCTGGAATAATCGCCTGTGCCGTTAGCACGATCCACTGCGATCCTGATACGGTCCGTGGTCACCTCTTTGAACCGACATTGTACCATACCCGCGGTATTGCCGGTTACCGTGGACAGGGTCACCCATGTCACGCCGTCCCAGTACTGCAGTCTGAAGTCTCTGATCCCATATGTGCCGGCCGGATAGACAGAAGAATCCAGAGTGTAGACGTTGACCGTATCTATGGTGCGCTGACCAGCAAAAGTGATCTGGAGGTAGTCCGGGTAAATGCCTGAAGTAGCGTCGTTCCACCCTCCTCCAGGCGTACCCCATCGGTCCGCTGACTTATCGCCGTTGATAGCCCCAGACGCAGCAAATATAGTGCTATCATATTCGTTGGGGTTGCCCAGGTCATCCAGGCCAGCGGCTTGGGCTCCGGCGGATGCGAGAGCCACGTTCACCCTCTCCGCGCCGAAAAGCCTCATCACTGCATGCCGATCCGCTTGAAGCGCATCGAGTAGCTTTTGCTCGTCTAGCTTGAGGTGCCCCCCTGCCCCCACTCCTGCCGCATAGTTTACAGTAGTGATCCCGACATCGCCGCTTCGCACGTCCGACAAAATCCGCCTTATCTGGCTCTGCAGCCCTAAGAGAGAGATCTCTCCGAAAAGCGCACCCGCTTTTTTTGTAGTAGAGTCATAGGAAGTTTCAGCGTTAATCGCGTCGACGGTTTTATTGTATTCCTCCACGAAGGCTTTCACAGCGCTCACGACGGCCGCATCGTCCATTTCGACCTTGACTTGAGTGGTGCCAAGCCCTTTCAACTCGAACGTGACCCCGTTGACGGCATCGGAAATGGTATTGCTGGAGCGCCACACGTCCACTGAGTCTATTCTGATATGCGCGTCAAGAGGTACCTGGAGGGTGTTGGAAGTGAGCCCCAGGCTCTGAAGTACGCCGCCGTCGTCGGTCATAGTGATTTTGTTCGCAACGCCTGTCTGATTTGCCTTAACCACCAGCTGGAAGCTAGTTGAGTCTACCCTGATCACAGATGCAGTGACCCCAGCACCCAGAGAGTTTATCTTGGTCGCCAGCGTTTCGAGGGAGTCTGAAGCCACAACCTCCAGCGTCTTTCCGTTGATCACGGGCCGGCCGGTCAACCCCAAGGCATCTGTGGCGCTGGGCTTAGTCCATGATCCCACCACATGAGCCCTGGCCAACTGCAGCACTTCCAGCGTCCTCTCACCAAGTGGGGCCCCCGTGGAAACGCTCACCTGCGCGACGGAAGAATCTCCGACAGTAGCCTTGGTTTTCAAAAAGGTGTCCGCCTGGCGCAGGGCTTCGAGCTTCGTGTCCAGAGCAACCAGCGCTGTGTTAACCCTGTTCCAGGCCTCCCGCTTCGCCTGAAGCTGCCCCTTTTGGTTTTCCAGCAACTCAACTGGCCGTCTTTCAATCGCCATGAGCTTCGATATTACGTCCTCGGTATCCATCCCAGATATGAGGCCGCCCAGTCTCAATGGATCCACCGGATATCACTCCCATAATGTTTGGGCCGGCCAGCGGGGACCTGGCCAGCCCACCTATATGGATTTGTTAGCCTTGCAGCAGCTTTAGGATGGCCTGGGGTTGCACGTTTGCCTGGGCTAGCATTGCTGTACCGGACTGTACCAAGATCTGGTTCTTGGTGAACTCCGCCATCTCCAGTGCCATGTCCACGTCTCTTATGCGAGACTCCGCTGCGGTCAAGTTTTCTGCGGCTACACCGAGGTTCAATATGGTATGCTCCAACCTGTTCTGAATCGCGCCCAGTGTGGCTCTCTGATTGGACACAGTCTGTATCGCGGCATCTATTGCGGTTATCGCCGCTCCAGCGTTTGTTACCGTATCCACGGCCACCGTATTTACACCGAGGCCAACGTCGCTCATGTTTCCGATGTTGAACGTGAGCTCCTGCCCAGCATTCGCACCAATCAGTACCGTGGCCACACCTGTCCCAGATGCTTGAACTTCAAATGTGTTGTTCAAGCTGATGTCCGCGGTCAGATTTGCGTTCAAAGTGACCTTGATACCGAGGCTAGAGAAGTTCACCTCGACTGTATCATACCCCGTGGGCAAAGAAGCCAAGACGATGCTCTCGCTGGCCTCGTCGGCAGTGTTGGTAGCATTTCGTCTGGTAAGTGTCAGTTTCTTGTCGACCGCCACATAGTCCAACCTGTATACCCTGGTCAAAGCGCCGCTGACATCTATCTTCGAGATACCCTGGGCTACCCCGATGCCGGTACCCACGTTGGCCAGCTTCACCGCTAGGTCTCCGTTGAGCAACTTGATTCCGTTGAACTCCGTCGTGTCACTGATCCTGGCCAATTCCTTTTTGAGTTCCGTCATTTCCGCCGTGATGGCGTTCCGGTCCTCTGCTTGAAGTGTAGTGGAAGAAGCCTGAACGGCTAGCTCGCGCATCCTTAGCAGGATGGCGTGAGTTTCGTTTAGCGCGCCCTCTGCTGTTTGGATGAGGGACACGGCGTTCTGGGCGTTACGCTGCGCCAGCTGTAAGCCCTGGACCTGAGCCCGCATTTTCTCCGAGATAGCGAGACCTGCAGCGTCGTCGGCCGCTCTGTTTATCCTGTAACCGGAAGAAAGCTTTTCAAGAGACTTCGCTAGCGACCCGTCTGTGATAGTCAGGTTCCTCCAGGCATTCAACGCATTGATGTTGTGGTTAATTCTCATTCGTTTCCCCTCCTAGCCTCCAATTTACGGGTGGCCGCCCTTACACTCCCGTTCCCCGGCGCCGCGGGGGAAGCTCTTTTCGCGCTCACTAGGTTTATCGTAAGCAGAGCCCCCCTTTTTTAGGGGGGCTCTGCTTTCTCTTCTAAATCCTGAAGAAAGGGCTATTTCAGATAATCTATGAGTGAAGGCTGGATAATCCTAGCGCCGCATTCCAGTGCAGTCCTGTACACCATTTCTTCGGTCTTCAAAGTGACCATGGCGCCAGTGATATCTGCGTCCTCGTTCTCTGAAAGCAGCCGCGTATACTCTATCTCAGTATCTTTCAGCCTTTGGAGCGTGAGTTCGAGCCGGTTGATTCGGGCACCCACTTCCGCTCGATAGCGTAGGACAGTATCTAAATCCGATTGCAGGTGCGCCATCTCCGCCTCCACCACGGGTACGTTCGCACTCAGGATGGCATCTCTCAATGCTTTCACGTGCGCGAATAGCTCCATGTTTGGGCCGAAAAGCTCGCTGCCCGTTATGTTAATCCCAATGGTAGCACCTTGGCTGATTTCTCTGACCAGCCGTCCTTCGTCGCCCGAATACGAAACACTAAGGAGACTCTGGTTGAAGCTAAAGGGCTCGGTGAGAGTCTTCTGCCCCGCAAAAAGATAGCGGCCCCCTGTTTCGGAGTTCGCCACCTGCACCAGATGCTGCAGAGTCTGCTCCAACTTGAGGGCCAGGCTCTGGCGGCTTTCCAGCGGCAGCGTATTATTCGCTCCAGTTACTGCAGCTTCCAGAATGTCCTGTACCGCCTTTCCGATGTCGTCCAGTGCCTGGTCGGTGGCTTCCAGCCAATCCAGAGAGTCCTGAATGTTGTTCTGGTACCTCCGGTTATGCTCGATGAGGTTCTTCACGTACAGCACCGTCATGGCTTTTCGGGGGTCGTCCGAGGGCCTCGTGATGCTCTTGCCGCTCGAAAGCATATCGTGCGCCTGGGAGAGCCTCTCCCCGACTTTCTCCAGGTTATAACGAAGATTGTTGATGCTTACCGTACCTGTAATCCTCATCGGACTCCCTCCTTTACCGTCCAACTACGCCCGTGCGGTTTATTAAGACATCAAGCAGTTCATCGCATGTAGTGATCAGTCTGGCAGCCGCCGCATATGCGTGTTGAAGTTTAATCATCTCCGTGGCCTCTTCGTCGATAGACACGCCCGACACAGATTGCCGCCTGTTTTCAAGGTCCTTGACCAGGAGCTCTTGATTGTCACAAACCCTCTTCGCTTCTTGGGTCTCGATCCCCAACCTGGCCGTGACGCTCCGGATGAAATCATCCCATGTCGCGGAGCCCCCTGCCATCAATTTATCCTGCTTCAGCGCCGCCATCCGGATCGCGTTGCTACCGTCTCCGGGAGTACCGTTTCGAGAAGCAGCTAGCAAAGACGGGTTCTGCACGATATCCTGCACCACGCCCATTTCTGCAGCTCCGGTACCAATGGTGAAGAGGTCTAAACCCGTGGTGGTACCGTCTAGGGCGAAACCCTCTCTGTGGACTGCGTTGACTTCCGCGACTATGCTGCGGGCCAGCTCATTCAGGTTCTCTATATAGGACGTGATCGCCTGGTCCCTGACCTCGAGTAATCCTTTCAACCTGCCAGCCACGGGCTGAAGAGGGTTCTCTTCGATTCCCCACGTCACAATGGGGAAACCACCAGGCCCAGCTTTTGAAAACGAAAGCTCCCTGACGAAATCCGTCTCCACAAGCGGTACACCCGCCACTTTAACAATGGTTGCCCCTTCCGGCAGCGTCGTAACATCCACGGGAACGAGCTCCGCCATCTCATCGATGAGAGAGTCGCGCTTGTCTTCGAGCGTGTTAGGCGTCTCGCTTCTAGCCTTAGCCCTGACGATCTGCTCGTTTAGCTCCTTGATCTGTCTCCCTATGTCGTTTATCCTGGAGACACTCGCCTCGATTTCTTCACTCACGTTTTGCTGTAATTGACCCAACCAGTTCACAGTGTGTTTGAAGGCTTCGCACAACGCCAGAGCGCGTTGCACCAGAGCGCCACGGACGCTCAGACTTTCCGGGTAAAGCGATAGTTCGTGTAGGGAGTCCCAAAACTCGTCGAGCCTCGCCCTGATACCTGTGTCTGAAAGCTCATCCATAACTACCTGTATCTGGTTTAGATTGTTTAACTTGGCACTAGCCTCTCCGAATGCACTCGTCTCTTGGCGGATTTGCTTGTCCAGGAAAGCGTCTCTCAGCCTTATTACTCTCTCCACATCCACGCCCCTACCGGAGAACTTTTCGACGGTGCCCCAAGGAGA
Source organism: Bacillota bacterium (assembly GCA_012840015.1). GTDB lineage: Bacteria > Bacillota > Sulfobacillia > DUMF01 > DUMF01 > DUMF01. The sequence goes on from DUMF01000020.1 coordinate 69,727, forward strand.
GGCTTGGGCATCGAGAGGCTTGAGCTTCGCCACCTGCCGCGAATACCCCGGCGCATTGGCGTTGGCTACGTTCTGGGCAACCACCTCCAGCGCCAGCTGATGTGCGGAAACTGCAGACTTGCCGATCTCTATGCCACGAAAACCGCTCAATCTCATCTCTCC
>DUMF01000021.1 GCA_012840015.1 Bacillota bacterium
CTTCGCCAGTCCGCCAGGATAGATTGAACTCGATAGGAGATTGCTTCTCCTTTCGATCGCCAACGGTAGGTCTGCTCACTACTCCTAAAATTTTACCCTACTCCGCGTAGCTGGGAGCCTGTGGTAGCGTTCTGAGACATCATTATGCATTAGTCTCAAATGTGACCCGAGTCAAATAGATCCAGGAAGCAAGCGCTCAAGTCAGAGTCAAACTGTTTGCCCATCTTCTTTCTGATTTCTTCTGCTGCTCTTTCTGCAGGTATGGCACCACGGTATGGGCGCGCTGAAGTCATGGCGTCGAAAGCATCGACGATGGCAACAAGCCGAGATTCCACCGGGATATCCTTTCCTCTCAACCCGTCAGGGTATCCTCCACCATCAACCCTCTCATGATGGTGACGTACTATCCTCGCTATTGGCCTTAGTCGCTCAATGGGTGACAGGATTGCCTCACCGATGCCAGGATGACTCTTGATCTGTTCGTATTCCTCTTGCGTTAGAGGGCCAGATTTATTGAGGATATGTTCAGGAATTCCGACTTTGCCGATGTCGTGGAGCTTGGCAGCAAGGATCGTGTCAGTCAGTCTCTTCCCTACCCCCCCAGAATGCTTCAGCCAGTCTGGAAGCCATTTCCGAAACTCGTTCGGAATGCCCCGCAGTATATCTATCCTTACATTCGAGTACACGTACCAGCGTTAACAGAGAGGCTGAGTATAATTGATTGAGTTTATCCGTTAGTTCCTCGATCTTCTCCTCCTTCCTTTGTAAGTCCTGTGCCCTCTCAATCTCGAGGTTCCTCTTGGCCGTAATGTCCTTAGTCAGAAGGACAGTTCCCATGTATTCACCGTCTTCGCTGAAAAGAGGAAAGTAAACGTTTTCATAATAGGCGTTCCGCGTGCTGTCGACGACCATCCTGGTCAGATGATCACTTCTCATCGTCCTCAGATATTGCAGAGCCCGTTTGACCTTCTCGTGGGATTGCTCCGAATGGCATAGTACAACACTCCTGCCTAGAATTTTTGTAGGATCCGCTTGCCTCACTTGAGCAGCGGCTCTGTTCATGAACACTACTCTGTCCTGGCTGTCAACTATAACTACTCCCTCTGGTAGATGATTCAAGACAGCCTCAAGCAGGCGGTAGTAGTCGTTCATATGACAATCTCCCTACCTTGATTATTCTTAGGCAGTCTGCACTATGACATCTTCGCTACCTGTACCAGCCTTAAGGCGCAAACATGCCTCCCTGTCAGGAATCTCTAGCTGTCTTAAACCACGAGTCTTAGCAACAATTCATTAGCCACCACTATCTTCTACGAGAACTTCTCATTTCCTCTGATGAGTTTTCCTTAGCAAACTCCGCGTCCGCTTTCTCCGTCGGATGGCGGTTAAATCTTTTCTATTGAGCCGTAAAACTCCTGGAGTCTCAGGCCATAGCCGTGTTGTTATCGCTACCTGTCACGTCCTGATAGGCATCCGGTCCGTCCATGCCAACGACTGTCGAGAGCCCGCGAATCTGTCCTCGTTCGTGTTCGCTGAACTTACCCTCCGCCAAGCTTCTCTCATGGGCTATTCATCAATCCTTCCTCTTCAAAGCGCCATCGGAGTGCACGATATTATTAATAGGAAAACAATCGGTGGATGACGCTCGGGTTACCTATACCGGTACTTATAATCATAACAAGACGAAGCTATACCACAGGAAAATCCGGATTTAGAGCCAGGACCGGTTTTTGAAGTTGACCTGACGGGAAATGAGATGTCCAAGAACCGGTTTCGCGCCGGCAGTAAACGCGGTTCCTCTAAAGGAGTCGGAACCGGCACCCTTCGCCGGAGCACTATACGGATACCGATGCAGAGAAGCACTGAAACCATGAATAGAGACTGAGAGACGCGCATGATGAGGACGCAAATCAGCAATAAATAAGAAATTCTTTTGGCGGGGGGCCCCGAAATTTTCCTTTTTCCCCCAAGAATCTGAAGGGGCAAAAGGCACCCGCCAGATCAAAAAAGTGGCAAAGGAGAGACGCGCATGATGAACAATCCGCTCAAACAGATTTTGGTCATGGTGGTGCTAGGTATCTTTCTTGTGGCAATATACCCAGTTGGCAGAGCCATGGCCAGCACCGACAGCCGTTTGTCGAGTTCTCCCACCACCGTGTCGTCAGCGGATCCTGTTATCAGTTTTAGTGCTGTAAACAGCACCGGAAGGCCTGGAGATAACCAGCACGTTAAGGATGAGGACAAGGCCGGAAATAGGGACGAGAATGAAGATGAAGATACGGAGGAGATAAAAAACGAAGAAGCTGACAGTGAAGAAAATCAGAACGAGAATGAAGATCTGGAACTAGATTTGGACGAAGGACAAAACCAGCAAACAGAAAAAGCTGCCGAAAAACTGGCTGAAATTAGGGAAGAACTAAACAGGGCCATAGAAAAATTATCCAAAGACCCGAAGGATACGGGTGCCTACGAAGACCTCGCCAGGGCATACGCCGCTCTGGGCGAATGGGATAAAGTAGCCGAAGCGGCCAACCAGCTCTTGGCCCTAGAGCCAGACAATAAGAACGCCCGCGTGCTGCTAGCCGCCAGCATGTACCATCAGGGGGATAAAGAAGGAGCATTGCAACTGCTCCAAACCATGGCAGAAAGGGAAGCAGACGATTATGGTGTTTACGAAATGTTAGGAGAGTTGTTGGAATCACAAGGTAAACTGGAAGAAGCCCTGGAGAAGTACGAGAAGGCCGCCTCCCTTAACCCTGATAACCCGGACATCTTCAAACGTTTAGGCAAAACCTATCAGAAACTGAACAGGGAAGGCGTCAAGGTCTTTGTAAATGGGAAAAAGCCCGCTTTCGATGTACAACCGCAAATTCTAGAAGGACGCACTTTGGTCCCTTTTCGCGCCCTGGCAGAAAGCCTGGGAGCGCAGGTATCCTGGGACGGGAATAATAGGCAGGTTACCGTAACCCGGGCTGACATTCACATTCAACTTTCAGTCGACAGCCCGGAGGCAACGGTAAATGGCACGCCCGTTACCCTAGATGTACCAGCTACCATAGTAGACGGCCGGGTAATGGTTCCGTTAAGATTCATCAGTGAAGCGCTAAAAGCCAAAGTTACCTGGGATCCCTCCAGCCAGATAGTAGTTGTGAAACAGTAGCTAGAACTCGAGAAATCGAGTAGGAGGAGGCCAAGCTCCTCCTACTCGATTTGTTTGAACTCGGGGATCTATCGACTGGCCTCAGTGCAGAACCGTTGACTGGTTGCGCCTGGCGGGCTTAATGCGCAACCGCCTCATCCTCGACAGCCGCAACCATCTTGGCGGCTACTCAACGGGCAGGGTTTGCAGTATATAGAGGTGGGAAAGTAAAGCTGTTCATTGCGATCGAACAAAAGCAGGACTCCGCAAGATTGGCCTTCAAGGATTTACCGTGACCCGCCGTAGGGCCTCATCAGCGTAAAATGGCAACATATCGAGCACACGAGAAACGAAGGCCCCCTGCCAGGATCGTTCCTTTACCCTATGCACAGCCAGACCACAGGCTTTTTTTCCGCTCAGCTGCCTCTCGACCAGAAGGCAGCAACTGCCGAACACGGTCTGTCAGCGCTCCGGGTCCTCGGGGTATAGTTCGGCTATCTCAAACGACGCGTTGCGGGCTCCCTGGTGTAGGCATTCTCCACCGTCTGGACCGTGTCGAGTTGTGCTTGCAAGCTTTTCGCCGGCCACAGGCTAGTTTCTGCTGAACAAGTCGGCCGCATTCTTGCCCATCAATAGAGCGAGCCTTGGCGGCTCACACCAGCGCGTAGGTCGCAGTCTGGAAAACGGGGTGACCCTGGTCGTAATGACGTACAAGGATCTCAGCCTTTACGGGACACTGAAGAACCTTCCTGCTCACCTGCCGAAGAGGCCGATAGACTCCGCACTATCGAGAACGTCGCGGCAGACTACCGCCGCTGGACCGCTCATAGAGGGGGAAATGCAGGGCAAGTTAGAGGCTCCTTCATTGGCTGGAGAGAGTCGAATCTGCTAACTTGGCAGCCTGCTAAGCTGTCAGGTTGAACCGACTTGACACCTTCCAGACACCCAAGCTGCCAAGTTAGCATCCTTCGGCCAGGCAAACCCGTCAGGTTGACGCCCTCCGGGTTGGCTTTGGGGCCGGCCTGGCACCTTCCCGCTGGCGACCGTGCCTGCTTGCTACCTTCCGGACTCCCGAACCCGCCAGTCTGGCACTTTCCCAACTGCCCAACCTGTCAGCCTGACACCTTCCAAATCCCCAACCCTGCCACTCTCCTCGTATCGAGAGTTTTTCTGAACTTGTGTGCCAAACGTAAAGAGCTCTATTTCGAATTTCCTCCGGCGTTTCTTCGGCGAACAGCAGGGTATTAATGGCGCAGGCCAAGTGCTTGCAGATCTCCCGCCGCCAGTAGTTTTATTCCGCCGAACAAGAGCACTCTTTGCCGACAAGACCGAGGCTGAAGGTGTAGTCTTCCCGGTTATGAACCCCATAATCCCAACTTGACTGTTGGTTGGAAAAATCCCTGCTATAGGTGGGCGCATTGCTGGCTTCGTAACTACGCTATCGAGGGCTCACCTGCCACAGTTCCAGCCACCGGGTGGTATCCTCTGTTAGACCGGCGTTCAGTGATTTGAGGTGTGGCTTCCCGGCGATGCGGGCTTTGCGCTATGCCCTCAGCTCGGACAGCACTTCTTCCCATGTAGGCCCCTTCTCGAGGTTCTTAAGTACCAGCCGCACTTGCTGTTCGACAAGGTAGGCAAGAAAACAAACAAATACATACCCGCGTACGCGTGAATCCTTCCAGTGAAACAAAGGCCTTATAACTCAAGGTCGGTTTTGAGGTACTGAAATGCCCTCTCAACCAGTTGGAGACGTTTGTAGTCCTCGCGAACTTCATCGCTTGTCATATCAGTTATCGGAACATTGGTTCCAACACGTAAACTCCGTCAAGTCTCTCTGCTGCCCTTACGGCCTCTTCATTTAAGGCAAAGCCAAACGACCCTTCGGTGATTGTCAGGGTGAAAAACTTCTCCATCTTCCACCTGGTAAACACTCGTCTGCTGCCTTTTGAATGGCGGCTGGACTTTTCAGACACCCCGTTTGAACCCTTGCTGCTATCTTCTGAAGCCCATTCCTGGTCAGGGAAATTAATTCTTCCCTTCTTCTCTTTGTATCCTCACCTGCAACCGGATTCCAACAGACCACAAGCCGCCGGCCATCTATCTCTACTTCTGCAATATACTTTTTTATCAAAAAGACCCATCCGTATTGGCCCGTGCTTCTCAACCAACTGTAAGACCTCACTGTGTCTTAAGGCCAGAATGAACTCAAAACCTTCTTCTTTCAGTTTCTCGATGTTGGCAATTGTCTTCATGCCACGGTCAGCCACAAAGCATGTGTGTTCTACCCCAAATCTCTTCTTAACCTTGTCTATCTGCTTTCTGATGGTGCTGCTGTCCCGGGTATTTCCCTCACAAAAAGCCCCGCTTCTATCTCTTCTTGATGCTCCGCCAGAAAGTCCAAAGCAGCGCAGCAAGCCTTGTGAGAAAATGCCTTGTCCCCACCCACCCCAAGGATTTTGTCCAAAAGGGTATTCTTAGCCCAGTGTTTCAGCTAATACTTGGAATAAGGAGAATCTATCCGGTTAGCAACCATGGCCGCGATTGTTGGCCAAAAAGCTTGACCTCCTTCCCCCAGAACCTCTCGGACTCCGGACTCTTCCAAAATGGATGTCACCACGTAGGGCAACCCAAAATCCTTTGCTTCTACACCATCCAGTGAATCCCAGTCAACCAAGGCTTTGCCCTGCAGAGCCGCTTTAGTGCCAGGATCTTCTCCATAGGAAGCCCGGAGATGTCGAGGAGGGTTCGCTGCCGAACCTTGTTACCCTCGCGGTAACCTTCGACGATTTGCGCAGATGACCGTTTTGTGCCTGATCGCTACGTACATGGTAACAACATCATATCATGTAATCTGGGAGCGCAAATTTTGAAATGTTGGTAAGCACATCCCAACCTAAAGCCCCAACATAGGAGCCATTGGAGTTTAGACAGCGGGAGCCAGCTTCTCAACAAAAAGTCGAGGATGAGGTCTCCCGTGCCGCGGGGAGGCAATACGAAGCGCCTATCTCCCTGAGCTGATCTCCTTTCGCCGATATTTTCGCTGACCTCTTGTGAGGTTGGCCGGCACCTGGTTTTGGCGTAGATGCTTCCCGAAGAGACGAAGGGCCCCCGAGAAGCAGAACCGTATTTACGAACAGTCCAGCCGAGACAAGCGGTCTTCAGGAATTGGGCTGCTTCCTCCCACACTTGGGGTAAAAGCTGAAGTCTGCCTGAAGTCTCTGGCCGCAGTACGGACAGAACGCAGCATCGTTGTGCTTGTCCGTCTCAGAAACTTCAGTCACATCCTCGATTGGTTCAGTTACCGGGCCTCCGATGTTATTATCTGTTGCGTCGCTGCTCTCCTATCGGCCGAACTGTTCGTTTAGTGCATCGGGTTCTACATCGTTTGTGGCTATCTCTACGATTGAGTATTTGTCCTTGGCAGTCGCATTCCTGAAGTTATATGCTGCCATGGCGATGCTGAGTATGACGAAAACCACGCCGAACAGTGGAAATATGTTAAGGCCGCCGAGAGGTAACGCACTGACGATCCTGTAAGCCATTATCGTCCATAATATGCCAAAGACGATCGCTGCGATGCTGGCAATTCCGCCCATCAAAGAAGGGCTTCTACCCGGCTTGATGCTGGTGGTTCTCCGTCTTCTATTCATGGCTATCCTCCTTGGGGACAAAGGATTTCAGCAACCCGTACCTTTACCCTCGGGTTATGATTCACGGCGACACCCTTCGCGCCGCTTCCCCATATGGTATAACGGCGCCGGACGAAACCGGTTCCCGTCTGCTCTCCCCCATACTATTACTCTCCGGCAGAGGAATGGCCTGTCACTTGGTCGATGAAAGTTGCCCTCAAGCCTGTGAACGATGCCCTCGAGGCCCCGGATGAACGCTAGAGGAAGAGAGGTCGGGAAGACCTGAACCTGTCGGAAGGAGGAAGCAGCGCCTGAAGCGTGGAACGGAACCTCAGAAGCTTCCGGTCTTTACAAAGCAGGGTGTTGCCGATCCTTACCGTTCGTTCAAACCGTATCCGGTGATGAAGAAATTCCTGTCTTGGAGTACGTGCTTCCAATGGATAAACGCACCGTGTCTTCCGCACTCTGGGCACTAGCTATCGTCGACACGAGGACGATTTGATTGCCATCAGAATACCAAAAGCTGTACTCGCTCATTTGTCTCTTGAAGATCCGTGAAGACGAAGAGGGCAGCGCAGGCCCGGATGACAGATGACGAGGACCGTCTCGCTTGTCTTGACCGAATGGCAAACGGTGTGGCCCGATGCGGCGGATCCCCTCGGGCGGAAGCTGGTAGGACTGAGTTTGTCAGGCGACCCCGCAGCACGCGATTTGGCCGAGAAGCTCGCGGAGGGCGTGATGCTGGAAGTACAGGAACTCGCAACCGGACTCCGCGTACACACTACCTCGTGGGTCGGCCGTGTAGAACTTGGCCCGTTGCACCTGGACATCCGGCCCAAGATTCCCTCTCCGGCCTTGCTCGCTTTGCTGCGGTACGCCTACGGCCTGCGCGACCTGCGCCTCGAGAGCTGCTTGGGAGCAGCCACGAACCGGGCTTGTGACGAGCCGCGGAAGGACCTTCGCAGTCCTCGAGACGTTAAGTACCGAGACCTCTGGCAAAACCCGTGGCATGTCCTTGGATCTTGTGTAATCACGTTTTCGAGCATGTCCAGAGCCTGCCTCATATCCCGGTTGGTCCAACGGTGAACGTACGTACTTGCCCTTCTACGGAAGTATTCAACGTCACAAGGTAGACACCACCGGGCACATACTTGTGTGAAAGATGTGATTTCGTCCCTCTCCCGCACCATGTCGTGTTCTGTTACAATTTCCTGGCTCGAGGCATTCTTCAACGTTTCTTTCCAGTTTACCGAGTAAATGCTATTAAACACGAAGAACCCATATACGAATCGAGAAGCAGGAAAGGGTATCCATTGGGAATTGTTGAGTCTTACACAGTGGTCCTATTTTCACACAGGTCGAATGAATCATGAACAGCTCATCCAGCTTGAGGTTTACCTCGGACATACTCCCGTATACCTCCCTTAAAGGAGTCTAAACCGGCTATAGGCCAGAAAGGACATCATTGCAATGGGACTGCAACTCCTTCGGTACCGATTTGACACCGCCTTATCCTGCCGTCAGGATGAATGCGTGTCGGTTCCTGATCTAGATGATAAAGGAGGTATCGAGCGCGTACGGTTCAGCTGTCTCGACGATTCGGCAGGTCTGGTGGTTCCGGCGCAGGCGGGTCCCGGGTCAAGAACTTCCTCCCTTTGAGAACCATTGCTTTTACTGCTCTCATAAGAACTTTTTCGATGTCAGCATGTGCCAGACCCGAAAGGCGACCCGGCCCAGGACGTGTACAAGATGTGCAGGGGCCTGGACATATCTTGCACGTTCGTAAACCCCGAATGCCCCGGGACTGCGAGATTCAATCCCCTCGAAGGCGACCCTGAGACTGCGGCGGAGATCATGAGGACGGTGCTGGTGCACCAGTTCGGGCGGCAGGAGGCTTTCTTGGAGGGCCAACTACGAGCTTGCAGCGCGTAACATCGTGCTCTTGCTGAAGCACGTCAAGGGCGACGACGTGACGATGGAGGACCTGATAGACGCACTGCGCGACTACTCGAAGCTCAGCGCCTGCGTGAAACGCCTTGAGGCAGGTCCTGCAGAGCGGAGCAAGAAGACCCTTGCCCGACTACTTCAAGATTGAGGTTGCTTGAGCACGAGAAGTCCCAGCAGTTCCTTATGGCCCTGAGTCTCACCCTTGGGGACCTCACGGGCAACTCAACGTTGAGGCGCGTGCTGTGCGCCAAAAGCGACATAGACCTGGACAGTCACCTCGAGCAGGGCGGCGTCCTGGCGGTCAACACCGCGATGGGGCCTCTTGGGAGGCTCGGTCACGCGTTCGGCCAGTTCTTTATACTCCACTTCCAACAGGCGGTGTTCCGAAGGCCGAGCACTGAGCGCACTCGTACGACCCACAATGCTGTACGTGGGCGTCCCAAGATACACGAACCCCAACTTCGAGAAGCTGCTTGCGATAGGACGGTCGTTCAGGTGCGCCGCCGTGCTTGCGCTGCAGACAGCAGTGCAGGCTGAACTGGACGGAAGCCGTACTTTCACGGAGGTTATGAACGAAGCCTACCGCCTCTGACGGCTTTTATTCGTAAGGCGTTGCCGTGTCACGTGAATAGGTGTTACACTGTTTCACGTGGAGGTGGCATGTGTGGAGTACCAGAACGTGACCTTGTCTCTCCCTAAGGAACTGGTCAAGAGGGCAAAGCACATTGCTGTCGAGCGCGGGACGTCGCTTTCTGGGCTGCTGGCGCAAATACTCGAGGAGCTGACGCGCAGGGAAGACCGGTACCTGAAGGCGAAGGAGTGTCATCTGGCGATTTTAGGCCAGTTTGACCTGGGGACGGAAGGCAGCGTCACCTGGACGAGGAGCGACCTGCATGAGCGGTGAAGGCGCTGGTCTGCAATTCGTGGACACCAATGTGCTGGTCTACGCACACGATAAGTCTGCGGGGCAGAAGCACACCCGGGCGAAGGTCCTGGTTGAAGAGCTCTGGCAGTCTGGTACCGGTTGCCTCAGCGTGCAGGTGCTTCAGGAATTCTACGTCGCGGTGACCCGGAAAGTCCGTCAGCCGCTTTCGTCCGAGGCAGCGTTGCAGATCGTGGAGTGCCTTTCTAGCTGGCGCGTTCATGCGCCTGCCGCTGAGGACGTCCTGGAGGCGATCAAGGTTCACCAGCGGTACGGCCTATCTTTTTGGGACGCGATGATTGTCTGCAGCGCCAGTGCGCTCGGGTGCGGGGTAATATGGTCCGAGGACCTGAATGCCGGGCAGCGCTATGGCGCCGTGAAAGTGGTAAATCCCTTTTCTTGCTGAAAGCAATGACTGGTTAGCCTGGTCTTGCACTGGTCAGTTCCATTCGAAGGTTACACCAACAAGTGCTGATGAAGCTCCAGAGCCCAGGCTAGCGATGATAGTAAATGTCAAAAATCAAGCAAGAGGCTATTCATCGTGTCGGCGGCACCTTCCGCCCCGTTGTCCGGTTGCGCGGCATCTGACGATTCGGCCTCGGCTGCTACACGCGCATCTTCACCTTCCCAATATGCACACACCTCCTCAACCGGCACTTCCTCGCAACTCTCCGAACACCAATAAATATCTGTAGAATCGTGGGTCATCACTGCGGGGTCGCGGCCTCGCTTCCCGGATGCGGACTAGAGCCTGCGCCCGGACACATTCTCCCAACACAAGAACCGTCTGCCGCGCAAGGGCGGCAAGCTGGTCCAGCAGAGGTCCATAGACAGCGGGAACGATCTCCCTAAAGTAGCACAGATCCTCCGGGTTTTGGAGCCGGTGCACGATAAACTGCTGCATTGCGAGAGAACGGTTTTCGAGAGTTCGCTTGGCCGTCGAGAAGCTATCACAAGTTCCAGACCATATTTCCGACCTTCGCGGGCAACGCGTTCAAAAACCAGACGCGAGATCGGCACTTCCTCGCCATGCCGAGTCTCGGGGATGTAGCCCCACCTCCGCACTGTTAATCTATAACCCCAGCTAGGACATAGTTCCGTTTGAGACATAGTCACTATATCGATCTAATCCACGTCTTCTTCGGCTTCATTGGCTCTGCTGGTATGCCCAGAGCATTGTAAATCTCAACATGCTCTGGCTCAGGAGTCGTCGCCTTCCGTAGCTTCAGTACCCTCCGATCTGGTAGCGGAAGTACCAACGTCACCACTTGATGGGTCCGCAGCTTTTCCCGCATGCTCCCCCATGAAGTGTGAATACCGGCGCCTTGCATAGTCTTCTCTATCGCCACAAGCAGGTGGTACGCTAACACGCAAAGGAAAATGTGTGCCCGCACCCTGTCCGCAAGCTGGTGAAAGATAGGTCTTTCCGCAAGCGGACTCTTCATGTTCCGAAACGCATTCTCTGCTCTGGTGAGAAGAGCATAGATGCGCCATATCTCGTCGGCTTCCAAGTCAGGCCGGTTGGTTTTGAGAATGTAACTTCCATCAAGCCTTTCCGCTGCTTGCTTCCTCTTTTCCCTCACTGCCCACTCGAGCTTATTGTTCTGCCTGTCGTAGCTTATCTCGTAATACCTTGC
>DUMF01000022.1 GCA_012840015.1 Bacillota bacterium
CCGCAAGTTCGTTCGTCTGGTCTACTCCATGCCGAGGAGTGGCCAAATCTATCGCTCGGGAGTGATGTCTTAACTCGACACTGCAACCTAATGCCACAGATTGCTGCTGGTTAAACTCGTTTACAACCGGCCCAGGTCGGTTATTCCCTTGTCAAGGATCGTAAACACCATTTCCCACTATTTGGTCATTGACATTTCACCGTGGGTTTTCTCTCTCACTTCAACGCCAGCTATCTTTTCAAACAGCTGTATCACCGCAGACGCGTCCAGATCTCCGAGCCCTGCTGCTTGCGCGGCCGTGAACATCTCCTTAGCAAGGCTTCCCATATAGTTCGGCATCCCCAGCTCGCGTGCCAGATCCAAGGCCAGATTCATGTCTTTGAGCTGCAAAGTCACTTTGAACCCTGCCTTGAATGACCTTTTCATTACGAAGTCGGGTATTTTCACAGTGGAGGAGTAACTCTTGCCCGAACTAGCGTTGATAGCAGTAAGCAGGGTGTTTGGATCGAGTCCAGCTTTGACACCAAGCACCATAGCCTCACAGATCGTTACCAGGTTGGCCCCAGTGACGAGGTTATTAATAATTTTCACGGTCTGGCCATTGCCAAGGGGGCCTATATACTGCGGTTTGCCGAGAGCTTTGAATACGTCCATACAAGATTCGTATACCTCTCTGAGGCCACCGACCATAATGCTCAATGTCGCGTTTTGGGCCCCCTTCATTCCACCGCTGACGGGAGCATCCAGTACTGACACGCCTCGCCTGGCCGCTGCTTCCCCTATCCGCCTGACCAGACTAGGCGAACTTGTCCCCATATCAATGAATGTCGCGCCAGGTGCCATGGCAAAAATAGCGCCCTTCGCTCCCAGCGCAGCCTCTTCAAGGTCCTGGGATCGCGGAAGCATCGTTATGACGCAATCGGCTCCCACCGCAGCATCTGCAGGTGAACTTGCAGCTCGTGCTCCGAGTGCAGCGAGTTCTCTCACGGGCACCGGATCAATGTCGAAAACAGAAACTGCGAAGCCTGCCTTGAGCAGATTTGCCGACATGGGCTTACCCATTGTCCCCGCACCGATGAAACCTATCGTCTTGACCAATGCCTCTTCCTCCCTAGTTCAGCCCGTTTTCGCCCTTAATCTCTTCCTTTCTGAGGCCGCCTATCCGCGGATGGGGTCGCCCACTGTCGCAACCTGCGAAGATGACTACTATTTCATCTGATGCGGGGGCATCTGGCACGCGCACGTCCATAGAGTTAAAGTGGGACCTGACAAGGCACGCCTCCCTATGATGGAGGGGCACGGTAATACTCGTTCCAAGAGGTCCCTTAGTCTCGGTAGATGGTAGAACCGCCTTGCCGCACTTGAGGGTTTCACGTACGCTCGCACCGAATTTGGCGTGAGTGCAAGCCGCGCCATGCTCGAACTCACCCTTTTCTCCCACGATCGCCGCTTTGCCATATGCCTCCATTTTTTCGACTCCCCCCAGCAAATCCGCCACTTTTTTGGAGAGGAGCGCCCCGCACTGGCCACCGTAATCCACCAGGAGGTCAAGGTTTTCTTCGTACCTCCCGGCAAACGGGTTCTTGATAACTGCCGCGCACGCTACCTTCTTGATTGGCCGCTCGCATTCCTTGCCGCCATCGGAATACGTCTCTTCGATTATTGTGTAGAGCTTCCTGATTTCCATCTTCTGAGGCATATACCCATACCTCCCGTAAGTTTTGTTAGTACAGAGCCGCCTGTCTGCTTGTGCTTCTCTTGCATCCCTCCTTCATGTATCCCTCTCATGCCGACACCTTTGGTAAAAATTTCTTCTCCAGGTTCGTGATTTCGTCGAGCCCGATCAGCTCGTTGAACTGATCAAATGAGAGCGTTTCGTCGAGAGATTGCTTTAGGGTTCCGTGCTCCTTTAAGTCCATCATCATGTCCAACAGGGCTTTCGCTGTGCGGAAAGTGGAAGCAGTCGGAAATATGGCTATTTTGTATCCGAGTTCGCTGAGGCGCTCTACAGGTACGTATGGGGTCTTGCCGCCTTCTACCATGTTGGCAACACAAGGAACCTTTAAAGATGAGGTGATCATCCTCATTTCTTCTTCGGACTGCGGGGCTTCTACGAAGAGAATGTCAGCCCCAGCTTCTTCGTAAGCTTTCCCGCGCCTGATGGCCTCCTCAATTCCGTACACCGCGCGGGCATCCGTCCTCGCCATGATAAGGAAATCAGGGCTTCTACGTGCTTCTACCGCTGCACGGATCTTCCCAACCATTTCCTCCGTACTCACGACCTGTTTGCCTTGCATGTGCCCACATTTCTTCGGAGTAATCTGATCCTCAAGCTGGATGCAAGCAGCGCCTGCCTTTTCGTACTCACGCACCGTGCGGACAACGTTAACCGCATTTCCATAACCGGTATCCCCGTCACAGATCAGTGGCAAAGATACCGCTTCTGCTATCGCCGAGATCCTACTTACCATTTCAGTCATGGTCAGTAAACCAACATCGGGTTTACCAAGCACGCTGGCCGAAAGACCGTACCCAGTCACGTATACGGCTTCGAACCCAGCTCTTTCAATGATCTTCGCCGTCAGGGCGTCGTGGGCGCCAGGCGCAACGATGATTTTTTTGGTGCTCAACAGAGATTTCAACAACGTACCTTTTTCCGACACGCGCGTAACCTCCATTTCAATCTGGTTATCTAAAGTGGAGCCTGCCGGCGGCAAACTGGAACGCAGCGTCAGGCCTGACCTTAGACAGGATGCCTGCGGCGTAGAGTATATAATCCCTGTCTATGGCAACATCGAATTTCTCGGGTAACAGAGATGGCCCTGGGTTAGCGAAAGCACGCCGTACGAGATCGATGCCTTCTTCTTCGGGCATGTGCTGAAATACTCCGCCCACTGCGATCACTTTGCGGACGTCGCGGAGGTCACGACCAATAGGCATTCCCGGGATGATGCCCATGACAGGGTCAACCTCGATAGCCACGTGACCTGCGTGCCGCCTAATCGCTATTTCTAAGGCTGTTACAGCCATTCCCTTTTCCAGCGCTTTCTCAGCCGGATTTTGTGGTGTGTAGGAGTGTTCTTTTTCGAGTTTTGCCCCAAACTCCAGGGCAGTGGATTCGCTCATCTTGCCAGCTAACCCAGCTCTCTCCAAAACCTTCACTGGACCGGCAGCGTCGAATATCCCCCTGGCGCTCACCCTCAACCCCAGGTTGCCCTCCACCGTTCGGTATAGAACCTGTTTGGCATCAGTAATGATAAGGCCGCGTTCTTCTATGGGAAGGCCAGCGAGCTTCGGCAACACTGAATGCACGTCGGTGGTGGCGCCGCCTATGTCAAGCACCACGATTTCCTGTAGTCCCTTATTCCTGGGCGTTCCGAGAGAAAGCAACTCAGCCCCCATCAGAACCGCCCCTGGGGTCGGAATAACTTCGCGATCCGAGACGATCTCAAGGAGCTTTCTTAGGCCGGGTGCCCTTACGATCTCCTTGATAAACTCCCTATGTATAGCCTCTCTCGCTGGCCTGAGGTTGAGCTCGTGTATAGTTGGCATTATGTTAGCCACAGGGATGGCTCTTGCCAAGCTGCCCTGGAGTGCCGCAATGGCCCCGTCCTGTGCCCTTACGTTGCCAGCAATGATGACAGCAGCCCGTACCCCGCTTTTCGCTATGAGTCGCGCATCAGACACCAGAGAGTCTTCCTGGCCCCCATCAGTTCCGCCAGCCAAAAGTATGATGTCTGGGCTAATCTCCCGGAGTATCTCGACCTTCATATCGGGTGCATCGGCATCGGATAGGACTTCCAGCACACGCGCGCCTGCGGTCATTGCGGCCTCTTTGGCAGCTTTGGCGGTCACTCTAGACATGAACCCCATAGCAACCATTCGGAGGCCTCCGGCCGCGCTGGAACAAGCTCTTATTTCGGCCGGCCTAAACTCACGCCTTCCGAGCTGTTTTGCGATTTCCCGGAAAGCTTCCTCGACCCCAATTGTTATATCCTCAATAGTGGTCGGAGCATTGCATTGCCCTAGCACGCTATAGCCTTGCTCACTATCAAGTAGAGCCACGCACTTCGTATAGGTACTGCCCACGTCGAGAACCGCAATTTCTTTCTGAGCCATTGTGTTTACTCCTCAACTGAATCTTTCGGAATATATACGTAACCATCCATGATGCGCCTGGAGGTACGGGAGAATATTGCCCTCTTCAGTATGGGACCACTAGGACCCATTTCCACCCGCGCTTCTACGGAGATCACGCCGGCGGGGTGCCCTATGCGCACCACGTCTGCTGTCTTAGCAGACTCCCTAAGCACTTCGTTTACGACCGTACCAGGTATGAGTGCAGCAGCACCCGTACAACAAGTGCCTGTACCCGCGTACGTCTTGTGCATCACCTGCATGAACATGCACCTAGAGACAATATCCACCGAGTCCGCAGGAATGAGCCTTCCTGTGGTAAAGTCACGATAGTCAACTGGTTGGGTAACAAACGCCAGCATCGGGAAAGCGGGGCTCTTCTTTGTCGCTTCTGAAGCGCTTTTGACCATACCCATCCTGAAGCAGGCAGCCGACCTGATGGCCTCGAGCTTATTGAGAAGATCCTTGTTATTGTTTACCTCAGCAGGAGACTCTGTTCCCCTGAGCCCTAAATCCCGTGCTCTTACGAACACCATGGGGTTCGCGGCATCCACCAGCGATACCTCGATTGGGCCTACGCCTTCTACGTCAAGAATGTCCCTTGGGTTTCCAGTCGGTAGCAATTTACCTGTAACGGCACCTGCAGTATCCGCGAAATCCATCTTTATTTCCGCCGCTGTTCCTGGCACACCGTCGATCCTGCAGTCCCCGATTACTCTGGCCTTGCCATCCTTTACTGGCACCTCAGCAATGAGTATCTTGCCTGTGTTCGTGTTATGGATCCGGACACGAGTAACAGGCTCGACCGCCTTAACGAGGCCTTCATCGATGGCAAACGGTCCCACTCCGGAAGAGATGTTTCCGCAGTTCCCGCTGTAGTCCACAAAAGCATCTGTGAGGCTGACTTGGCCGAATGTGTAATCCACATCAGCGTCCGGCCTCTCGGATCTACTTATTATCGCAACCTTGCTGGTGAGCGGGTCAGCACCACCCAGCCCGTCGATTTGTCTCACGTCTGGACTACCGAATATCCTCAAGATAACCCTGTCCCGTTTCTTGGGGTCTGAGGGCAACTCATTGGCGAGTATATATACGCCTTTACTTGTCCCGCCTCTTATTACCGCACACCTGACCCGTATCTGGTCCACTGTCTTACCCCCCAATCTGCTTCAAACCTTCCTGTGGCCGTTCTCGTCTAACCTCTCGGAAATCCACCTGATTACATCTGCAGGATCGGTACCCGGGCCGAAGAACGCATCCAGCCCTAAGAACCCAGGCCCTTCCTTGCGTATCTTAGCCTCTACTTCTGCATGCTTTTCCTCTTTCTCACAAAGTCGCCCACCAGCTATAAGCAGGACCTTTTCCCTGAGGCCTAACTCTGTCAACCTCCTGCTTAACCTCGGGAACAACGTTTCACCCAGCCCCAGTAGGTTCGAGGCACCCACTACATCTGCTTTAACCTCAGCCGCCACTTCCGCGAGGGTCTCAGGCAGGTTAGCTCCTCTCATGAATATGACCTCGAAGCCTGCTTGTTCCAGGGCTTCTTTAATGGTATTAATCCCGATCACGTGAGCATCTGCCCCGACGGTACCAAGCACGATCTTTCCTGGCCTTGTAACCTTCGCCCTGGGTTCGACCTTAACCGGTTCAGAGGTAAACGTGAGGTGCTTGGGGTCCACCTTATAAGGGCCGTAGCCGGGAACATACCGTCGGATTCCATCTTTGTCACGATGGGTTCGAACGGCCCTCTTGAGGTCCCAACCACCAGCCCTCGGGCAGTCAAGTACACCGGTTTTGCCCGCTTCGACAATCAGCGCCACTAGCTGAGGTACTTCGAATCTCAGCCAGAACTTCGGGGTTATCTCGTCCGGGGTAAGCATTGACGGGAGCTTCAAGACTTGCGTTAGGACAGCCATCGCCTCGTCATAAATTTCTTGCTTGCGTTTCTCAATGAATGGATCATTGATATCGATCAGCGCAACCTTATTAAACACTTCCATGGTGGCCCTTATGGCCTCGCCCATTGACTGCCCAGTAGGAATTCCCACCGATTCTGCAGCTTTCGGCCTATAGAAGTCGGCTCTTCCAAGCCTCGCGCTAATCGCCATCCTTGCAAAATGGGCTTGCTCTGCGATCAGGTTGGGCGGCGGATTCTGGAACGTTTCTGGCACCGCGATCAGAAATTCACTCCACATGATGTCGCGGAAGGCCTTCATCACTGCGAGGTCTGCCAAAACGTTTATACCCGCTATGTTCATTTGGATAGCGGAAAGCTCCGAGGGTAACCCGGCGTGAATGGCGAGACCTTCGGCAAGCAGACACATCGCCAGGGCCATACCGTCCGTCCCGCCAATATTGTTTAGGTGTTTATGCGATTCTAGCTGGACGAATATATTGTTTTCCGCGCAAATCTCAAGGCTCTTATATCCATTTATGATCTTTGTCTTGTAATCATGGATGCCCCTGCCACCGAAATGGACGTGGATGACCGGACCGATATCCGTGCCGTCGAATCCGGCTATCATCCCGTTTAGGATGTTCAGATGGGAAGTATCGCCAGTCGCATTGATTCGGATAGGATGGACGGATCCACCACCCAGCTCGACAAATCGCCTTTCTCCGGCAGGAGATATTCCCCCTTTGCCCTTCGACTGTTCAATCAATTCAGCTCCATCCAGCGGATCGATGTGCCGCGTTGCCTCAGAATGTACAAAGTGGAATATCGTAATGCCCAGTTCTTCGCACACCTTGTACATGTTGAGGGATTCCTTCATCGTCTCTTCCCCGGTGTTCCGTCCGAGGATTGGGTTCATTATGGGTATTCCGGTAGCTTTGGCTTGCCGCCCGAGTTCGGTTATGCGGTGCCCTCCACGGATTACCCCGTTTACTTCCCTGGGATAGGGCGCCGGAAGCCCTACTACCTCGCCTGATTTGGTCACGTGTGGCATCTTTACACCGAAGCATTTTTCGTAAGCTACGATGCGGTCCTCGTCTTCCTCAATGATCCTTATGGTCCTTTCCTGCACTGCAAAGACCCCTCCCTTCGTTTCCGCACACTTGACGCTTCACCTTCTCTATCAGTCCTCCAGCCTCCAATGTCTCCAGGGCCACTGCGGAAACTGGAATACCAGTCACGCACCAGTCGTCACTTAGCCTCCTGATGCTCCCAGTCCTCAGGTTTACCTCGATTTCATCCCCGTTTTGTAAACCGGTGGTATCTGCCACCATTACAGGCAGTCCGATATTGATTGCATTCCGCCTGAATATCCTGGCAAACGACTTCGCTATCACGAGTGCGACACCGCACTGTTTCAAAGCCACCGGTGCTTGCTCTCTGCTAGATCCCATCCCGAAGTTGAACCCTGCGACGATTATGTCCCCGCATTTAACTTTCGTTGGAAAGTCTGGGATAGCACTACCGGACATCGCATACTTCCCAAGTTCCTCTGGAGGCTTCGACATCGAGTGCCCTGGAAGAATTTGGTCTGTATCCACATCATCAGCAAACACCCATACTCGACCCCTAATCACAGTTGAGAAACCCATAACCCTTCCTCCTATCGCTTCTTACCAAATACCCGAGTACTAAGCAGCTTACCTACCGCAGTTCAGCCTCCACCAGCCGCCCCGCCACAGCAGAAGCTGCCGCGGTTGCCGGCGATGCAAGGTAAATCTCTGCTTTCCGGCTGCCCATCCTGCCCGGGAAATTCCTGTTGGTCGTAGAAATTACCACATCTCCGTCCGCAGCAAGGCCTTGATGCGCACCAAAGCACGGCCCGCAACCAGGGTTGGTTATGACCGCTCCCGCTTCCCGTAAGACGGCGAGAAGTCCCTCCCTTTCTGCGTCGGCAACCACACGTCTGGAAGCAGGCACGACCACGAGATTCACGTACGGGGCCACCTTCCTCCCATCCAGCACGCGCGCGGCTTCCTTTATGTCTTCTAGTCGGCCATTCGTGCAACTTCCGATCACAACCTGACTGATAGGCACCCCAGCCACCTCTGATACCGGTCTCACGTTCCCCGGCGAGGACGGACAGGCTACCAATGGACTGAGCCTGTTTAAGTCGATCGTCACAATCTGATCTACGTCATCCATGTCCAAAGATTCGGAAACGTAACCTATAGCCGCACCGGTCTCTATTGTCATGTTGCAGATGGTCATTCGCTGCCCGATGGTTAACCCACGCACACCTTCGCCGAATATCAGCACAGCTTTGTCCGTTAATCCTCTGACCCCGAATTCTTTGAGGAGAGATAGAGCCACGTCCTTGCCAGAACAGTTCAGAGGGAGATTCCCCTTCAGGCAGACACCTACCGTATGAGGAACCTCGAAATCGATTTTGCCCGTAGCCAACACAGCCGCAAGCTCAGTGGAACCAACCGGTATTCCGATGGCCCCGTAACCACCCGCGGTACAGGTATGGCTATCCGCCCCGACTAGAATGCTACCCCGTTCGAGTTTCCCCATCTCACTGAGCACCTGGTGGCAAACCCCTTCTCCGTTTGAAAGCACCGTGATTCCGTATCTACGTCCGAATTCCTGCATAGTACGGTGGTTAGTTCTAGCGTCTACCGTTGGGGCAGGGTAACAGTGGTCTATAACCAGAAGAACCTTTCGATGATCAAAGACTGAAGGGATTCCGATTTTATAGAACTCCCTTATTGCCATTGGCGCAGTCACATCGTGGGCCATCACGAGATCAACCGAAAGACTTATCTCATCGCCGGGCGCTACTCTATCAACCTTACTGGATTTGGCTAGATAGAACTCGATTTCATTCATGAAACCCTCGTCATCCTCCTGTTATGTGGTCAGTCCGTAACCACGATGCCCAGCTTCCTAGCAGCATCGCGCGCAGCTTCTAACGAAGGTATTGCACCAACCAGAGCCAACCGCCCGCCACCCCTGTTCCGCGAATCCACCATGACTGTGCCAGCATCCGTGAATAAGGTAACGCGTTGGCACTGACTCTCCTCTACCTGCTTTATCTCCACTTCAACTCCATCGCGCTTGATCCAACCAAGCACTTCCCTATACGAAGCCGCATCATCGGTGCCGCGACCGTAAACCGCACCCATCAGGATGCCCTGCACGTTGATACCCCTTCGTGCAAACAGCTCGGGATATAGCTCGATCTTAACCTTCCGGATTTTGCCTTTTGCCAGCGCATGAGCAATGCGGCCACAGTTAGTCGGCGAGCCCACGGCCTGACTGCTACCGCCTACACACGCCTCGCCAAATGGTTTCAGAATAAGATTTGCTTTGGAAGCCAAGGCCCTCACCTCTCTTTTTGTATCGGCAAGAACCTGAGCCTCTCGACGTCGCTCCTCCCGCAGTATCTCCGGCTCGATGAAAGCATCCACTTCTTCTTTCCTCCGGAAAAACGGTTCGAGATACTTGATATTGATGGGAACAATGTGTTTAGCGGACACTGGGTGAACAGCCGCGGCCAATGCCATCATGACGTCCACATCTACATTCACGGGTATTTCGGTCAAGAGTGCCAGTTTTGCGCTATAGTACCCGACCAATACCGCTCCGCCGATATGAGTGGCACAAAGGCCAGGGACAAGTACACGTGGGGTGCATGGTACCGCTATAGTCGGCGATATGGCTAGGCAAATAGCGCGATTCATGGTCTGCGGGTCACCTGACCACATTTCGACGAATGCAGCCGCGCATGCAGCCGCACCAGCTCCGAAACCTTCCATGTTGCAGCCAGTGGTGCTTTTGCCTGCTCTAAAAATCGTGCCAACCTTGAGCATTATGGCAGTTGATTGGGCGAGCTTGTCCTTATTAATCCCGCACTCGCCCATGGCCTTAAATACGCCGGTATACGGGCACGAATCACCCGTTCCGGCACACGGTTGCAAGCCGATTTCGTGGTTTCCAACTTGTGCCGCAAGGGTATATAGTAGCGCCTTATCCAGGAGCGGTTCACCCATTAGTACGGGTGATGATCCACGTTTTAGGAGATCCTTCGCCACAGTACCAAGGATAAAGCTATGTCCGTCCGTGAGCCCCTTGTCCACGGCTGCCAGGTTGTGCTCGAATGCCTTTAATACGGCTTCTTCAACATCCTTCTTACTTTTCCCGGAGGCCAAAGCCGCTTCTTCGATTGCGATTTCACCTGGCGTCGTGCCCATCTCTTCCGCGATGCTAATGCAGTCGCCCACTGTCAAACAGCCAGCTTTGAGTCCCTTAGATCCTAAGAGTTCTTCTGTAAGTAGCACTACCCGCCACCCGCCTTCCTCTGCTCGTGAACATACGCAAAAGCCGTACCTTGTAACCAACGAAAGCTAAAACATTCATACATAGAGCTCATTTGGCTTTGCGCCACAAAAAAAAGGGGGAAGAACATTGCAAGTTTGCAAAGCATCCCCCTGGTGGCCTCTGGCATCATAGCCCTATTAGGTTGTCTGAGCTTTTCACTAATGAAAAGGCATCGTTCAATCTTGCACTAAAACATGACCGATTGGGTGCCTTGAGGCTCCCCGTTTAGGCCGAGAGCACGCACCTTCCGCCATAGCGTCGTCACGCTTAGGCCCAAAGCCGCTGCAGCTTCTTTACGGGATTGGTGTGAAGCGAGAGCCTCGGCTATCATGGCTCGTTCATATTCTTTGACTGCTTCGGCTAACGTCGCAGCCTTACCGGACTTTCTTCTGACAAGAGGAGGTAAGTGTTCCGGCAAGAGCGTATCGCCGTTCAACCAGTTGACAGCACGTTCTATATAGTTTTGAAGCTCCCTAACGTTTCCAGGCCAATCGTAATCCTCCAAAATGCGCATGGCTTCGGCAGATATTTTGCAATTATACTTGCCCATAAGCGCGCTGTATTTATCCAAGAAATATCTTGCAAGCAGGTCAACATCCCCCACCCTTTCCCTCAGGGGTGGAATTCTAATATCCATTACATTAAGTCTAAAGTAAAGGTCTTCCCTAAACTTGCCCTCCTTCACCATTTTCCGTAGATCCCTGTTAGTCGAGGCAATGATTCGTACATCCACTGCTACTGGCCTTGTACCACCGACTCTCATGAATTCCTTCTCCTGAAGCACGCGCAGTAACTTTGCCTGAAGGGCCAGCTCCATTTCGCTAATCTCGTCTAGGAACAATGTTCCACCGTTGGCCGTTTCGAACACACCGAACTGCCCTTCATCCTTAGCCCCAGTAAATGCTCCTTTCTCGTACCCAAACAATGTACTTTCTATGAGCGAAGCAGGTACGGCGGAGCAATTCAGCGCCACGAAAGGCCCATCTTTACGAGCGCTAGCATGATGAATAGCTTGGGCAAATAGTTCCTTCCCGGTTCCAGTCTCCCCCCAGAGGAGTACAGTAGAATCGGAGCAAGCCGCTCGCAAGGCCGCTCGCTTGGCAGCTGTTATGGCTGGGCTCTCACCTATGATGTCGTCCATTGTGAAGCGTATGTTCTTATGTTTTTTGATTTCGTTTATTAGCTCTCTTTTCTGTTTTATTGACAATTTATTATTCAATCCCAGGCCGAACTCTGTGCCTATCGGTATACGTACTGCCATAGCACCTACCATAGACATGGAACGACCTACCACTGGGGAGAAAGTCTGCATGGATTTTCGCGCAGCCTCACTAACTTTACCGAGGTATTGACGGTTAACGGAACCATCGGGATTGACGCTCGCAATACGTTTACCGTTTCGATCGAATATGACGGCCTCTCCGCCGACTACTTTTGCAATTTCAGGCAGAGCCTTCTCAAGAGCCTGTCTCAAAGATTCTTCACTCGCTAGACGTCGTGAAACATTACACCGTAATACCCAGTTAGGAACAGGGAGGTACACCTGGGTATCGCCCGTCAATCTATCCTTTGTACTTAGCACCATGCCCTCGGAGTATGCACGTGCCGCATTTGGGTCAATAATAGGCAGGTTTTCTCCTTCCCGCCCTTCCGTGCTGCCACCCACCCATTGTACTCGGACTTGTCTGCCGGACCCATCAAACAGCGCTACTTCTGCACCAAGCGCTTTACTAAGCCAGTTCATTGCTTCTTCAAGATCTGCTGGGACCAGGCCATTGCATCCATCTAGCGGTTGCTTAAACCTCATAGGATGCACCTCTCCATCATCCTTGACCTATTGGACACTCATTTCGAATCTTCGACACAAATACGAAATACTCCTACCATATAGCAACCGTAATGTTAGCGCACGGATAAACACTAGCCGGCCTTGAGGCTTCTCCAAGCTTGCTTTAGATCACCAACGTCCTGAACCCAAAAAGCAGCGCAAACCCCGTTGTACGTGACGCTGAGACTCGCCGAGACCCTTTGTAGCATCCGTTCCAACAGCTAAGCCATGAAAGTCTTCGTCCACCAACTTCGGGCCAGCTTCGCAGCAAATGGCTTATTCGCAAGGCAAAGGGCCCGAATAACTGGGCCCTTCATCAAATTCAACGTTGTTTAACAAGTGTCAGGCGCTCATGAACGCTTGAACCTCGGCTGCCTCACGATTGCGCTGGATGATGAGGTGGTTCAGTCCTAACCGTTTTAAGGCTTCATCCAGCACCGTACACACCAGTTCGTTATAACTCAGCCCTCCGGCTTCAGCCGCCCTGGGGAAATCGCTGAAGCCCGGGGCCATACCCGGTAGAGGGTTTATTTCAAGCACATTGGGGATGCCGTCTGCGTCCAGCCTCAAATCCACGCGACCGAAGTCTCTGCAACCGAGAGCAGTATACGCCTTGATCGCAGTATCCTTCAAAGTGGCCTCCAGCTCCGCATCCACCGGTGCCGGGCACAGGTAGTACTTATCATCCGACCATGCGTCTTTGAACTGCCTTGAGTATACATTTCCATGATCCGCAGGGCATTCGCCGA
This sequence comes from Bacillota bacterium, assembly GCA_012840015.1. Lineage (GTDB taxonomy): Bacteria > Bacillota > Sulfobacillia > DUMF01 > DUMF01 > DUMF01. The sequence goes on from DUMF01000022.1 coordinate 12,992, forward strand.
AGTTGATCTCCATGATCGGGAGTGTCCACGGTATCCGATTACCGATAATGCCTACAGTAAACTCCCGGCCGGTTAAGAACTCCTCAACGAGCGCGGCCTGCTTGTAGAATCTCCAAACCATACGCACCTGCTCTACCAGCTGTTCTTCGTTGTTCACCTTAGAATTCGGGGTAACTCCCATACTGGAACCCTCGTGCGCTGGTTTCACGAAAAGCGGAAACCTCATGCCTGAACAGTCAATCGTATCCTGAGGCTCGAATACTCTAAACTTCGGCGTGGGAATTCCATGGTAGGCGAAAATTTTCTTTGCTACTGGCTTGTCGAGGGCAACCGCCAGCGTAAGCACTCCGGAACCCACGTAGGGGATACCTAGCATTTCTAGTATTGCGGGAATGTGGGATTCCCTTGATTCTCCGCGAAGCCCCTCACAAATGTTAAAAGCCAAGTCAATCTTGGCCTCTCGAAGTTTGGCGTAGGCACATACATCGCCTTCGATGAAAACGACCTCGTGCCCACCCCATTTGATTGCGTCCGCCAGAGCTAAGACAGTACTTTCTCCGTCTAGCTCGGCGTGAGCGTCTGGAGGCTCTCCCTCATCTGGAGGTTCGTATTTGCCCAGGTTATACAGCAAACCTACAGTGGCCAATTAATTCACACCCCTTTGTGCTTGAGTTCCCATTGTTTTGTCGAGCACATTATTGCATGGCACCCAGGGAGTGTCAACGAAAAACACATTGTTCCAAACATCTCTTATATCTCGCACGAAGATGAATTCGCTACGCTTAGCAATCCTGCTCGGGATTTCTTCTACTTCTGCTCTATTTTGAACCGGCAGCACGATTCGGCGTAACCCGGCACGTTGAGCAGCCAGCACCTTTTCTCGCACTCCGCCTATGGCCAGCACTTTCCCTCGCAGCGTGATTTCGCCCGTCATAGCGGTATCACAACGAATCCGTCTCTCCGTGATCGCCGATAGAAGTCCGGTTGCAATAGCTATCCCCGCGGAAGGTCCGTCCTTGGGTATCGCCCCTTCTGGCAGGTGAACATGGATATCGTGTTTCTCGAAATACTCAGGCGGAATCCCCAAATCGTCACCGTTTGCACGCAGGTATCCTAGAGCAGCCTGAGCAGATTCCTTCAACACCTCGCCCAGCTTACCGGTCAAAATCAGATTTCCCTTTCCTGGCATTGTGGTAACTTCTACGGGCATCACATCTCCGCCCCACTCTGTCACCGCCAGGCCGATCGCCAGACCTACCTGGCTTTCGGTTTCTACCTCACTCTCCTTGTATCTTGGAACGCCAAGCAACTTAGTGATGTTCGTACCAGATACTCTCACTACCTTGCGTTTGCCTTGCACGATGAGTCTCGCGCTCTTCCGGCAGAGGCTGGCAATTTGCCGTTCTAGATTGCGCACCCCAGCTTCTCGAGTGTATTCCTGAATAAGCCTCTTAACCGCACTCTCGGCGATATTCACTTGAGCGGGCTTGAGGCCGTTCTCTTTGAGTTGCTTCGGAATCAAGAATTGCCGCGCGATGTGCAGTTTATCTTCGCTGTCGTAGCCTGGTATCTGTATCACTTCCATCCTGTCTAGCAATGGGCCTGGAATGGTGTGAACGGAATTGGCAGTAGTAATGAACATCACCCTGGAAAGATCAAATGGCACCTCGAGGTAATGATCGGAAAAGCTGAAGTTTTGTTCCGGGTCAAGCACCTCAAGTAGAGCAGAAGAAGGATCCCCTCTGAAATCCGCGCCAAGCTTATCCACTTCATCCATGAGGAAAACCGGGTTTCGAGACCCCGCGGTTTTCATGCCCTGGATGATCCTTCCCGGTAGCGCCCCGACGTAAGTTCGCCGATGTCCTCTTATCTCCGCTTCGTCGCGCACGCCGCCAAGAGAAATCCGCACGTACTTCCTCCCAAGCGCCCGTGCAATAGATCTGGCCAGGGACGTCTTCCCCACCCCAGGAGGACCCACGAAGCATAATGCCGATCCTTTCACAGAGCCTCTTAGCTGACATACCGCTAAATACTCAAGTATTCTCTGTTTTGGCTTTTCGAGGCCGTAATGATCCTCGTCCAGCACCCTCTCGGCAAGCGCCGTATCCAGGTTGTCTTTAGTTTCGACGTTCCATGGCAGGCACAGCACCCAATCCAGGTAATTGCGCACCACAACAGTTTCCGCAGACATCGGAGGCATTTTCTCTAACCGGTCGATTTCCTTGAGCACCTTTTCCTCCACATTGGGCGGCAATTGCGCTTGTGCCACCTTTGTCCTCAATTCTTCGATTTCCCCGGCCTTATCGTCCGATTCGCCCAACTCGCGCTGGATGGCTTTCAGTTGCTCGCGAAGATAGTATTCGCGTTGGCTTTTTTCGATCTGTTTCTGTACTTGGTTGGAAATTTTTTTATCCAGCTCCCCCACCGCGGCGATCCTGTTCACCATGTCGAGCACATACCTCAGCCGCTCCTCCACGCCCACGCGTTCGAGCACCTTTTGCTTCTCCTCGTTACCCACGTGAAGCTGTGCAGCTACTGTATCCGCGATCCTGCTTGGGCTCTGGTCGGCAACGATGGCGAGCATGGCGCCGGCAGGTATTTTCTTCATCGTCTGTACGTATCTGGCAAATTGGTCCAAAAGCTGCTTCGCGAGTGCCCGCAGTTCGGGTGTGGACTCATCGCTCTCCGGTATTATCTCAACTTCAGCGAGGTAGAACGGATCTGTGTTCACCAAGCCTTTGAGCCTGGCACGCTCCTTCCCCTTAATCACCACTCTGATGTTTCCGTTCTCCAGAGCGGTGACATTTGTCACCTTCGCCACGGTTCCGAAACGGAAGACCTGATCCAGGTCCGGCTCTTCGAGATCTATGTGTTTTTGTGTCGTGAGAAAAATATCGCCACCATCAGCAATAGCTTTTTTTATCGCTTCTATGGATTTTGGTCTTCCCACTTCAACGCAGGCTTCCATCCCAGGAAAGACCACTAGTCCACGCAAGGGAAGCATCGGCAATAGAGCCATCATTCTCTCTCCTCAAAAAAACGTCTCGAGTAGGATTTCTACTCGAGACACTCTTTTACCTCTTGGTATGTGATGGATCCCTATGCCGGAATGGCTTTCTGCCCAGTGAAAGCCAGGCTGAACAGGCAAGATAAGTTATCCACGGGTATGATCCGGATCCCTCTTTTGGCTTCAAACTGTACGAAACCCTGTTGCCAATTCTCACGGGGGATGAAAACCCGTTTGGCACCAGCGTTCGCCGCTGCTTCGAGTTTCGCAGGCAAGCCACCCACCTGCTTGACCTCCCCACGGATCGAGACCTCGCCGGTCATGGCAGCCAGATTATCAACGGGGGTTTCCGTAATCGCCGAGAAAATGGCACAAGCCACTGCCACACCGGCCGAAGGTCCATCCACTGGGATGCCGCCGGGGAAATTGACGTGAATGTGGTACTGTTCCGGGCGAATATTGAACTCCTGCCGGAGGGCAGTCAAAACGTTCTCCACGGAACCCATTGCCATGCTTTTTCGCCGTAAGACCTTTGATTTTGTTCCGGTTTCTTCTTCCTCGATTATCCCGGTGACTTTGAGACTCCCTTCTCCCCTCTCACAAGGCACGCACGATGCTTCTACTTCCATCAGCATCGCCATGCCTGGCCCGTATACCGCCAGACCGTTTACCACTCCCACGCGTGGTGACTTATGAACCTTCCTTTCCGGTCTTGGCGAATACTGACCGGAGTTTATTACCCACTCCATGTCTGCTACTGTAATGGTATCCCGCTTTTCGGTCATAGCCAGCCCTGCTGCCAGCTGAACCATGTTGACCGCTTCGCGGCCATTTGAGGCATACTTCTGAACGAGCTCGATAGCTCCTTTTTCTGCTTTAAAGCCAGCCTTTTGACAGGCATTGGCAGCGATCTTTCCGATATCTTCGGCGGATAGAGGCTTAAAGAACACTTCCATACACCGCGACCTAATCGCGGGCGGAATATCTTCTGGCAGCCTGGTGGTAGCTCCGACAAGCCGGAAATCTGCAGGCAATCCGTGTTCGAATACCTCTCGTATATAAGTAGGCACGTTGGTGTCATCGGGGTTGTAGTAGGCACTTTCCAGCATGACGCGCCGATCCTCTAGCACTTTCAATAGCTTGTTTATCTGAATGGGATGCAGCTCTCCTATCTCGTCGATAAAAAGGATGCCGCCGTGTGCTCTGGTGACAGCTCCGGGTTTGGGCTGAGGTATCCCGGCCACCCCCAGATTACCTGCTCCCTGGTATATCGGATCATGGACTGAACCTATTAAAGGATCGGCAATCCCGCGTTCATCGAACCTGGCAGTAGTGGCGTCGATTTCGACGAACCGCGCATCGCGACTGAACGGAGAAAACGGGCTCTTCTTCGCCTCTTCGAGTATCACTCTTGCGGCTGCTGTTTTACCTACCCCGGGTGGACCGTATATGATTACGTGCTGAGGATTTGGCCCACATAGTGCGGCGCGGAGGCACATCAGGCCTTCTTCCTGCCCTATAATCTCGGTGATCTGCCCCGGCCTAGTCAGTTCGGCCAAGGGCTTCGTGAGAGAAACAGCGCGCATGGCTTGTAGCTTTTCTAGTTCCTTCTTACACTCACTCACAGAGATGCGACCGAGTTGAGGCGAGCGCAACGCTGACCATAGATAGGCACCCATCAGGACCAATACGCCTACCTGGATGTAAGTAAGTATCGCTGCATCCATGTCGAATTTCCCCCACAAAATCTGATAGAGTTATTATTTCCGAGGGGAAATTACGTATGGTGGAAAACAAAGCAGGCATATCTAAGACATGCCTGCTTTCTATAGTCACATCCAGTATCTCAGGCCGTTTCCTCTCTCTTGCGTTTTTTCTCGCTGGATGTAAGGAGAATGGGAGGCTCCTTATTGAGCACGACCTCTTTGGTGATAATGCACTTACCTACGTCCCCGCGGGACGGAACCTCATACATGACGTCAAGCATTATCTCTTCTATGATGGACCTCAAGCCTCTCGCCCCGGTATTCCTTCGCAGCGCTTCCCTGGCGATAGCGATCAGTGCATCCTCTTTGAATTCCAGGTCCACGCCGTCTAGCTCGAGGAATTTCTTGTACTGCTTCACCAAAGCATTTTTCGGTTCCGTTAGTATTTTGACGAGCTCATTCTCGGTAAGCTCGTCTAATGTGACTATTATGGGAACACGGCCAACGAACTCCGGAATCATCCCGAATTTCAAAAGGTCTTGCGGCAGGATTTGCCTGAGTATCTCACCAATGCTTCGCTCTTTGCGTGACTTAATATCTGCTGCAAATCCCATCACCTTTTGACCAATTCGGTTCATAATGATCTTATCTATAGATTCAAAGGCACCGCCACAGATAAACAGGATGTTGGTCGTATCTACCTGGATGAACTCCTGATGCGGGTGTTTCCGCCCACCCTGAGGGGGTACGTTTGCCACAGTACCCTCGAGTATCTTGAGCAATGCCTGTTGTACGCCCTCACCAGAAACATCTCGAGTTATGGACGGGTTTTCACTCTTTCTGGCGATCTTATCGATCTCATCAATATATACAATGCCTTTTTCCGCTTTCTCGATATCGAAATCGGCTGCCTGCACCAAGCGCAGAAGGATATTCTCCACGTCCTCGCCTACATAGCCCGCCTCGGTTAATGTCGTGGCATCTGCGATCGCAAAAGGCACGTTGAGCATCTTTGCCAGCGTCTGTGCCAAAAGCGTCTTCCCCGTTCCAGTGGGCCCAAGCATCAGGATATTCGATTTCTGTACTTCAACATCGTCTATCTTGCCGCCCATGTTGATCCTCTTGTAGTGGTTGTATACTGCAACAGAAAGGATGCGCTTGGCCCTCTCCTGACCCACCACGTACTGATCGAGGAACGCCTTTATCTCCTGCGGCTTCGGCAGATCCTTCATGTTCGGGCTAGTTTCTTCGTTCAGCTCTTCTTCAATGATTTCGTTACACAGCTCGATACATTCATCGCAAATGTACACACCCGGCCCGGCCACAAGCCTCTTGACCTGGTCCTGGTACTTGCCGCAGAAAGAGCACTTCAGCTGGCTTTTTTCATTTGAATATTTCAAGCCAACTCACCACTTTTCTCTCTTACTCTGGGCACCTCGCGGTAACTCATTTAGCAGGAACAGCCCCTCTCGAAGTAAGGATTTCGTCTATTAGTCCGTACGATTTAGCTTCTTCAGGCCACATGTAGAAATCCCTCTCGGTGTCTTTTTCAATCTTTTCAAGCGGCTGTCCCGTGTGTTTAGATAGAATCCGATTCAACAATTCCCTCGTCCGCAAAATCTCTTTGGCATGTATCTGGATCTCCGTAGCCTGCCCCTGTACTCCACCCCATGGTTGGTGGATCATCATTTTCGCATTGGGCAGAGAAAAACGTTTCCCCTTAGAACCACCAGCCAAGATTACGGCTGCCATGCTGGCCGCCATTCCAACGCAAATCGTGGAAACAGGAGGTTTAATATACCGCATCGTATCATATATGGCAAGACCCGCTGTGACCGAACCTCCGGGAGAGTTGATGTATATCGAGATTTCCTTGTCAGGATCTTCTACTTCAAGGAAGAGTAGTTGCGCCACTACCAAGTTCGCCACAGCATCGTCTATAGACGTGCCGATGAAAATAATACGGTCTTTGAGGAGCCTCGAGTATATATCATATGCCCTTTCGCCCCTGGCAGTTTGCTCTACCACCATGGGGACAAGATACCCGTCCAAACCGACCCCTCCTTTCAGAACTAATCACTGCCGCCAGATTCCCCTACATCGGGCTGAGCCTCTTGTGTAGCAGTTTTCGCAGCATTCTCAGCAGCAAGCCCTACAAGATATTCTACCACTTTGGTGACTTTTAGGTCCTCACGAAGCTCTTCTCTGTTGCTTTTATTAGCGAAAAGCTGCTTGAGCTTTACTGCGTCTTTTTCTTTGAGCCCTGCGGTACTCGCTTCAATTACTTTATCCACTTCTTCTTCGCTTACTTCGGTACCTTCTTCCTCGGCTACCGCTCTCAGTACGGCATCTCGCTTAACCTGTTTCTCCGCTTCTTCCATTGCTTCCTTCTTCAAGTCCTCGGCAGTGAGACCTGTCATTCGCAGGTAAGCCTCGAGCGGAATTCTCTTTTCTTCCAACCTCCGCAAGAGTTTCGAGAGAATGGCGTCCCTCTTTCTGAGGACCATCCCTTTCGGCAGTTGCACCTCACACCTGTTTACCAGTTCATCCAATACTTTTTCCTTTTGTTTCTCGGCTGCTTCTTCTTCCTTAAATGCCCTGATCTTTTTCTCCATATCTTCCCTGAGCTCTGCGAGCGACCCGTAATTCCCCACGGACTTCGCCAATTGGTCGTCGAGAGGCGGCACCTTCTTTTGCTTGATGTCTTTTACCTTAACATTGATCCGGATCTTCCGCCCGGCGATCCTCTTATCTGAATAACCAGCTGGTATGTCTAGTTCTACTTCCCGCTCTTCACCACGTATCATCCCAAGTATCTTGTCATCAAGCCCTGGCAGTAAAGTCTGGGCGCCGATCCTTAACATCGCTCCGTCCCAGGATATCGCGTCTACGCTTTTCCCATCCTCGCTCGGAGCCTGCCCCATAATATCGAGCACAGCGTAAAGCCCTTCCTTCAAAGGTAAGTCTTTAACTGAAACGAGCTCGGCTTGGGTTTCCTGAAGGAATTTCAGCTGCTGCTCGACTTCCTCGGGCGTGACGGTAGGAATTTCTCTCGCAACCGCGATGCTCTTGTAATCCCCCAGTTTCACTTCAGGTTGTAGCTCTGTAGTAACCGCGAACTTGAACGGCTTTCCCTCTTCGGCCTCCACTATTTCGATCGAAGGTTCGCCCCATACTTTCAGTTTGGATTCCTCTATGGCCTTGTCAAAACTGTCACTCACGAGCAAGCGACTTGCTTCGGAGTAAACAGTATCTTTCCCCAGATGCCTGAATAGAATTTCCCTCGGAGTCTTGCCCCGTCTGAAACCGGGAACGGCTGTCCGCCGGTTTAGAACGACGTATGCTTTATTCAATGAGTCCTCAAATCTTTCCGGCTCTATCTCAACGTTGATCTTCGCTTTGCAACCCTCGAGCCTTTCCACTTCCACTTTCATCGATTCCAGCGGCCCCCTGTCTTCTCGGTCAACTTGAGAGATTATACCATACGATTGGAGACACAATCCATTCTATCTCTTTCCTCATTGCCCAGCTAGTACCTTTGCAGGCGCTTCCACCCATGGTGCAAATGAGAGTTTGACGTCTCAAAATGTCCCATCTTATAATCAAGAAGCAAACGTGATCAGCGGGGCGTAGCGCAGTTGGTAGCGCGCTTGGTTTGGGACCAAGAGGTCCCGGGTTCGAGTCCCGGCGCCCCGACCAGTCGATAATCAAATCTTTGACTTCAAAGATGGCTTTTGCTATAGTATATGTGCGTTTTAACGCACAACCTGAACGATGTGCCAGCATGCAGTGCGTTCACGGCGCATTCTGCCAGCACATCGAAAAGGTACAAGTGTAGAGCGTGAATGTGGTATGCGGGTGTAGCTCAATGGTAGAGCTCCAGCCTTCCAAGCTGGTTACGTGGGTTCGATTCCCATCACCCGCTCCATTGCGCCTGTAGCTCAGCGGATAGAGCACCTGCCTTCTAAGCAGGGAGTCGCAGGTTCGATCCCTGCCAGGCGCACCAGGTGGTGAGTGTAGCTCAACTGGCTAGAGCGTGGGACTGTGGCTCCTAAGGTTGCGGGTTCGATCCCCGTCACTCACCCCAATTTCGAATGTTCGCCTCGTCACGGACTCGAGGCGTCGCGAGCGCCCGTAGCTCAGCCCGGATAGAGCCGCAGACTTCGAATCTGAAGGCCGCAGGTTCAAATCCTGCCGGGCGCACCAGAACACAGAAGTACTGGGGCGTAGCCAAGCGGTAAGGCATCGGCCTTTGGAGCCGACATTTCGCAGGTTCGAATCCTGCCGCCCCAGCCACGTTGTGGGCCATTAGCTCAGGGGTAGAGCACCCGCCTTTTAAGCGGGGTGTCGAAGGTTCGATTCCTTCATGGCCCACCATCGAATTTCCAATAATTGAGGCGTTCATCGTGCATGAACGTACGTGTCGCGTGTGCGTGTGCGGGTGTGGCGGAATTGGCAGACGCGCAGGACTTAGGATCCTGTGGGTTACCGCCCGTGAGGGTTCAAATCCCTCCGCCCGCACCATTTCGTTTTAAGGACAGTTAGTAGGCTGTTGGAGCAACATTGCGGATGCCTTTTCAGCAGCAGCGCAGTACGCCGCCAGATTCGCTTCAGGTGCTCTTGGGGATACAGTACAGCCAGGAGCCACGATTATCCCCCTACCGTTGACCTGCCGCACGGCATCGAGCACTTCAGCCTCAACGTCCGCGGGTGTGCCGGTGAGTATCGTCTCACGCCGAACCCCAGCAAGAAAACACTTCTCTGTCTTGAGTCTGGCCTCGGAGAGAGATGGTCTGGTCAGTCTCGTATGCCAGCTCACAGCGTCAGCGGGGTACTTTAGAAGTAGGTCGAACATGACGTTTTCCCCATGGATGTGTAACAGGATACTCATCCCGCCGTTTTTAGCGAACTCAAGCACCTCCAAATCGTAAGGGACACCGAATTCTTCGTATTCATCCTCCGACATGATATGGCGCACCGCGCACTGGGTCGCGAAGAAAACCCCTACTCCCAGAGACTGGAGCTTCATAACATAAGCGAGCGTCTCCTCAGTAAGAGCACGTAACGCTGAACGGATGAGCGTCTTGTGCTCACGCAGGTACTCCGGGAATCTTTCGTCAGCGCTCAGTTTCTTTACTGTAGTTAGCGGGGAAAATACGGTCTCGTAAACCGGGAGGTTCATTTTGGAAAACTCCGTCATACACCGGGCGATGCATTCTAACCTCGCCCCGTAAGCACCACGAGTAACATCAGCTGGGCGTATCGCGTTCCAGTCTGAAGCACATTGCACTGCGGGCCGTACCACTTTCGGGACAGTCAATCCGTCTTCAAAGAATTGAATCTCACCCCCCCTGTCCTGTATCGTGTACGTCCCGGCAGGGTTCAATTTCACAAGGTCCACATCGTATTTCTTCGCGAAGGCCACTTCGGCCTCAGCCAAAAGGGCAGGATCCTGATCTATCGTTGGGAAGTGCCGCCACAACGCTTTAAGTACGCGCTGGGTAGGCTGGCAGGCAAACGCTGCTCGTACAGATTCCTTCTTGCTTCTCCGTTCTCCTGCTGTAGCCATCAGCAAATCTCCCCTCGCGCTCTCTTACCGCGGAAAAACCTAGCTATGTCGCTCATAAATGGCCCTATCAGACAGAATAGGTCAAGAAGAAAAAGTACGACCCTCAAGGGGCTCCCAAACAATACCGTCCAAACTGTGCTACCTGCTAGCATCAATGCCCTCCTGAACTGCGCTTCGAGCAAAGGCCCTAGCACGAAACCCAAAACGAATGGAGCCACCGGCATCTCCGTTTTCATGGCTGCAAAGCCCAAAACTGCAAATAGCAGCATTATAAATACGTCGAAAACGCTGTTACGTACTGCATACGATCCAATAACAGAAAAAAGGAGTATGAGCGGTACCAGGATAGCGTTTGGGATGGTGGTAACCTTCGCAAAAAGGCGTGCGCCCCCCAATCCCAAGGCGAGCATCATCAGATTGGCAATGAACAAGCCTAATATTAACGTATAAGTGGTATGGGCCTGTTTGGTGAAAAGCTCTGATCCCGGGTTGAGCCCATGAATCAACAGTCCCCCAAGGAATATGGCCGCGGTCCCGCAGCCCGGAATGGATAAGGTAAGTAACGGAACCAAAGATCCGCCAACAACCGCGTTATTAGAGGCTTCCGCCGCGGCCAGACCGTGCGGCTCTCCATGCCCAAAGGTTTCAGGGTGTTTGGAGGCTCGCTTGGCCTCGTTATAGCTTATTCCGGCTGCAATAGTAGCACCCGCCGCCGGTATAATGCCCACAATAGTGCCTATGACAGCCGATTTCAAGAAGGTCGGCGCCAGGTCGCACAAATCACGGAACCTCGGTACGACTGAACCGGAAAGGCTATTGGGGTCAACGGCGATGTACGGCCGGTTTTCCCATGCCAACCATAACGCTTGAGCAGCTGAAAACAACCCGACCACTACCGGAACCAGGGGCAGGCCCTCAAACAGCGATACCTGCCCCATCGTAAACCTGTATGAGCCGTTCAGGCTATCCATCCCGACAGTGGCTAAGAGCAGACCGATCATGGCAGACAGTAGGCCCCTGACTGGCTTTTCCTTGACTATACCTGCAACTATAACTACCCCCATAAGAGTTACCAGAAACAGTTCTGCTGGCCCAAAAGCCAAAGCCCATTGTGCAAGCGGTGGAGCAGCTACTAGCAGTACGAGTGTGCTAAATACGCCTCCCACAAAAGACGCCACTGTCGCTATCCCCAGCGCCTTGCTCCCCAGGCCTTGCTGGGACATTGGATAGCCGTCAATGACGGTGAAAACGTTATCAGGGGTGCCTGGGGTGCCGATGAGGATGGCTGTGATAGCTCCCCCGAACGTGGCTGCTCCGAATGCGGCTCCCAGCGTGAGAAGGGCCGTGTCCGCACGAAGGTTAAAAGTAACCGGAATGAACAGCGCGACGGCAGTGGAAGCCGACAGGCCGGGTAAGGCCCCAATTATGATTCCTACCACAGTACCGATCAAGCTCCACAACAGGTTGACCGGGCTCAAGGCATTGATCAAAGCGGCAAGAATCGTAGCTGCCAACGTTACCACCCCTTAGAAACCTAACCCGTTAAGTAGCCCCGCGGGAAGAGGAACCCCGAACAGTCCTGAAAAGGTCACTATGAGCGCAATGGTCAGCCCTATCGCAATAGCGATGACTTGCTTTAGGTTCCTTACCCCCATGAATCGCATGGAGACGCCGAGATAGAAGGGTGTAAGCAGCGCAAACCCTACATGGGTCAGGAATAGGACATACAATGCTGTCAACGCGATCAAGCCAATCACCAGCCAGGTATTCCCTGAAACCTGCTCGCCCTCGCCGCGTTTTGGCGGTGCGAACACGTCAAGCGCTCCCAACAGCACTATCAGGACGCATACAAGCCTCGGGTAGAAGGCGGAATCAGGCGGGAGTGCTCGTGATGCTGCCCAGAAAACAGCCGCTACTCCAAAGACGAAAGCTCTGATAAACGTAGATTTATCGCCCATGTGCGCCACCCGGTCACCAAGGATTCGTTTTCCATTCCTTGTTGAGTCTTTCGTTCATCGAAGATATAGATTTCGCGAATGCCTCTGCGTCAAGGTAGTTTAGCGGCAACTGCGATTCTTCAGCTTTCTTTATAAATTCCGGGTCATCGAGGACTTTTTTGATTATCTCGGCGAGCGTCCGCGCCTTTGCCGGATCCAGCTTGGCAGGGGCTATGAAGCCTCTCGAAGCATACTGCTCGATATCAAAGCCTTGTTCTTTGAACGTCGGGATATTGGGAGCCACTTTACTACGCTCAGCCGAACCTACACCCAGCAGCTTTACCTTCCCTTCTTTAATATTAGGAAGCGCTTCCGAGGCGTTCATGAAAACAGCATCGACGTGTTTGCCCAATAAAGCAGCCAACATAGGAGCAGTCCCATCAAACGGGATTTTGTTGAAAGTGACCCCTTTCTGGCTTTCGACTCTGCTGACGGTGTATGCCTCCGTTGTACCAGGCCCGCCGTAAGCCACGGGGATAACGCCGGGGTTTGCTTTTGCAGCATTAACAAGGTCATTCATATCCTTCCAAGGGCTGTCAGCCCTCACCGCCACGGCTCCTGGGTCGAGTACAACGTTCGCAATTGGCAAGAAATCTTCCATTTTATACTTGCATTCGGCACCTCGTTTGACGGCTATCGTGATCGCAGCCAGCAAATTCGTAAATCCTATTGTATAGCCGTCTGGTTCAGCCTGGGCCAGCGCAGTTAGGCCGATTTCGCCGCCCGCACCAGCCTTATTAACTACTACGAACTTCTGCCCAGCATATTTTTCTGCGTAGTTCGCCACCATCCTGGCGGCTACATCTACTCCGCCACCTGCAGGATATGGAACTATGACCTGAATCGGCTTACTAGGGTACTTCGCCTGCTGGCCTGCACACCCGGAAAGCGTCAGTCCCAAGAGGCCAATGACCGCAACTGTAGCCACGAACCGCAAAACCCATTCCGGTCTCATGTTGTCTCCCCCTCTGACTAACACTCTTATATGGGTTCTCTAATTTCGACACGTTAAAGGGAAAAACCTTCAGCCAATAGCTGGAGTGTCGCCCACTGCTATGGCCTTACGAAGAGCTTGAGCACTTCTGCACCAAAAGAGGGGATCAGCGCGAGGCCGAAGACTACTCCCCAGTCAGCTACATTCATGGGCACAGTCCCGAATATGCGGCTCATGCCTGGGATTTCGATCACGGCGAGCAGTAGAAGGAACGATATTAAGTTTGCGCCCAGCATCGCCCTGTTGCTTAAGAGACCGATCTTGATCAGAGGTTCGTTTTCGGAGCGGGCAGTGAAAGCGCGCAACAGCTCCGAGGTAACTAGCGCGGAGAAGGCGAGTGTTCGTGCATAAGCTATCGCGTCGCCGGCCAAAGCATCCGCGACTGAGTGGAGTGCGTTCGTCCTCAATCCGTAAACGAAGGCCGCTACCGTAGTCCCGGCGATGAGTATTGACTGAACGATGATCATTACCCATCGAGGTCTGTTGAGTAGGGGTTCTGCTGGATCCCTGGGCGGCCTGTCCATGATGTGCGGATCGCCTTTCTCTACACCTAGAGCCAAGGCAGGCAGGCTATCCGTCACGAGGTTCAGCCATAGAAGCTGCACGGGCCTCAGCGGCAACGGAAGATTCATCAGCATCGTAGTGACGATCGTGAGGATTTCCCCAATGTTGCATGAAAGCAGGTAAGTCACGAATTTCGCGATGTTGGAGTAAATGATTCTGCCCTCCTCCACAGCCGCAACGATGCTCGAGAAATTGTCATCCGTCAGGATCATGTCGGATGTTTCTTTGGCCACGTCGGTTCCAGTAATCCCCATGGAGACCCCAATATCCGCGCGTTTGAGCGCTGGTGCATCGTTTACGCCATCCCCGGTCATCGCCACCACGTGGCCAAGCCCTTTCAAGGCATCTACGATCTTCATTTTGTGCTCTGGGGATACTCGCGCGTAGATGCGCACTTTTTCAGCGATGGACTTGAGCTCCTCCAAGCTGACATACTCTAATTGGTCCCCGGTCATCGAACCTCGTCCGTCCTCCGCAAGCCCGAGGGACTTCCCGACAGCGAAAGCAGTAGCGTTATGGTCTCCCGTGATCATTATCGGAAGAATTCCAGCGCGCTTACATTTTTGGATGGCAGGTACGACTTCCGGTCTGGGCGGGTCGATCATGCCCAGCAATCCGACAAAAGTGAGTCTCCTCTCTATCTCCTCCGGCACCAGCTTGTCGGGGAGATCATCCAACATGCGGTATGCGACAGCCATGACTCTCAACGCATCCGAGGCCATGTTTGCGTTGGCATCGAGGAGCCTTTGCCGGGCCCCGTCGTCGAGCGGAACTTCGAGCTCTTCAAGCTTTGCCACATCGATCGCATTATGATCTGTCCTGGGCGCCAGCATTCCCGAGCACAGTCCAACTACTATCTCAGGTGCACCTTTTACCCACGCCACATATCTCCCGTTTTCTAGCTTGTGAATCGTGGTCATGGTCTTCCGCTTTGAATCAAATGGGATTTCGGCAACGCGGGGCATTCTACGCTCCAGCTCGTCCTTGGAAAAACCAGCTTTAGCTGCAGCAACCACGAGCGCTCCTTCGGTGGGGTCTCCCACTATTTCCCATGACGAATCCTTCTTTCTGAGGATAGCATCGTTGTTCAAAACTCCTCCGATGAGCAGTGCGCGGAGTACCCAGTCATCAATGCCTTGGCTCTTCACGCCGCCTGCTGGTTCAGGTCTGAGCGTGGCCGCTACCTCGTCCACCTGTTCCTCGGTCTCCGGAGGCATCAACACGAACTCACCTGACGGCTCATAGCCTCTCCCGCTCACGTGGTAATAGTTCGTGCCAGTGAACGCCCTCACAACAGTCATCTGGTTCTGCGTTAAAGTACCTGTTTTGTCCGAGCAAATCACGGTGGTACAACCCAACGTCTCAACTGCCGAAAGTTTCCTCATAATCACGTGCCTATCGGCCATCCTCTTAACCCCGATGGCGAGCACGATAGTCACAACGGCGGGTAATCCTTCAGGTATCGCGGCCACTGCCAGGCTTACTGAAGTCAAGAACATCTCCAGGAGGGGCTCCCCCCTCAAAAGCCCCAGCCCAAGAACTCCGGCACAAACCGCAATCGTCACGGTACCCAGGGTCTTGCCCAAAACTGCCAGGTTCTTTTGGAGGGGAGTCTTCTCCGCATCGATAGTCTGGATCGCGCCAGCGATTTGCCCAATCTGGGTTTCCATCCCGGTCGCTACCACGATCCCCTTACCTCGTCCGTATGTAGCGCTTGTCCCGAAATACGCCATGTTGACTCGTTCCGCCAGCGGAGCCTTATCAGACAATACCGCATCTGCGTCCTTCTCAACTGGCACAGACTCCCCAGTCAAGGCTGATTCGTCCATGCGAAGGTTCTGCGTCTCTACGAGTCGTAAGTCCGCAGGAACCTTATCCCCGGCATGGATAAAAACGATATCGCCTGGGACGAGGTCCTCAGCGGGTATAGTCAAATAGTCTCCGCCTCTGACCACCTGCGCGTTGGGTGTAGCCATCTTTGCCAGGGAAGCCAACGCTTCTTCTGCTTTTGTCTCTTGTATTATCCCTATTAGAGCATTCAGGATCAGAATGCTTACAATAACTGCGGCGTCCAGGAATTCCCCCAGCAAGGCGGAGACAATTGCAGCCCCCACGAGGATAAGCACCAGGTAGTCGGAAAATTGCTCTAAGATCTTAGCCAAAAGTGTAGGTTTGGCAGCTTCCTGCAATTTGTTCGGCCCATATTCCTGTAGCCTCTTCTGGCTTTCCTCTACAGTCAACCCTGCCTGCACGTCCGAGCGCAGCGCCGCCACTACGGCCTTCGCTTCTACAGCGTGTGCCCCCGATACTTTATCTGACATATGGTAATCCTCCTGACGCTTACCTTTCTGCTAAGTAACCTAGCGTGCTAATGATGTAGCCTGTGGCGCCATTTCTCCGTAGCTTTGAGCTGCGCTGGGAGTTTTGGCGCCAGCTAGACCATGTAGATTATAACCCATTGCACAGTCTGGTTCATTTCTCAAGCCTGCGCAGGAGGCGCCTTAGGCTTTCTTTTGCCTCCCATGGCCACGCGACCAACTATGATGGAGATTACGGCTAAGCACAGGAATCCAACGGTTATAGGGCTGCCGGTAAATATGGATAGGCTACCGTTGGAAATCGCGAGTGCCTGCCGCAGGCTCGTCTCAGCCATGCCGCCCAAAAGCAGCCCCAGAATGAGAGGTGCTCTTGGGAAGTCCAACTTCTGCATGCTATAGCCCACCAAAGCGAAGATGAGCATGATCAGGATATCCGCAACTGAATTCCGGTAACTATAGACTCCAAAAACCGAAAGCAGCAATATCACGACAGGCAAATAGCCCTTGATCTTATCCATCAGCGCTACCACTGCCGGGATACAAGCCACGTTGATTATCACGAGCAAGATATTCCCTATGTACATGCTCGCGATGAGGCCCCACACTACATCAGGAGACTCCACCAGCATGAGGCCTATCACACTCAGGGTCCCCCCTATAAACGAGCCGATGGCAGCTATTCCGAGTGCTACACCCGCACGACCGCGCTTGGCCAGCTGAAATCCATCAATCGCCGTTACGACCGAGGCGGATTCGCCGGGCACACCCATCAATACAGAGGTCATCGTTCGCCGTATTGAGTACCGTAATGAATCCCCGCTAACATACATAACATACATTATGAGTGCTCCCGTGGGATCGAGTTTAAACTTGGCGGGCAACAACGGCGCAACGGCGCCCGTCGGCCAATGCCAGGCAGTGCCACCACTAGCCCGACTTCCGCACTGTTAATCTATAATCCCAGCTAAGATGTACTTCCGTTTGAGCCTTAGTCACTATGCCGGTCTAACCCACGTCTTCTTCGGCTTCATTGGCTCTGCTGGTATGCCCAGAGCATTGTAAATCTCCACGTGCTCTGGCTCAGGAGTCGTCGCCTTCCGTAGCTTCAGTACCCTCCGATCTGGTAGCGGAAGTACCAACGTCACCACCTGATGGGTCCGCAGCTTTTCCCGCATGCTCCCCCATGAGGTGTGAATACCGGCACCTTGCATGGTCTTCTCTATCGCCACAAGCAGGTGGTACGCTAACACGCAAAGGAAAATGTGTGCCCGGACCCTGTCCGCAAGCTGGTGAAAGATAGGTCTTTCCGCAAGCGGACTCTTCATGTTCCGAAACGCATTCTCTGCCCTGGTGAGAAGAGCATAGATGCGCCATATCTCGTCGGCTTCCAAGTCAGGCCGGTTGGTCTTGAGAATGTAACTTCCATCAAGCCTTTCAGCCGCTTGCTTCCTCTTTTCCCTCACTGCCCACTCGAGCTTATTGTTCTGCCTGTCGTAGCTTATCTCGTAATACCTTGCCACACGGCTGTATCGCCCTTTGAGCCTGCCAATGGCCTCGTAAACCTTATGTTCCTCCCTGAGCCGCCCTTTCTCCACTCTTTCTTTTAGCCTTTCAAGATCGGCCAGCAACTTCTTCTCCTGCGTCTCCCTTATGGCCCTGTCCTTGGCTTTCCCTCTTCGCTCACAACCAAAAGCAAGCTCTGTCCGTTTTCCTGTTCCTTCTTCTTCACCCTCACCATGGTCTTGTCCTGGTACGGGTTTGCAGGGGAAGGCTGTCGCACTACTTCGGTAAAACCCTCTTCATCTTCAAATTCGTCCAGGTACCCATCCCGCTCAGTCTGCCTTGCAGCTACCACAAAGCAGTAACCACGCCTCTTGATGAGCTCGAGATTCTCGCGACTTGCCATGCCCCGGTCCACTACAACTGTCCCACCGCTCGGCCTACCAAGTCTCCTCTCCAGCGCATCAAGCATCGCTTCCACCGTGGTCGTGTCTGCACGATTTCCCTCGAACACCTCGTGCATTATCGGAAAACCGTCCCTGTCCACCACAAGCCCAACCAGTACCTGCTTACAGTCAGGCCTGCCATCCCTCGAATAGCCTCTCCTGGCTTCGCTGTTCTTCGGGCAGCTTCCCTCAAAGTATGTCGAAGTCAGATCGTATAGGTATACCGTGTTCTCAAGCTTGAAAAGGCTAAGCTCCCTCGCCCTGAGCTTTGACTCGATCAGCTCACGCATGGGGTACAGCCTGTCAAGGTTCCGGTATAACGCGTCATCGCTCAGCTCAGACACTTTTATCTCGGTGATGTCCTCAAATGCTGTGCCCCTTGCCCATGCGGGCATGCGGTGTTCGGAAGCCGGGGCTATCAACCTGTTGAACACTATCACACGGGTGAGCTCCATGGTCTTTTCGTCAAGACCAGCCTCAGCCAGCACCTCATCTATCCCGAGCCTGTGCCAGAATTGGTTTGCTACATGCACCGGCCCCGCTTCTCTGGCTTCTTCTACCGATACAGCATCAGGCTGTACCTGCACTGTCTGGCGCTGCTCATCTACATTAACCTGCTTTGGTAACC
>DUMF01000001.1 GCA_012840015.1 Bacillota bacterium
CCGCAAGTTCGTTCGTCTGGTCTACTCCATGCCGAGGAGTGGCCAAATCTATCGCTCGGGAGTGATGTCTTAACTCGACACTGCAACCTAATGCCACAGATTGCTGCTGGTTAAACTCGTTTACAACTGGCCAAGTCACTTATTCCCTTGTCAAGGATCGTAAACACCATTCCCCACTATTTGGTCTTTGACATTTCACCGTAAGTCTTGCATTTTATATAATTCCACAAAAGCCCTTGAAGTCCTCTTCTCTCTGGGCCGCTCCGCACGCTTCACTCTAATCGAAATAGCTGGTCCTATTTCGCTTCTTATCCTCGTATACCTCGAAGCCCAGACGTAATAACTCAGTGATGAGGGACGGATAGGAAAGCCCCACGTATTCCCACAGCTTAGGATACATGCTTATCGATGTGAAACCGGGTATCGTGTTGATCTCGCTGATGAATATTTTGTAATCGGATTTCCTTACGAAACCATCCACTCTCCCCATTCCTACACACCCCGTCGCCCTAAATGCTTTCAGCGCGTACTCCCTTACCTTCTGGGAGACATCCTCTGGAAGCGGCGCAGGAATATTGATAATCGATTTGCCGTCGATGTACTTGGCGTTGTAACTATAGAACTCATCCGATGGAACGATCTCCCCAACAGCAGACGCTTTCGGCTCCAGATAGCCGAGAACGCTGCACTCTACCTCGAAAATTCCCTCGATGGCATCCTCGATAATCAACCTGCTGTCATATAGAGCTGCTTCCTCGAGTGCGCGCTTTAACCCTTCCCTGTCACGGGCCTTGTTCACTCCTACGCTGGACCCCAAAGCCACAGGCTTCACAAAACAAGGATAGCCTACGCTTCTTTCCACTCTTTCAATGACTTGAGCGGGCGCCTTTTCCAATTCGCTTCGAGTAACACAAATGAAATCCGGCGTGGGGATACCTTCTTGCCTGAAGAGCTTCTTAGATACCACTTTATCCATCCCTACCGCAGATCCTATAACTCCGGCGCCTACGTAAGGAATGTCAGCGAGTTCCAACAACCCCTGGACCGTGCCATCCTCTCCGTTGGTACCGTGGAGTATCGGAAACACCACGTCGATGCCGAGAGGGTACGCGCGGCCCCCTTCAAACACTGCGAAAGCTTCTCTACCCAGCCCAGGTCTTAACAGGACCTCGGGCCCGGCCCCGTCCAGTACTCGGCCCGCGTCGAGCACGGGTCCCGGGTCTTCAAGCCAGTACCACTTCCCGCCCTTCGATATGCCGATACTAACTGCTTCCCACAGATTCCTGTCCATCTCCCGCAGTATGGACCTGGCTGACATCAATGAGACCTCGTGTTCCCCAGATTTGCCCCCAAAGAGTACAGCCACTCTCTTCTTCTCATTCATTTTCCCGCCCCCGATTTTCGCCGCACAACTCGCCCGCCGAAACTTTATCGCCGGGAAGCGTTATGCATACTTTCACAATTTGACCGATCAGCCTATCGCTGCCTGGAAAGCTGACTCTGATATAATTACTGGTAAACCCGAGCAGGTTGCCTCCTTCATCTCTCTCTTCTTCTACCAACACCTCCATTGGCTGCCCGACGAACCGACGAGCAAAGTCAATAGCCAACTGCTTGCCATCAGCGATCAGCTGGGCAGCTCTGGCAGATTTCACCTTGGCAGGCACCTGATCCTCCATACAAGCTGCAGGTGTACCCGGCCTGGGGGAAAAGCGAAAAACGTGAAGCCTCGAGAAGCCGCACTCTTTGACCATGGACCTGGTATACTCAAAATCTTCGTCCGTTTCGCCGGGAAAGCCAACCATGACGTCCGTACTGATCCCGATTTCAGGCATGAGGTTCCGCAAGGAAGACACCAACTGCTTGAAATACCGCGTACTGTACTTGCGGTTCATTTTTTCGAGTATCCGATCGGAACCGCTCTGCAATGGCAGGTGCAGATGATGGCAAACTTTAGGGCTCTGTGCCATCGCTTCGATCAGAGCCTGCGTCACGTCCAGCGGTTCAACCGAACTCAGCCTTATTCTACGTATGCCCTGTATTCCTTCCAGTTCTTTGAGCAGCGTACAGAGGTCCCAGCCAGCCCAAGAATATGCTGCAAGGTGAGTCCCTGTGAGCACTATTTCAGCAAACCCCGCTTTGGCTAGCCTGCTTGCCTCGCGTAAGACATCATCACCCGGCCTGCTGCGCATGGGGCCGCGAGCATATGGCACGATACAGTAACTACAGAACTCCTGGCATCCCTCTTGCACCTTAAGAAAGGCCCTCGTCCTTCCGCAAAACCCCGTGATTCCGTCCCTGGGCCAATCTTTGGCCTCCACCCGCCCGACTTCCACAAAACGGCATCCTTCTCGCAGCGCCCTGTCCACGAGGTCCACCAAGCCCTCTCTGTTCGCCGTGCCACTGACCACGCCCACTTCTCCCATGTGCGCCGCCTCTTCGAAACGAACTTGAGGGAAGCAACCCGTCATGACAAGCAGAGCACGAGGGTTTCGTTTCAGGGCGTTCCGTAACACCTGTTTAGAGCGGGCAACGCTTCGGCCGGTTACCGCACAACTGTTTACTACATATACGTCAGCCGGCCCTTCGAACTCTACTATTGTATAGCCACGCTTCTTAAATCGCTCCATGAGGAGCTGAGTATCATACTGATTCACCTTACAACCGAGAGTGTAAAAAGCTACAGACGGGCTCAAATGCCTACCTCCCGTTGCTCATTATATCCCGACTGTACCGCTAGATGCCGGAACATCGAGCAAAACAGCGCTAGATAATCAGTCTAGCGCTGTCCCCCTCACAGAACCGTGCGTACGGGCCTCGTACACGGCTTCCGGTCAACCTCAGTCACTTGATTTCACAATAACGATGCCCCGTTTTCCTCGGCATCTCTCCCATGCTCGTTCGATCCGCGGTTGCATACTTTGGTTTACCTTCGTCCCTTCGCAGCCAGAGAAGCTTTTGGCTCCTTTGACTCAGCACCTACTGGGTGCTGTCCCCTCAGTTTTCTCCACACCATCGCCAGCTTTCATCGGTCTCGGCTTGTCTGAGCTTACCAAGTTTACTTGGATGATACAGCGCTTCCCCAGTTAAGCCCGCCCGTCTGAACATGAACCCGTGCGTCCGAACTTCCAGGTTACCCAGCTTTAGGGCTTTCCCACTCTATGCGAGGGTACCCGCCTGGAGACCCGCCGTTACCGGCGGCGTCCTTGCCTACGGATTGTCTTCTCGCTGGTCAGGTGACAGGGTTTTCCTTCAAACCCTCGGCTCAGCAGACATGCTGGGCGAATACGAAAGGGTCCGGCCTCTGAAAAAGCCGGACCCCGATTACCCCGACGCCTCAACCAGTTCCGAAAGCATCTCTCACTTTCCGAAAAAAGCCCCCCGCCAAGATGCGCTCGCCGCGCATCTTGGCCAATTCTATCAGCAACTTCCTTTCCTTCTCTGTAAGCTTCTTCGGGATTTCCACATTGATGTGAACTACCATATCTCCCCTACCTAAGCCCGTCAAATGTGGAATGCCCTTGCCTTTCAAGCGCACTGTAGTTCCAGGTTGCGTGCCTTCGTCTATCTTCACTGTGGCTACGCCGTCAAGCGTGGGCACATCGATGTCAGTCCCGAAGATTGCTTGAAGAAACGACACTGTAGTAGTGTAGTGGATATCATCTTTCTCCCTGGTAAAAAGCTTATGAGGCTTCAAGTGAACCACGATATACAGATCGCCGGGCGGCCCGCCCCTTAAGCCAGCCTCGCCTTCGTGCCGGAGGCGCAATTGGAGCCCTTCGTCTGCGCCAGCGGGCACCCTTACCGACACCACTCTCTTCTTCCTCACGTACCCTGAACCATTGCACACCCGACATGGAGAAGTGACCACTTTTCCTGTGCCCTTGCAACGGTCGCAGGTATGAACCGAGACGAATTGACCCAGAATGGTCCTCTGCACACTCTGAACTCGCCCACTTCCGCCACATACGGGGCAGGTAGCCTGGTGGGTACCAGCCTCAGCTCCCGTACCGTGGCAAGCCGTGCATACCTCAGTACGCCAGACCTCTACATCTTTAGTAGCACCGTGCGCCGCCTCTTCTAAAGTGATATCGAGCTCCCTTCTTATATCTGCACCACGTTCGGGTCCTTCCTGCTTTCGAGTGCTGCGGCCGAAGAATGAGTCAAATATATCGTCTATGCCGGGAAAGCCAAAGTCACCGAAAGGACCGGTGAACGGGCCAGTGAAAGGACCGTTAAACGGTCCTTCTCCGTATGCTTCTGCGCCTTTGCCGACGCTGCCGAACCTATCGTATTGAGCCCTCTTATCCGGATCAGAGAGCACCTCATACGCTTCATTGATTTCCTTGAATTTCTCCTGGGCGGTGGGGTCACCAGGGTTTGCGTCGGGATGATATTTCTTTGCCAGTTGCCTGTACGCTTTCTTTATCTCATCTTGAGACGCATTCCTGGGCACGCCGAGAATCTCGTAGTAGTCCTTTGAAGCCAAACCACCTCACCACCCCGTTACGGTCTAAAACTCCTCATCAGAGGCAGCCCCCTGCTGGGCTTGCTGCTCCGTACCCGAACCCTCGTCTTTCTTCTTGATTATGGTATCGATCCGCAAGATAGCCTCCGCAATCTCCCCAGCTGCCCGAAGGGCATGTGTTTTCACCAGCTTTGGATCGACAACTCCTAGCTCATACATGTCCTCCACATTTCCTGTCTCGCAATCTATAGCCAGGCTGTCGCTGGAGCGTTCCGCCTGGGCCGCTATGACGTCCCCCACCTTTTCTAGCTGGTTGAAGCCAGCATTTGCCACTATCTGCGCCAAAGGTTTCTTGAGCGCTTCGATCACACAAGCCGCACCATAGGCCGCCATGCCCTTCATGCCACCTCTGAGTTTTTCAAGCTCTCTGGCTACTGCGATTTCGATAGCCCCGCCTCCGGGGACTATTCCCCCTTTCACGGCAGCTTGTACCGCCGAGGCAGCATCTTTGGCTATCCGTTCTCGTTCACCGACGACCTCTTCGGTAGCCGCGCCTACCAGGATAGTGGCCATAGGCTTGCCTTTACCGCCGACTATTCTAATGTGCCCGAGTTTTTCATCCTCGTACACTAGATCGGCAGTGCCCACACATTTCTCGATTTCTTCGGGTTCCTTCCTCAAGCTCGTGCGCTTTATCGGTCTCGCCCCGGTATGCTCTGCAGCCCTGCGTAAATCGTCTGAAGCAACCCTCTCTACCACCATCACACCCGCGTCGGTGAGCAGCTCTTCGGCTGTGTCATGCACTCCGCGATCCACCAGGATCACATTTATGCCCATCTGTGTTAGCTTCTGTATGTTCCGCTTGAAGTCTTCTTGTAATTCCATGTAACGGCTAAAGCCGGCCTCTGTACCTAGTGCCTCTTCCTCCATCTGCTCAGGCTCGAGAGCGTCATCCACGATCAATAGGCGTGCCTTCTCCACCCTTTCGGGCATCTGCTTCGACAGCCGCTCCTTACATATTATGACGCCCATGAAGACCTCGTTGGAGGCACCTTCCTCAGCCAGGATAGTATCTGAGAGTTTGAATGCCTCGTCCTTGAGTTTTTCCTCTCCGATCATTCTGGCTGCAGCAATCACGAGGTCCGCAATATCTTCCCTTTCCCGACCTGCTATGTACGCAACTCGCTTAAGCATGGCATCATCTAAACCATTAAGCGGCCGAGCTTTTTCCTCCATGAGCTCAAGGGCACGCTTTATTGCGATCCTTATGCCTTCGATTATCCTTGTCACTGGCACACCTTTTATCGCGTGCGTGACCCCTTCCGATAGCAAAGCCGCTGCCATAATCGTTGTCGTGGTGGTACCATCCCCCACTTCTTCTTCTTGAGCCCTGGCAGTATTTATCACCATTCGGGCTGCGGGATGGTTCACATCCATCTTTGTGAGGATAGTGATCCCGTCATTGGTAATTATCACTTCCCCGAACCGGTCGACCAGCATGGTGTCGAGCCCCTTCGGGCCGATCGTACCCTCCACGGCAGAAGCAATTGCTCGGACAGCGTTCGCATTTGTTAGCAGAGCAGCTAGCTTTTCGTCTACGTCAGAACCGCCAGGACCCTGTTTTAAAGACACCTGCAACCCTCCTTAAGCGCAATCGTGATCAATATATTAATAATGGGCTCTCCGAATGGAGAGCCGCAAGCACCCAGAACGGCCCTGCCCGTTTAGCTCACAACGCCGACTTTTCCAGCCAGTCATTGATCAATTCCTGTACGTAGGTGACCACCGCTAAGGCCTTATTGTACTTCATTCTTCTCGGTCCCAGTACACCGATTCTGCCCACAATGCCACGCTTGGAGGAGTATTCCGCCGTTATCAAGCTGAGTTCCCGTGCTCTCTGATCTCGATTTTCTGTACCTATCCTCACCACGACTTCCCCTTCACCAGCCGCTGCTAATCGGATAAGATCGGCCCGCCGCTCGATCAGTTTCAGAATCAGCTGGAGCTTCTCTGTGTCACGAAATTCGGGTTGCTTGAGAATGTTGCTCGCTCCCCCAAGCGCCAGTCTTTCGTATCCGGGGGTTTCCATCAATGTGTGCAGTGCTTCGATGGAAGCTTCAAGCAAATCGCGATGCTCGTTTAGCTCAGAACGAAGCATTTGAAGTGCTCGGGCACTAACCTTAGAAAACGCTAACCCCCGTAGCGCTTTAGTGACGATTTCCCCGATCATCACGAGTTGCTGAGCTGTAGTTCCCGGCGGCATATCTATAATGGCCTCGTGGATCAGACAGGTGTCATTGACTACCACAAGCAATGCCTTGTCTTCGGTTAACTTCACATAACTTATCCTCTCGATAACGGCATCTTCGACTTCTGGCCCGAGGACCACCGCCATATAGTCCGTTGCCTCTGAGAGCACCCTGGCCGTAGCCTGCAATAATTGGTCAAACTGCGTCGCCTTTACATATAGCCTATACTGGATTTCCGCGAGCGTTTGTGGGTCCAGCGTAACCTTGGGCATGAGCTCATCAACGTAGTAACGATAGCCGCGGTCCGAAGGGACCCGGCCCGCTGACGTATGAGGCTGTTCGAGGAGGCCCATTTCTTCCAAGTCTGCCATCTCGTTGCGGATAGTAGCTGGGCTGATGCCTAAGTTATATCTCTTGGATAGAGTCCTCGAACCAACCGGTGTACACGTCTCAATGTAATCTTCCACCACAGCTGATAGCACAAGACGTTTTCTTTCGTCCAGTTGGCGAACCATAAGCGCACCCTGCCTTAGCATGTTAGCACTCTCTATTATTGAGTGCTAACCGCTTCATTTAAGAAAATAGCATCCGCCCATGGTCGTGTCAACCCAGCCGATCTCGCCGGAGTAGGTCAAGCGAAATCGGGCCGGGGCTCTCCCTTTCTTTCTAACTGCCACAAAGACCTAGACAGACCCGCCCAGCGATATAGCCCTGCGTCGTAGCTGGTATGTGTGACTTTAATCCTCACGTCCACTTCATTGGCAACTTCTACCGCTGCGCACTCGGCTCCTGAAGCCAGCTTTTCTCCGTCGGTCATAGGCAGTCCTGCGAGTCCCCCCTCGAGTCGTTTGGCCATCGTATGAATCATTGCAGCAAGCCAATTATCCTCCTAGCTTTCTTCAGCGCTACCGTCTGGACAACTTGTTTACGCTGGACTCGGCAGCATCCATTCCCCGCATACCGGACATGTCGCATCTGTTTGCTTTCAGGCTGAGCCGATAGTCGATCACGCTTCCCGCCTTAGACGTTGAAACGTGGCTGCAAAAGACGCCGTTTGGCAAGCCGTTCAAGCCTGAGAAGACGTTGCGCCTTGAAGAGCAGGTCCGCGGCGCCCAAGGAGTGCACCTGATAAACTGCTTAGACTGCCCGCTTGACCACTACCCCGACCGCAAAACGGATTTCGACAATCTGGTGAAGGCGGTCAATAAGACCTACAAACGGTATGGTAACCAGCCCTGGGTTGAGGTAGAGAGGTAGAGAGGTAGATGTTCGGTGCGACAGAAATGCTGCCCGCGTCACCCGCGAAGATAGAGGTTTTGGTTGGTATGGCGGCAATGTCGGTTAGCTAAACCGCCAGGTGCGGTGGGTGAGAATTATTGGACGAGTTGGCCTGTTTGCAGGTGGTCTCCGATCACGATAGGAGAATTCATTGCCAGGAAACAGATGGCTATCTGGGACCGGTTGTTGCGCCGGTATCTCTGCATACTGCTACACTATGGACTGGCAGGTGATTATGACCGTGCAGCTTTTCCTCGGGCGGGTGGCAGCGCTGCCGGAGGAGGTAGTGCAGACAAACCACATCTATCCACCGCTCCCAGACGAATAGCTTTGAAAAACACGTAATAAGCTTTACGCGATCCTCTGTGCAATCATGCGGCTTGGTGGTATCCTGGTCATGGGTCTGGGCTTCCTTTCTATCGACTGTCAACAAACAACATCTTAGCCCGAATCCACCCGTTTTTGCAGCTATTCTAAGACATCACCGTTTGAAGCAAACAGTCACCACCCGAGAGCTTTAGAAACGCAGGCGCTGTTGCCAGTCTTGAACATAAGGTTCAAACTCCTCTCCCATGTGCGTCGCGGGGCCTGCCAAGGCACGGGATTTGCTGGGGGTTGAGTTTCAAAAGGACGGGATGGTAGAATCTAATCACTAGGGTCAGATACTCCTCAATTGAAAAGGGATCGAGCACGCTGAATTCTCTGAAGGAGAAGCGGGGGACCCAAGTCTGATGGGGTGAATCTCGCAAAAAGCGAGTAGGGCCTACTCCTTCCACCCGAACCCGGCAGCTAACCTCGTAAGCGTCGAAGGAGGTTCAAGCAATGTCTCGTTCCATTCCTGTTTCTTCCCCTGACCTCGCTAGTCAGGACATACTCACTGACTACAAGCTGTCTCATCTCAAAATCCGTAAAGCAGTTCCCGGAGACGTAGAAGGAATAATTAAAGTGGCTGCAAGCGTCGGGAAGTCAACCAAAGACCCAGAAATCGGTTTTCTCGTAAGTGACTACAGTTCCAATAAACTCGTGCACACTTTCAAACTGAAAAGGCAGTTCAACAACGTTGACTACTTTTATGTGGCCGAAACGCTTGGCGAAATCGTCGGCTTCCTACAGGCTTATTCGAAGCAAAAATGGTTAGAAGAGAACCCGTTCTGGCTCTCTGAAGTGTACTGGAAGCCAGGATACGCCCACATTAAAAATAGCGATTTTGCCGTCATTGAGAAGACTGCTGTAATAGCTCCACTAACGGGTTACGGCATCGGGAGTAGGCTTTACGAAGTTCTGTTCCAGGCGTTAAGGAAAGACGGGCTTAGTGGCGTCATCGCGGAGACGGTGGTGTCTCCGTTACCCAATCTCGCTTCTTTGAGGTTCAGAGTCAAACAACGTTATGAGCTCGTAGGGATAAGGTATGAGCGAGTTAGAGATGAAATGCTTACTGATCTGGTGTACTACAAGAAAGTCTAGGTCTCCTCTTCTCCGGAGGGCGGGCGCGCTGTGCCTGCCAGCGCGCCCTTTACCTTTTCCTGGGAGGATTTTGGCTTGCAAGCGTCGAATGCTTTCTCGTGAACTTTACGAGAGAAGCGAAGTCGGCACTATCTTTTCTTTGCACGGTCATCATATTGTTTAGTCTTCTAGAAGTACTGTTCAGGTGACCTATCCCCCGCCTAATCAGGCAAGCGCCTGTTCAAAATCCCGCAGTATATCTTCCGTGTCTTCGATGCCGGCGGAAACACGGATCATATCGGGAGTGACCCCTGCCATCTCTTGCTCTTGAGCAGTTAGCTGCTGGTGTGTGGTCGTGGCAGGTTGGATCACCAGCGTCCGCGCATCCCCCAAGTTCGCTAGGTGCTTCGCCAATCTCAGCCTGTCCACGGTTCTGGCACTCGCATCCTTGCCGCCTTTCATACCGAATGTGAGCATGGCTCCCCCTTTGCCGTTAAAGTATTTCTCACAAAGATCGTGATATGGACTGCCTTTTAGCCCAGGGTAGTTTACCCAACTGACTTTGGGGTGTGAAGCGAGAAACTCAGCTATGGCCTTGGCGTTAGCACAGTGACGCTCCATCCTGAGGTGCAGCGTTTCCAGCCCTAACAAAAGTAAGAAGGCATTAAACGGTGCCATACACGCGCCCAGGTCTCGCACGAGTATACTCCGGAGGCGGGCAGCGAAGGGCGCTTCGAAGCGGTCGGTAAAGCGGATGTCGTGGTAAGCTGGTTCCGGCTCGCAGAACTGCTTGAACCTGCCAGCTTTCCAATCGAAACGGCCCGAATCCACAACTATTCCCCCTATCACCAGGCCGTGGCCTCCAATGAACTTCGTTGTAGAGTGTATTACTATGTCGGCTCCGAACTCAAAAGGCCGACAAAGATAAGGCGTGGCGAAGGTGCTGTCCAGGACCAGTGGGACTCGGTGCTTATGGGCAAGTTTTGCCCAGGCCTCGATGTCCAGGACGTCGAGGCGTGGATTCCCTATAACCTCGGCGTACAGAGCACGCGTGCGCGGAGTAATGAGCTTTTCCACGTCTTCCACTGCGGTAGTTGGGGCGAATTTCACCTCAATGCCTAGCTTGGGCAGATCGATCGAGAAGAGGGTATACGTCCCCCCGTAGAGGTTCGGCGAAGATATGATTTCGTCGCCAGCAGAAGCAAGGTTCAAAATGGTAGAGAATATGGCAGCCATACCGGAAGACAGGGCAACGGCAGCCTTACCCCCTTCGAGGGCGGCCATGCGCTTTTCGAACACTTCAACCGTTGGGTTGCTAATCCGCGAATATATGTGCCCCTCTTCATCCAGATTGAACAGCGCCGCAGCGTGCCGGCCGTCCTTAAACACATATGCAGCCGTCTGGTAAATGGGCACTGTGGCTGCACCTGCTACGTCTGAGCTCGCATCGTAACCAGCATGCACACACAGGGTGCCAAGCCCTTTTACTAAATCGTTCACATCAGACCACCCTTTCTCATGAAATCCTCAATTATCTCGCTCATTGGCTTGGTATCTAATAGGAAAGCGTCATGTCCATGAGGAGACCGGAGTAGAGCAAAATGAGCGTCCACACCAACCGACTGCGCCTTCCGGTAAAGATTAGCGATCAACGAAGCAGGATACAGTATGTCGGAGGATATGCCTACAAGCAGAAGCCTCGCCTTGATCTGTCGTAGCGCCCCCAACATGCCTCCCCGACCTTCGCCGATGTCGAACAAGTCCATGGCCCTCGTCAGGTAAATGTAGCTGTTGGCGTCAAACCTTTTGACTATTTTCTCCGCCTGGTGGTGCAAGTACTTCTCAACCTGGAAGACTGGATCACCCTTGTAACCTGCCCATGCGAGCCCATCCGGGAGCCCTGGTACCCTCTCCCTTCCAAATCTCATGTCCATGGACAGGTGGCTATGATAAGTAATCATTCCCACCATCCGCGCTAGGCCAAGCCCCAGCCTCGGAGCGTCATCCGGTGAATACCATCCATCCCGCCAGGCCGGATCCAGCATTATGGCGCGGCGCATCACCTCGTTGAACGCTATCGCCTGTGACTGTTGTGCACCTGGAGCCGCGATGGCAATAACGTTATCCACGAAATCGCCTGCCATAACCGCCCATTCCAGGGCCTGCATACCCCCCATGGAACCGCCAGCAACGAGTCTCAAGCGCCGTATACCCAGCCTCTGCAGCAGGAGTCTTTCCGCCCTCACCATATCCCTTATTGTGATCGGCGGAAACCTCATGGCATAGGGACGCCCATCCTTTGGATGGGGAGAACATGGGCCAGTGCTGCCGCTGCACCCCCCCAGCACGTTCGAGCAAACCACATAATACTTCCTCGTGTCGATTGCCTTTCCGGGCCCGACTATATCCTCCCACCAGCCCGCCCTTAGAGAATCGCCACGAGTGACGTGCGAATCACCGGTAAGAGCGTGGGCAATCAGCACCGCATTTGAACCGTCAGGCGCAAGCTCCCCAAAGGTCTCGTAGGCGATTACGATCTTGCCCAGGTTCTTACCACAGTCCAGACGTAAGGCAGGCTTACCGATAATCTCTTCAAACCTTACCTCTACCTTAGCTGTCTGTTCCCACGGAACCAACCTTTCTTGGTCGACCGACATAGCAAACCTCCGCGAGAAAACTAAGATCCCCTTCCTGAAAGAAGGGGATCCTTTGGCTCCCTCTTATCTCCCAGGAATTCTCCTGCAGGATTTGGCACCCTTCCGGCGATACCGGCGGTTGCCGGGCTTCATTGGGCCAGTCCCTCCGCCTCTCTCGATAAGAGCTCAGTATTTGGTTACAAGTACTATAACCCTGACCACTTGGCGTGTCAATGCCCAAATATCATGGCTACTACAGCCACGGTCACCAAGAAACTCACCCAGTCGGTTATCAGCCCTGCTGCAACGGTATGACGGACTTTCCTTATTCCGACTGCCCCCAGGTAGACGGTTACAATATACAGCGTTGTAGAGGTGCCTCCCTGGAACACCGAGGCCACACGCCCAACGAACGAGTCTGGTCCGTGGGCTTTTAGGATTTCCGACATGACGCCCGTGGACCCGCTGCCCGAAAGAGACCTCGTGATTATGTGTGGTATGACGTCCGGCGTCACTCCCAGTGCGCTGGTGACTGGTGCAAACAACTTAGACAGGTACGGCAATACTCCACAGGTCCTAAATACGCCTATTGCGACGAAAATCCCTACGAGGTACGGTATGATCCTAACGACGGTATCGAAGCCCTCCTTTGCACCTTCGATAAAAAGAGCATATATATCAACTTTTTTGTAGAGTCCGTAACAGAGGATTATCGCGACAAGGATCGGAACGAACCACGTGGAAAACACGTCGATTGCGTTCGCGAACATTCTCTTCCTCCCCTTTCAGACTCCAGTTACTGGCCTATCTTATAGGCCTTCCAGTTTTGCATCCATTTGACCAACGCCACGTTCAGTATCGTCGAAATGGTGGTGACAATTATCGTGGGCCCTATTATCTCGCTGGGGTTTGCAGATTTAGCAGCCACACGTGCGGCCAACACTGTTGGCACCACCAGGGCGATATTCGACGTCAAGATAGCGGTATATACCGCCTGGGAGTCGGAGACTGTATCGGGGTGCGGATTGTACTCCTGCATGTCCTTCAAGGCCTTGATGCACATCGGAGTGCTGGCATCGAGAAGACCAAGCATTACCGCTGCCAGCGAAAGAGCAATCGAGCTCTGGGCCGGACTATCCTTCGGTATGTCTGGGAACAGCCTCCGAGTGATAGGCCAGATGGCCTTTGCCAGCAGGTCTGCAAGGCCCGACTTCTCTGCGATCTTCATCAGGCCGAGCCACAAAGCCATAATCCCTATGAGGCCCAACGCGAAGGAACCTGCGGAAGCAGCTTGCTTCAGTATTTCGCCGTTGACTTGAGCCATATTGCCCGTGAAGGCGGCAAATATGATTCCTCCGGTGAAAAGCACGAACCAGACCAGTACCATCGGATATTCCTCCCCCGCACAGAATCAGAGTCTTAGAACCTTTCCATTCCGTGTGGCGATCTTTCCTCCTTCAAACGTCACCTCCCCGTTCACGATGATGCACTTGATTCCTTCACAATACTGGTGAGGGTTTTCGAAGCTGGCCATGTCGCTCAGCTCATCCAGGGAGAAAATCGTTAGATCCGCGTAGTTTCCGACCTTGATGAGGCCACGTCTTTCTATCCCGACTCTTTCGGCCGGCATAGATGTCATTTTGCGTACCGCTCCCTCGAGCGTCAGAGCCTTCTTCTGTTTGACCACCCATTTGATGATTCGTGGGAAAGCACCATAGTTTCTGGGATGTGGTCGTCCGTGGCTGAGAGGTCCTTCCGTGCAAAGGATTTTCCCATCTGAGCCGGCCATCGAAAATGGAGCCTTGAATACCTCGACGACGTCTTCTTCGTTCATCGAAAAACACACGATCATGGTCGACCCCAGGGATTCCAGAGAAATGTCTACCGTGGTCTGTTCAGGAGATTTGCTTCTCGTAGCTGCAATTTCGGCGATGGACTTACCGACCACTTCTTCAGGGTGTTTTAAGTTCGATGCGGAAGCTACAACCACGTTTTCCCAACCACCGTAGCTGCCCGACCTCTTCGCAAGGTGCTCCAAAGTTCGCTGGAGGGTAGCCCGATCCTGGAGCTTTCTCTTTGCGACTTCAATGCCACCAGAAATCACATCGGCGGGAAGTAAGGAAGTCAAGACGGTGTTTATCGCAATGTATGGATAGACGTCAACGGTGATGTCCACACCGCTCTCGCGGGCCTCTGATATGAGTTCAAGAGATCTCTTCACTTTGCCCCAGTTTGCCTTGCCCATCGACTTCAGGTGTGAAATCTCAACGGATGCTCCGGTCTTCCTGGCGGCATCGATGACCCATTGAACGCTGTCAACGCAGGAGTTCGCCTCATCCCGCACATGCACCGACACGATCTTGCCTCTCGATGCCGTGGCCTTCATGAGCGTGTAGAGCTCAGAATCTCTTGCGAACGATCCAGGCGGGTACGCAAGACCTAAGGACAGTCCCACCGCGCCCTCATCCAGAGCCTCCAGCACCAACGCATTCATCTCCGCGAGCTCCTCTACGTTCGCCGCCGACCTCTCGAACCCTTTTACTGCCAGCCTTACCGCCGAGTGCCCCACGTATGTACCGAAATTGATTGCGGGAGCTGCATCCTCAATGCAATCCAAGAACTCCCCTGCACCTGTCCAGCTATAGCTCCTTTCGCCCGGGAATATCGAAAGGAATTCCTTGAGCTCCTTCAAGTGGCTTTGGGCTACAGGGAAAAGGGAATAACCACAGTTTCCTCCGATTTCGGTGGTTATCCCTTGCCTCAACTTGCTATCGGCACTTGGACAAGACAGGATGGTAGTATCCGAGTGCGTATGTATATCCACGAAACCGGGAGTCACCACCAGCCCCGCGGCGTCTATCACTCGACAACCCTCGTATTCTGCTTGTTCCCTAGATCCTTCTCTACAGATACCCGAAATGCGGTCGCCTGTAATGTAAATGTCCCCCGGGTAAGCCTGATTCCCGGACCCATCTACGACGAGTCCGTTTGTCACCACTATACGGTGCAAAACGTTACCCTCCCTTTGACTAACCTCTATAGGAAGGAATATTCAGTAAATAAAGGACTAATTACTTCTCCAACTAAAGTGGGTAGAACGGACTGAGGAAAAGTATCATTCCACGTACACGCGGGTTACTCTGGGGGAAATCGAGGTCAGCACCTCGTAAGGAATGGAATCCAGCAAGGCTGCATGATAATCTGCCGGTAAAGACGGCCCGAGCAAAACCACGTAGTCTGGCTCTCCGCAGTCGGTAACGTCAACCATGAGGTAATCCATGCAAACCCGGCCGAGTACTGGCGCTCTTAGACCGTTAGCAAGAACGAAGGCTTTGCCGGAGAGGGACCGCCGGTAACCGTCCGCGTAACCGACTGCCACTGTGGCAACCACTCTAGGAGTAGCAGCCGTGTAAATACCACCGTAACTGATCTTATCGCCCGGCTCCACGCGTTTCACCTGGACGACTGCCGCTTTCCAGGTGAGGGCCGGCCGTAACTGAATCAGCGGCTTCGTCTGCTCACAGGGATGATATCCGTAAAGCATTATACCGGGGCGTACCAAATCGAAGCGCGACTCAGGATAAAGCAGAGCCGCTGCGCTGCTCGCCGCATGCACCGTGAGCCCGCCGAGCCCGGCTTTCTCGAGCTGTCGCAGCCCCTGGTAAAACCGGTCAAGTTGCCTCCGTACGGCTTCAGCGTCCTCGGCGCTGGCAAAATGGGTAAACACTCCGCTCACTCTGACGTGGCGACAGTAACTGAGCCGCCTTATCAGGCTCTCCAGCTCGAGTCCTGGTTTGACGCCAATGCGGTTCATGCCCGTCTCCAGCTTCAGGTGTACCTCCGCCACGTGCCCACAGGTCCGTTCAATACGCTCCAACGATTCCAGCGAATGCACCGTCTGTACGACCCGTGCATCCACAAGCTCGGCTGTTCTTTCCCCCGGGCTTCCCAGGACCAAAACCGGGGTTTCGATGCCCGCATCCCTCAACTCTAGCGCTTCTTCCCCGGTCGCTACCGCGAGCCACCGAGCACCTGCCTCAATGCAGGCCTTAGCCACAGGTATCGCACCATGGCCATAAGCATTCGCCTTGATTACAGCCATCACGCCTGTGTGCATGCCGACTGAATCTACCACCGCCTTGCAGTTATGCCGGATTGCGTTTAAGTTTATCTCCGCCCACGTACGATCCGTTCCGTTTACCGTTCGAGAAGCCCCCTCTCGCTTTCTCGTTTGACTGAAGTATACGCCCATGACGGTACCACTACAAGTGCGTGCGGGCCTTACTCGCCGACTTGTTGCACGAGCATTGCAGCCACATCCGCGATGGCAGCAGCTGTCTCCATTTCTTCGTCCAGTGTGTTTTCTACCCCACCGACCTCAAGCAATAAGGCATTGGGTGAATAGTGCTGATTGAAACGGCCCGGTTTAGGATAGATTCCGAGCGAAAGCCCAGGGTAACGTCCATCCAGCAAGTCCAAGAAACGTTCCGCCAGGGCGTAATTTTCTTTCCACCGCGGATTGTCGGTCCCGAGTACCACCATTACCCGGGCCATTTTCCTCTTGCCTATTTCGACCGTCGTATGGGAGCGCGGTTGAGAGTCTCTGTGAATGTCCAATATTAGTCTCACGCTTGGATATTCCTTTACTATCTTGTTCATCGTATATTCCGACCTAGTGTAGGCTCCCAGTTTGCCGCTGGAATCATGGATTTCCGGCGAGTGCAAGCAGCCGACGGCATATCTGGTCTGAAGGGTCCTTGCAATCTCCCTGCCTACCCGCATTACAGTAATTGACATATCCATAGAGTGAGCATCGTCGGGGTCCTTGACTGTACCCTTCATCTCCGTAAGGAAAGACTCCATAGCATGGGTGTGATAAATCGCTACGAGCGGGCTCCCGGCCCGCCCTGCCTGAGGCAAGATCTCGTCTCCAAGCGAAAACAATGCCTTCGGTTCTTCGGCCGAGCGTACAGGACCAGCGTAGGCGCCGGGCTCATAAACATCGAGATGAGGCAAAGTACCCGGTATCGTGCCCACGAACAGCTCAATGGGTGAGAGTTGGCCAAGCCCGAAGAGCAACCGGGCCAGGAGAGCACGGAGCGAGATGTCATCTGGCTCGCTCTCGTCCACCCCTAGCATTGGGACAGATAATCTAAGGCAGGATTTCTGCCAGTCAGGGACCAGGTGAAGTACAGTCATAAAGGCAGGTTCCCCTTCGGTGCTCCGCTTTTCTGCGAAGGCTGGAATCGCCTCCTCTCTCTCCGGCAAGAAGAGAACGCTGAACACGACTAGTACGGACGCAAGGTAAGCGAGGATCAACCTCGAGCTTACCCTGCGCAGTCGCCACTTTACCAAAATAGATTCACTCCCGTCTACACATGTATATGACGGAAGTAAGGCTTAGAATGTGCCCGTCTCCTTCAGCGAAGCTCCGTAGGTACGAACATGTCGATTACGCCAATTACCACCGAAGCGATCAATGCGCCCAGAATGGAAACCCTCATGGTTGGAACGAGGAATTGAGTGAGGTATATGACCACTGCTGCGGAAATAAACCCCACGACCCCTCTCGCCTGCGGGGACACTTTCTTGCCCAAGACACTCTCGATCACGAAGCCTATCACGGCTATAACTATGGCTGCCAACAAAGCGTTCCAGAATCCCAGCAGCCTGAACCCCGGGACGACATACTGCACTACGAGTAGTACTATCGCGGACACAATTAGCCTGATTACGAAACCCAACATTGGTAAGATCCACCTCCGTTTTTCTCTAGTTCTAGATTGTCCCCACCTGCGGCAGGTTATTCCCCAGCGTGCAAGCACTGTAAATGGATGCTATAATGTAAAAGCGTTTGGAGGTCATGGCGTTGCCGGCACAAAATATCAGGAATTTTTGTATTATCGCCCATATAGACCATGGCAAATCCACTTTGGCCGATCGGATCCTCGAAATAACCGGTACGCTCCCACCACGTGAGATGCGGGATCAGGTGCTCGATCAGATGGACCTCGAAAGAGAACGGGGCATCACGATCAAGGGCAAGGCTGTGAGGATCAGCTACCGTGCGAGGGACGGCCAGGACTATGTCTTGAACCTCATCGATACTCCCGGACATGTAGATTTCAGCTATGAAGTATCGAGAGCCTTAGCGGCTTGCGAAGGCGCGTTGCTCGTCATCGACGCCACCCAAGGAGTGGAGGCCCAAACATTGGCCAACCTGTATATGGCCCTTGATCACGACCTCACGATCATCCCTGTGATAAATAAGATCGATCTTCCCAGTGCAGATCCCGAACGAGTGAAGAGGGAGATCGCGGAAATTGGACTCGATCCGAACGAAGCGATCCTTGCCTCCGCGAAGTCCGGCGAAGGTGTGAGTGATGTCCTCGAAGCGCTTGTGCAGCGTATACCGCCACCCCGGGGTTTTAAGGACGCTCCGACCCGCGCGCTGATAGTGGATTCCCACTATGACAGTTATAAGGGCGTCATCGCCTACGTTCGCATGGTAGACGGGACGCTGAAGCCGGGGCAGAAGATCATCATGATGTCTACGGGAAAGACCTTTGAAGTTTCGGAAGTGGGCGTATTCAAACCAAAATTGGTATATGTGGACAGCCTGACCGCGGGAGAAGTAGGCTTCATTGCTGCGGGGATTAAGTCTGCACGAGACTGCAGAGTCGGAGATACAATAACCGAGGCCTCGAATCCTGCTTCTGAACCATTACCCGGGTATAGGAAAGTGAAGCCCATGGTGTTTGCAGGGCTTTACCCATCGGAGAGCTCAGATTACGAAGCGCTCCGTGATGCCTTGGAAAAACTCCAACTCAATGACGCCGCCCTTTATTTTGAGCCCGAGACCTCGCAAGCTCTCGGTTTCGGTTTTCGTTGTGGCTTTTTGGGCCTACTGCACATGGACGTGGTACAGGAAAGGCTAGAGCGAGAATTCGAAATGAACATCGTCACTACTGCTCCGAACGTGGTTTACCGCGTTGCGTTGAGAAACGGTGAAGTGGTAGAAATCGATAACCCTACGCGCATGCCACCTGAGGGAGAAATAGAACACGTCGAAGAGCCCTATGTGAAAGCCACCATCCTCACCCCTTCAGACTTCATCGGGCCACTGATGGAGCTCGCTCGTGAGCGGCGTGGAAATTACCTTAGCATGGAGTACGTTTCTGAAAAAAGGGTCATCCTCACGTACGAATTGCCTCTCGCGGAGATCATGTACGATTTCTTCGACGAGCTCAAATCAAGGAGCCGTGGTTATGCTTCGCTCGATTACGAGCTTTCGGGGTACAAACCAAGCGACCTCGTTAAGCTCGATATAATGGTGGCGGGGGAACCGGTCGATGCCCTTTCGTGTATAGTTCACAGAGAGTCAGCTTATGCCGCGGGGCGCAGATTGGTGGAACGGCTTCGCAAGCTCATACCCAGGCATCTTTTCGAGGTGCCTGTACAGGCTGCAATCGGGCAGAAGGTAATAGCCAGGGAAACCATCAAGGCGCTCCGGAAAGACGTATTGGCAAAATGTTATGGCGGCGACGTCACACGGAAGCGCAAGCTCTTGGAAAAACAGAAGGAAGGCAAGAAACGCATGAAGCAGGTGGGGCGGGTCGAGATCCCACAAGAAGCGTTCATGGCCGTCTTGAAAGCTGAGGGAGAGGAACAACGAAGGTAATGGGTTACGGCGTCTACGTGCACGTCCCTTTCTGCGTGCAAAAATGCAACTACTGCTCTTTCGTCTCTTACCCGATTTCCACTGTCGGTAGCGAGACCCTTTGCAGATACTGTACGAACGTGCTCAGGGAAAGAGAGCTTTTACAGTCTGACCTTGCTGAGGGTTTCAGCCCCCTTTCAGCCTCGACGGTTTACATCGGTGGCGGCACGCCCACGTCGCTGCCCGGAGCAGATCTCATCCGTTTGACGCGCGGCGTGCTGCGCCAGGTAAATCCATCCGCCGACGCGGAAATCAGCGTAGAAGCCAACCCTGGAACCCTGACCCTTAGTCTTTTGGAAGCGCTAATCGAGAACGGTGTAAACAGGCTCAGTATGGGCGTCCAGTCTTTTTCCGAGCAGGCGCTTAAGTCCCTGGGGCGAATTCACAGTGTCGAGCAGGCTCTCCATGCTGTGAACCTAGCACGCGAGGCTGGTTTCCATAACTTGAGCATCGATCTGATTTTCGGCATACCGGGGCAGTCCCTGGATGACTGGAAGTGCACCCTCGAAACCGCCATCTCACTGGGCCCCGAACATATATCGACTTATGAGCTGTCCGCCGAGCCCGGTACTAAACTGGACAGCTGGGTACGGGAAGGGGCGGTTCGGATGCCAGATGAAGATTTGGTGGTAGATATGTGGGAGCTGGCCCACGAACTTCTGCGTGAAGCCGGTTACGAGCATTACGAGATCTCAAACTACGCCAAACCCGGCTTCCAGTGCCGGCATAACCTCAATTACTGGCGCTGCGGCAACTACCTCGGTCTCGGGGCAGCCGCTCACTCCCACTTCGATGGAATACGCTGGTGCAACGTGGATGATCCTGTAGAGTATTGTCAAAAGGTGGAACGCCGTTCCTCTCCAATCGCCGGTCTTGAACAGCTATCCAGTACGCAGAGGGCGACTGAGAAGTTTATGCTGGCGCTTCGTATGGCGGAAGGACTGGACACGCAAAGCTTGGAGGACTTCGGAGCGAACCTCCCCGACTCGTGGTGGGCTCAGGTACGGCTACTTGAAGAAAACGGCTTACTGGAGGTAAATGGAACACGCATATGCCCGACACCTCGCGGAATGCTGATGAACAACGTCGTATCGAGGATGTTAGCCGTTTAGAACCCCTTGACAGGCAGTTCTACATGGTAGACGGCCTGACATTAGCCAAGTCTCTTATCGGCAAGCTACTAGTTCATGATTCGCCGGAGGGCCTTACCGCCGGAGTCATCGTCGAAACTGAGGCCTACATGGGCCCATCAGACCGGGCGGCCCATACTTGGAGAGGCAGGCGAACCCACCGGACTGAAGTGCAGTTCGGGCCCGGGGGCCATGCGTACGTGTATTTCATCTATGGAATGCACTACTGCTTCAATGTCGTGGCGAACGCCCCTGGCATTCCGGAAGTTGCGCTTGTCCGGGCACTTGACCCGGTCGCAGGTCTCGACCTCATGGCTCGAAGATCCGAAAGCCGTGTCAATCGCATGCTCTGCTCTGGCCCTGGAAGATTGTGCCGAGCTATGGGCATTGGCCGCCAGCACAACGGGATAGACCTTTGTGGCAAACAGCTCTTTGTCTGTGAGCCTCCAGCCTCAATGTTCGGAGGATCGCTCAAAATCCAGTGTACGTCCAGAATCGGGATAGACTATGCTGGCGAAGCCAAAAACTACCCCTGGCGATTCGTCCTTCAAGGGAACCCGTGTGTCACTAAGATGCCGCACTCCAAAGGCGCTCCAGGTCGTAGTAGGCCCGCTCCTCCGGAAGCATGACGTTGGCAATGACGCTGCCCATATCCATCAAGATCCAGCGGCTGTTGTCGTAGCCTTCCACGTGATCCAACACACCTTGAGGCACTTTTTCCGCTATTCCGTCTGCTATCGCTTGTGCGTGCTTGCGGTTCTCCGCCGAAACCACCACGAAAAAGTCTGTCACGGTCGTCAACTTACGCACATCAAGGAGCACAATGTCAAACGCCTTTTTTTCTTCCGCCACCTTACATACGAGCGATGCTAGCTCCGCCGCATCCAACTAGCTACCTACCCCCCACTGCAGTAGAAAAGTTCTTTCCCAATATGATGGTGACGTCTACCGGCGGGTCATCGGAGATTTTCCTTCTTGTCCT
Organism: Bacillota bacterium; assembly: GCA_012840015.1. Taxonomy (GTDB): domain Bacteria; phylum Bacillota; class Sulfobacillia; order DUMF01; family DUMF01; genus DUMF01. The sequence continues at coordinate 21,907 of DUMF01000001.1, forward strand.
TACATCCTCGCAGCAGTATAATACAGATCTCTCCACCGCCTTGAATGCTTCCGTACGATTCGAATTCTGCACCAACACGGTGAACTCCTGGGGCTCTTTAGACCAGACTTCTTCTGAGGGAACCACGTTGAATCCTTGGCTGGCGAGCAGTCTCTCCAGTTTCTTCCCATTCCCTCCTGTCCCCGAAGCGTCAACCACGCTCACCCTATATTTCGCATTCGCGTCGTGATCAATCCCTCTTACGGTCTTGTCCACTACTTTTTGGGCAGAGCTCTTGTTGACCACCCAATAAGATATGGCCGCACCTGAGGAATCGGTTATAAACGCAGGTTCTCCTGGCAGAATACCGGTCTCCAGGTTGTATTCCTTAGCCTGCTTCGCCATCATCATAAGCCGCACCATATCGCTCGGCGACATATTTGTATCGACGTATTTCACCATCTCTCGTTGGATCGCAGGTAATCTGCTGAGCGTTTCCAGCTGAAACAACTTGTTCATCAAAGCCTGTATGAACTTTTGTTGCATTTCGATCCTGCCGATATCGCCATTTGGATATTGTCTGTATCGGATGACCTGGAGTGCTTTCTCCCCGTTCAGCAGTTGCTTCCCCGCCTTGATATGGATATAGAGGTTCTGATATGGGTCTTCATAATCCAATTGCTGCGGGATCGTCATTTCCACGCCGCCCAACGCGTCTACCAGCGCCTTGAAACCCATGAAATCGATACGCACGTAGAAATCCACAGGTACCTCGAGAAGCGCCTCAACCGTTTTCATCGCTAGGGCAGGCCCGCCATAAGCATTCGCGTGCGCGATTTTCTCGTAGCCCGAGCGTCCCGGAATCTGTACTCGCGTGTCCCTGGGCACGGACAACACGCCTATTCTATTTTCCGCCTGATCGAGCGAAACTAACATCATCGTATCGCTACGTGTGTGGCTTTTCAGTGGTTCCCGAATGACATGTCCGTTTGAATCCACGCCGCTGTCGACGCCGAGAACGAGAATAGTAGTGGGCAAACTCGCGGCCTTAGCCTGAGGTGACTGCACCACTTCTGGGTTCTGAAATCCCTTCAACCAGAAATACGCAGTGAAACAAAGAGTGCTGACGATCCCCACCAGCACGCAACTCAGTACCAGGAAGGCTAGCCCTTTGCGCAACTTTTTCACTGCCTTTCATCACGAGCGGCTATGCATTCGTTCCATGCGGCCAGGCTGTCTGGATGGATGAGAGCTCTGTTATCCAGAAGCCATTTGATCGTGCTGGCCAGGCATAGCGCAAACCCGTCGTCCAGAGAACCCAGCTCAACCATGGACCTTACATTTTTTACGTCGCTCCAAGTCCTCCCCGGTTCCACTTTATCGGCTATGAAAATCACTTTGTCCAACGGCCCGGCGGAAGGACCGCCCGTGGAGTGAATCGCGATGGCATGGAGCACCTGACGGTCTTCGACTTCGAATTCACGCCTGGCTATTTCCGCGCCAACCGGCCCGTGTAGCAGCACCGGAACACGGCTTTCTATGCTGTCAACAATGATACCCATCTCCGCGGCAGTCCTCAATAGCACACTATTTTCCTGCGCTCTCGCTACGTCGTGGAGTAACCCGGCCCAAGCCGCTTTTGACGGATCCACTCCTTTTTCTGAAGCTAACCTTGCAGCAAACTCGGAAGTGCGCAGGCAATGTGCGTACACCTCGTTAGGAAGCATTTCAGCAAGCTTGCGTTTGGCCTCTTCGAACCTCATGTAGGGCCCTCCTAAAAAACGAGCCCCCTCGCCCAGGGGTCAAGGAGGCATCGCGCCTATCTTATTCCATGTTACTACAGCAGCCGTCACCGGTCAAAACTTGTTTTGCCTCGGTTTAGCCTCGTTAACGATAATCTCCCTTCCAGCCATAACTGACCCGTTGAGCTTGCTTATCGCTTTCTGTACGTCAGCATCATCTACTTCGACGAATCCGAAGCCCCTCGAGCGCCCAGTTTCTCTGTCCGTAATGATCCGACAGCTTTTCACGTTCACGTGCGGTGAGAACGTCTTGATCAGATCATCCTCTGTAGTGGCCCAAGGCAGGTTTCCGACATACAAGGTTTTCATTTTACACCCCTCCAGGATAGCGATCTATCACAAGGCAATTGCCTCATGCGCACTGTAAAGTCCGTACTTGCGGATATACTGAAGCACCACATCGGGCACCAGGTACTTGACCGACTTACCTTGCCCCAGCCTCGACCGAATTTCGCTGGAGGATATCGCCACGCCAGACACGGTATAAGGATGTATCTTCGCGAAATACTCCGGCCCCAATCGCACCTCCAGTTCTCTCAACCCACTGAGGTCATAACCCGGCCTCGTAACCGCGATGAACTCACACGTCCGAAACAGGTCATCAACCCGAAACCACGAGTCCACGTCGAGAATCGCATCGGCTCCGGTGATGAAATAGATTCGGGCATCAGGGCTGAGTGCCTGGCGAAACTCCAGAATCGTCTCGGCCGTGTATGAGAGCCCCCCACGGTCTATCTCGACGCGTGAAGCCTCGAACCGAGGATGGTCAAGCGTGGCAAGCAAGACCATGTTGTACCTGTGTTCGGCATCAGTAACCTGGCGGCCTCGCTTATGCGGAGGGAAACCAGAGGGTACGAAGATCACTCGATCCAGTCGGAAACCTTCCATTACCTGCTCGGCTGCCACCAGATGTCCACAGTGTATGGGGTCGAACGTCCCGCCCATGACCCCGATACACCGCTCATTGCCTAGCATGTCGACACATCAACCTCTCACGCCAATGACTATTCAACATTCCGCTGTAAATTCCTGCATGTCAGAGAGTTGTTCTGCTAAATAATACAACAGCTCCTGAACTCCTTTGCCCGTTACCGCCGAGATCGGGAACACCGCTACGCCATGCTGTAGTCCGTAATCCACGAGAGCCTTGAGAGCGTCCTCCGCTCCCGGCAAATCTATCTTATTCGCCGCAATTACCTGAGGTCGCTCTATCAGCCCATGACCATACTGCCTCAATTCGTTATTGACAGTCTCCAGATTGGAGGTCGGGTTCCCTTCGACAGGTACGAGATCCACTACGTGCACGAGAACTCTCGTTCTTTCGACATGGCGCAAGAACTCATGCCCCAGTCCCCTCCCTTCGCTAGCCCCTTCTATCAGCCCGGGGATGTCGGCAGCCACGAAGGATCGTCCATCGTCGAGTCTAACCACCCCGAGAATCGGATGAGTCGTGGTGAAAGGATAGTCAGCGATTTCGGGTCTTGCAGCAGATATCCTCGAAAGCAATGTGGATTTGCCAGCATTCGGCATTCCAATGATGCCCACATCCGCAATGAGCTTAAGCTCCAGGATTACCCACCTCTCCTCACCCGGCATGCCTGGTTCTGCGAATCTGGGAGCCTGCCTTCTTGGCGTGGCGAATCTGGCATTGCCACGCCCACCTTTCCCGCCCTTGGCTATGACCGCCATCTGCCCGTTTGTAGTGAGGTCGGCCAGCAACTCCCCGGTTTCGGCATCTCTTACCACCGTTCCCACCGGAACCCTGATCAACACGTCCTCCCCGTTACACCCGTGACAGTTGGAACCCTGACCGTGCTGCCCGCGCCCTGCCCTGAAGTGAGCCTTATAATGGAAATCAATGAGGGTACTCATCCCTTCGTCCGCTACTATGATCACGTTGCCCCCGTTGCCTCCGTCTCCTCCGCTAGGACCACCTTTGGGGACGTATTTTTCGCGCCGGAACGCCACGCAGCCGTTCCCGCCATCTCCGCCCTTGACATATATCTTCGCCTTGTCTACGAAGGAAGGTCTCATACCTCATCTCCCTGCTCCAGGCCTTATCCTCAACTCGATCTGCCTACCTGAAACGAGCAGCTTCCGGCGTATCGAATGGGGCAGACTCTCGAGTGCCCCCTCTCCGGCACAGCCGCCTACAACGCCCACGATCGTTATGAGACTCCTCGAGAAGCTCAGCGTCATTCTCTCGCATATTTCCGTCAAAGCACTTAGCGCCGTGGAGATAGTCTGCCTCAAATCGGAGGAAAGAGAGCATGTTTTCTCCTCCACTTTCACGTTCGCGAGTACTCCCTGCGAAGCACTCTCGCTCAGCCATTCCAAAACCATGGCGGCTTCTTTCTCTGGCAAAAGTCGCCGGGCATGGCTTCTTTCCGATATTGCTTCCTGAGCGAGGGCCGCCGCCTCCCTGGCTTTATCGGTTGCCCCTAGCTGCAGCCACCCGCTAATGGTCTGAATGTAATTTGCGAACTCGTGGTCAAGATATGTAGCCACGGAGACAATCCTGGATTCGACGCTCTTGCGCATCACCTCTCACGCTCCTCTGATCGAGTAGGGCCGCACTACGTGATCAGTCTAGTGCTGTCCCTTTCACAGAACTTTGCGTACGGGCCTCGTACACGGCTCCTTGTAGACCCCAGTCAGGCAGTCTCGTCAAAATGCCAACCTCATATCGTTCGAGGTTGATTAAACCGATGTCGTCAAACCAAGTGTTCGGAAGAACCATTGAGATATTGTATGGGTATTTCCTCAAATTCTCCCTTATATCCTCGCCGCCTTACGGCTTTATGAAGCGCCTTCCAGGTCTTCGATTCTCGCATCCTCTTCATTCGCCGCCCACGTACCCATTCCATGAGTTCACTACCCATTTCCTCGCAATTTGCAACACGGAAGTAGTTAATCCATCCTCGTAGAATGGGCGTGAGCCTTTTGACCATCTCTCCCACGTTCATGCCATGTTAGGTGTTACTGGACGTATGCTCACGTTCTTGGGGTAGATCATCACAAACCCTAAGTAAGCCATCCCTGAAAGACGCTTGTCACATGCGTCTTCTCCTCGTTAACGGCGAGCTTAAACACAACTTCAAGAACGCCACCGGCTATCTTCTTGTACCTTTCCGCCGACTGGGGCGTCCGGACGAAGATCAGGATGTTCATCGCCTGGTCGAAGTAGTCCAGACAGACGTCACTCCCTGTGGCCCCCCTCCCCGTTCCCTCAAAGGCACCCCATTCATGACCACGGCTTCGAGGAATTGCCGGATAAGCGGAAGCACAGAGCCATAGCTTACGTTGCGGTTAACTTCTTGAACTACAAGGCCATGATCAAGACGATCAAAGCACTTCCAGAGGTCCATGCCCCCTACGCACTTGAGACCGTACTTCTTCATGAACCTTTTGGCTTTAGCCACTGCCTGTTAGCCGGAGCGCCCCGGTCGATATCCAATAGCGTGATGCCTGAAAGTCTGGTTCAAATATCCACTGCAGAACATCGAGCAACGCTTGTCGGACTACCCTCTCCCTAACGATGGGTATCCCAAGCGGTCGTTTGCCTCCGCCCGATTTGGGTATCCCCACTCTCCGAACTGGGCTTGGTCTGTACGTACCCGTTTTGAGTTCAAGATGAAGTCTCGTGATTTTACCTTCAATGTTATCTCCAAAGGCTTGCACGCTCTGCCCGTCTGCTCCGGCAGCGCCATTGTTCGCCTTGACGGCGCCATATGCCTCTTTTAGGTTTTTGCCACGGTATAATTTTAGCTCTCAGGCAATCTACCGCACTCAGCTCCAATAATCTGCTCAGCGAACGAAGGCTCCAGCCGGCGCCTCGGTTACCTATCCCATGCTCGTTCGATTCGCGGTTGTACACCTGGGTTTACCTTCGTCCCTTTGCAGCCACAGAAGCTTTTGGCTCCTCTGACTCAGCACCTCCTGGATGCTGTCCCTTCAGTTTTCTCCTCCACACCGTCGCCAGCTTTCACTGGCTGAAGGTCCCTCTCTACTGAGGACTCGCCTGCCGCCCTGCACAACGCCTTTGCCTGAGCATGAACCCGTCCCAACTCCCCAGGTCATCCAGCTTTTGGGCTTCCCCACTTCATGCAAGGTTACCCGCCTGGAGAGCCAATCTCAGTTCCCTTGCGCTATGTTCCACTTCCTCTCTTCGGCTTCCTTCAGACCCCGCCGTTACCGGCGGCCTTGCCTACGGATTGTCTTCCCGCTGGCCAGACAACAATGTCCCCTTCAACACATTTGGGCACATACCCAAAAAGCCTGGCCTTCAAAGGCCAGGCTGCCGTAGGCTTCTTGCGATCCTACGATCTCCGGACCAAACTCACGCATTAGCAGGTTCCGCAGGAAGGACGCTTACCGTCTTTTTTCCCTTCCGATTTCCGAAGGAGACATAACCATCAGCCGTAGCGAACAGAGTATAGTCGGACCCAGTCGCCACGTTGAGGCCAGGATGGACCTTCGTACCCACCTGCCTCACGATGATGCTGCCAGCAGTCACGAACTGGCCGTCATATCTTTTCACCCCAAGCCGTTTGGAGTGGCTGTCTCGACCGTTACGAGAACTACCTACACCCTTCTTGTGCGCCATTTATTTCACCCCGCTTCCGTGCTCGCCGAGGGCGTACCCGTACTTATCGCACCTATTTTCAGGCTGGTGTAAGGTTGTCGATGCCCATACTTCCGCCTGTAATTCGACTTATGCCTGTATTTGAAAACGACAATTTTCGGGGCCTTGCCTTGTTTGATAATATCCGCACTCACGCTTGCCCCTTCGATGTACGGTTTGCCGATGATGGTTTGACCGTCGTTATCGTGGATCAGCAGCACCTTATCGAATTTAACCGTGGTGCCTGGCTCCCCGTTTATTTTTTCAGTCCAAATCACATCTCCGGTAGAAACCTTATACTGCTTTCCACCGGTTTCTATTACCGCGTACAATGCATTCACCTCTCAGACTCGCCCCACAGGTGGCCTCTAGCCTTCATAAACCTGTTTTAGAACGGTATCAAGACGTACGTTTTATTCTAGCACTGCGTTTTGATATGAGTCAACGATTCTAAGGCACGAGACCCCTACGGCCTTGTGGCGATGCTGACCAACTTGTCTGGGATCGATATTATTCTAGCAATCTGCCGGTTTCCCAGCCACTTCTTTACCCGCTCGGCAGATAAGGCCGCTCGTTCTAATTCTTCCCCGCTAAGTCCCGCTTGCACCTCGATCCTATCCCTTACCTTTCCGTCAATCTGGATCACTATTATCGAGGTTTCTCTTTGGAGTGCCTTCTGGTCGAAAACCGGCCAGGTCTGAAGATGGATGCTATCTTCGTGACCGAGCTGACTCCACAGTTCTTCTGTCATGTGCGGTGCAAACGGAGCCAACATCAACAGCAGCTTCTCGGCGCACTCCAGCAGGAGTCCGGGATTCCTCTTGTCGGCAGGTACTTTTTCCATATAGGCATATAGCTGGTTGACGAATTCCATCATCGCCGCTATAGCCGTATTGAAGTTGAACCTACCTTCAACATCGTTCGTAACTTTTTGGATAGTTGCGTTCAAGCTACGGTTCAGTTCGGTATCTTCTGCAGATCGTTGGCCGTTCCGCTCGAAAGCTGCTTCACGGCTTCCCTTGAGCCCAGCAATGGCCGTCACGATTCTCCACGTCCTATTCAAGAAGCGCGAGGCCCCTTCTATGCCGGTGTCACTCCATTCGAGTTCTTTCTCAGGAGGAGCAGCAAACAGAATGAACACTCGGGTGGCATCGGCGCCGTATCTGGAGATGATATCGTCAGGCGCTACAATGTTGCCCTTTGATTTGGACATCACTGCCCCATCTTTCAATACCATCCCTTGGGTCAGCAAGTTAGTGAAAGGCTCCACTTCTTTCGTCAGACCAGCGTCATGTAGTACTTTCGTAAAGAAACGCGAATACAAGAGATGCAGTACGGCGTGCTCGATCCCACCTATATACTGGTCCACGGCCATCCAGTAGTCCACAGCCGCCCGCGAGAACGGTAGCTCGGTATCGTGCGGCGAGCAATAACGGTAATAGTACCAGGATGAGCATATGAACGTATCCATGGTATCCGTCTCGCGCCGCGCGCTACCTCCACACTTCGGGCAAGTAGTCTCTACGAATTGCTTGCAGGAACCCAGGGGGGAAATCTGCCCAGGCTCGAACGAAACAGTCTCTGGTAGCAACACGGGAAGGCTGCGCTCAGGAACGGGTACCACCCCACACTTATCGCAATATACGATCGGGATAGGTGCACCCCAATAACGCTGCCTAGATATCAGCCAATCGCGAAGCCTGTAGTTGACTTTCCTACTGCCCAGCCCATGCTCTTCCGCGTATTGTGCTATTGCGGCTTTGCCATTCTCGACTGAAAGGCCGTCGAACTGGCCTGAATTCACCATATAGCCTTCGCCGGGATAAGCTTCCTTCATAGTACCTGCGTCGAGCGAACCATCAGGAGCCTGTATCACGACTTTTATAGGTAAACCATATTTCCTGGCGAATTCGAAGTCCCTTTGGTCGTGAGCCGGTACTCCCATGACCGCCCCGGTACCGTATTCCATCAAAACATAATCTGCCACCCATATGGGTATCTCTTCACCATTCATCGGGTTTACAGCATAGGCCCCCGTAAAGATGCCATCTTTATCCCTCTCTGCCGAGGTCCTGACTATTTCGGGCATCAACCTACATTTCTCTGCGAATTCTGCCACCTTTGCCTCGTAAGGGGTGCCTGCCGTAATCTCCTTGACAAGCGGATGATCCGGAGCAAGCACCACGAAAGTTACACCGAAGATGGTATCCTGCCTCGTAGTGAACACTGCGAACTTCTTATCCGAACCTTTCACCCCGAACAAGAATTCCACACCTTCGCTCCGACCGATCCAATTCTCTTGCATAATCCTTACCTGCTCAGGCCAGCCCTTGAGCAGTTTGAGGTCTTCGAGCAACCGGTCGGCATAAGCGGTAATGCGCAAAAACCATTGGTCAAGCTCGGTCTTGGTAACCGTACTGTGGCACCGCCAGCACTCCCCCTCGATGACCTGCTCGTTGGCGAGTACGGTTTTACACGAAGGGCACCAGTTGACTATGGCCCGTTTCTTGTATGCGAGGCCTCTGTGATACATGAGCAGGAACAGCCACTGTGTCCATCTATAGTAGCGCGGATCGCAAGTGGCCACCTCCCGGTCCCAATCGTAGCTGAGGCCCAGCCTTTTGAGTTGACGGCGCATGTTCGCGATGTTATTCCAAGTCCATTCAGCCGGATGAATCCCTCGTTTAATCGCGGCGTTTTCGGCAGGCATTCCGAAAGCGTCCCAGCCCATCGGATGCAGCACGTTGAAACCCTTCATCCTCTTGAAACGCGCCACCACATCGCCCATTGTGTAGTTCCGGACGTGACCCATGTGAAGGTCACCTGAGGGATAGGGAAACATTTCGAGACAATAAAACTTCGGCTTCTCGGGGGTTTCCACTACCTGGTATATCCCCGACTTTTCCCAACGCTCCTGCCACTTGGATTCCACCACATCGAAATCGTACCTATCCATAAACAGCCCCCCGATTACGAAAAAGCTCCCACCCTTCAAGGGGCGAGAGCATCGCTTCCCGCGGTACCACCCTACGTTCAGGAAAATCAAATGGTGGAGCTGATGGGGATCGAACCCACGACCTCATGAATGCCATTCATGCGCTCTCCCAGCTGAGCTACAGCCCCACTTCCCGCGCTCAAACTGCTTAACGCGCAGCCCACGGCGCCAGCTACCAGGTTGAGACCTTTCGCCGCGCTGCTCCAGAGCGAGAAACTTCTTTCGGTTTACCGGCTTCCACCTACCGCCAGCTCTCTCTAAAACCCGAATAAAAGTGCTCTCCTTCATTGCAGTTGCAGATAAAATTATACCTGTAGCGGTCCTAATGTCAAGCTGCTGCCCTGGTTCGGAGTCTGTCAACCGAACGCGGGTCGATGTCCTTTCTCTCAATCATTTGAGTCAATAATTGCGGCTTGCACCACGTCTTCTCTCCCTTGCCTCTCGGCTTGCTTGAGCTCACGAAGTTAATCTGTATGAAATCGAGGACCTGTGATAGTGGTTTTCAGGTGCACTTGAACTTCTAACCGGAAAGACTGTTGATCCGGCAGTAATCCGACGTCAGCTTTCTCAAGAAAACGTTAGGAACGGGGTCTGTACCGCAAGGTCCTGGTTGCGTTGAAAATGGCCACCAAGGCTACGCCTACGTCGGCAAAGACCGCTTCCCAAATCGTCGCCACACCCAAAACACCTAGAGCCAGGAAGAAGGCTTTCACCCCCAGGGCAAGCACCACATTTTGGCGCACGATCCGGCTGGTGTACCTGGCTATCTCCACCGCCGTGGCCAACCTTGAGGGCTTATCCTCCATCAGCACCACGTCGGCGGCTTCAATGGCGGCATCACTGCCCAATGCCCCCATGGCCACCCCCACGTCGGCTCTGGTGATCACCGGGGCGTCATTGATCCCATCCCCGACAAAGGCCAATTTCTGCTTGCGAGGATTGAGACTCCTTGCCAGTTCCTCTACCTTGGCGAGCTTATCCTCCGGGAGGAGCCCGGCCCAGTAAGCGTCCAGGCCCAGATCTTCCGCTACCCGGCGGGCTACGGCCTCCGCGTCGCCCGTCAACATAACGGTTTCCTTGATGCCGAGCCGCTTGAGGCTAGCGATGGCTTGGCTGGAGTCCGGTTTGACCATATCGGAGATTACGATGTAGCCAGCCAAGACTCCGTCTACAGCCACGTACACGCCCGTACCTTCTACTTCGCAAACCTCATGGGCGATGCCTTCCCGGTGCATCAAGCGGTCGTTGCCCACCAGAACTTTCTTCCCGCCTACCAGGGCAGAGATCCCATGGCCTGCAATCTCCTGATACTCTTCGACCCGGTCTTGGGGAATCTCTTGCGCGTAAGCACTGAGGATAGACTTGGCAATAGGGTGTGTGGAATAGTTTTCCGCGGCGGCAGCCATGGCCAGGAGCTCGTCGCTCGAATAACCGTTGGATGGTATCACCCCGTTGACGCGGAAAACGCCCTGGGTCAAGGTACCGGTCTTGTCGAAAACCACCGTATGGAGCTGCGCTAGGGCGTCCAGAAAGTTGGCCCCTTTCACCAGGATACCGCGGCGGGACGCTGCCCCAATTCCCCCAAAGTAGCTCAACGGGACGGAAACCACCAGGGCGCAAGGACAGGAAATCATCAGCATGACGAGGGCACGGTAAACCCACTCCGCTAAGGCGGTCCCAGGGATTACCAGAGGTGGACCCAAGGCCAAAGTCACGGCGCCTAAGACTACCGCAGCGGTGTAATAGCGGGCAAAGGAAGTGATGAACTGCTCGGTGGGAGCCTTGCGTTCGGCAGCGTTCTCAACTAGCTCAAGGATTCGGCTTAAAGCGGACTCGCCAAAAGGCTTAGTCACTTTCACTGCTAATAGCCCCTGCCCGTTCACCATACCGGCGAGAACTTTTTCACCTATCTCTACCTTGCGCGGAACAGGTTCGCCGGTCAGGGCAGAAGTATCTACAAAGGACCTACCCTCCACTACTTCCCCATCCAGCGGCACCCGCTCGCCTGGCCTGATGATGACGATCTGCCCGACTTCGACCTCTTCGGGCAGTACCTCCTTCGTTTCCCCGTCGACCTTGAGGTGAGCGATCTCCGGGCGGGTGTTAAGGAGAGCTGCGATAGAACGGCGTGAACGGTTAACCGCCCTGTCCTGGAAATATTCGCCCACGGCATAGAAGACCATTACCGCAGCCGCCTCCTGTAACTGGTGGATGGCGATGGCACCAATAGTGGCTACGCTCATCAGGAGGTTCTCATCAAACATCTGGCCGCGAGTCAGGGTCCTTAATGCCGCCCAGGCCACCCGCCAGCCAGCTAAAAGGTAGGAGGCCAATAATACCGCATATTCGCCTAAGGCGTATGGAGTTTGCCGTAGGGGCTCATTGAACAGGGACCCCACTGCCAAAAGGATAACTGAAGCAACGATGGTATATAGCTTGCCTCTCTCGTCATCTTCCTCCTGAGACCCGTGCACTTCAACAGGCTGCGCGATGTCTGCCTCAGGTTCCACCCTGGCTATAACTTCGCGCGCGACCGACAAAAACTCTGGGGGCAACTCCAGGCTTTGGGTTGCGAAGTTAATCGTCGCGTGCTCTAACCCTTTGATTTTTCGCAATTCCTGCTCGACCCTCGCCGCGCAATTGGCGCAACCGAGTCCTCTCAGCCGGTAACGCATAGCTAGTCTCCTCTATCGCCCTTCCGCATAATGTTCTTGGGCCTCACTGATCAGGTTCAGAACATGCTCGTCGTCCAGAGAGTAATAGGCCATCTTGCCCTCCCGGCGATACTTGACCAGGCGCAGCGCCTTTAGGAGTCTCAGGTGGTGTGATATAGCGGGCAGGCTCATGTCGAGAACCCCAGCCAGGTCGCAGACGCAAAGCTCCTGTTGGGCCAATAGAAACAAAATCTTGGTTCTGGTCTCGTCGCTCAGTACCTTGAAGATCTCCGAGAGACCAGCCACTTCCAAGACCTTTTCCCTGAGGTACTCCACCTTTTCGGACGGGCAGTAGGTGTCACAAAGGTCGTTGTTCTTCTTTCCCGGCCTTTGGGTGGCCAAGAGATGCATCCCCAATCGTTAAATAATTGTTTAAACGTATAATCTAAACATATGATAGCGCGTAAACCCCCTTGATCGTCAAGATGGTCCATAGGGGATAGACTTGCTCGCATGTATCGCCAGTCTTAAGGTGTGGTAATATTAGTGCCAGCCCAATCCAATTCTGAGGGGGGTACCGCAGTGCGTCTGCTCATTGCCGTACTGAACAAAGGAGAACGTCTCGATGAGATAATCGAAGGTTTCCTCCGTCTGGGTGTCAAGGGTGCAACGGTAATCGACGCTGCCGGCTACGGCGAGAAAACCCTCTACCGCTTCGCAAAGATAGCCTTCATTCGCAGTCCAGTCACAGAAATGCTGGCCACCAAGCCACGCCATAAAGTCATCATGTCTCTTATCCGGGACGAAGTAGCTCACCAAGCGGTGGACTTGATAAGGGAGACGTGCGAACGATGGCCGAAAACCAAAGCGCGGGTCGCTCTGTTACCCGTCGAGGAGTGCTATCGCTTTGGTCAGGCTAGCCAGCAGGAGGACAAGAAATGACGAAGATCATAGCAGTAGTCATTTTTGCGATCACCTACATAGGTATAGCCAGCGAGAAGGCTCCTAGGCACGTGGTGGGCCTTTTGGGAGCACTTCTTTTGATGTTTACGGGAGTGCTCGACCTCAACAAAGCCATTACCTATGTCAATTGGGATACCATCGGGCTGCTCCTGGGGATGTTCGTTCTCATGGCTGTCCTGGCTGATGCGGGCTTCTTCCAGTATCTGTCAGCAAGGGTGGCCGCCATGATTCACTATAACCCGTCGCGGGTTATAATCATCTTCCCGATCATGGCTGGGGTTCTAGCCGCCTTTATGGACAGCATCACTGTGGTTTTGTTTCTCTCCGCTCTATCGTTAGACCTCTGTAAGCTGCTCAAACTAGATCCCGTCCCTCTGGTGATAGCGGAGGTATGTGCTGCAAACATTGGTGGAGCGGCTACTTTGGTAGGGGATCCCCCCAACGTAATCCTGGGAACCATGCTGGGCTTCACCTTCACAGATTTTGCACACGGAACAGGTCCGTTCGCCCTAATGAGTCTCTTGCTGACGGTAGGCTATTTCCGCTTGCTCACAAGAAAGGAGTATGGTAACCGTAATGTCGTGGTCAAAGGAGTAGATCCTGAATACATGATAACTGACCGCCGCCTGTTCTTCTTGGGTCTCGGAGGACTCATCAGCGCAGTGGGCCTTTTGATCAGCTACAGATATATCGATCTCCGCTTAGGCACCAAAATCAGCCCGGCTGTAGCCAGCCTGCTACCGGCGCTCGTAGTTCTTTTCGTAGGAGGAGAAGCCACGAGGGAAGCATTCGATAAAATTGACGGCGAGAGCCTCTTGTTTTTTATATCTCTCTTCATGGTCATCGGAGGTCTCGAAGAAACAGGTGTGGTAAGCTCTATCGGCAGCGTGCTGGGTGCAATGGTGGGCCGGAACAAGGGGATCCTGGTAGCAACCCTGACATGGGCTTCGGGACTGCTCAGCGGAATCGTGGATAATGTGCCTCTCGCACTTACGATGGGATACCTCATTAAGTACCTAGCCGGACGAGAAGGGGCAGGGCTGCTGCCTCTCTTGACGTGGTCTGTCGCACTTGGGGTAGATTTGGGCGGTAACCTCACGCCGATCGGTGCATCAGCTAACGTTGTGGGGTACTCCGCCCTGGAAAGGAGAGGGGCGAAAGTCGGGTGGAAAAGGTGGCTAGTGCTCGCTGTGCCTCCTACGCTGCTCTCCCTGGCATTGTCTTCCTTGATCTTGGCATTGCGGTAATACGCTGGACCGTTAAAAGCAGTCAGTGGGGCCAAACGTAAGGGTACGTGACAAAGGCGGTAACCACAGCAAATAAACCCAAAACGATGAAAAGAGTTGCACCCAGACACTTAATGATAATCGGGCCCGTCACCTCCCCCAGCATCCGGGACAAACCTGCCGCGAGCATTTCCGATGCCATTAACCCCGCAACCGTCCCCAGCCATACTACGTGTGGCGCGAACCTACCCGCCATGCTAGCGCTGGCCAGCATCGTCTTATCGCCAAGTTCTGCTAGGAAGAAACCCATTGCTATCCCGAGTACTGTCCCGTCTCCCGAGTATGAGCTGGACCCTTTGGGCTCTGCCGTATGAAGCAACCATTTTACTCCCAGCGAAAAGAACAATAGCCCCGAACAAACCTGAAACAGTTTGGCCGGTAGAAAGGTGGAAAAACCGACTCCCAAAAGCACCGATACCAGGCTGACTGCAGCTGCACCTATGAGCGCACCCAGAAGCATTTTCCCCGAACCATACCGCGCGGCGACAATCACTGAAAGGATTTGCGTCTTGTCGCCCAGCTCCGCCAGGAATATGGTCACGAAGCATGTTATCAGACTCATCTCGGCTGACTGGACTCTCGGAAATATTTGAGGATTCCACTGCATATTGCCCAGGCCATCTTGGCCTGATAATCAGGACTTGCCAGCAATGCCTCTTCTTCCGGGTTGGATAAGAACCCGATTTCAACCGTAGCGGCTGGCATTTTGACGCTCTTGAGCACATACTGATTTATGTTGCTGGACACTTCCCTATCGGTATTCTTGCAGATACGTGCAATTTCGGACTGCAGGGCTCGCGCCAGTCGCTCTGAATCTTTGTTGACGTCCGCCCTATAAAACACCTGCGCCCCGCGACAATAAGTATATACATCCGCGTTAGCGTGCACGCTTATGAAGATATCCGCCCTGCAACTGTTCGCCGTCCTGACGCGAGCACTCAGATCTCCAACTTTCCAGCCCGCGCCGGTCTCTTGACCAAGCTCGACGTCTGTAGTCCTGGTAAGCACTACCTCGATACCAGCACGCTGCAACAAACGGGCGAGCTCCAGTGAGACATTTAACACCACGTCCTTCTCGAGGACACCGCGTTTACCGACTGCGCCTGGGTCTTCTCCGCCATGGCCCGGGTCAATGACCACGCATCGTAACCCTGACATCACGGGGTGACCTCCACTTACGATAAACCACTTCAGCCACATCGCCATGCCTACCGCCACTAAGAGCGCCGCAAAGCACACCCGCCTTATACCTCTACCCCGTGACAAAAAAATACCCCCCGCATCTTCCACCCAACTAGAGGGATATGCAACGCGGGAGATGTCCTATGCTTACGCCTGGACCCCCGTTTTCAACGTTTGGAGAATTGCGGCGCCTTCCTTGCCTTCTTCAAGCCATATTTCCTGCGTTCTTTCATTCTTGGGTCCCTGGTGAGAAGTTTGAACGCCTTCAAAGTCGGCTTCAAACTCGGGTCCAGCACAACCAAAGCCCTGGCAAGACCATGCCTCACCGCGCCGGCCTGACCTGAAAGCCCGCCCCCCTCTACTTTAACCTCGGCGTTGACCTTGCCTTCCATATTCGTTACCTTCAGCGGCTCCAACACCCGTACCTGGTAGCTTTTCAGGGGGAAATACTGGTCGAACGGCTTGCCGTTCACTATTAATTTACCCGTACCCGAACCTAACTTTATTCGGGCCACCGCTTCCTTCCGACGCCCCACGGCGATGTAAAATAACTTAGCCATCAAACTACCTCCTCAGCCTACTGACAGCTGTTCCGGCTTTTGAGCCTGGTGCGGGTGATCAGGTCCACCGTATACTTTCAGTTTCCTGATAAGCTTCCGCCCAAGCCTATTGTGAGGCAACATTCCCTTGACAGCCAGCTCAACCAACTTACGAGGGTTCTTTTCCCTCAATTCGCCCAGAGGTGTAACTTTCAGCCCTCCTGGGAACATGCTGTGCCTGTACCACGCGTCATGCGTGGCCTTCTTCCCAGTAAGCAGCACCTTGCTGGCATTTATTACCACAACGAAGTCTCCGGTATCAACATGTGGCGTGAAGACTGTCTTGTGCTTACCTCTGAGGATAGAAGCGATTCTCGCAGCCAGCCTGCCAAGAGGTTTGCCAGCAGCATCGATTACGTACCATTTGCGCTCTATTTCCCCTGGCTTAGCCATATATGTCGTGCGCATTTCCACAAACCTCCTGACCACCGGTAATCAAACGACAAAAGTCATTGTAATTCACCCAGCCAGCAGTGTCAAGGAAATCGTAGCGCACACCTAGCAGCCACACGCCTTGAGCGGGCAAGGTCTCGCCCGCGTCTTCTCTTCGTCCTGTCTCGAGACACCTTCTAACCGTCCCAGTGGGTAGTCTACCCCTTCCTACCTCTAGCAGAGTACCCGCGCAGATCCTGACCATGTTATAAAGAAAGCCATTCGCTTCCATTTTCAAGATCAGAAGCCGCCCGGCGTTAACAGGGAGTTCACAGAGCTCAGCGCTGAAAACCCTGCGCACAGTCGATCTCACCGACGAACCTGTGGCGCAGAACGCGGCAAAATCATGCTCCCCTTCCAACGCCTTAGCTTCGAGCTTCATTAGCTTCGAATCAAGTTTTCCCCGATAGTGATACGTATAGCTACGTAAAAACGGCGATCGCACTTCCCCCTCGTAAATGACATAGACATAGGTTTTGCTGCAAGCTGAAAAGCGTGGGTGGAACCCCAAAGGTGCATCGAAAACCTGCGTAATAGAAACGTCTTCAGGCAACCAAGCGTTTAGCGCAGGTACCCATTTCTCCCGCGCCAATTCCACATCCGTATCGAAGCTCACTACCTGGCCCAGAGCATGTACTCCGGCGTCAGTCCGTCCGGATGCTAAGACTCGGACTCTCCTCCCTGTCACCTTCTCGAGTGCACGTTCTAACACCAGCTGCACGGTACGCATTTCACCTTGTAGCTGGAAACCATGGAATCTCGACCCGTCGTATTGGACTACAGCTCCTAGCCGTCTTAGACCCTCCGGAGCCAAATCACAGCGACCCCCAGAGCGCAGACTACTGCCATGGCCACGTAATCCCCCAAGCCCATCCGCAGCTGAACCAGCCTGGTACGTTTCTCGGAGCCCCGGTAGCACCGCGACTCCATAGCCATAGCCAACTCATCCGCACGGCGAAAAGCACTTACGAATAAGGGCACAAGCAATGGCACCAGGCTTTTTGCCCTTTGAAAGACGTTGCCGCTCTCGAAATCCGCCCCGCGGGCCATTTGCGCCTTCATGATCTTATCCGCTTCTTCCATCAGCGTGGGAATGAACCTCAAAGCTATGGTCATCATCATGGCCAGTTCGTGCGCCGGTACCCCAATCCGCTGGAGCGGCGAAAGCAGGCTCTCCAGCCCATCTGTCAACGCGATGGGCGAAGTGGTAAGTGTGAGCAAGGAAGTCGTGCCTATCAGTATGATTAGGCGGATAGACAGGAACATACCCTGCCTTATCCCCTCGTAGGTGCCTACCAATGGCCCCAGTTGGAACGCTCTTGTGCCAGGTGTGGTGAAAATGTGTAAGGCCATCGTCAAAATAAGGATGTACAGCACTGCCCGAAAAGTCCTAACCATTAACTTCAATGGAACTCTAGAGAGCAAGATTGTCAAAACCGAGAATATGCCCATCAGTACCATGCTCATCGCATTCCCGGCGAGGAATAACAGTATTATGAATGCGACCATCAGGCTGACCTTCGTGCGGGGGTCAAGCGCATGTATGGGGGAGTCCACTGGGTAATACTGGCCGATTACGATTCCCTTGAACAAGTGCCTTTCCTCCTGAGCCAATCCCTTATTGCAGTCCTGGCCTCCTCTACGGTAATCACGTCGCACGGCAAGCCCAGCCTGTACATGAGCTCCGTCACCTGCGGCACGCCCAGCCCGACTTCGTGGAGGGCCTCCACCTCGCTGAATACAGACCTTGTGCTGCCATCCATCACTACTTTGCCCTTGCTAAGCACTATAACCCGCTTGGCCACTCTGGCGATATCCTCCATGTTATGGGAAACCAATATCACCGTTATCTTTCGCTCCTCATGAAGCCTCACGATGCGCCCCAGAATTCCATTTCTGCCTCTGGGGTCTAATCCGGCGGTGGGCTCGTCCAAGATCAACGTATTGGGAGACATCGCGAGCACCCCTGCGATCGCCACGCGGCGCATCTGCCCTCCAGAGAGCTCAAAAGGCGAACGATGGAATAGCTTCTCGTCCACGCCGACCGCCCTAAGCGCTTCTCTTGCCATGATCTCTGCCTTGTCTGGGGGAAACCCCATATTTCGTGGGCCAAAACACACGTCCGCGAGCACAGTCTCCTCGAACAACTGATGCTCCGGATACTGAAACACCAGGCCCACCCTTTGGCGCAGGCTTTTCAGGTTCGTTCCCTTGCTACTCAAGTTGATTCCGTCCACGAGGACCTCCCCGGCAGATGGCTTGAGAAGTCCGTTCATCAATTGCACGAGGGTGGACTTGCCCGACCCAGTAGGTCCCATTATGCCGACCGATTCTCCGTCCTCAATTGACAGGCTCACGCCGTCAAGCGCCTTAACTTCCATGGGAGTGCCGGGGAAATAGTAAAAGCTGACGTCCTTCAGTTCAATCGACATAGGCTTTCCACCATCTCATCGACAGTCAGAACCCCTGCAGGTATTGCAAACCCATCCTCTCGGAGCATAGCACCCAGCTCCGCCATAGGAGGCACGTCCAGGCCCCATTCCCTGATGTCGTCTACCCTTTCAAATAAGCTCCTCGGTTCTCCGTCAGCCACTATGACACCGTCGTTCATAACCACGACCCTATCCGCTAACACAGCCTCGTCCATGAAATGAGTGATATACACCACGGTAATCTTTTCTTCCCGATTAAGCCTTCGCACAGTCGATACCACTTCGCTTCGTCCGGTCGGATCCAGCATCGCAGTAGGTTCGTCCAGTACGATGCACTCCGGCTGCATCGCCAGAATACCCGCTATCGCAAGCCTTTGCTTCTGGCCTCCGGACAAGTTATGAGGTGCAACTTTCCTGTACTCCTGCAAACCCACACATTCCAGGCTCGCCTCCACCCGTCGTCTGATCTCGGGCGATGGGATGCACAGGTTTTCAGGGCCAAATGCCACATCCTCTTCGACCACGGTAGCAACTATTTGATTGTCGGGATTTTGAAAGACCATCCCGACCGTCTTTCGAATATCCCATAGCAGGTCTGGCGATTTGGTATTCATCCCCGCGATTAAAACGTCCCCCCTGGTAGGTAAAAGAAGCGCATTCAAATGCTTGGCCAGGGTGGACTTACCAGAGCCGTTAGGGCCGATGATCGCCACGAAATCCCCCTTTTCAATCCGAAGGTCGATGCCTCGCAAGGCCTCGACCTCTTCTGGATTGTCGGGGTCGTACTTGAACCATACATCCCTGACTTCGATCATTTCTTATACCAGCTCTATGATGGCCATCGGGGCGGAATCGCCTCGTCTAGGTCCTATTTTGATGATGCGCGTGTACCCACCCGGCCTGTGGGCATATCTCGCGGAGAGCGTGGTGAAAACCTTCTTGACCACGTCCGGGTCCATCAGGAACGCTGCAGTCTCCCTGCGTGAGGCGAGTGTCCCCTCCTTGCCGAGGGTTATCATCTTCTCCGCCAGCCTGCGCACCTCTTTTGCCCTGGCGTCGGTGGTTATAATCCTTTCCTTCGCCAGGAGCGCTGTAACCAGGTTCCGCAACATAGCCCTTCGCGGGGCTGAAGAAACCCCGAGCTTCCTATAACCAGTAGCCAACACGGCTCCCTCCTACTATTCCTCAGAAGGCTTCAAGGATAGCCCCAAGGCAGCTAGTTTCTGTTTCACTTCTTCCAGCGATTTCTTGCCCAGGTTCCGCACCTTGATCATTTCTTCATCAGTCTTTTCCACGAGCTCACCAACGGTGTTGATGCCCGCACGCTTCAAACAGTTATACGAGCGTACTGACAGGTCGAGCTCGTCGATAGGCATCTCCAACAGGCGAGATGTGTTATCCTCTTCGTTGGTGGTAGTCTCCACGGGCATGACGGGGCGTTCCTTAAGCCCTGCGAACAGCTTAAGGTAATCAGTAAGGATGTTGGCTGCCGCACTTGCCGCCTCGTCAGGGGCAATCGTCTTGTTGGTCCAGATTTCCAGGATTAGCCTGTCGTAGTCAGTAACGTGTCCGACCCTCGTATCTTCCACCGTAAAATTAACCTTCCGCACCGGAGTGAAAATGGAATCCACTGGGATTACCCCGATAGGCTGATCGGGCTTCTTGTTCCTCTCCGCCGACACGTAACCTCTGCCCCGTTCGACGGTCATCTCCATGGCAAGCCTGCCACCCTCAGCCACCGTAGCGATGTGCAGTTCCGGATTCATAATCTCCACATCCGCGTCGGTGACAATGTCCGCCGCCTTCACTTCCGTTTCGCCCGTAGCTTCAATTCTCAAGATCCTCGGTCCTTCCGAGAACATCTTCAAACACAATTCTTTGATGTTTAGCACGATATCTGTTACGTCCTCCACGACACCGGGTATCGTTGAGAACTCGTGCAACACGCCCTCTATCTTGACGGATGTAACGGCAGCCCCGGGTAGAGAAGACAGTAACACCCTGCGCATCGCATTGCCCAGCGTGGTCCCATATCCCCTCTCAAGGGGCTCCACGATGAATTTGCCATAAGACTTATCATCGCTAATCTCGGCGCACTTGATCGTGGGCTTCTCAACCTCTACCAACTCAACGCCCTCCTCATCTTCTCTAAGCCTGAGCGCCTTACTTCGAGTACAACTCCACTATCAGGTGTTCCGTAATGGGCGTATCGATTTCCTCTCTCGACGGCAGCCTCAGCACCGTTCCTTCATAGTTCTCGGGCGAAACTTCCAGCCAAGGGGGTGTACTCCGCGCTTTCGCAGCTTCCACCAATGACTTCACCATCTCCAACTCGCGGCTGCTCGGAGCGAAGCTGACCCTGTCCCCAGCCCTTACCAAATATGAGGGGATATTTACTTTGTGCCCATTTACCATGATGTGGCCGTGAAGAACCAGCTGTCTCGCTTGCGGTCTGGAACCGGCGAAGCCCAAACGGTAAACTACGTTGTCCAGGCGTCTTTCTAGCAGCTGCAGCAACGTCTCGCCCGTAACCCCCTTCTTACGGGCGGCTGCCCTGAAGTATCTCCTGAACTGGGTTTCCAACACACCATAGATCCTTTTCGCACGTTGTTTCTCGCGCAACTGAATGGCGTACTCTGACATCTTCTTTTTTGTTTGCCCATGTTCGCCAGGCGCATACGCCCTTCTAGACACCGCACATTTGGGGGTATAGCATCTTTGCCCCTTCAAAAATAGTTTCATGCCTTCTCTGCGGCACAGAACGCAGACAGGCCCAGTTTGTCTGGCCAATAAACCCACCTCCTAGACTCTACGCCTCTTAGGTGGCCGGCACCCGTTATGAGGAATTGGCGTGACGTCTTTTATGACGCTCACCTCAAGCCCCGCCGCCTGCAGGGATCTGATGGCGGCCTCTCGTCCGGCCCCCGGCCCCTTCACGAACACTTGCACCTCTTTCATCCCATGCTCCATAGCAGCCTTGGCTGCCGCCTCAGCAGCCATCTGTGCCGCAAATGGAGTGCTTTTCCTTGATCCCTTAAAGCCCATCTTTCCTGCCGATGCCCATGCGATCACGTTGCCTTGGGTATCGGAAATGCTGACTATCGTATTATTGAACGAAGACCGGATATGGGCTACACCTCGCTCTACGAGGCGTCGTTCTTTCTTTTTTGTCTTCGGGCGTCCCTTTGCCAAGCCATCATCCCTCCATTACTTCTTCCTCTTCACACCAACCGTCTTTCGAGGCCCTTTCCTCGTCCTCGCATTGGTCTGAGTCCTCTGCCCCCTAACCGGTAACCCTTTTCGATGTCTCAAGCCTCGATAGCAGCCGATATCTATCAGCCGCTTGATATTCATCTGTACCTCACTGCGTAGGTCTCCCTCTACCTTAAGATTGCGGTCGATATAGTCCCTTATCTTGGAGATTTCCTCCTCGGTGAGATCCTTCACTCTGGTCGATGGGTTTACGCCAGTCGCAGCCAGGATCTTCCTGGAGGTTGGCCAGCCTATGCCATAAATGTATGGAAGGGCGGCTTCGATCCGCTTTTCTCTCGGCAGGTCAATACCCGCTATACGTGCCATGATATACCTCCTTAGCCTTGCCGTTGCTTATGTTTAGGGTTCTCACAGATGACCCGCACTTTGCCTTTTCTCTTGATGATCTTGCATTTCTCACAGATTCTCTTCACTGAGGGTCTAACCTTCATGACACGGCCTCCTTACTTGAAGCGCCTAGTAATCCTCCCCCGATTAAGGTCGTAAGGAGATAATTCCACAAGGACCCTGTCTCCTGCAAGTATCCTGATGAAATTCATCCTTATCTTCCCCGAAGCATGCGCCAATACCTTATGCCCATTGTCCAATTCTACTCTAAACATCGCATTGGGCAATAGCTCGATCACTCTACCCTCGACCTCTATAACGTCTTCCTTGGCCATATCACCTACCTCCTTGATCGTGTAAACCGCCGTTCCAAAGCTCCAGAACCGCTCGCAATTCTCTATCGTAGACTCTCTGACCCGAAGCCAACTTGGACCCAATAGCTTCGGCCACATACCTTTGCGCGATGAGATGCTTTTCGTTCTTTTTCTTCGGGTTATCTATTTTTCGAGACTTGCCATCCGCAATTAACACCCATTTCTCACTAAACCCTACGACGACAAAATGCTTCCCTTTATCTCGACCGGCCCTAGAGGTCACTATCTGACCCAACGTCAACCCAACCACCCCAATAAGAGGTACAACAAACTAATAATACCAAATTGAGTCCAACTTATACGTTCATGGGTCCCTTTCAAGCGTGGTCAGGATTTCAGCACCGTCCTCCGTCACAACGATGCTATGCTCGAAATGGGCGGAAAGGGACCCATCACGAGTAACTACTGTCCACTCATCCGGCCTCACCGTGACTTCGTACGATCCGGCATTGACCATAGGTTCTATGGCAAGGGTCATGCCTGCCTTCAGAATAGGGCCCATGCCAGGAGGACCATAGTTGGGCACCTGCGGTTCCTCCCACATGGTTGTACCAATCCCATGTCCAACGTAATCGCGTACTACCGAGAACCCCGCCGCCTCAACCACGGTCTGGATAGCGTGACTTATATCGCTCAGATGAGCGCCAGCCCGCGCCGCGCGTATCCCCTCTTCGAGGGCTGTTTTCGTTACCGAAATCAACCGTAAAGCCAGTTCGCTCACGTGACCGACCGGTACTGTGATCGCCGCATCACCGTAATACCCATCTACCACTGCACCCGTATCGATGCTGATCAAGTCGCCTTCTTTCAGTCTCCGCTTGCCAGGTATTCCGTGCACAACTTCTTCGTTGACTGAGGTGCACAGCGTAGCGGGAAAACCTCGGAAACCTTTAAAAGCAGGAACGGCTCCATTAGACCTGGCCACGTGCTCTGCCAGTCTATCCAGCTCAGCCGTGGTCACGCCCGGGCGCACCGCCTCGCGCACGGCTTGCAGCATTAGAGCTACTACCCGTCCAGCCTTTCTCATCGCCTTTATCTCTTCCGCTGACTTAATGTTGATCATTATTATTAAGTCCGAGCGCCTCCTGGATATCAGAAAACACCTTATCCACGGGTTGATCGCCGTCTATTCTTTTAAGCAAGCCCTGTCTGGAGTAATAATCCACCAGCGGGCGGGTATTCTCTTCGTACACCTCTAACCGCCGTCTGACGGTTTCAGGCCTGTCGTCGTCCCGTTGATAAAGTTCCCCGCCACACAGGTCACACACGTTTGCGACTCTGGGTGGCTTGAATTTCACATGGTACGCAGCGCCGCATTGCTTGCATACCCTTCTTCCGGCTGATCTCTCCACAAGCCTATCGAAAGGTACTCCGATGTAAATCGCCGCATCCAGCTTAATTCCGAGTTCCTTAAGCAACCTATCTAGAGCTTCCGCCTGAACCAGGTTTCGCGGAAAACCGTCCAGTATGAAGCCCCTTTTGGCTTCGGGGCTGCTCAACTTGTCTCTCATCAGGTTTATTGTGATCTCGTCCGGTACCAACTTCCCGCTATCGATGTAGCTTTGGACGAGTTTGCCTAGTTCAGTATGTTCTGCTACAGCCTTTCTAAAAAGATCACCCGGCGCAATCCGAGGTATCGATACTTTCCGCGAAATGATGTCGGCCTGCGTTCCCTTCCCAGCTCCAGGTGGTCCCAGAAATATGAGCTTCAATGACATCATCCCCTCGAGCGTCTTCTATTTTAAGAACCCTTGGTATTGTCTCATGATAAGGTGAGCTTCCAACTGCTTCATTGTTTCGATTGTTACGCCTATCACGATCAGCAGCGCAGTCCCTCCGAGCGATATTCCGGGTATATTAGTCAGCTTCATCACCACGTTCGGTAGCGTGGCTACGACCGCCAGGAAGATCGCGCCCACTAGAGTAATTCGCCCGAGAATCCTGGTAAGGAACTCAGCCGTAGGCCGTCCCGGCCTTATCCCCGGGATAAAGCCTCCATACTTCTTCATGTTGTTGGCCACTTCCGCCGGGTTAAAGGTTATGGCCGTATAGAAGTATGTGAAGAACAATATCAATAAAGCATAAGCCAACATGTACCCTGGCTTCCTGTAATCGAACACCGCTTCAAGCGTCCTCGCCCACGGCGCGTTGATGAACGACGCGATTGTTGGTGGGAACGCCAAAACTGACTGGGCAAAAATCACCGGGATTACGCCGGCCTGGTTGATTTTCATGGGAATATGGGTACTCTGCCCACCATATACCTTTCTCCCGACCACGCGCTTAGCGTACTGTACGGGTATCCGACGCTCCCCTTCAGTGATGAAGATGATGCCAGCCAGAATGACGAGTGCCATCGCTGCAAAAACCGCTACGTTCCATATGCCAATTCGCCCTGCCCTGTAAAGGGCAATCATGTTTGCGATGTCGCCTGGATACCTAGATACGATCCCCGCAAATACTATTATCGATATACCGTTGCCGATACCCTTTTCCGTGGTTAACTCACCGAGCCACATCAAGAAGGCCGTGCCCGCAGTCAAAGTCACGACCACTGTGGCCATCGACATAAATCCCGGATTGATCAATGCTCCCTGGTGCTTCATGGCGAAGGCCATACCCGTGCCCTGAACCAGCCCGAGAATCACGGCTCCGTACCTCGTATATTGCGCCAATTTTTTCCGTCCATCTTCCTCTTTAGCCATCTCTTCCCAACTGGGAATGACCACCGTTAGCAGCTGGACGATGATCGAAGCATTGATGTACGGGTAGATCGTCATCGCGAAAATGGAAAAGGTCTTGAACGCTCCTCCAGAGAAAAGGTCGATTAGAGCAAATATCGTGCCTTCCCTGAACAGCTGAGCAATCACATCGGTATTTATGCCCGGGACGGGCACGTGAGCCCCGAGCCTGAAAAGGAATATCATGAAGGCTGTGAAAGCCAGCCGTTGCCTTATATCTTTAACCCGTACAGCCCTCGCCAATGTTTCCAGCACTTATATCACCTCGGCCTTCCCACCGGCCGCTTCTATCTTGGCCATGGCAGCAGAAGAAAACTTGTGGGCTTTGACGACGAGGCTTTTCTCCAAGCTACCCTCGCCCAACACCTTTACAGCCTCATAATTCCCCTTAACCAGGCCCCTCTTTTTTAGTACTTCTGGAGTAACCTCGGTCCCGTTCTCGAATACATTTAGAGCGCCAACGTTAAGTATGGCATATTCCTTCTTGAAGATGTTGACGAAGCCACGCTTGGGGAGCCTTCTCGCGAGAGGCATCTGTCCGCCTTCGAATGCAGGCCCCTTAGCCCCTCCGCTCCTCGCTTTCTGCCCTTTATGACCCTTTCCGGCCGTCTTTCCCAAACCAGAGCCCAGCCCCCTGCCGACACGGCGTGCTTCCTTCGTCGCACCCGGGTTAGGCCTCAAATCATGCAGCCTCATTCGCCAGACCTCCTCGTGCCTTTAGCTTGCTGCCTGGTCAAGTCCCCTGAGTTTCCTTACGTCATTTTTATCCTTGAGCATCTTCAAACCCTCGATGGTAGCATAAACCACGTTAAACGGGTTTGAAGACCTGATGGATTTCGCCAGTACATCCTTAACCCCGGAAAGCTCCATGACAGCCCTTACACCGCCCCCGGCTATTACTCCCGTGCCTGGCGATGCGGGTTTTAGTAGCACTGTACCAGCACCAAATTCACCGATTACTTCATGTGGGATTGTCGTGCCGTTTAATGGCACTTCTATAAGGTTTTTCTTTGCATTTTCAATGCCTTTACGGATGGCCGCAGGAATCTCAGCGGCCTTACCTAGGCCAGCTCCAACTCGACCTTTACCGTCGCCCACCACTACAAGCGCTGAAAAGCTAAACCTACGGCCACCTTTCACAACCTTTGCAACCCGCTTTATCGAGACCACCTTTTCCTTGAATTCGGGTTGCTCGTTTTCAAACCCTGGCATCGTGTCACCTCCGCTTAAGATTTAGAATTCCAGTCCCCCGGCCCTCGCAGCCTCGGCCAAGGCTTTCACACGACCGTGATACAGGTAGCCGCCCCGATCAAATACCACCTGTTTTATGCCATGCTGTAGAGCCCGCTGCGCGATCAGCTGCCCCACTTTCTTCGCGGCCTCGATATTACCACCGCTCTTTAGCTGACTCCTCAGTTCCGGGTCCAAAGTTCCAGCTGCTACTAACGTTTTCTGGCTTTCGTCATCGATAATCTGAGCATATATGTGCTTCAGACTTCGGAACACACACAGTCTGGGCCGCGCTGGCGTGCCGAATACCTTCTTCCGCACTCTCAAGTGTCTGCGTTCTCTGAGCTCGTTCCTATCTGGCTTCTTGAGCACCTGGCACACCTCCCCGATTACTTCTTTACGGCTTTGCCCGCTTTTCTCCTAATCCGTTCGCCCATATACCTGATACCCTTACCCTGATAAGGCTCAGGCGGTCTCACCCTCCTGATCCTCGCGGCTACCTGACCAACTGCTTCTTTATCGACGCCCTTTACTACAACCAGGGTCGGGTTGGGCACTTCAAATTCAATCCCTTGAGGAGGGTCTATTTCCACCGGGTGTGAGAAACCTACAGTTAGGCTGAGCTTACGTCCGGTTTTAGCCGCACGGTATCCAACACCGACTAACTCAAGCGATTTGGAGAAACCGCCGGTGACTCCCTGGACCATGTTGGCGATAAGCCGCCTCGTAAGACCATGGAGCGCATCCATGGACTGAGAGTCGGATTTAGGCTTGACTGTTATCTGCGAACCCTCTTGTATTGCTTCGATGCCTTCGGGCAGAGTCCGGCTTACCGAGCCCTTGGGCCCCTTTACTTCCACCGTATTGCCCTCAATTCTGACCTGAACGCCCGCCGGAATTGCGATAGGCATCTTTCCGACCCTAGACGACATCTGTTTCCCCGCCTTTCCAACTTACCAGATATAGCACAGGACTTCTCCGCCCACACCCGCCTGTCGCGCCGCCTTGTCGGTCATAACGCCTTTGGGAGTGGACAGAACCGCAATCCCGAGCCCACCGAGAACGCGCGGTATTTCCTCTTTTTTCACGTAGACTCTGAGTCCCGGCTTCGAGATCCTCCGCAGGCCAGATATCACCCGCGTCTTGTCAGGGCCGTACTTGAGAAATACCCTGATGAATCCATGCTTGCCGTCGTCTATCCACTGGTAGTCTCTAATGAAGCCTTCCTGCTTCAATATCTGCGCAATTGACCTGGCCATCTTTGAACCAGGGATGTCGACAGACTCGTGACCTGCAAGAGACCCATTTCTTATTCTGGTCAACATATCCGCAATGGGGTCCGTCATGCAGAATCGATCCTCCTTTCTACAAGCCGCCGCTACCAGCTAGCCTTCTTGACGCCTGGGATTTCCCCCCGATGGGCTAGTTGGCGGAAGCACATACGGCACAACCCGAAGCGCCTCAAATAAGCGTGGGCCCTCCCACAGATCTTGCATCTGTTATGCACCCTGGTCTGGAACTTGGGTGTCTTCTTCTGCTTTTCAAATTGTGACTTCCTAGCCACCCACAAGCCTCCTCTTTATTCAGGTTTGAACGGCATGCCCAGTAATCCGAGCAAGGCCTTGCCTTCCTCGTCTGTTTTTGCCGTCGTAACGATGGTGATGTCCATCCCCCTGATCTTATCGACCTTGTCGTATTCGATCTCGGGAAAAATAACTTGCTCCTTAAGCCCGAGCGAGTAATTACCACGGCCGTCGAAACCCTTAACGGAAACCCCTCTGAAGTCCCTAACACGCGGCAAGGCAATGTAAAAAAGTTTCTCGAGGAAATCCCACATCCGTTCTCCCCGCAACGTGACCTTGACACCTATCGGCATCCCAGTTCTTATCTTGAAAGCTGCTATGGACTTCTTTGCCCGGGTAATCACAGGCTGCTGGCCGGTAATGGTAGCGATATCGTTAACGCACGCATCAAGCACCTTGGGGTTCTGAACCGCCTCGCTGACGCCCATGTTCACGACCACTTTGACCAGCCTCGGTACCTCCAGCTTGTTCTTGTATCCGAAGGCCCTAACTAGCTCGGGCACCACTTCCTTCTCGTATTTCTCCCTCAGTTCCGCCACCGAGCCGCCACCTCCTGAGCCTTCATCACTTGTCAATTACCTCTCCACATTTTTTACAAAACCGCACTTTCTTCGCACCTTCCAATAATCTGACCCCGACGCGAGTTGGCTTACCGCAATTACCACATACCAACATGACCTTACAAGCCCGGATGGGTGCCTCTCTCTCGATAATGCCCCCCTGCTGAAGTTTCTGGGTGGGCTTCTGGTGTTTCTTTACGAGGTTGACACCCTCAACGAGCACGCTCTCGCTCTGTCGTAATGCTTTGATCACTTTGCCCTTCTTGCCCTTCCATTTACCAGATATCACTAACACGGTGTCGCCAGTCTTGAGTCTCATCAGAGCACCTCCGGGGCGAGAGAAATAATCTTGGTAAATTCCTTCTCGCGCAACTCTCGCGCCACAGGGCCGAAAATCCTGGTTCCCCTGGGTTCTTTGTCATCTCTCAAGATGACCGCAGCATTATCGTCAAATCTGACGTACGACCCGTCAGCTCTGCGTACGCCTCGCTTCGTGCGAACAACTACTGCACGCACCACTTCACCTTTCTTGACCTGTCCACCCGGCACCGCGCTCTTAACCGTCGCCACAATCACGTCGCCTATATTGGCGTATCGCCGGGTAGACCCGCCGAGTGCTTGTATGCACATCAGCTCTTTTGCTCCTGTGTTATCGGCGACAGTCAACCTCGTATAGGCCTGAATCACACCGGCCACCTCCCAAACCTCACTGGGCGCTTTCGATCACCTTGACCACGCGCCACCTTTTGCATTTAGACAACGGGCGCGTTTCCATGATCAAAACCAGATCTCCTACCTTGCACTGCTCTTTCTCATCGTGAGCCATGAACTTCTTGGTACGCTTGATGCGTTTACCATACAACCCGTGCTCCACTACCCTCTCCACGGCCACGGTAACCGTCTTGTCCATTTTGTCAGAGACAACTCGACCGATTCTGGTCTTTCGCTCGGATCTCTCTGCCATATCTAAACCCCTTTCAGGCATTCCTGGTTGACGCCCCTTGCTTTTCCCTCATAACAGTCAACACTCTCGCGATGTCATGTCGTACCTCTCGGATTCTGGCAGGGTTCTCCAGGTGCCCGGTTGCCATTTGAAACCTCAAATTGAACAGTTCCTCTTTAAGGCTCTTGAGCTTGGCCGCTAGATCCACACTAGACAGTTCACGCAACTCCTTAGCTTTCATCGAATTCACCTGCTTCCTCGCGCTTGACGAACCTGGTATCGATGGGCAGCTTGTGTGACGCCAGCCTCAATGCCTCAGCGGCATCTTCCTGAGATATGCCACCCACCTCGAACATTATCCTGCCAGGTTTCACCACGGCAACCCAATGATCGGGGTTGCCCTTGCCGCTACCCATTCGGGTTTCAGCAGGTTTGGCGGTAACAGGCTTGTCAGGGAAAATCCTGATCCATACCCTTCCGCCCCTCTTCATGAAGTGCGTCAGAGCCACTCGGGCAGCCTCAATCTGCCTATCGGTCACCCATCCTGGCTCCATCGCTTGCAAGCCGTACTCGCCGTAAAGTACCTCAGAGCCTCGATCCGCAACGCCCTTCATTCGCCCGCGATGCTGTTTCCTATATTTAACCCTCTTGGGCATTAACATGGCTCTGTTCCCCTCCTTCGCGGGTGCGCTTCAGGGTGGGAATGATTCCCTTATATACCCATACCTTAATACCGATTTTTCCGTACGTGGTTAGGGCCTCCGCGAAACCATAGTCCACGTCCGCATTCAAGGTGTGCAAGGGTACCGAGCCAAACGAATCCCTTTCCCGCCTGGCCATCTCGGCTCCACCCAGTCTGCCTGCCAGTGTCACCTTGCAGCCCTTCGCGCCGAACTTGATGGCACGGCTTATTGCCTGTTTCATGGCTCGTCTGAATGAAATCCTGCGCTCGATTTGCCCGGCAATATTTTCCGCGATAAGTTGAGCGTCGGTTTCCGGGTTTTTCACCTCGACTATGTTCACGCTGACTTGCTGTCCCGTCATCTGTTCTACTTCTTTGCGTAGTTCCTCTACACCCTGTCCACCACGACCGATTACCATTCCCGGTTTGGCCACGTGAATGGTTAATCTCATCCGGTTTGCCGCTCGCTCTATCTCAATTCGACTTACCCCTGCCTGGTACAACTTCGATTTCACGAACTTGCGGACCTGAACATCTTGAAGCAGGAGGTCAGCGAACTTCTTATCGTCCGAAAACCACCTTGAGTCCCAATCCTTTATCACTCCGAGTCTTAGACCCTTTGGATGTACCTTTTGGCCCACTTACCTGACCTCCTTTCCTCCTTGTTTTGGCCCGAGCGCCACCGTGATATGGCAGGTTCTCTTCAATATCGGGAACGCCTGCCCACGTTGCCTAGGATGAAACCTTTTCCATGTCGGGCCGGGATCCACGTATGCTTTAGCCACATAAAGTTCATCACGGTTCATCCCGAAATTGTTTTCAGCGTTGGCGATCGCGGATCTAACCACTTTTTCGATCACCCGCGAGGCACGCTTAGGGGTAAACCTCAGTATTGCAAGCGCCTCTTTCACGCTTTTACCTCGAATCAGATCGACAACTAGCCTGGCCTTGTATGGCGATATCCTCACATGTCTACATCTGGCTAGGGCTTCCACGCGAAATGCCTCCTTCGACACAACCTACTTTAGTGCAGTGGAACGCTCGGTATGCGCACCATGGCCCCTGAACACTCTCGTCGGTGCAAACTCGCCCAATTTGTGTCCTATCATTTCTTCCGTGATATAAACCGGCACATGCCTGCGCCCATCGTGCACTGCAATTGTGTGTCCAACCATATCTGGTAAAATGGTGGAGTCCCTGGACCAGGTCCGTATCACCTTTTTTTCGCCCTTCTCGTTCATGGCACGAATCTTGGCGATCAGCTTCTCATCCACAAAGGGTCCTTTCTTAACCGACCTGGACACTCTGAGCCCTCCTTACTTAGTGCGTCTCTTCAAAATGTACTTATCAGACGGTTTATTCCGCTTCCTAGTCTTGTAGCCCAGCGCCGGCTTGCCCCATGGCGTCATCGGGCCAGGGTGCCCAACAGGGGCCTTGCCCTCTCCGCCTCCATGCGGATGATCTACCGGGTTCATGACAGAGCCTCTGACCGCTGGCCTCCATCCCAAGTGCCGCCTTTTCCCGGCCTTGCCCAAGGAAACGTTTTCATGTTCCACGTTCCCAACCTGACCAACGGTGGCCTTACAAGCCAAGGGTACGTATCGCTGCTCGGTCGACGGCAATCTGAGGAGCGCTAGATTTCCTTCCTTAGCCATCAGCTGGGCTGCAGCCCCAGCCGAACGCACGAGCTGCCCACCCTTCCCCGGCTGTAACTCGATGTTGTGAACCAGCGTACCGGTAGGAATAGATGCCAACGGTAAGGCGTTACCCGGTTTAATATCCACGTTCGGCCCCGACATCACTGTATCCCCGACCGATAGCCCAACCGGTGCGAGAATGTATCTTTTCTCCCCGTCTGCATAGTGTAGCAATGCCAGGCGCGCAGACCGGCCAGGGTCGTACTCGATTGCAGCCACTTTCGCCGGGATTCCATCCTTATCGCGCTTAAAATCCACAATCCTATAGATTTTCTTGTACCCACCGCCCCTGTGTCGCACAGTCACCCGGCCCTGGTAATTTCGCCCGGCGTGTGACTTGAGCCTTACTACGAGTGACTTCTCGGGTTTCTCCTTCGTTATCTCCTCGTACGTGGGAATTTCCATCCCGCGGAGCCCAGGGGAGGTTGGCTTGAAACTCTTGATTGCCACAGCCTGCACCCCCTGCTAACTACATGCCTTCAAAAAGCCTTATTTTCTGTCCGCTAGCCAAAGTGACCGTGGCGAACTTGCGCATGGGAGTCTCACCTTCGTGCATCCCCACTCTTCGCTTTTTGCCCATGCGTATAGAAGTGTTAACCTTCTCCACTTTCACCTTGAACAATTCCTCAACTGCCTGTTTAATAGCGCACTTCGTCGCCGTTGGCTTCACCTCGAAGGTGTATTTGCCCTGACTCATTCCGGCGTTGGTTTTCTCGGTAATGACAGGCTTTATGATCACGTCATGTGCGCTCACGGCTTCAGTGCCTCCTCGATCTTTTTGACTGCCTCTTTCGTGGCAACTACATAGGAGTGCTTGAGTACGTCCAAGGTGTTGAGACTACCCGCATCTACCACGGTTACCCCGGGAATATTGCGTGCTCCCAACCATACTGTCCTGTCTGGCAAAGCAGTCACGATCAGTGCTTTGTCGCCTAATTTCAATTTCTGGAGCACCCCATACATGAGTTTGGTCTTGGGCTCAGCCAGGCTCAGGTCTCGTAGAACTTTGAACTCTCCATCCCTGACCTTGGCACTGAGAGCACCTCGCAAGGCCACCCTCACTGCCTTTTTCGGAATACGGAAGCTGTAGTCCCTCGGATGAGGCCCGAAAACTATACCGCCATGCCTCCAAAGAGGCGACCTTATAGACCCTTGCCTGGCCCGTCCCGTACCCTTTTGTCTCCATGGTTTACGGCCTCCACCGGAGACCTCCGACCTGGTTTTGGTATCCGCAGTTCCCTGGCGCTGGTTGGCGAGATACATTCTCACCACCTGGTGAAGCAGACCGGTATCCGCCTCAACGCCAAACACTTCCTGGCTGAGATCCATCTCTTCCACGACGTTCCCGTCCATATCGTAAACAGCAACCCGCGGCACGAGCTCGCCCTCCTTCCACCCAGCCCTGATTACTTCTTGGCCGTATCCTTAACTACAACGAGTGAACCCCTCGGGCCTGGTACAGGTCCCTTCAGGAGAAGCAAGTTCCGCGCAGGATCCACCTTCACCACTTCAAGGTTTTGGACGGTAAAACGGTCAGCACCGTAATGACCGGGCATCTTCCGTCCCTTGAAAACCCGGGCCGCATCTCTGGATTGGAGAGATCCTACTCGGCGGTGGTACTTGGAGCCATGCGCCATAGGCCCTCTGTGAAAGCCCCACCGCTTGACCCCGCCAGCAAATCCATGACCTTTGCGTGTGCCCGTCACGTCGACTCGCTCACCGTCTTTGAAGATATCCACTTTTACTTCCTGCCCAACCTGGTACCCGGAAACATCCGCCAAACGCACTTCTCGCAGAAACCTCATAGGTTTGACGCCTGCTTTGGCGAAATGACCCCTGAGCGGCTTGTTTATCTTCTTCTCCTCCGTCGGAACCATACCGAGCTGAATAGCATCGTATCCGTCTTTGGAGGCAGTCTTCTTCTGAACCACAACGCATGGCCCTGCTTCGACGACTGTAACCGGAATCAACCTCCCGGCTTCGTCAAATACCTGCGTCATGCCTCGCTTCAGCCCAAGAATTCCCTTTTCCATGCTCCTGTCCTCCATTAAAGCTTCATCTCGATGTCAACGCCAGCCGGAAGATCCAACCTGGAGAGCGCCTCCATGGTCTTGGTGGTAGGGTCCACTATATCGAGCACGCGCTTGTGAACCTTCATTTCGAACTGCTCCCTTATGTCCTTTTCTCCGTTCGGAGCCACCAAGATGGTATATACCGTTCTCTCGGTAGGCAGGGGTACTGGGCCCACCACCCCTGCCCCGGTTCGTTTGGCCGTATCGATGATCTTCTCGGCGGACTGATCCAGCACTCTATGATCATACGCCTTCAACCGAATGCGAATCTTCTGCTGTTTTCGCAAATCGGATTCCCCCCACTCAAATCAGTCCACGATCTTGGTGACAACTCCCGCTCCTACCGTGTGCCCACCTTCTCGGATGGCGAACCTCAAGCCTTCTTCCATCGCTATCGGCGATATCAGCTCAATGTCCATCCGGATGTTGTCACC
>DUMF01000023.1 GCA_012840015.1 Bacillota bacterium
CCAATTTCCTGAATCGAGCCTGGCCTCTTACCGGCGAGTTTACACTCCCACCCGTTGGGCCTCCCCGATCACCAAGGATCCCAATGAATTCGACTGCGAATCCCTCTGACCCAGTAAGAAGGTTGGCTTTACCACTGGCCATCTCCTCTTAGTTCCAACATACAGGGGAATTCTGTGATTGAGAGGTGGAGGAATTTCGTGACGCTTTCACGTCTTGTGGGTGAATTACGTGGTCGTCGACAGGCCCAACGAGAGTCCTGCCCACGGCTGATGCAGTAGTGCCGCAGATTGTTTCCAGTCGAAGGCAATGCCTGAACGGCAACCTCCACAACAAGTTCCCGGTTTTTCAGGGATCACGTTAGACAAGTCTGACCTGTAGCGAGACTTTACTGCTCCTAGGTTCTTGCCGACGAGGAGGTAGCTTTCAAAACAGAGCGCTGGATTAACACAAAGGTAGAAAGGCGCGTTTCCCAGCCATAACGACTCTTGAGCCCTTTGACTTCAGATTCCAACCCTCGATCCCGGTGGCAACAATCAAGCAGTTGGCCGAACTGGGGTTCCTGGACAGGGCAGAGAACATAGTCCTGGTTGGAGCGAGCGGTAGGGGGCAAACGCACCTTGCCATGGCCCTCGGCCTGAAAGCCTCGACCTATACGAGTGGCCAAAGTAGTGACCTTATACTTCTGTAAAAAGGGGTCGTGATCGAGCCGATGGTTCCCCAATCTAGCGTTAGCAGCCGACTGTGGGAATCCTAGCTGCCAGTTTCCGGACTAGGAAGTGATTGTCCGCCAGGCCTTTCAGTCTTATGTAGTTGACCATTTCTTGGTTCACATCGCCTAGCCTTTGTAACCCACCAAGTATGGTTGCCTTGACCTGATAGCTATCGCTATCCATCATCCTGGACATGCGAGCGAGCGCGATGGACTGAAAGCGGGAGCGGCAGAGTAGAACCAGCAGTTTAGCTGCGTGCATCCTGACGTACAAAGACTTATGAGAGCTCATGCCAATCACATACTGCATGAACATGGAGAGTGTCAGCGCATCCATCTTATACAGATCGCGATCCCGCAAGAGTGCTTCGATGGTCTCCAAAGAACTGATGACTTGATACTCCTCAAGCTGGGCTGCACTCGCCAGACCGTACACCAGGTCAGCCGGATCATATCTCCCGCAGCAGACTCTCATCATGAGAAGGCTGAATTCCAACGAAGCAAGCGAGGCCTTGCTAAGAATATAATCCTGATGTCCCCGAAGGATCTCCTCCTGTCTGCCGAGCCATTTTTCGATGTATTGGAGCAGCTTACTGGCCGTCTTAGGTGCGCTGGCCAAACACATGGCTAGGCGAATCGCGCTTACCTTGGCCTCGATAGTCTGATTGGGCGCCAAGATGGTCTCTTCTATGGCAGCAACAACTGGCTCTGCAATTGTCCACTCCAAATGCGCTCCAGCACACTTGACTATGGCCTGAATGAGCTGATATGGGTCATCCGAGTACCAGTGGTAGGTTCCGTTCCTCCCCTGTTCCTGGTTCTGCTGATGGATTCGCTGCACGAGACGGGGAATGTGCTTGAGAGCGTCATCAGCATCCTCAGGCAATGACATTAGTGTATAGTCAGTTGCGAAGAAGTCAGGCATATGCTTCTGAACAACGGGATCTAACAGGGCTGAGGCCAGGCGGATTTGTCGGCGTGCCGACATGAGAGCGCGCTCAAGCCAGCCACAGTTCTCTCTCAATCTATCATCTTCCACTATGGTTCTCAGGAAGTCGACTACCTTGTTCTGTGCGTCTAGCGGGATGGATGAGAGATCGGCCCTGAAAATAACTTGGAGTGCTTCATCATACCACCTGCTCAACCTATGTTCGTAGATTGCGAGAGCCAGGTCTACCGTTACATCGCTGTCTATGCGCTCTATACTGCTCTGTACTGCTTCAAACAGGTGGGTAGAGACCGAAAACACGCGCTTCTCATCAGCAACCCACCGCCGAAACTCACCCGAAAGATGGTCAAACACTTCCTTGAAGCGATGATCCGACATGTAACCGCCAAAATGTTTGACGAGGATGCATTGTGAGATGAGCCGCTTGTGAGGCAAGGGA
Source organism: Bacillota bacterium (assembly GCA_012840015.1). Lineage (GTDB taxonomy): Bacteria > Bacillota > Sulfobacillia > DUMF01 > DUMF01 > DUMF01. Next base: position 2,099 of record DUMF01000023.1, read on the forward strand.
ATCATGTTAACTGCCGTCAGCATGTAGTCGATGTCGCTCTCAGTCAGCGTGTCCGTAGTTTGATTATAGGCCCTTGTTACGTCACCAATCTCCTTGTCCTTCTGACACAATAATAGTAGCTTGAGCAGCTCGACATACATTGCATGATTGTGAGGATAGATGAAGCAAAGAGCAGTAAGACATTCCGCCAGGTGCTCCCGAGTAAGCAAAACGTGAGTAAGCGACCCATGTAGAACAGCGACGATGAATCCAGCCGCGAGGCTCTCAAACTCCTCGCTACATGCCCAGAAATGTGTGGAGTATGGTGAACTGAGCATGTCCATGTGATGCTTCTTCAGGAGGTTACTATACAAGTTTGAGGTATAACGGTCCACAAGAGGGTAGTACACTCTCTCTGTGCTTTCGTCGAGTAGAATCTCTGCCCTGTTCTTCAGTGTAAGTCTGCTATTGGCTTCATCTACTAGATATTGAACATACCTCATGTCGACTAACAGATCATTCTTGAGCCACCTCGGGACGGCAGAGCTTGATGCTGCTTTGTCGTACGCAGCGCTCAAGATGAGAAGGCATCGTTCAAGGTCGTTGCAGAAAAATGCTGAGAGCGCATCCATCCGGGCCAGAACAAAACCTCTCATCGGACCCTGATGGAGCAAACCGACCAAATCCGCTAGACCGTCAAAGTCAAGGGCTGATATGTTCGACTTACCAATGACTGCCCTAAGGAGCAGGCTGCAATACTCGTCCAGCGCAGAAGATGCAGAGACCTCGCTTTCGGAAGGAAACACCGCTCTGACTAGTTCGTTCCTGGTTCGGTCGAACCCATCAAGAAAGCGCTTGTCAGGTACAACAGAATCAACAGCCTGGATGGGCGAGCCTTTCCCCCTGTATTGCACTGGCGGGCGAACCAGTCGTCCTACACAATAGTCATGATAAATGCTGACAACATCCCGCATAACTGCCTGGTAGGCCCGTTCGACCAGATCGGAGAACTCATGAACAACCTCATATGTCGCCCGGTCTTGTTCCATTACCTCTGTTTGCAGGGGCGTCGGCCTTTTCTCGTTTTCGTCGCAGAACAGGTAAATCGACCTCTTGCCTCGCTTGAGTGCCCGCTCGTGCTCCTCCAGTACACCGGGGGATATGCCCTCTGCGTTGTCAATAAGGAAAACACAGAGGTCAGAGTCATCTATCTTGTCCAGGTAGCTGTCCCGAGCAGCCTTGGTGCTTGCAGACTCACACTCGAAAACATATACTTCCGTTAGATTTGTCTCCATAAGAAGCCCTCGTAGTGCTTTTCTGGCAACGGCAAAACGGCCTCCACATTTGGAGCTGATGAACACCCTTACCTTGTACTTCACAGTGTCGTCCCTCGTTGCTGTTCCCTCGCATTTGTTAGAAGGCCTCGGGTCGACTCTCAGACTGTCGCTTTATGTTTCTACCAGTTGTGGCAGAGATCCTTCAGTACATCTACAGCCTCTCCGATCTGGTTCCAGACTGGTTTCCTCACAAAAGCCGCAACCTCAACGTCGCCGGTAGCTTTCCTTGCATCACCATGACGCTTGCAAATGCCTGGCAGAGACCGGGTTCTGTCCCATAAATACGCCATTAACATAGGTCTCCCGGTGGGCATGACGTCCTTGGACTTCAAGGGGAACATCCGACGGATCTTCTGGAAATCGAGCAGTCTGGCAGGCCTCAAAAACGATCTGGACCGGCGAGACGGGGGTATTTAATAGTTGCCGCGAGATGGACAGATGACGGGGCGGTTGTGTTTAAGTACCTCAATCAGCAGGAGCACTGTGGGCAGGGTACAAAGGGGCAGGTCTACGAGGACCTTGACGACTACTTCACCGTGCTGCCTCAGGAGCAAGCCAATGAGGGGGTCTCTCAGGATTTCAATAGTGGGAGTGGATGGGACAAGAACGTGCTGGGTGAGTGGTTACTCTCGGGCCGCGTGCGTAGGGACATCTATCGAATCTACTTGCTTCCACCAGGTTCGAATAGATTGCGGGAGATTATGAAGGGCGAGTTGCCAGTCTGGAGACCCATGCTCGACAAGTAGAGGTTGCGCGCTTTCGCTCTCCAAATCCTATCTCCAACCCCCGCAAACCCAGGGGTTCGGCACAACGATACCCTTCTGCCGAGAAAGTTGATACAGCGACCATGTAACTTTGAGGACTCTGGTCCGCAACGAATGGGCATCGAGTTCCAGACGACCATTAAATGTTATTCAGGCCACGAGTTTTTCTCGAAGTACTGCGTCATCCGGTCAATGAACTCTTGCTTTGTCTGAGCGAGATCCTTATTGGTTATCGGCCTACGTGTCAGTCCGGTTTCCCTGAGGAAATAGTCTAGGCGAAGGTACTTCCTCATCTCATGGAGTGCTTCTCTCAACCGGATTGCCTCTTCGGCGTTTTCATCAATTGCAGCGACCTTATTGGGGAAGGTCCAATAGAACTTCTGATCTAGCCGCGATTCGTCATTGCAAAGGAGTATGAGAGCAAATTTATAGTATTGTAGAGCCGTTTCACAGGGATATAGGTTCGTCGCCAAAGAGGTCAAAACCGCAAACCAGATGCCACCACTCGGCCATCCTCGATGACGATAGTGCGTTCTGCGTGTGCTCGCGCGTCCAGTGGATGTGTTGCCAATACTACAATACGATCGTTAAGCAGCTGCCGTAGTTGCTTGAATACGCCGTTAGCGATGTCGCTATCAAGACGGGATAGTGCCTCATCGAGAAGGAAGATCTCAGGTTTGGATACAAGAGCCCGGGCAAGACCCACTCTTTGCTGCTGACCAAAGCTGAGCTCAAATCCTTTTTCGCCCGGTAGTGTTGGGCCATCGGGCAGATCTCCAAGGAATTCGTCTATCCCTGCTACGTGTAAGATGCGTTCCAGTATCTCTACTGCCGCTGCAAGAAGGAGTAGCGCGCTGGCAACCGACCACAGGGGAACGGTGGGACGCCTGTCAGTGGCGCAAACACGGCTGTGTTTGGCAAGAGAAAACTGCACCAGCATGGCCATCGAAACAGGATCCACCCGGGCATAATTAAACTACTTTCTCCCGACTTCTTTTCAAGCTTTCCTTAAACCGGTAACTGTCCCC
>DUMF01000002.1 GCA_012840015.1 Bacillota bacterium
GGCTGTACCTGCACTGTCTGGCGCTGCTCATCTACATTAACCTGCTTTGGTAACCTGTGCTTGCGTGATTTCACACGCTCGACTATCTCACGAATCCGCGGATCATCTTCTTCAACAATGGAAAGCTAGCTGGAGAGTGCAGATTCGAGCTTTTTGGCAAGCGCATACCATTCTTCGGCAGGACCAGGGACCAGGGGCCAGTGGCCCAAGAGAGCAGATTGTGCGCTGCTTGGGCCCTTTCGGAGTCGAGACACATTCCACCAGGAGGATGCCACTGTACCAACAAACCACAGAGCCTACTTCAATACCCACTATCTACACCAGTCGTCACTAAATTGGCCATTTGGAATATAACCCCTAGAACTCTCAAGGGTTTGCGGTTCCAAAAAGGGGCAAGAAAGGCCCAAAACTGTGGTCAAAGTGTGGAAGTCGGGCTAGAGCCGATCTCCAACACAACTTAGGGAACATACGAACCGTTAACCGTAGTCGGCTCGCCCAAACACCCCGGGTAACAAAAGCCCCGCCTCGACTAGTGGCGGGGGTATACTTGCGGTGAGGCAAGAGACGCTACCTGCCCTTCTTACACTATTGTCTGTCGCTATTCCCGGTTCTACTTCCCGGTAACCGTCTTCACGATCTCCCTGAACTCTTGCTCGGTAACCAGAGAGTTCTTGTCCATAGCCTTTATCTTCACGAGCTTTATTATCTCTGGCACCTGTTCCTGCGTAGCGCTCAATCCACACTTTTCGAGCCATTCCCTAATGGAATCTTCGCCTGACCCCTTGCCCAAGACGATCCTTACTTCCGACTGGCCGACAACGTCCCACCGAACCGGCACAACTTCGGTTATGAGGTCTGCGGGGCCCTTCTTCAATTTGCGTACCCAGGCTGCGGGTATACCGGATTCGATTTCGTAGATGGATTGACCTACTACCGATTTGCATACCGGGATCGGGTGGTTGGTCAACTGGGATACGGTACGACCCAGGTTGAAGAGCTTTTCAGTCTTAACTCCGGTATCGATCCCATAAAGGAGCTTCAACGCCATGACGAGCTCCTCCAGCGCGCACCCGCCGCAGCGCTCCCCTATCCCGAGAACAGTTGTGTGGGCTACCTGTACGCCCAGGCTGAGTGCCATAATCGTGTTCGCTACTGCCAGGCCGAAGTCATTATGGAAGTGGGCCTCCAACGGGATGTCTGGGAACTTGGCTTTGACATTGTTCACGAAGTACGCGACGGCTCCGGGAGAAAGAACACCCATAGTGTCGACGAGAGTGAGACCGTCCATGTGGCCTTCGGTGGCAACGTGGTTGATAAGGTCAAGCAGCCACGGCATGTCAGCCCGCGACGAGTCGATAGTGAAGAAGACTGTCTTCAACCCAAGGTCCTTCGCAGCCCGCGTTGCTTCGACCGATTTCTTTATCGCTGTTTCCAGGGGCCAGCCGTACGCATACTTGATGAGGTGGCCGCTCGAGGGGATTTCGACCACTACTCCGTCAACGCCGCAATCGGCCGCGAGCTTCACATCGTCTACGATGCACCGACAGAACGCGAAGATCTCCGGTCCGAGCTTCCGCCGCACTATCTCCCTTATGGCTCTCTCGTCCTGGTCGGAGACAGCCGGCATTCCCGTCTCGATACGGTGTACTCCCGCCTCTGCCAATAACTCAGCTATCCTTATCTTGGCGTCAGCCTTCAGAGCCACACCGGTTTCCTGTTCGCCGTCTCTAAGGGTCGTATCATGGATGATCACTTTCTCAGGGAACTGGTAGTTCTTCGTTACGCTCGGTTCATAGTTCCACGGACTTACAAACCACTGTTCAGTCTTCCACTTTGACATGTTCCGTCCTCCTTCTCATTTTCCCTTACATTATTATGAAGACGCGCCTTGATAACGGCGGCCGCTGAGTTAGACAGCCTTGGCGGGCCTCTTACTTCCGCGACATCCTGCCATCTGTCCATGTAAAACCCTCCTCACAAACTCAGTATGACCTTGACGGCTCTTTCGGTCGGATCGACGGCCAGTTTGAAAGCCTCGTTCACATGCTCGAAATCAACTACGTGGGAAATCAGGCGTTCGAGCCTGATCCTACCCCTCGCTAGCATCTCCAGCACGAGCGGAAACTCGCCGCAATAATAGTAGGAACCCTGGACTATCAGTTCCCTGCGTCGGAGGGAGGAAGCCAGTATCTCTGAGAAGCACGTCTCGTCGCCTATGTCTGTTATTGTTAAGACTCCGCCCTGCGCCAGCGACTCCAGACCGGATCTCAGCGTCTCGGGAGAACCACTGATCTCGAAGCATCTCTCTACCCCCACGCCTCCGGTGAGTTCAAGTATGGTCTGTGCAGCGTCTTCGAGGGCGCAGTCGAGTATCTGGTCTGCTCCCAGCGACGCAGCTAGCGCAAGCCAGTCCGAGCGTGTGTCTACAACATATACCTCCCCGGCACCGGCTGCCTTGCAGAACTGAAGCACCAGTAACCCTACGGCAGAAGCGCCGAAGATTGCGACCCTATCGCCGAAGGTTACCCCCGACTTCCGAACGGCGTGGGCAGCCACTGCGGCCGGCTCTACCAGGGAGCCTTCCAAACACGAGAGTTGGTTGGGCAACCGGTGCACGCGCTTTTCGTTGGCGATATAGTATTCAGCGATGCCTCCCATGCCGGTACGGTATCCAAAAGTGAGTGACTTGCATTTATTGAAAGCACCTACTAGGCATTGCTGGCATCCCTCGCATGGGATAAGCGATTCGACCACGACCATATCTCCCGGCGCGAAACGGCTTGCTCTCCCACCGGTCTCTACTACTTCTCCGGAGAGTTCATGTCCGATGGCGCTAGGCAAAGCAATAGTAGAAGCCTTGCCGGTGTAGATGTCGATGTCGCTCCCGGAAATGGCAGCTGCGTGCACTCTAATCAGAACATCCCCGGGGCCAAGCCGTCGAATCGGGACCTCCACTAGCTCTATCGACCCGGGAGTGACAACCCTCGCTGCCCTGTATAGCCATTGGGCCGTTCGGCCCTGAGAAGCGAGCATGGCAGACCCTCCGTAAAACACTACTCCGTCGAATCTTTCAAGACGATGGCTTTAGTAGGACAGAGTTCGGCGCAGAGGCCGCAACCGTCACACTTATCTTCCATAATCCGATGCCTAATGCGCTGGCCGTCAATGGATTCATCTGGAGTAACTGCCTCGTAGATACAAATGCGCATGCATAGGGCACAACCGCTACACTTATCCACATGGATGAACGCCTTGAAGCGCTTGCGCCTGTCGATTTGCCGTAGACCGAGGATGTTGGGAACCGCCTTGCCACGCATTTCGTCCAACCTTTGGTACCCACGGGTTTCCATAAAGCTGGCTACCTGAGCATTGATCTTATCGATGATCTCGTAACCGTTGACGATAATCGCGCTCGCGACCTGAACGGAAGTGGCTCCCGCCATGATGTACTTTATTACATCATCTCCATGGAAAACGCCCCCACAACCGCTTATCTGGATTTTGAGGTGAGGATAGGATGTCGCGATCCAATATAGCGCGTAATGAATCGCCCACGGTCCGCCGTGACCTGCAGAGCCGCCATGCATTATAGGCTTTCCAGTTTCAATGTCTATGTCAAGACCCGGGAATCGCGAAAACATGACGCACGCTTTTGCTCCCGTGCCATCGATTGACCTTGCGATCGCCAAAGGGTCACTCATCTGTGGCGACATCTTGGTGATTACTGGAATGGAGATGCATCCCGACAACAAGCGGGCAATTCGGGGCAGAAGAGTATGCAACTTCCCGCTCTTTTCTAACACGATAGCCCCATGAGGACAGGAGAGGTTTACTTCCAGGGCATCGGCTCCAGCCTGCTCACAATTCTTTGCCCAGTCGACCCACGTTTCTTCGTTGAGCGCGCCTATGCTGGCTATAACAGGGATCTTTACTGAGCTCTTTGCCTTAGCGATTTCTTCGAAGTACTTGTCGGGATCGTATTCAAATCCTTGCTCGTAAGAGTAGAGTGTAGTGCTGCTGGCCCCTGCGAAAACCCTCCTAATCACCTTAAAGCGCGGGGTGGGACTCTTCGCCATCAACGGCTCCTCGAAAAGTGTTTTCATTACTACAGCCCCGGCACCATTGTCCTCCGCCCGCTTGATTCTTTCGGCAGTTCCAGTTATCCCGGCTGACGCGGCTATTACCGGTGATTTGAGATCGAGGCCGACGTACCTTACACCAAGGTCTACTGGCACTTTCCTCACCCCCACTAACAACCGACACGCAAGAATCGCGCCAACTGGCCCACCCAGAAGCGCGGCACTCGTAGACCCTTGCAGTGTTGTGCTATGACAACAGTTGTCGTTCAAGGCCGACAATTCACGAGCAATCTGAGCAGGAATCCGTTCTCGATTGTAGAATCAAAATTCTGAAAGGTGATCCGATGTCTCCGAGGCGGACTGATGAAGTCGTGCAACTTAAGGAAAGAGTAGACTTCCTCACGGCAGTATTGGATTCACTTAACGAGGGCATCGTTGTTGTTGACTCCCAGGGCATCGTGACGTTTATAAACAAGGTCTACAGAGACTTTCTCAAAGGCGACCTAGAGGATTTCGTCGGCAAACCTGTCACGGAGGTCCTGGAGAATACAAGACTCCCTATCGTATGCCAAACTGGCGAACCTGAACTTTCGGTAGTACAGAAGGTCCGCGGCCGGAACATTCTTGGACACAGGCTCCCTATAAGGAAAAACGGGAAAGTGATAGGGGCTGTCGGCGAACTTGTGTTCCAGCGATCGGAGGAAATAAAGGCGCTCGTCAACCAGGTAAACGCGCTTGAGGGTAGGGTTCATTACTACGAGAGACAGCTTCACGATGTGTTCCGAAGCCGCTTCACATTTGCTGACATCTATGGGCACAGCGACGCGATTACTCAGGTGAAACGCCTCGCATTAAAGGCGGCGCGCGGAGATAGTACCGTACTAATCATGGGGGAGAGCGGTGTGGGCAAGGAGGTTTTCGCGCATGCCATTCACTCCATGAGTCCCAGGGCCGGAAAGCCCTTTATAAAAGTGAACTGTGCGGCGATACCAGAACAACTACTCGAGTCCGAAATGTTCGGCTATGAAGAGGGCGGTTTCACGGGAGCCAAAAAGGGCGGAAAGCCGGGCAAATTCGAACTTGCCAACCACGGCACCATCTTCCTGGATGAAATAGGCGACATGAGCCTTGGTATGCAGGCAAAGCTGCTGCGGGTGCTTCAGGAAAGGGAGATGGAGCGCGTTGGGGGAGTCAAGCCGATTCAGCTGGACATCAGGGTAATAGCTGCCACCAACAAGGACCTCGAATCAATGGTGAAGGCGAAGCTCTTCAGGCAAGACCTGTGGTACCGGTTGAATGTGTTTCCGATAGTTATTCCGCCTCTAAGGGACCGCAGGGAGGACATACCTGAGATCGCGGAAAGCCTACTCAAGGAGCTGTGCGATGAACTGAGACTCCCTCTCTGCTCGCTTTCGAAGGGGGCACTTGATGTGCTGATGTCATACAGCTGGCCGGGTAACATCAGGGAACTTCGTAACGCTCTGGAGAGGGCAGTCAACATTTGCGAGGGTAAGGAAATCAGGGCTGAACACTTTACCACCGCGATCAGGAATTCAGTAAAGGTGGCCGCGCAAGATAGTTGCCAATTTCATACACTCAAGAAGTCTATCGGGGAAACGGAAGCCGAACTCATCAAGACAGCATTGGAAGCGTCTGGGTACAATAAAACCAAGGCTGCGAAGGCTTTGGGTATTCACAGGTGTACTCTGTACGCGAAGATAAAGAAGTATTCTTTGGAAAACTATAAATAGATGTCGGACATTGCATACATGTTGTAAATTTGCGACACACCGGTGATAAAACGAACCTCCGGAGCTTGGTGATTCATACCACCTCGCACACTCGTAGCCTCGAACATCTTGTCAACGTTGAACTTGTAATCTCTACCCGACCTCTTTCCCCAACCTTTCCTTTGGCATGAGTCTTGCTCACGAAAGTTAACGCAAAGTGAAATCATCAAAATGCGCGGGGGTGTAGAAATGACGAGGCGCTCTGTAGCAGTGGTTGCGCTTGCATTGACGGCGGTGCTTGTTTTAACTGGTTGTTCCGGTGGGGGCGCCGGCAGCCAGGGAAAGGAGTCGGCCAAGAACTTGCCAGACATATTGATAGGCAACCCGCAAGACCTGTCCAGCACCAACTCAGCGTACGGCAAAGGGATCACCAACTCGGCCCAGATGATCTTTGACAAGGTCAACGCCGAGGGCGGAATCAACGGCAGGAAGCTCAAACTGGTCACGTACGACGTGAAGCTCGACGTTAATGAGGCTATTAACGCCTACAAGCGTCTTTGCGATCAGGACAAGGTCGTAGCGGTACTCGCGCCACCCGTCTCTAACCAGGTACTTGCGCTGGCGCCCATAGCCGAGGAGAAGAAGGTCCCCCTGGTCGGGCCTTTCGTTGACGACAGGTGCACTAACCCCGAACCCGGAAAGCTCTGGAACTACACATTTATAATGCAGCAATCGAGCAAGCAGCAGGCTCAAGCCCTGGCAGCCTATGCTATGAACGAACTCAAATTTAAAAAGTTCGCGCTTCTCTATAACGTAGGCAACTCGTTTTCTGTTTCGCTGGCGAAACCCTTTATGGAGTACGTGAAGGCGAACGGCGGTCAGATCGTCGCCGAGGAGACGTTCCAGTTTGGTGATAAAGACTTTAGGGGGCAGCTCACTAAGATCAAGGCAGCGAACCCCGATGCTATCTATTTGCCTAACTATCCTGCAGAGATTCCGCTTAACATTCAGCAGGCAAAGGATCTGGGTATCAAGGCGCAGTTGCTTGGGGATAACGTTTGCCTGCCGTTTGCATTACAGGCTGGCGAGGCAGCGGAAGGGCTCATCTTCCATAACTCAATTGATCCGAACGACCCCAATAACCAGGAATTCATCAAGGCGTACAAGGAGAGGTACAAAATTGACCCCGTCCCGCAGGCCTATTCCGGGTACGACTCTGCGATGATCCTAGTCGAGGCGATAAAACTGGCAGCCAAGGAAGGGGAAATAACGCCGGCGAGCATCACGAGGAACTTGCTCAACGTCAAAGACATGCCAGGACTGCAGAGTAAGATAACCCTTTCGCCAACGACCCACAAAATGATAAAGCCCACTGTGCCTATCTTGAAGATCCAAAACGCGCAGTTCATTTGCTTGACAAAGTACGTGTCACCGGAATGAGCCGCTGAAACGAAGGTCAGCTAAAACCGCAGATGGGTCTTACGAGCAGGCGGCTGCTGGCTGCCTGCCCGTAAGACCCGTAACAAGAGAGGCTGAAGTCCATGATAATCCAGCAACTTGTAAATGGGTTCTCGGTAGGGGCTGTCTATGCACTGATAGCGGTTGGTTTTGGTCTAGTTTTCAACGTTCTTAAGTTCAGTAACTTCTCGCACGGATCTACCATGGGGATAAGCGCGTATATCGCTTACCTGTTTGCGATGAAGTTTCACCTGTCGATCGTTCCCACGGTGTCGATAGGGACGATCGCCGGCGGGATTTGCGCAGTGCTTGTGGAGTTGATCGCCTTTAGGCCGTTACGCAAACGTGGCGGGCAGATCGTCTACTTCTTCGTAACGTCCATAACCATGCTGATGCTGCTGGAAAACATCCTGGTCATCTTCTTTGGAGATACCTTTTACGCGTTTCCCAAGATGATCGCAAGCACAGCAATAACGGTAGCAGGCGTGAGCATATCCACCCTCTATCTGGTTATGCTGGGTTGCTCTGTGTGTGCCCTTGCATTGCTTTCCTACTGGCTCAAGTACACGAAAATGGGTGTCGCTATTCGGGCGGCTTCCTGCGCGATCAACACGTGCAATCTGATGGGAGCCAACGTTGACGCGGTCATATCGTGGACATTTTTCGTTGCGGGCCTTATGGCAGGGCTGTCCGGGTCGCTCTTGGGTATCAGTTACACGCTATATCCCCAGATTGGGCAGATAGTCGTTAAGGGCTTCATTGCGTCAGTGGTAGGTGGCCTGGGTAACCTGACTGGCGCAGTGGTGGGAGCAATATTACTAGGTATCCTTGAGGTATTCTTCATCGCCACGATTGGCGCTGGCCTGACTCCCGCCGCTACGTTCGCGATCATGGTGCTATTCCTATTCCTGAGGCCTCAAGGGGTTGCTGGGACAATCGTCCGCGATAAGGCTTAACAAACACCAGACTGGCATGCGGGTGGTGGACCAATTTGGAGTATTACACATCGGTACTGATGTTCGGCGCCATAAGCACGATCGGAACTCTGGGGACGTTCGTACTTACGGGACTGACAGGGCTGTTCTCACTCGGGCAGGCCGCTTTCATGGCTATCGGTGCCTATTCAGCGGCAATGGGGGTAGTCAGATATAACCTTCCTTTTGCCCCAGCAGTCATCCTGTCAGTGGGTATAGCCGTTGGCCTGGCGTATATCATCGGGTACGCGACCCTAAATTTGCGCCAAGATTACTTCGCACTATCGACGTTCGGATTTGGCGAAGCGGTCAGGGCAGTATTGACGACGTCGGTCCAACTAACCGGTGGGGCTCTGGGAATGACGGGCATCCCCAAACTGACTACCGGCCCACTGGTAGTTATATCCCTGGTCGTTGTCGTGTGGCTGATCAGGAATGTGAGGGTGTCCAGATTTGGGCGGGAATGCGTTGCCCTCCGGCTAGATGAGACGGCTGCTCAGGCCATGGGCGTCGACGTGTTCTGGCGCAAGATGCAGGTTTTCATGTTGGGGGCGGCACTTTCCGCGTATGCGGGCGCGCTGCTTGCTTTCTACACCAGCTATGCAGAGCCGAATATGTTCGGATGGATGAGGTCAGTCGAGTGGATCATCATGGTATTCTTGGGTGGTCGTGACAGCCTGACGGGGGCTCTGCTAGGGTCGTTCGTGTTAAACACGGCGCCTGAGGTACTCAGATTCGCTTCGCAGATGCGTACTGCGATTTATTGCATCCTCATCCTGGTTACGCTCAACCTTCGCCCGCGGGGGCTACTCGGCGCGTGGGAACTGTCTTTCAGTGGGATCTTCGGGCAGCGGAGAAGTGCTGTGACGAGAGGCGGTGGCAGCCAGCATGTTTCTTAAGGTCAAAAACCTGACGAAGCGGTTTGGAGGGCTGGTGGCGGTCGATAACTTCTCTATGGAGGTAACCCGCCGACAGATTACGGGACTGATAGGCCCGAACGGCGCCGGGAAGACCACCGTGCTGAACATGCTCTCGGGGCTGTATCGGCCAGATGGTGGCAGCATCGTATTTGAGGACAGGGAAATCTCGGGAAAGCGCCCGTTTGAGATAGCGAGGATGGGCGTCGGGAGAACTTTCCAAAACATCCGACTCTTTAACGAACTTAACGTGCTTGAGAACGTGAAGATAGCGCACGGGTGGCGATCACGGGATAACCTACTTCTGACCATGATTGGGGGTACCCGGGTCAGCAGGGCGGAAAAGGAGATCACCCGTAAGGCCGAGGAGTGCCTAGAACGGCTCGACCTCTTGCGCCTGAAGAACGAGTATCCCGGGAACCTCCCTTATGGAACTCAGCGGCGGGTGGAGATTGCGAGGGCGCTGGGTTCAGATCCTAAGTTGCTGCTTCTAGATGAGCCAGCGGCGGGGCTCAACCCCAACGAGGTACATGAGCTTATGGCTACGCTCCGTAAGCTCGTCGAAGATCTTGACATATCGATAGTGTTGATAGAACACAGGATGGAAATTGTGCTGAACCTCTGCGAGTGGATCTTTGTTCTGGACTTTGGGAAAAAAATCGCGGAAGGCACTCCCAAGCAGATCCGGGAGAACCCCGCAGTGATCGCGGCGTACCTGGGGGAGGAGTCAAGAGATGCTTGACATTAAAGAACTGTACGTCTCATACGGCAGGATAACCGCCCTTCAAGGCGTGTCCATGCATGTCCCCAGGAGTAGCATCGTGTGCATCATCGGGAATAACGGGGCGGGGAAGTCAACCCTGCTAAACGCTATATCCGGTATGGTAAAGCCCAAGTCGGGTGAGATCACGTTTGAAGGCAGGCCCTTACCTGCCCACCCCCACCAGATAGTCAAGGCGGGGATAGTTCAGGTTCCCGAGGGCCGCCAGGTGTTCCCCATATTGAGCGTGGACGAGAACCTGACAATGGGCGGTTACGTCCTGAGCTACAGGGAGATAAGGGAAAGAAAGGCCAGAGTCTATGAACTGTTCCCTCGGCTCAAAGAACGAGCCGGTCAAGCGGCTGGAACACTGTCCGGTGGGGAACAGCAGATGCTTGCTATCGGGAGAGCGTTGATGTCTTCTCCCAAAGTGATCCTCTTCGACGAGCCCAGCCTCGGGCTTGCTCCCATGGTCGTCTCCCAGGTATTCGAGCTCATTGCCAAGATAAAGGAGAGCGGGGTAACCGTTGTCCTGGTCGAACAGAACGCTCGGAAAGCGCTCTCGGTGGCAGACACCGCGTACGTCCTGGAAAACGGTAAAGTCGTTTTGGAAGGCAGGGCCTCCGAATTGCTAGAAAATCCGATGGTCGAAGCAGCTTACCTGGGCGGTAGGAAGAGCGCTTGATCTCAGTAGGCCTCAATGGGGCCTACCGTGGTCGTGCTTATAGAGACTTTAGAAACAGAAATGGAGGTTCTCATCTGTGAAAAAGTATATTGACTTGACGTTAGATCTGAGCGAAGGTATGCCGGTATTCCCTGTCAAGTGGTACCCGAAGCCTAAGTTCACAATGGTGCTAACGCCGGACATAGATCCCAGCGGGCGATACGCGAGCTCGGCACTTGTGTTCATGCACGCCGGGACGCACGTGGATTCACCTATGCACTTCGGCGAGGTGGAGAGGCCTATTGATACGATCTCCCTTGAGGTGCTGTGTGGGCCCACCGCGATCATTGACATGTACGATAAGCCAAACGGAGCGGGAATAACTGCGGCTGATCTCGAAGCACGCTGCCCGAAGAGTGCCCGACGCGGTGACAGGGTGATTATACGTACGGGTTTCACGACGAAGTTCTGGGGACACCCGAACTATTTCAGTATATCACCCTACCTCACTAAGGATGCCGCTGAGTGGCTCGTTGAGAAGGGTTTCTGCCTGGTAGCGATAGATTTCCAGACTGACAAACCCGGCGACGCCACGTTCCCCGTGCATAATACGCTTCTACGCAATCATGTTATCATAGTTGAATACCTCACCAACGTTGAGGAAATATCCAGCGATAGGGTTACCATGTACGCCCTTCCTCTGAGGTTCAAGGGGCTCGAGGCTTCCCCAGCGAGGGTGATCGTCGTCGAGGAATGAGGCGGAGGACAGGGCAAGTGTCCTGGCGGCGGGGTAGTGGCGGCCCTCAGCTCGAGCTGGGGTCGCCCCGTTTTTGGCGCAACGCGTTGGAGTAGGGGATTTAAGCGTTTACAATAATCGCGGGGGCCAATGAAGCACACTGAATGATGAAAAGGAGGCGTCGCTTGTTTGGAAAAAGCCGTTCAGTTTGAGAGTCGAGGCAAGAGAGTTCACGGTGTAATCCACTTACCGGAGGGCGCGGGGCCATATCCCTGTGTTATTATCTGCCATGGTTTTACGGGAGATCACATTGGGGCTAACCGGATGTTCGTACGGTTTTCGAGGGAGGCCTGTTCTCAGGGCTTAGCCGTGTTGAGGTTCGACTTTGTGGGATCGGGGGACAGCGAGGGTGATTTCGATAGGGATACGCACCTCACTGGTTGGATACAAGATCTCGGCGCTGCACTGAATTTCGTCTGCCGGCAGCCTGAGATTGACGCTACGAGGATCGGTCTTCTGGGGCTAAGCTTCGGTGGGAGTACCGTTATCTGTGCCCCTGAAACTGGACTTAAGGGGCGAGCCGTAGTCATCTGGTCGGGCGTAGTCCACCTCCGCGATAGCTTCAGGGATACGATACTGGGTGGGGACAAATGGGATCTGCTCCTCCAGGGGAAAAGCATAAAGAACTTCTATAACAAGGGATTTGCGTTAGCACCCTCTTTTGTAGAGGACCTGCTGAAGTATGACGTACTGCGTGAGGCGAGCCGGCTGCGCAAAACGCCGATCTTGATCATCCACGGGACCAAGGATGCCGTGGTTCCATCGGATCATGCGAAAGAGTTGTTTGAGACACTACCTGGCCCAAAGCGGATTGAATTCATCGGGGACGATCACGTATTTACTGACAGGTTGAGCCAAGCTACCGCGTTGACAGTGGACTGGTTTAAAAGCCATCTGGCTGATCGTGGTGCGTAGTTGAATTGCAAACTTCGTTCTGACGGAGGAGGTCCAAGTTATGTTTACTTTTAGAGAGCTTTTCGACCTTACACTGCCCATCACCACCGGAATGGACATACCACCGGGGTTGAGGCGGACCACTCCGCCTGTGGAGTTCAAGGTTCTCAGGAATCACGCTGAACACAAGATACAAGTCGGGCTGTTCTCCCAGCCAATACACGCCGGGACACACGTGGATGCGCCTCTGCACATATTCGCCAACGGGAAGAACCTCGATCAACTCGATCTAAGGCATTTCCTGGGCGAGGGATACGTGGTGGATTGCTCGATGGTAGGGGCAAACGAGCCCGTGACCGCCGCTCACCTGGAGAGAGCGGCTGATCAGATAAAGCCAGGGATGATCGTGCTCATCTACACGGGGTGGAGCGATAAGATGTTCGGTAAACCGGAGTACTGGTTAGACTCGCCATATCTAGCGGACGATGCCGCGCAGTGGCTCGTGGATAAAGGTGTGAAAATTGCAGGTTATGACTTCTTCCAGGATAGAGGGGCAAAGTCCTTCGTTACTGACACCGACGAGTTCACCGTTCACAAGATCCTGTTGGGCCACGAGGTGCTGAACATCGAGCACCTTACCAACCTCAAGCCCATAGTAGGGAGCAAGGTTTTCGTGATAGCCCTTCCTCTCAAGATCAAAGGAGCGGAAGGTGCTCCTGCGAGAGTAGTGGCGCTACGGTAGGATGCGACACAAGAGTAGGCGGTGAGCGGAACCTTGCTGTTGCTGATTGATTGTGGCATCGCGCGGGAGAGTTACGTCGCTCTGCCATTGCGGCATGCCGCATTGTGATGAAAGCATACCTTTTTTGATCTCGAGGGCCTTTTCGAGCCCCATCCGATGCCGCTCTTCCCCGCCACGTTCGTACGGTTGGTTTGAGCGGCGTCAAATAGGCCGAGGCTCTCCAGTTAAGGGATACGATTATTGTTTCCCGGATGGTGCCATATTCGCCGTGTCTTTGGGCCACGTCCACCGTAGGCACGCCATCCAAGTACTGCATTGGCCGGGAAGAATTACCAATTACGCCCGTCTTGAGCGTGCTCCAAAAGCATTCGGATTGCTGCGACGTATGCCGCTGTGCTGGCCATGGCAGCCTGCTGCAATTCAATTGGCCTAGTACGGGAGATGAGTGGATCCGGTTGCAACCCTCTTCCGCTTTTGCCGCTCCCGTGAGCATATCTGCGCTGGCCGTGATGTTGGCGGGACACGCAACCGGCCAGCGCAAGCCACTCAGCGAGGGCCCTAAGCTATGATGCCCAAACCATTCAGCAGCACTATAAGTACCGAGATGGGGGTTACCAGCCTAACTATCCAGAAGAAGAGCGTAACTATAGCCTCATTGTGCAAAGCACCATGATTGGTAGCAGATGCCACCGTGTTTTTGAAGCCGAACTGCCAACCTATGAACAGGCATAGAAACAGGCCGCCAAGGGGTAGAAGCACATTTGAGCTAAGGAAATCGAACAAGTCAAACATGGTCTTTCCCATGATTTTGAACTCCGCGAGCGTGCTGTTGGAAAGAGCGGCAGTAGAACCGACCAAAGCCAAAGATATGGCCGTTAAGATGGTCGATATACTGCGAGACCATCCAAGACGCTCGTTGAGGAAGGCAACCGGGACTTCTAGGAGGGAGAGCATAGCCCCTGTAGCTGCTATGGCTGCCAGGATGAAAAACAAGACCATGAACACCTGCCCAAACGGCATCGATGTGAAGACGGCGGGAATCGTGATGAAAAGCAGTTTGGGCCCTGCATCCGGCTCGAAGCCGAAGGCATAGACGGCGGGGAAGATGGCCAGGCCTGCCAGTATTGAGACTAATACATCTGCCAACATTACCTTCGTCGCCGTGGCCGGGATGTTCTGCTCTTCGCGGAAGTAGCTCCCATAAGTAGTCATGGTACCCATGCCCACGGAAAGCTTGAAGAAAGACAAACCCATGGCAGTGAGAATGGTGGTCCCGGTTACTTTGGAGAAATCGGGCTTAAAGAGGAATGTTAGCCCCCGCGCGGCTCCGGGAAGGGTGAGACTTCGTACGCACACGATTAGTAACAGCGCAAACAACAGCGGCATCAGGCGTTTAGTCATGCGTTCTATCCCTTTAGACACACCTGCGATTATTATCACGCTTATGAAGGCAAGCACGATCCATTGCCACACGAGACATTCGACCGGATTACTTACCATGTTGCCGAAGACTTTGGATGTCACGAGGGGCTGGGTTGAAGAGAGCATTCCGCGCGCCGCTTTGAAGATATAGGCAAACACCCAGCCAGCTACTTCGGTATAGAAACCAAGGATCAAGAATGCAGAGAGGACCCCTGCCGCTCCTATCAACCACCAGGGTGTCCCTGGCGCGAGCTTTTGTAAAGAGGTTACCGCGTCAGCTCTTGCAGTCCTCCCGATGATCAGCTCCGTTATCATTACGGGCAACCCGACGAGCAATGTGCACAACAGGTATATTATTATGAAAGCGGCCCCACCGTTCATGCCCGTCAGGTAGGGGAATTTCCATATGTTACCCAGTCCGACGGCCGAACCAAGGGTTGCGGCCATAACACCCAGGCTGGTGGTAAACCCATCACGTTTTCTTGCTGGTTCAGATGCTATCAATGAGCAGGCCCCCTTTTATGTATTTGTGATGTTTATCAAACTCCATCCGTGCAAGCCTATAAAAGTACTAATTCTATTAGGGGCTCAGCAAATCCTTCACTTAGTTAAGTGGGTTGCACAGCCGAGGTGGTGTGTTAGTCTATATTCCGTCAGCAGGAGGAGATGGCTTGAACGACATTCGGTCCGAAGTTCTCAAACTTGCCTGGCCTGCAATGCTTGAGATGATCCTCCATATGTTTCTCTCAATGATAGATACCGCCATGGTGTCGAGGTTGGGTGCCGGCGCCTTGAGCGCGACCGCTCTAGCAGGCCAAATCTACTGGAGCGTGGCTTTCGTGACAGGTGCCCTCGGCGTTGGAACTACCGCGTTAGCCGCCAGGGCATATGGTGCAAGAGACTATACTGAGTTCTCGCGCGTTGCGCACGAGGGCGTAGCGCTTGCGATTCTTGGCGGTATTTCCGGGTTTTGCATTCTCAGGGCGTCTTGTACAGTCCTGCCTGGGCTGATCTCGATGGATTCTGAAGTGGAGTTACTTGCGATGGAGTACATACAAGTAATGTCTTTCGGCTTGCCGCCTTTTGTGGTGTGGATGGTGGGCAATGCGGTTATGCGATCAGGGGGCGATGCAGTGAGCCCCCTGATCGTTGCAGCTATAGCAAACTCCTTAAACGTTGTGGGGGATTGGATCCTGATTTTTGGCAAATTGAGGATGCCCGCCATGGGTGTCAGGGGTGCAGCGCTCGCCAGCGTCGTGTCGCTATATGTGGCCGCACTGCTATCCTTGAATGGGCTTGCGCGAAATGGTCTAGGCTTCTGTTCAGTCCTGCGGGGAAGATGGAGCTGGCGCTGGTCCACTGTCAAAGAATTGATATCACTGAGTGTTCCTGCCTCATTTGAAACCATATTGTCAGATGGGGCACGATCTGTTCAAATGGTAATAATGTCTTCCCTTGGTAAGTTTGAATTCGCCGCTCATCAGATAGCGGTCACTTGTGAGTCGCTTTCTTTCATGCCGGGGTATGGATTTGCCGTAGCCTCAACGGTGCTAGTGGGGCAACGCCTCGGGGCGAGAGAACGAGAGAGGGCACACGCGAGCGCCATGGAATGTATGCGGCTGTCTTTGCTTACGATGGGGGCTATAGGTTTGCTTTTCATCTTTGTGCCTTCTAGCTTCACCAGGGTTTTTACCGATGATTTGCAGGTGCTCGTTCCCGCTTCGCGCGTGCTGCGGATAGCCGGTTACATCCAACCCTTTATCGGCATGACTGATACTCTTGCGGGGGCTTTGAGAGGGGCAGGTGATACCCGCTCGCCGTTGCGGATCACGGCGTTGGGAGGATGGCTGGTGCGCATTCCGCTAACGCTGATCGCTGTCAGGGTTTTGGGGTGGTCCCTAATATCCGTCTGGGTTATCAACGGGCTTGAATGGGTCCTCAAGGCGGTGCTTTGCTGGAATGTATTTAGGTCCTGGGACTGGAGCCCGGAACGCGGGGTGGAAGGATGAAACGTTGGATCGTAACGATTCTGGGTTTCGAGATTCTTGCCTTCGGTATTAACCTTACCGTACTTGGCAGAAGCGCGGGAGTTGACCCGTGGAACGTGCTCCAGCTAGGCATTACCATGCACTCCCCACTCACTCTAGGCCAAGCGAACATTGCTGTGGGCGTTGTGCTCGCTGGCGTTGCCTGGGCTCTGGGCGTGAGACCAACTACTGTAACGCTCGCTAACGTCATTTTGGTCGGTTTACTTGTAGACTTGACCCGCCTGCTCCTACCGTTGCGGCAGCCAGCTTCGGTTGCGTTGAAGTGGCTTGCCCTCGTCGCCGGCAGCATCGTGAGTGGGGTGGGCATTGGAACGTATATGAGTACGAAGCTAGGGACTGGCCCCAGGGACAGCACTATGCTTGCCCTTTGTAGGATAACAGGCAGATCCATATCGTTCGTCCGCATCTCGATGGAGATTGCGGTTACTGTCGTCGGGTGGCTTCTTGGCGGTCCGGCGGGCCCCGGGACTCTCGTGAGCGCCGCGCTGCTGGGACCCGTGATTCAACTCACGCTGCAATGGTTTGAGTGGGGTCAGGCGGCAAATACTAAAGGAGACATCTCTACCGGAGGAGTCAAAATGGACTTAAACCGAATCAAAGCCCGTCTTCTCCAGGAACGGCGTCAGCTTGAGGAAATGGTCGGCAACCTGGAAGAAGGGCTGACTGCCGGAGGGCGTGACTCTGTACAGGAGCTATCAATGTATGATAATCACCCCTCCGACGTGGGGAGCGAGACGTATGAGCGAGGAAAAGATATCGGCTTGAGAGACAACGCTCTACGACTTATATCTCAAGTTGCTAGGGCCTTAACCAGGCTTGATGAGGGCACCTACGGTAAGTGTGAAGAGTGCGGTAACGCGATACCGCTGGAGAGGCTTGAGGCCGTACCATGGGCTACTCTTTGTTTGGAGTGTCAACGACGCAACGAAGGTCGCTTCACACATAAACGCCCAGCGGAAGAAAAAGTAATTCCCATACCTTTTGGGAAGAGACCGGCTAGATTTAGCCCCGCATACGACGGCGTGGACGTGTGGGAAGACGTTGGCAGGTATGGTTCTTCCTACTCGCCTTCGGATCAACCCGGTAGCCGGGATTATCGTGACGTAGGGGACGAAGAGCCCCCAGACAGCGGAACAGTTCAGCGGGTAGACGCAGAGCCCAGTGACTGAGATCACGGTGCTTCTGCACACCGAACCGCAGGAGCAGATCTCGCCTTTGTAATCGGAGCGGTGCCCATCTGCCTCCGGGAGATGTGGACTTTACCCTGCCGGTGGTACGGCGGGGAGACGCCGAAAAGGCGCGTGGCGGTCACGGAGAAAGCGATGGCGCACTAATTACTCCTGCAATCTGAGGCCAGCTCACCCGGGACCGTTGAACGCCTACCCAGATAGCGACGTGGCGCGAAGCTCCGTTCCTTCGTCTCAATGCACAGCGATTTTTCACCTCCAAAATCACATTAAAATACCTCATACTGTAGCTTCCCCTGTCAATCGGAGAAACCGCCGGGTTTTATGAATTCCTGCGAAAACCGTAGTACCTAATTGACTCTACAGATCTGATGAATTATTATGAGCACATCTGTATAATTAAACAGGAGGATTGGTATACATGTTGTGCTCATGCCCCGAATGCGCAGGAAAGTGGAAAGTTGGTTCGCTTGAAAAGGGTGAGATCGTGGTATGTCCTGAGTGTGGAGTTGAGCTGGAGGTGACCAGTGTAGAGCCGCTCAGCCTCGAACTTGCACCGGAAGAAGAAGAGGACTGGGGCGAGTAAAGTGCGCCTTGCGGTAGTTCTTTCCAGGCTGCGACAGGAGGAAAGGCTGATATTTGAGGCGCTTGCGGAGCGTGGAATAGCCTGCGATCGGCTGCTGGACTCGGAAATCGTGTTTGACCTGACGAGACTCGAGAAACAGTACGACTCAGTGCTAATAAGGTCCATTAGTCAGTTGCGCGGGCAGGTGTGCGCTAGAGTGCTCGACGCAAGCGGGACACTGACTCTCAACTCACCATCGACGATCGCTATTTGTAACGATAAGATTCTCACCACACTGGCGCTCGTTAAGGCTGGGTTGCCATCGCCAAGGACCCTGGTGGCGCTGGATGAGTCGAGCGCTCTGGACGCGGTGTCGCGGGTCGGGTATCCGGCCGTACTGAAACCTACTACCGGGTCGTGGGGGCGCCTGCTAGCCCGTATAAACGACCGGGATGCGGCCGAAGCTGTTATTGAGCATAAGGCAAGGCTCGGGTCTTACTTGCATTCTGTGTTCTATGTCCAAGAACACATTGCCAAACCAGGTCGAGACATCAGAGTTGTGGTGGTCGGCGGGCATGCCATAGCAGCTATGTACCGCGTATCTGACCACTGGGTCACTAATGCTGCCCGCGGCGGTCGTGGTATTAACTACCCATTAAGTGGCGAAGCCGCTGCACTCGCAGAGCGGGCAGCTTTGGCGGTAGGGGGCGGGGTACTCGCGGTGGATCTGCTCGAAGCACCAGACGGGCTGCTCGTCAATGAGGTGAACGCAACCATGGAGTTCAAAGAGTGTACAGAGGCGAGCGGCGTGGATATCGCCGGTGCCCTCGTGGATTACTGGCTGGAGGTGGCTCGCAGTGGACGATCACACCTGTAACAGTGCCGCCGTGAAGCAACGCGCCAGGGTGGCTGTGGTAGGTGCCTCAGGCTATGCTGGGGGCGAACTGCTGCGACTACTGCTTCAGCACCCTTATGTAGAGGTCGCGCAAGTCACTTCGCAGCGTTTTGTAGGAAGGTACGTGCACACCGTTCATCCCAATCTTCGCAAGCGCACTCTGCTCCAGTTCGTGAGGCTCGAAGACCTAGAGCCGTGCGATATTCTGTTTACATCGCTACCACACGGTGAAAGTTCCAAAATAGCGGAGAAACTGTTCGCGTTAGCGCCGCGGGTCGTAGACCTTTCTGCAGATTACAGGCTGCGGGACCCAGAAATGTACCCAGTATGGTACGGGTGGAGCCACCCTGATTCTAAAAGACTCAGTAGTTTTGTATATGGGCTGCCGGAACTCCACCGCCTTGAGCTCCGGGGTGCGACAAAGATCAGCGGCAGTGGATGCCTGGCCACTGCGGCTATCATAGCTCTCGCTCCCCTGTTTGCAGCTGGCCTTGTGAAGACAGAGCCGGTTATCATCGAGGGAAAGTTTGGGTCCTCTGCTGGTGGAGCCGAGCCTTCCCCGGCCTCCCATCACCCTGAGAGGACATCCGTCATCAGGACATACGAACCGGTGGGCCACAGGCACACTGCAGAGATCGAACAGGAATTGGCACTTGTTGGGGGAGTGCGGCCGAAGGTCCATTTAACGGCTACGTCTGTTGACTCAGTACGTGGGGTGCAAACCTGTTGCCACGTGTTCCTGAAAGACCCTGCAGTTACTGAACAGGACATTTGGAAGGTGTACAGGGAAGCGTACTCCAGCGAACCGTTCGTGCGGCTGGTGAAGGAAAGACACGGTATACACCGTGTCCCGGATCCTAAGGTGTTGACGGGTTCGAATTATTGCGATGTGGGGTTTGCGCGCGATCCTCATTCTGAGCGCCTGGTGGTCATTTCGGCCATCGATAATCTCATGAAGGGCGCCGCGGGCAACGCGGTGCAGGCAACTAACATCGCGATGGGGTGGCCAGAAACGGTGGCTCTGGACTTTGCAGGCTTGCACCCGTGCTAGGTCTTACGCAACTCGGGTACGACGGTCTGCTTATTGGAGGAATTCATTTGATTGTTGTTATCAA
Organism: Bacillota bacterium; assembly: GCA_012840015.1. Classification (GTDB taxonomy): domain Bacteria; phylum Bacillota; class Sulfobacillia; order DUMF01; family DUMF01; genus DUMF01. The sequence goes on from DUMF01000002.1 coordinate 20,247, forward strand.
GATAGGAGGCGCCGCCGGAATTAATCAGAACTTGACCGGGCTGGCAAACGACCTGAAATCACTAGTGGACGCCGGCAATCAGATCTTACTCATTCACGGCGGTTCGGCTGAAGTGGACGCGCTTGGCGAAAGACTTGGGGTTCCTATGCGCTATATAACGTCTCCGTCCGGAGTGAGGAGTCGCTACACCGATAGTGCGACCATGGAAGTATTCATTATGGCCATGGCTGGCCGTGTCAATACGGAGCTTGTCCGCCAGCTTCAGGTTGTTGGAGTCAAAGCGGTAGGTATAACCGCAATAAGTGGCGGTATGTTTTATGGAGAACGGAAGACCGCTATACGTAGCGTTGAAGGATCGAAAGTGAAGCTCATCCGCGACGATTTAAGCGCGACTCTGACGAGTGTGGACACAGCCTTAGTAGAGCACCTGCTCGCTGGAGGATATCTGCCGGTGGTGTGCCCGCTCGTGCTTGCCCAGGGCGGAGAGGTGTGTAACATCGACGCTGACAGGGCAGCGGCGGCTTTGGCAACAGCTTTGCGCGCCGACCAGCTCATTCTGCTATCCAATGTGCCGGGTTTGCTAGAAGACGTGAGCAATCCTAGCTCGCTGATCCGCTGTATACGAGTAGGAGAGGCTGAAAGTTACGAAGAGATAGCCAGCGCCGGGATGAAAAAGAAACTTGCCGCCGCAGTGGCGGCTGTGCGAAGCGGCGTCAAGCGAGCGGTCATAGCGGATGGGAGGGTGGAAGCCCCGGCTACTCGTGCAATCAGATCGGAAGGTACGGTGGTCACGCCATGAGAAAGATTGAAGACAGCATTTTCAAGGTGGAAGACGAGCACACCTCGGGCTTGTACCATAAGAGACACCTTGCCATCACGAGGGGGGCGGGCGCGCTTGTTTGGGATGCGGAGGGCAGAGAATACATAGACTGTGACACCGGTCACGGCATTGCTGTCCTTGGACACTGCCACCCCAAAGTGGTTTCGGCTATCGTTAACCAGGCTTCCGCCTTGCTCACGTGCGGGGAATCCTTCTACTCAGAACCGCGTGCCAGGCTGCTTCAGGTCTTAACGTCGGTGCTACCGCGGGCGCTCGGTAGAATATTCCTTTGCAACTCCGGGACGGAGTCCGTGGAAGCTGCAGTGAAGTTCGCTCGGTTGGCTACAGGCAGAACCAAGATTGTTGCGTGCAAAAGGGGGTTCCACGGCCGAACGCTGGGGTCTTTGAGCGCGACATGGAATCCTGGCTACCGGGCACCGTTTGAGCCACTCGTACCTGGATTTGTGCATATTACTTTCAACGATTACGAAGAGGCCCACGACGTCATAGATACTTCCACCGCAGCCGTCATTATAGAACCAGTGCAGGGGGAGGGAGGTGTCATTCCTGCGACCCCCGAGTTTCTTAGCTATGTGAGGGAGCTTTGCACTGAGCGCGGCGCCTTGCTGGTGTTTGACGAGGTACAGACGGGTATGGGGAGGACCGGGGCATTCACGGCCTCTCAGGAGTACGGAGTTGTACCCGACATACTTTGCCTGTCCAAAGGGCTGGGAGGCGGACTACCGATTGCTGCTGTCGCTTTCAACCCGGATCTCATCACCCTTACCCCAGGTGTCCATGCATCTACCTTCGGAGGAAATCCGGTTGCGTGCGCGGCTGCCGCCGCGGCGACCGAGGCGCTAATCGAGGAGAGGCTTCCCGAGCGGGCGAAAGAGCTCGGCGCACGCTTTATGGCACTCCTTTCGGAAGTCTTGTCGCCATGCGCAGTAGTAAGAGAGATACGCGGGAAAGGCCTCATGATAGGCATCGAGTTAAAGGCTAGGTCTGGGCGGTACTTACAGATGCTACAGGAACGCGGCATTCTTGCTCTAGCCGCGGGCCCCACTGTCATCCGGTTACTGCCGCCTCTGGTCATCACCTGGCCGCAGCTAGAACGAGTCGCTGAAACTCTTGCGTCGGTGCTCGTTGAGGCTACCCCTGCCCTCGAGCGCGTTTGAGGGGACCGAGAATGCTAAGCTTTCCGCGTATGGATGATGAAGTCAAGCTGCTGTACGACCTCGTCGAGCAGCCTAGTTTCTCGGGTGAGGAAGCCAAAGTATCAGGTCTGTTGGTGCGTATTCTTACTAAATACGGCTGGAGTGTGCGTTCCGACTCCGTTGGCAATGTGATTGCTGAGAAAGGTCAATCCGGCCCGTTGCTCCTTTTTCTGGGTCATATCGATACCGTTCCTGGATGGCTCGGCGTGAAGGTTGAAAATGGAGAACTTCACGGTCGTGGTTCCGTGGATGCAAAGGGCCCGCTTGCTGCGTTCGTGGCGGGTGTCGCGCGAGCTGAAGCAACGCTGGACGGGCGGCACGAGAGCCGGGGCTTGCCTGCACGCATAGTGCTTGTGGGCGCGGTGGGGGAAGAGCAAGACTCACGCGGCGCGAAGGCAATTGTAAACACCTTCAGGCCCGATTACTGTGTGGTGGGAGAACCAAGCGGGTGGGAGGGTATTACCCTCGGGTATAAGGGCTTTGCGCGTGCCTCGGTGAGAGTGGAGTTTCCCTCGTTCCACGGATCGGGACGCTACGCCACGGCCACTGAATCTGTAGTCTCTGTCTGGAACTCAATCAGTACCAGGACGGATAACGCGAGTAGCTTTCAAAGCCTCACCGCATCCCTCGAAAGCGTTAGCACCGAGAGAAATGGCCTCAGCGACGAGGCAAGCGCTCGGATAGTGTTCCGCTTGCCGCCGTGGGCTTCTGCCGAGGGAATTGCCTCGCTCTTGTCCGAGGCCGTTGAGCTTGCACGAGCAGGGACGAAGCCCTGGCCTGAAAACGCCAAGGTCACTGTGTGTTTGGACAACTCAGTTCCAGCCTACGTGGCACCCAAGAATAACCTTCTGATACGGTCCTTCATCTCGGCCATAAGGGAACTCGGTGGGACTCCGCGGTTTAAACGCAAGACCGGCACGAGCGACATGAATGTGGTGGCTCCCGTTTGGAACTGTCCCATTCTAGCATACGGGCCGGGGGATTCGTCACTGGACCACACCTCGCAGGAGCGCATCTCTCTGGAGGAATATAGTCTGGCGATTGAAGTGTGGCACCGCGTCTTGACTGCCCTACCCTGGTGATGAATAGCCATAACCCCTCGCATGACTGGGGTTAAAGCGGATCAGCGCCCTGTATACGTTGTTTGGCACGCTAACTCACTGTGACTCAGATGTGACTCAGAAACGAGGGGCGCCGGAACCGCTTTCGCTTCCCGCTCCGGTCCCTGGTCTTCATTGCCACGTCACATGCGGTGTGGTATACTACTGGAGGCGCTCGCAGGGTGCCTGCTTGGGTGCCAAATACGCACGGTAGGGACGGGACGGACGGTGCTGCGTAGCCCCCAGCCTGGATGAGCTGCCGGAGGAATAACCGGGAGGATGATGTATGGCTGTAGTATCTATGAAGCAACTGCTGGAAGCAGGGGTTCATTTCGGACACCAGACTCGGCGCTGGAATCCAAAAATGAAGCCCTATATTTTTACGGAACGCAACGGGATTTACATTATCGATCTGCAGAAGACCGTCAAGATGCTAGAAGACGCATACGCGTTCGTACGTGATGTCTCTTTCAATGGTGGTAAAGTGCTGTTCGTAGGCACCAAAAAACAAGCCCAGGAAGCCGTGGCCGAGGAAGCGCAAAGGTGTGAGCAGCCATATGTGAATCAGCGATGGTTGGGCGGCATGCTTACTAACTTCGTCACGATCAAGAAGCGAATACAAAGGCTTCTTGAACTAGAACAGATGCAGCAGAACGGTGAATTGGACAAAATGTCAAAAAAGATGGCAGTACGGCTTCAACATGAGCTGAGTAAGCTTGAAAAGTATCTTGGCGGTATTAAGGGCATGAAGGATTTGCCCGCTGCGCTATTTGTGGTGGATCCAAGGAAAGAAAAGATCGCGGTAAGTGAAGCCAGGCGGCTGAAGATCCCGATCGTGGGCATAGTGGATACCAACTGTGACCCGGACGAAGTGGATTACGTCATTCCGGGAAACGATGATGCAATACGAGCTGTCAAGCTTATCACCGCGAAGATGGCCGATGCAGTGCTTGAAGGCAGGCAGGGAGTGCAAATAGGCGAACAGGTGGGTGAACCTACTGAAGGCGAAGCTCAACCGGCAGCGGAAACGATAGGAACAGAAGAGACAGAGGAAGAGAGTAACATGGCAAACATAATGGAAGAACTCTCCGGAGAGGATGAGATCGGTGAGTGACGCTCAGGTAATCAAAACACTAAGAGAGAAAACTGGGGCTGGAGTTATGGATTGCAAGAAGGCGCTCCAGGAGTGCGGCGGCGACATCGAAAAAGCCGTAGAGTACCTTAAAATCAAAGGCATCGCATCAGCAGAGAAAAAAGCCTCGAGAGAAGCCCGGGAAGGGATCGTAGAGGCCTACGTGCACCTCAATGGAAAGATTGGAGTGCTCGTCGAGCTGAACTGCGAGACAGACTTCGTCGCTCGAAACGCTGAGTTCAAGCAACTAGCTCACGACTTAGCCATGCAGGTGGCTGCGGCGAAGCCGCTCTATGTTTCAGTGGCAGACGTACCGGATGAAGTCGTGGCCAGAGAGAGAGAGGTACAGAGGGCCAGGGCCCTGGAAGAGGGGAAGAAAGAGCAGATAGTCGATAAGGTCGTCGAGGGGCGTATGAGCAAATTCTTTGCCGAGGTGTGTCTGTTGAACCAGCCATTTATCAAGGATGAGTCCATTACCGTGGGCGATCTAATTAAACAGCACATCGGCAGGATTGGCGAGAACATCACTGTCAAGCGCTTCGTGAGGTTTGAAGTGGGGGAGGCGTGACCCCTTGAAAGCAGCCTACAAGAGGATCGTGCTGAAATTAAGCGGTGAAGCGCTTGCTGGAAACAAGGAACAAGGCATAAGCCACGAGATGATTGACCTAATTGCTTCCGAAATCAGAGAGGTTACGGAAATGGGCGTGCAGGTGGCAGTGGTGGTTGGAGGAGGCAATATATGGAGAGGCCAGGCTGGTGAAGCGTACGGCATGGACAGGGCCACGTCGGACTATATGGGGATGCTTGCCACTGTCATCAATTCTCTGGCCCTTCAAGACGCTCTGGAAAAGAAAGGAGTTGACACCCGGATCCAGACCGCCATCGACATGCGGGAAGTAGCCGAGCCCTACATACGCAGGAGGGCCATCAGGCATCTTGAAAAGGGACGGGTGGTGATTTTCGGCGCGGGTACCGGGAACCCATATTTCTCTACCGACACGACGGCGGCGCTCAGAGCTGCAGAAATAGAGGCTGACGTCATACTGATGGCGAAGAAAGGCACGGACGGCGTGTATGACGCAGACCCAAATGAAAAACCTGACGCGGTCAAGTTCCAACAGCTTAGTTATATGGAAATACTGAAGAGAGGTCTTAAGGTAATGGATTCCACCGCGACCTCTCTTTGTATGGATAACAAGATACCAATCGTGGTTTTCGATGTGGGCAAGAAAGGAAACATCCGCAAAGCCGTCTGTGGTGAGCAAATCGGGACATTCGTCGGGAGGGACTAGTATGGACAAACGGATCCTCAACGACGCTGAGGCACGGATGAAGAAGGTGCTGGAGGTTTACCGAAAAGATATCGCCAGCATACGGGCTGGACGGGCAAACCCTGCCATGTTGGATAAGGTCATGGTGGATTACTACGGACAGCCTACGCCAGTCAGTCAGGTGGCGAAGATAAGCGTGGTGGAGGCTCGCGTGCTCCTAATCCAGCCTTGGGATAAGAATATGGTCTCCGCCGTAGAGCGTGCCATATTGAAATCCGATCTGGGCATTAACCCAGTAGTTGACGCGAACGGGATTCGCCTGGTTATACCTCCGCTCACAAAGGAGCGGCGGGAGGAAATCGCAAAAGGATTGCGAAAAAAGGCCGAAGAGCAGAAAGTGGCGATCAGAAATGTACGCCGCGATGCCAACGAGCAGGTAAAGAAGCTCGAGAAGAATAAAGAGATTTCCGAAGATGATGCCGATAGGGCTTTAAAAGAGATTCAGGAGCTGACGGACAAATACATAGGGGAGATAGAGAAGGCTACTCAAGTAAAAGAGAAGGAAATAATGGAAGTGTGACAGTGGGTTTCCCGCTTGAGGTGGCTAGAAAGCTTCTGGAAGACGCGGGTTACCGCGTTGTGCGCGTGCGGATACTCCCGCACTACCGCGGGGAAAAAGGGCGTGGCGAATTGATGGTGGTCAAGCAGCTCATGTTTGCAGGCAAAGAAGTGGAGTTGTGGTGTACCGAGAGGCCCCCAAGACCGAGGGGGTTTCTCAGTAAATGAGCGGGAAGACGTCGGTACCAGTGCACGTGGGTATAATCATGGATGGCAACGGCAGGTGGGCTCAGCGGCGTGGACTTCCGCGCCAGGCCGGCCACAAAGCGGGAGCAGAGACAGTACGGAAGGTCATCTCAGCGGCTGCGGAAGAAGGTATTAGGTACCTTTCCCTTTTTGCATTCAGCACGGAGAATTGGGCGCGGCCAGAAGAAGAGGTAAGGTACCTCTGGAATTTGCTTTGCTGGTATCTCGAACACTTCACCAAGGAGCTTAAAAAGTCCGGTGCAAAGTTGAGGGCCATAGGCCGTCTGGAAGAATTGCCTCAGGCGGCGCAGGAGGCATTAAAGCACTCCATGGAGGAAACGCGCGATTGTAGCGGGATAGATGTAATTTTGTGCCTGAACTACGGAGGCCGGGCGGAGATCGTAGATGCCGCAAGAAAGCTTGTTGAAGATAGTCGCAGAGGGCTGCTTGACCCGAGAGAGCTTGACGAAGCGCGGTTAAGAAGCTATTTTTATGCGCCCGACGTGCCGGACCTCGATCTGGTGATACGTACCAGCGGTGAGTCGAGACTTTCCAATTTTTACCTCTGGCAGGCTGCATACGCCGAGTTATGGGTCAGCAATGTGCTTTGGCCAGATTTCGACCGCGCCGAGCTTAGCCGTGCTTTGGCGTGGTTCGGGACCAGGGAACGCAGGTTTGGAGGTCTTAAGCCATGCTGAAGGAGCGGCTCATCTCTGCCCTGATAGGCGCACCTTTGGTGTTGGCCATTGCATATGTGGGCGGTTGGCCTCTGTTCGCGCTAGTACTCTGCCTAAGTATGGTCGGAATTCATGAATTTGCTTCTCTGTTTGGAAGGCGAAACGTTCACCCCAACAGTGTTATCCTCTACTCGCTTACTGCGGCGGTTCTGCTTTCAGCCATGGAACGCGGCTTTGAAACCCAAATGATAATACTGGCGGTGGGCATCGCGGCTTCTATGGTACTAGAGATACTTAAAGACTCGAAAAATATGGCTGAACCCATCACAATCGTCTTCGGGATTATGTATATCCCGTTCCTGTTCAGTTTTCTCCTGAGACTCAGCGGGCTGGGAACGAAATACGCAATTCTGCTTGTGCTGTGTACGTGGGCTACAGATACCTTCGCCTATTTCGCGGGAATGCGTTTCGGCAGACACTCGTTGGCTCCGGTTCTCAGTCCAAGGAAAAGTTGGGAGGGGGCTGTGGGTGGTTTCCTGGGAGCTGTGCTGGTAGGTTTGGTAGCGTGCCACATACTGGGGCTAACCTCATTGACGGAAAGGTTGGTTTTGCCGACGGGGGTGAGCATATCCGCACAGCTGGGGGACCTGGCAGAATCGGCGTTGAAACGGTACTGTGAGGCAAAGGATTCTGGGAACCTAATACGGGGCCACGGGGGCGTACTCGACCGCTTTGACAGTATGATATTTGCTTCGCCTGTCGCATACATACTCGTGCGGCTCCTTTCTCGGAAGGTGGGTCTGCCTTGAAGGAGTTTGGCTTGAGCGCACTTTACGCTAGCGCCGTGGTCCTGGTCGGTTACATCACCGGGAAATTCATAATACCTCTCGGGTGGCCCTTCGTGGTAGCGATAGTGCTAGCGTGGGTGATTGATGCCCCGGTAGGATACCTTGAAAAGAACTTACGAGTTCGACGAGGCGTGGCTGTTGGTGTGATGCTCATTGCCGTCACTCTCCTTTTATCTGGGCTGACTTCTCTCGGTGTATCGAGGCTGCTCGTGGAGCTGTCAGAGTTGGCTCGGCAATTACCTTCATTGCAAGCAAAAGTGCTAGAACTCACAGACAGTCTTGCCTCAATTGTTGGGAAATATGCTAAGGATACGCCCGCAGGGATGGAAATGTTCTATAGGCTTCAGATAAACCGCATTTCCGGTTGGGCGGAGCGGATCCTGGAAGAGCTACTGAACCGCATAGCGCTACTGCCGGGATTCGTCGCTGGGTTGATAGTGAGTATCGTGGCAACCTTTTTCCTTTCTCGGGACAAAAAGGTCATTCTCGAAGGGCTACGACAGGTTGTGCCTAAACCGATAAGGTACAGGGTAAGCGAGACTCAGACTGAGCTGGTCCGAACGGTAGCGAGTATAGTGGTTGCCCAGATAAAGTTGGTATTGATGACTACTGCTATCACTATAGCTGGATTTGAGTTTATAGGATCCAAGTACGCAGTAGTGCTCGGGCTGATTTCGGGGCTATTGGACATCCTGCCCATCGTTGGACCAGCGGTGATTTTCATACCGTGGGCTGTTTTGTGTTTCGTGAACGGGGATGCATTGAGAGGTGTGGCGCTGCTCGCCCTCTATGGTGGAATATGTTTATGGCGCCAAGCGCTCCAAGCAAGGTTGGTGGGCGAGAGCATTGGTGTCCACCCCCTTACTACGCTGGTGGCGCTCTATGTGGGCATGCGGTTGTTAGGATTAATCGGTCTCATCATCGGCCCACTCGTGGTGCTAATACTAAAGGTGATGGCAGAAAAGGGGGCATTCCCGATCATCAAGGGCGGGAAAACGTAAATGAGGCGTGTGGCGATCGTAGGATCCACGGGTTCTATTGGCAGACGGGCTCTGGACGTAGTCCGGTGGCATCGTGATAAGTTCGAAGTGGTGGCGCTTGCCGCAGCAAGGTCGGTTGAAGTGCTCGCTTCTCAGGTCGTGGAATTCCGGCCGAAGGTGGTCGCTCTCAGAGACGCTGAGAAAGCGAAGCTTCTTGAACAACTCATGCTCGGCGCAGATACGAGGGTGCTGAGCGGGGGAGAGGGCATCAGAGAAGTTGCTGCTGCGGAAGGAGCAGACGTCGTGATTGTGGCTCCTTCAGGGATATCAGGGGTGCAGCCTGCTTGGACCGCTGCGGGGACGGGAAAACTGGTTGGATTGGCGAACAAGGAGTCACTGGTTTGTCTGGGAGAAAATATACTTTCTCGTGCCAGGCAAGCCGGTACCACTATCGTGCCGGTTGACAGCGAGCATAGTGCGATTTTTCAGTGCTTTGGAGGTTCGCTTACTCCGCCTCGAGAGCTCGACCACATAGAGCTTACTTGCTCGGGAGGGCCCTTGAAGGACGTGGACGGCTCGAGGTTAAGGGAGGTAAGCCCTGAGGAAGTGCTCAGGCATCCAACTTGGGAGATGGGACCGAAGATAACCGTGGATTCTGCCACTCTGATGAACAAGGCGTTCGAGATCATAGAGGCCAGTGTATTGTTCGGCGTTCCAGCCGAGCGGGTCAAAGTTGTCATTCACCCCCAGAGCATAGTCCATTTAATGGTGGTCTTCAAGGATGGCTCGGCGTTGGCCCAACTCGGATGGCCGGATATGCGGATACCGATCCAGTATGCCATGTCTTATCCTGATAGGCTTGAATCCCCTGGGAAGAAATTCGGTCCTGCGATTGCCGAAAAGCTTACTTTCTTCGAACCCGATATAGAGAGATTCCCTTGCTTGGGCTTTGGATATGAAGCGAGCAAGTTGGCACCCAGCTATCGCACCGTGCTGGTTGCCGCAGACGAGGTTGCGGTGGAGCTTTTCCTGAACAGGAGGATAAGGTTTACGGATATACCGCGCCTGGTAAGAAGGGTGTTTGAAAAGCATCAACCCGCCAGAGTGGAAAGCCTCGAGGATGTTATCGAAGTGGCCGAATGGGCGCAGCGGGTGACTCATGAGGAGGCTCAACGCGCGTGCCCCTGGTGATCATGGCTGCTGTGCTAATTAGCCTTCTCCTCATTCTTCACGAATTGGGACATTTCATCATGGCACGAGCCGGAGGAATAGGGATCGTGGAGTTTGGGGTCGGCTTCGGTCCCGAGGTCATCCAGCATAAGGTGGGGCAGACTAACTACGTTCTGAGAGCGATACCGTTTGGAGCCTATGTGCGTCCTGTGGGAATGGACCCAAATGAGCCAGCGCCAGGTAAGAGTAGCTACTTCAGCAAGACGGTAGGCCAGCGTGCGCTGTTCGTGCTCGGCGGGCCGGCGGTCAATATCGCGCTTGCGGTGGTGCTGTTCAGCGTAGCACTTGCCGTCTTTGGAGGGCTGAAACCGACGCTCACAGTGGCACAGGTGCTCCCCGGTTATCCTGCCGAGAAGGCGGGCGTTAAGCCCGGCGATGTGCTGGTATCGGTGGATCAGACCCAGTTGAGAGATTGGAACGAACTGACGAGCTACGTGAGGGCAAGACCGCATAAAGCCCTTGGCTTGACGGTGCGCAGAGGTGACCGTCTGATACATTTCAACCTGGCTGTGGGGGTCGATCAAGCTAGCGGCAGTGGGGTAATCGGGGTGTCTCCCGAATTCGTGCGGATTAGTTTTGGACTTCCTGCGGCGTTGAAGGAAGGCATCCGTCAATCATGGTCGGTAATAAGTGCTCTGATTCGTGGCCTTTTGCTAATGATAGCTAGAAAAGTAAAGCCGGATTTGATCGGGCCGGTTGGCATAGGCCAGATCGTTGTGGAGGCCACCCGTGCCGGGGCAGAGAGCCTAATATATACTATAGGGGCGATCTCCATGAGCCTCGGTTTCACAAACTTGTTGCCCATACCCGGGCTAGATGGCAGCCGGTTGCTTTTTCTCGCGGTCGAATGGATCATGGGGCGACCAATAGACCCCAAGAAGGAGAACGCGGTTCACCTCGTGGGGCTTATCGGGTTGCTCTTCCTTGGCGCAATAATATTCGTGAGAGATATTCAAAGGCTGGGGATGAGATAATGAGCTCGAGAGCCGTCACAGTCCGGGGAGTGAAAATCGGAGGGGGAGCGCCGGTAGTCGTACAGGGCATGACCAAGAGCGACACAAGAGATGTGGAGGCCACGCTAACCCAGATTCGAAACCTCGCAGCGGCTGGCGCGAAGCTGGTGAGAGTGGCGATACCCGACGAAGAGGCGTTAAGCGCTTTCAGGCAGATCAGGTTGGCCACGGACGTACCGCTAATTGCAGACATCCATTTCAACCCGGAGCTGGCGGTGAAAGCGATTGGCTTTGGAGCGGATAAGATCCGAATCAACCCCGGGAACATAGGTGGCGAGAGAGCCGTAGAGCGGGTCGTGCGAGCGGCGAAGCAAAGGGGTGTGCCGCTTCGTCTCGGGATTAACAGCGGCTCTTTGGAAAAGGACATTCTGGAAAAGTATGGCGCGCCCACGGCTGAGGCGATGGTGGAAAGCTGCTTGAGATGGGTTCGTTTCATAGAGGAGCTCGAGTTTCATGAGCTCGTGGTGTCTCTGAAATCCTCGTCAGTCGAGGAAACGGTGCATGCTTACAGGCTGGCAGCGCAACGGATAGATTATCCCATGCACGTGGGCGTCACAGAGGCAGGGGCGGGACGGAAGGCCGTGATCAAGTCAGCTGTAGGAATCGGCGCGCTCTTGCTCGATGGTATAGGAGATACAGTTCGGGTGAGTTTAACGGGGGATCCGGCCAAGGAAATTGAGGTGGCCTATGATATTCTCAGGGCTTGTGGCAGAGCTCCAGAAGGCGTTGAAATCATCAGCTGCCCGGCGTGCGGGCGCTGCCGCGTGAACCTGGAGCGTTTGGTCAGTGATGTGGAGAGGTTGTTGCGGGATGTGAAGAAGCCGCTCAAGGTGGCAGTGATGGGTTGCGCCGTGAACGGTCCGGGGGAAGCGAAGCACGCCGATGCAGGCATAGCGTGCGGAGCGGGCCAGGCGGTGGTTTTCGCCTTTGGTAAACAGGTGGCAGTAGTTAGGGAGGAAGAGGCGGCGGAAGCTTTGAGCCGCGTAGTCCACGAATTGGAGGAGCGCTAGATGGGTTTTGCGGTGATCATTCCAGCGTATAACGAGGCTAAGACCATTCAGAACGTGGTGTCCACGGCGGTAAGTACCCCCGGTGCGGAACAGGTCATTGTGGTGGATGATGGGTCGGAAGATGATACCGCTAAGGCCGCTGCCTCCGCCGGGGCGAAAGTGCTTCGGCTTGAATCCAACGAAGGCAAAGCATCAGCGATGCTCCGCGGGGCTGAGCAAACCGCCTGTGAGACGCTGGTGTTTCTCGATGCGGACCTGATCGGGCTTCGCCGCGAACATATCTTAGCACTTGCGGGCCCAGTAGAGGCAGGCGAGGCTGACATGACGATAGGCCTCTTCGAGAGCGGTCGTTTAGCTACCGATTTTGCCCAAACCGTGGCGCCCTTTCTCTCCGGGCAACGCGCCGTCAAGAGGTGGGTACTACTCGGGGTGTCGGACATAGGGGCAGTAAAGTTCGGTATTGAGGTGGCTCTCACCAGGTATGCCAGGGAGGCAGGGCTTAGAGTCAAGGAAGTGCGTTTGGCTGGGCTCACCCACGTAATGAAGGAAGAGAAGCTCGGTTTAGTTAGAGGGGCTCAAGCCAGGCTCAAAATGTATTTGGACATATTGAGAACTGCACAAAGAGGGTAGAAATGAGCCGGATCGTGGTAAAGCCGGATGTGAGCCGCCTCGTTGAGGTGGCTTCACGATTGTCCGGAGATGATAGAAGGCTTTTGGAAAGCGTTGCAACTGGTCTCAAGCTCGTGGAGGTAGACTCCGCAGGATTCTGGAAAGTGTACGTGAATGCGGATGGGGCGTCTGGGTTCCCGCCGGATCGTCTGACGAGGGTGCTTGAAAGCGTTTTTGGCGTCACAATCCAGTTGATCATCGAGCCAGGCGGAAAGGGCGTAAAGGGCGTTTCTGATGGCACTCCAAGTTTTCCCAACGCGGCGATAGCGGATTTGAAGCCGGGAATGAAAGCATCGCTCACGGGCATGGTTTTGTGGCCACAAGAGATAACCCTTCGCACGGGCAAACGCTTCTGGAGATTTGGCCTGACGGATAGGCAGGATACCATAACGGTCAAGACCAGGCCGGGGAGACGCCTGAAGTGCGAGTTCAAAGAAGGGCTATGGGTAACGGTGCAGGGCGAGATAGTCGAAGACCGATTCGAAGGAGAGCCCGTCTGCTTGGCTGAGAAGGTGCAAGAGGCTGATGTTCCCCAGCGATGCGATGATTCGATGCAGAAGCGGATTGAACTCCACCTTCACACTTCCATGTCCGCCATGGACTCCGTGGTACAGGTAGAAAAACTGATGGACGTTCTGTACTCGTGGGGGCACCGCGCGGTAGCGATAACAGATCACGGAGTGGTGCAAGCGTTCCCCCAAGCGTTTGAGGAGGCTTGCCGCCGGGGGATTAAGCTGATTTTCGGAATGGAAGGTTACCTCGTTGAAGAAAACTGGCGCGATGTTAAACCATTTCACGTCGTACTGTTAGCGAAGAATCAGGATGGGTTGCGGCAGCTCTACAAACTTGTTTCGGATTCCCATATCCAGTTCTTCCATAGAGTGCCGCGTATCCCGAGGAGTTTGCTTTCCGAAAACCGGTCGGGACTGCTGGTGGGCTCCGCATGCCAGGCCGGTGAGCTTTATCAAGCGATCCTTTCCGGTGCTGGGGAGGACAAGCTCAGGCAAATTGCCTCTTTCTACGACTACCTGGAGATACAACCCGTCGCCAATAACTCTTTCCTCGTAGCACAAGGTAGGGTTCCGTCCGAAGAGGCGCTTCGCGAAATCAACCGGAGGATAGTGAGGCTAGGTGCTGATCTCAGCATCCCGGTAATTGCGACGTGTGATGTGCACTTTTTGGAGCCCGAAGACGCCGTCTTTAGAAACGTATTAATGGCAGCAAGGGGCGATGACCAGGCTGAAGAGCCTGCCCCTCTTTATCTGCGTACGACAGAAGAAATGCTTCGCGAGTTTGAATACCTGGGCAGGGAAGTAGCGACGCAGGTGGTGATAGGTGCGCCTGCCCAAATAGCCGACATCGTCGAACACATCGAACCAGTCCCGAAGGGCTTACACGCGCCCAAGATCGAAAAGGCAGAAGAACAGATCGCGAACCTCGCCATGGAAGAAGCTAGGCGGCTTTATGGCTCCCCATTACCCAAGATCGTACGCGAGAGGTTGGAAAAGGAGTTAAACGCGATCCAGAAGCACGGGTTCAGCGTGATTTACCTGATAGCGCAAAAGTTGGTCGAGAGGTCCCTCAAGGAGGGTTATTTGGTGGGCTCGCGCGGCTCTGTGGGCTCCTCCCTTGTGGCCAGGCTGACGGGTATTACGGAGGTGAATCCGCTACCACCGCATTATAGGTGTCCGGAATGCGCCTACTCGGAATTCCCCCAAACGGACGTCGGATCAGGCTTCGATCTCCCCGCGAAGAGCTGTCCGAAGTGTGGCCATGACATGGTAGGTGACGGGCACGATATTCCTTTTGAAGTATTCCTCGGTTTCAAGGGCGACAAAGTGCCGGACATAGACTTGAACTTCTCGGGGGAAATCCAAGCCGCGATACACCGGTACACCGAAGAGATCCTGGGTAAAGGCAATGTATTCAGAGCAGGAACGATAGCTACCGTAGCTGACCGAACTGCGTATGGCCTCGTAAAGGCTTACGCCGAATCGAGGAAGCTCGTGCTCAGAAAAGCAGAGATAGAACGTCTCGCGCGCGGAGTGACTGGAGTGAAGCGTACTACCGGCCAACATCCTGGCGGCGTAATGGTGGTGCCCAAGGGTTGCGATGTGCTCCAGTTTACGCCGCTGCAATACCCAGCGGACGACAGAAGGTCTGGTATCGTTACAACTCACTTCGACTATGATTCGATATCTAGCAGGCTTGTTAAGCTCGATATATTGGGCCATGATGACCCCACTGCCCTGAAACTGCTGGAAGAATATACCGGAATCGATCCGTTGAGCGTTCCGCTGAATGACGCTCTCACCCTCCAGCTGTTTAGCGGAACAAAACCGCTTCGCTTGAAGCCCGGTTTTGAGGCTGAAGTTGGCACGATAGGCATACCGGAATTCGGCACGCGCTTCGTGAGGCAGATGCTCGTGGAGACGAAGCCGAGCAGCTTCGCAGAGCTGGTAAGGATCTCCGGGCTTTCTCATGGTACCGATGTCTGGCTGGGCAATGCCAGCGACTTGATTAAAGAAGGCATTGCCTCTTTGCGTGAAGTGATCTGTACCCGCGATGACATCATGACCTTTTTGATTTCAAAGGGGATGGAACCCGGTCTGGCTTTCAGCATAATGGAGAGCGTGCGGAAAGGGAAAGGCGTTTCGGAAGAGCAAGAGAATGCGATGAGGCAGGCGGGAGTGCCAGAATGGTATATCCGATCCTGCAAGAAGATACGTTACATGTTCCCCAAGGCGCATGCGGTGGCATATGTGATGATGTCGTTCCGGATCGCCTACTTCAAAGTACACTACCCGCACGCCTTCTACGCTATGTACTTCACGTTGCACGGCGATGCGCTGGACAGCAGCCTGCTCCGTGCGGGTCCCAAGACATGGACGAGAAAGTGTGAAGAGATCTGGGCCATGGGACAGGAAGCCACGCAAAAGGATAAAGAAACGGCCACACTACTCGAGGTGGCATGCGAAATGGATGCGAGAGGAATCGAATTCCTTCCCGTCCATCTTTACTATTCGCACCCATGGAAGTGTATAATAGAGCCCAACGGAATCAGGTTACCCCTCCTCGCGATTCCTGGCCTCGGAAGGGCCGCGGCCTCGTCCATCGATGCAGCGAGGCAGGAAGGAGCGTTTCGATCCGTCGAGGATTTGAAGGCCAGAGCCAGGCTTACCAAGAGTGTCGTGGAGCTGCTGAGGGCCGAAGGGTGCCTGGCGAACATGCCTGAGACCAACCAAATGGCATTATGGAAGTAACGTGCTTAGATCACATCCGCATCGAGTTGAAGGAGAAGGAGGTCCTTCACTATTTGGGTTACAGGCCCGGAGTGAGTGCTCTGGGACCGCGGGAGAAGGCACTGCTCGAAGAGGCGGAGGCACTCACCCTGGAAACCGTGCGCCCTCAAGCCATCTGGACATTTCCGGTCGATCCCGAGACCCTTGGAATATCAGACGGGATCAGGCGGAGAATTGCCGGGAACAGGAACGTAGCATGTTTTGCCCTTACTGCTGGGGGCGCGCTGGATCAACTGATCACAAAGCTTTTCGCCGCTGGCAAAGTGGCGCTGGGCGCTACGGTTGACGCCTGTGGCTCGGCAGCAGCAGAAGCAGTCGCGAGGCTCGTTCAGCAGGAGATAGCCAACCGGATGAAGGAAGAGGGTAAAGCCGTCAGGATCCGGCTCAGCCCCGGTTATTCTGGCTGGCCTCTATCAGCCAATGAGCTGCTGCTGAAGGCGAGCGGTGGGAGTGAGCTGGGTATCAGGGTGCTATCTGGCGGCCTGCTGCTTCCCCGCAAATCCGTGCTTGGAATAATACCGGTATACGAGAAAGAGGCGATGAATCCTGCTCTTCGAAAAACTGATCGATGAATCGCGGACAAAACCGCTGTTGATGGATGGAGCCATGGGCACGGAGCTTGTCCGGCTGCAAGTGCCGGGACGCCCCGTGGAGCTGCTTAACCTGGAGAGCGGGGATGCAGTGGAACACGTCCATACTGCTTACATAAAAGCGGGGGCACGGGCGATACTCACCAACACCTTCGGTGCCAATCCCCTCAGGCTTGCAGCTTTCGGGCTAGAGCAGAAAGCCAGGGAGATCAACGAGGCTGCCGTTCGAATCGCGATGAAGGCGCGGAGGGAAGCCGAATTGCCCGCGGTTGCGGTCATCGCTTCCATGGGGCCGACCGGGCGGCTGTTGAAGCCCGTGGGTGATGCGCGCTTCGATGAAGTATACGAATCGTACCGCATGCAAGCTCACATCCTTGCCGAAGCAGGCGTGGACGGAGTGCTCGTCGAAACCATGTCCGATCTAGCTGAGGCGAAGGCGGCCGTCCTGGCGTGCAAAGATGAGGGTTTGCTTGTGGCGGCGACGATGACTTTCGAAGGCGATAGAACCCCCATGGGAGTATCTCCCGAGTGTGCTGCCATCACGTTGCAAAGCCTCGGGGCACTGGCAGTAGGGGCCAATTGCTCGAGCGGGCCACATGAGCTCGTGCCCGTGTTGAAAAGAATGCACCGGGTCTCCAGTGTACCCTTAATCGCCCGACCTAACGCGGGCGTACCCGGAAAAAATGAGCTGGCCGACGTGCAGAGCTGGTGTGACGGCGCTTTGAGCCTTCTCGAGGCCGGGGTGTGCGTGATCGGCGGGTGCTGCGGAACCACTCCGGCACACATATCGGCATTGAGAGCGGCAATGAGAGGATTTGTGGTCAGACCAGGAGCCTTGCCGCCCGAAACCGCCATGCTGATTTGTGGTTTCAACAGGTATGTCTGGATCGAGCCAGGGGGGTATCCGTGTCTCGTTGGTGAAAGGATAAACCCCGCGCGCAAGCGCGCCTTGAGGGAGGACATCCTTTCGGGCAAAATGGAAGTGGTGAGGCTTGAAGCGCGGCAGCAGGTGGCAAGCGGCGCCGAGGCTTTGGATTTGAGCGCGGACATCCCAGGTCAGAACGTCACAAAATTGATAGGGCGAGTGGTGGAGGCGGTTCAAACCGTTTGGGATGGCCCGTGCTTCTTAGACTCCGCGTGTGCCGGGCATCTCGAAAGCATAGCAGCTGAATTCCGGGGCAGGCCAGTGCTCAATTCTCTCCGCTTTGTCGAGCCCGCCTTCTCGGAAGGACTGCGTATGGCGAAGCGCCTAGGCGCCTGCGCAGTTCTACTGTTGAGCGGTACCGAAGGCACGCCTCATATTGTAGAAGGGCGAATCCGAATGGCTGAGGATATGCTCCTGAAAGCCGAGACTATGGGGCTACATCGGAGCGATCTTCTAATAGACCCTGCGGTACTCCCGGCTGCCATCGAGAGCGGGTCTACCTTCCTGGAGTCTGTGGAATTGTTGGCCAAACGCGGCTTCCTCACCTGTGGTGGCGTGAGCAACGTGTCCACCGGGCTTCCCAAAAGGCCTGCGCTAAATGCGGCACTCATTAGCACCTCTGTCTGCCGGGGCCTGAACGCCGTCATAGCCGACCCGTGTGACGAGGCGGCGCGCGATGCTATCGCAGCCGGAGCCCTGCTTGGAGGCAGAGACCCTGGAGCGAAGAAGTATACCGAACGGCTTGGGAGTAGAGCACCGGAAGCGGCAGGGGCGCCTTCTGAGGAAGCGCCGTCGATTCAGAGGGTCAAGCGGGCGGTGCTATCCGGCGACGTCTCAGGGGCGTTGGAGTCGGTTGGGGTAGCGCTTCAAGAAGGGCTCAAGCCCGAAGAGATATTGAACGAAGGGATAACTTCTGCTATGGCGGAGGCAGGCCGGCTTTTCGAGGAAAAGAAATTTTTCATTCCCAACCTCCTTTTGGCAGCCGAAGCGGCCAAGGCATGCCTTGAGGTGTTGCGCCCGAAACTGGGAAAGGCAACTCGGGGCCGTGGAACCGTAGCGATGGCCACCGTGGAAGGGGATATCCACGATGTTGGAAAGAACATAGTGTGCGCTGTGCTGGAAAGCCGGGGCTTCCGGGTGGTGGACCTCGGCAAGAGCGTACCCGTGGAAAAGGTGCTCGAAGTGCTTCCATCGGTGGACCTGGTGGGGCTAAGCTCGCTGATGACCACAACGCTACCGGCGATGGAGCGCACTTTGAAGGCGATCAAAGCGAGATGTCCATCGATGAAGGTGATCGTAGGCGGTGGAGTGCTCACTGCTGAGTATGCGGCCAGCATCGGTGCGGATGGTTATGCGGAGAACGCTGCCGGGGCGGCGGAGCTCGTGTGTTCGCTCTTTAGGAGGTCAACTTGAACAGGGAGGAAGCGTCCTTGGATCTACGGTCGAAACTGCGCGACGGACAATTCGTCATTACAGCAGAAATCGATCCTCCACGGGGCTGGTCGCCCAAGGCTGCGCTTGACCAGGTGGCTACTATCAAGGAGCACGTGGATGCAGTGAATGTGGCGGATTGCCCCATGGCCAATCTACGGATGAGCCCGATAGCCCTGGCGCACATGATCCAGGAGCAATTGGGAGTGGAAACGGTGTTTCACCTCACCTGCAGGGACCGCAATCTTATTGGGCTGCAGGCGGAGCTGCTGGGTGCCGCAGCTTTGGGTGTCAAGAACGTGCTTGCCCTTACAGGGGACAAGCCTACCTCTGGTGATCACCCTGGCTGCAGGGGGGTATACGAAGTGGACTCCACCGGACTGGTGGCCTTGGCATGCAATCTGAATAGAGGCTTTTCCCAGGCCTCCAGGCCGATCGGCGATCCTACTGATTTTTTCGTGGGAGTGGCTTCCAACCCGTTCCTGGTGCTTCAGGACGACATGGAGTTAAAGAAGCTTAAAGCCAAGATCGACGCGGGCGCGCAGTTCTCACAGACGCAGCCGGTCTTCAGCCTGGAAATAGTGGAGCGCTTTGCAAAGATGGCGGATTTGCTCGGGTTTTACGTCTTTTTCGGGGTGTTGCCTTTGAGGAGCGTGCGCTCCATGAACTACCTGAAGACCAAAGTGCCGGGCATAGTTATCCCGGAGGACGTGGAAAAAAGGATGCTCCGCGGGCGGCCGGACGAAGGGTTGAGGATCGCCGCCGAACTCGTTTCTGGGATTCACGCGATGGGGAAAAGCGTACATCTCTTTCCACTAGGTGATCCCACCGTAGTGCTGGAAATCTTAGACAGGTGCTAGTGGAGCGGCCAGCCCTTTGTTCCTGGGCCTTCAACTTCGAAATCAGCTTCGCAAACGTCTCCTCACCCTGCCAGGTTGGCCATTCGCAGTCACTTCTCCCACAGCAGACCGGGGTATTTAGGCTCCCGGGAAGGTGACCTAGCGCCTCCATGGCACTCAAAACCCCAGGTTGGTTTTTCTAAGTCGAGTCCAACAATGCTGAAGATTTAAATAGATTAGGAAGGGATTAGGATTCCTTTGCCGAATTAGGCTAGTTGGCGCTTGATTCAAATCACGAAAAGGAGGGACGGTCGGTGAACGTATTCGAGCGGATGGCATCGTTTGAGCATGAACAAGTGAGCTTTTGCTATGACGAAGTCTCCGGGTTAAAAGCCATCATTGCGATCCACAGCACAGCTCTGGGTCCTGCTCTAGGGGGCTGTAGGATGTGGACCTACGAAGATGACGAGGCTGCGCTCAAGGATGCACTCCGTCTTTCCCGAGGGATGACTTACAAAAACGCGGCAGCCGGATTAAACCTGGGCGGAGGCAAAGCGGTAATCATTGGCGATCCGCGCCGCGAAAAGAGCGAGCAGCTGTTCAGAGCCTTTGGAAGGTTCGTGGATTCGTTCGGGGGGCGTTATATTACGGCCGAGGACGTCGGTACCGCGTGCGAGGACATGGAGTACGTAAAAATGGAAACCGACTACGTGGCTGGTTTGAGACAGACCAGCGGAGATCCCTCCCCAGTAACAGCTTTCGGCGTCTACCGCGGCATCAAGGCCTGCGCGAAATGGAAATTCGGCAATGAAAGACTCCGCGGACGGACTATCGTGGTACAGGGGCTAGGACACGTCGGCATGAACCTCGTTAGGCATCTCGTAGATGAAGGGGCCAGGGTGGTGGGAAGCGATGTTTTCCAAGACCGAGTGCAGGCCGCGGTGGAGGAATTGAAGATCGAGAGCGTGGAACCACAGAAAGTGTACGATGTGGAGTGCGACATCTTTGCACCGTGCGCTCTCGGGGCGGTGATCAATGACAATACTATCGACCGTTTCAGGTGCTCGGTGATTGCAGGAGCCGCGAATAACCAGCTGGAAGAGCCACGCCATGCCGAACTCTTGGAGAAACGCGGCATTCTTTATGCCCCTGATTTTGTGATAAACGCTGGCGGGGTTGTGAATTGCTCGGTGGAATTCGAATCTGGCGGCTACGACCGCAACAAGGCATATTCGAAAGCTTCTATGATCTATGATCGGCTCATGCAGATTTTCGAGATTGCTCAGCGAGAGAAGACCACGACTCACAAGGCCGCAGAGCTCCTGGCCGAGGATCGTATCCGAAAAGTCACAGGACTCAAGCGGATTTGGTCGGCCAGATAAGGGGGGATTGCCCGTTGGAAGGAACAATGGAAGAGCTAATCCGGGTTTCGATCGACGTTGATTTTTGCAAGGGGTGCGAGCTATGCGTGCACACTTGCCCACGGAAGATTATCGCTGTTTCTGACGAAATAAATGTGCAAGGCTTTCATCCCGCGCGCATAACGGACCAGAGCAAGTGCACGAGCTGTGGGCTCTGCGCCAGGATGTGTCCGGATTGCGCTATAACTGTTTTCCGGTGAAAGGAGGGAGAGTCTTGGGCGAGAAAGTGCTAATGAAAGGAAACGAAGCCATCGCTGAAGCGGCTATAAGGGCGGGATGCAGGTATTTCTTCGGCTACCCGATTACTCCGCAAAATGAAATCCCAGAATATATGGCTAGGAGGCTACCGCAGGTCGGCGGGGTCTTTCTTCAGGCTGAGAGCGAAGTAGCAGCTATCAACATGGTGTACGGCGCTGCCGCCGCAGGAGGCCGTGTGATGACATCGTCCTCTGGCCCAGGGATAAGTCTGAAACAGGAAGGTCTTTCGTATATGGCGGGAGCTGAATTGCCGTGTGTGGTCGTGAACATGGTTAGAGCTGGCCCAGGTTTGGGGGGTATTCAAGCAGCCCAATCGGATTATTTCCAGGCTACGAAAGGCGGCGGGCACGGCGACTATCGCCTAGTGGTCTACGGCCCCGCTTCTATTCAGGAAGCGGTTGACCTCATGGCACACGCTTTCGACGTGGCGGATAGATACAGGACCCCCGTGATGTTGCTGGGGGATGGCATGCTCGGCCAAATGATGGAACCGGTTGAGTTTCCTGATTACCAAGTAAATATACCGGTAAAGGACTGGATCACTAATGGAGCATCGGGCAGGCCAGCCAGAGTGATCAGCTCGATTTTCTTGAAGCCCGAGGAGTTGGACGCTCATTGCTGGGCCATGAAAAGAAAGTACGAAGAAATCGCGGAAAACGAGACTCGGGTAGAGTGCTTGGGTCTAGACGATGCCGATTTTTGTCTGGTAGCTTACGGCACAACCGCGAGGATTTGCCGGTCGGTAATGGAGAAAGCCAGGGAGTCAGGGCTCAGGGTAGGCCTCATAAGGCCCATATCTTTATGGCCCTTCCCGACGAATACGATTCGAGAAGTCGCTTCAGGCAACGTCAAGGCTTTCCTTACGGTTGAGATGAGTACCGGGCAGATGATAGAGGACGTCATGCTTGCAGTGAACGGCAAGAAGCCCGTACATTTCTACGGAAAGACCGGCGGAATGGTGCCAGCGCCGCGGGACATACTTGCCAAGCTGAGGGTGGTCGCCGATGATCCCGAAAAAGGAAGGATGAACTGATGGCTACAGTGGTTATGAAAAGGCCGGAGACCCTTAAAAGAGTGATAACCCATTATTGTCCAGGATGCACTCACGGTATCGCACACAGGCTGGTGGCAGAAGCTATAGATAAGCTTGGGATCAAGCAGAAGGTTATTGGCGTAGCTTCGGTGGGGTGTTCTGTATTTGCCTACAACTATCTCGATTGCGACTTCGTTCAAGCCGCTCACGGCCGGGCGCCCGCGGTGGCAACTGGCCTTAAAAGGGTCTTGCCTGATAGTGTAGTCTTTACGTATCAAGGCGATGGGGACTTGGCCTCCATCGGCACGGCAGAGATCGTCCACGCGGCCGCACGCGGAGAGAAGATCACAGTCATTTTCATTAACAACGGGATATATGGGATGACAGGGGGACAAATGGCTCCTACGACCCTTGTGGGAGACCGCACGACCACCTCCCCCGAGGGGCGTGACCCAGCTAAAGCTGGCTACCCCATCAAGATGTGCGAGCTGTTGTCTACCTTAGAAGGAGCAGCATATGTTGCCAGGGCTTCGTTGCATGATCCTGCAAACGTTCTTAAGGCTTCCAGGTTCGTGACGAGAGCGTTCGAATGCCAGTTGGAGAGAAAAGGATTCGCCATAGTGGAGCTGCTTTCTGCCTGCCCTACGAACTGGTCGCTGAAACCCATCGATGCACTAAAAGCGGTGAAGGAGAAAATGGTGGCCCATTATCCTTTGGGCGAGTTCAAGGGGGGTGCCGGCAGTGAAGCATGAGGTAATCATCGCGGGCTTCGGCGGACAAGGGGTCATGGTGGCCGGAGAGTTGCTGGCATATGCCGGCATGTTGGAGGGAAAGAAAGTATCCTGGCTGCCTTCTTATGGCCCTGAGATGCGCGGAGGTACTGCCAACTGTTCCGTGGTGGTTTCCGACGAAGAAATAGCTTCGCCTGTAGTTACCGAGCCTACTGTGCTCGTGGTGATGAACCGGCCATCTCTCGATAAGTTCGAAGGATGGCTCGTGCCAGGCGGGCTGCTCATAATAAACACTTCCCTGGTTAAAAGGGAGCCATCACGAGACGATATCAATATTGTGAGAATTCCGTGTTCAGAAGTGGCGGACGAACTTGGGTCTGCTGCGGTAGCCAACATGATAGTGGTGGGTGCGGTTGTTTCTCGAACGGGGATCGTTAAAATGGAATCGGTTGTCGAAGGACTGAAAAAGGTGGTGCCGGCGCACAGACATAATCTGATACCCCTGAACCTTAAGGCTCTGGAAAAAGGCCGTGAGATCGCGCTGGGAGTGGCGGTGTGCTCTTAGTGCTATCCTTGGTATTGGAGGCGTTTCGATGTCCGAGAGGCAAATTCAGGTAAACGAGTTGGAGGAAATAATACACAGATTACCAGGAGTGCTATCTGGGAAAGTGATCGTGAATGATTGGGGGGCCATCGAGGAAATACATGTTTTGGCCTCCTCGGACAAAAACCCGAAACAACTGGTCAGGGACATTGAAAGCGCGCTGGCGGCAAAATGGGGTATCAAGCTGGACCACCGTAAGATAAGTGTTGCCCAGCTCGAACTGGCTTCGCCCATCCAATCGGCGGAAACGGTACAACTCTCTGAGCTTACCTTGACCAACAACTTGGCGACAAGCCAATTGCAGGTAACGGTTTTGGTTTCTGACTCAGGAAGGAAATTCAAGGGTACTGCGCAGGGGTTGGCGTTGACGAGGGATGCAGCCGACAGGCTGGTAGCTGCTGCAGCGGTAGAGGCAGTGAATGCTTCGTTGAGAGAACCTTATCGGTTCACTTTAGAAGACGTTTTCACTGTCACGTCGCCACACGGACGAGAGATCGCGGTTTCCGTAGTAGGACTGGTCCGTGGATCCGGTGAAACGACCGTGCTAACTGGCAATTCACTCATGAAAGGTGAAGAATTCCAGGCCTGTGTCAAGTCGGTGCTCGATGCGGTAAACAGGCAGATAACGAGTCTTCCGCGCAGGTGGGAAGCCTCGGTGGAAGACGGTGCGCTAGGCGCCGAAGAAGAGAAGGCGCAGGATTAATGGCGAAACGTATTAATCCCGAGAGAAGTATCCAGTCGGAACTACTATACAAGGGAAAGATAGTTACGCTGCGCAAGGATACGGTGCTTCTGGACCAGGGACGGCTTGCCACGAGAGAGGTGGTTGAGCACCCTGGGGCTGTTGGGATTCTCCCGTTCTCGAATGAAGAAGTCGTACTGGTTAGGCAGTACCGTTACCCAGTAGGGTCAACGCTGCTCGAAATACCCGCGGGGAAACTGGAACCGGGAGAGAACCCTGTAGAGTGCGCCAAACGTGAATTAAAAGAAGAGACAGGGCTGGTTGCTTCGAAGCTGGAGTATGTGTGCAGCTTCCATACCAGCCCTGGCTTCTGCAATGAAGTGTTGCACCTCTTTTTCGCGGAGGGATTACAGGATACTGCACCTGAGCCCGATGCGGACGAGAATTTGCAAATCCTACGGGTGAAGCGTTCCCAAATACGGGGCATGATCCGTGGCGGGCAGATCAAGGACGCCAAAACCATAATAGCGCTACTGATTCTTGAGGACATACTTGCCAACCCCCGCACATAAGTTTTAACGACATGAGCCCGTGTCGTCGGTGCTGCGGGGGGTTGCTCTTTTGGCGTGGCGGTACGGAGATTTCCTATTAGAGCGCATAAAGTCCGGTTGGGTGTGTTATCTGCTTGTAGCTGCGATCTTTCTGTGCGGAACGTGTGCAGGGGCATATTCGGTTAAGTTCATGGGCCCCGAAGAACTCACTGAGCTTTCTGCATATGTTTCGGTGTTTGTAAAACGGCTTGGATCCGAAGACTATCAAGTAAGCCCGCTGGCTTGCTTCTTAGGTGAGCTCTCCCAAATGCTCAGGAACGTTAGCCTTATGTGGCTGTTAGGGGTAACCGTGATCGGTATACCGGTAGTCTGGGCGATCGTTTTCGTGAGAGGCTTCGCAAGTGGTTTCAGTGTGGCTTTTCTAATACAGGAAATGGGGGTCGGCGGTGCACTTTTCGGCACCTGTGCCGTACTGCCCCAGAGTCTTTTCTCGGTACCGTCGTTACTGCTCGCTGGAGGCTTATCCACAGCTTTTTCCTGGAGAATCCTTCAGCATAGACGAGCCGGGAGGAAGATAGACTTCCTCGGCGAGTTCGTGTCTTATACGTGGTGTTTTGTGGCTTCATTGGTGCTGGCTATCGGCGGTGCTATCGTCGAAGGCTGGATCAGCCCCATTTTCATGAGAGTGGCGTCCAACATCATTGCCAGGTAAGCAGTCGCCGCAAAGCCTTCGCGAAGAAACCTGGTATGGTGTTCGCTTTAACCTCCTCAAGGGCGAGTAAGTCTATGCGTTTGGCGACCTGTTCGCCGACGTAAATCACCGCTTCTCCTACCTTTTGACCCCGTTTCACAGGGGCGTTCACTAACTTCGGCAGCTCGTATTTCACCGTTACGCTCTTCTCGATCCCCTTTTTCACGCTAATCGCAACGTCGGTGGCGGGAGCTATTTCTACGGATGGTTTGGCCCCTTTGTTCACTGGGAGTGAAAGCAAACTCGTTCCCTGTTTCGCGTATACCACCGCGGCAAAGTTCGCGAAAGCGTAGTTCAAGAGTTTGGTCGCGTCGTTAAACCTGGCCTGGGAGCTGGGGGCTCCCATTACGACTGCGATGGCCCGCGAGTCGCCTCGTTTTGCCGTCGCTGCGAGGCAGAAACCCGCTTTGCTCGTGCTGCCGGTCTTCAAGCCATCGCATCCCGAGTAATAGACAAGCAATTTGTTTGGGTTATAAAGCTCGAACTTTCCGTTCCTAAAGGTGTCGTGATATATCTTCGTTAAGTCGAGTACTCCCGGTATCGTCACGGCATACCTAGAGAGAAGAGCGACATCGTACGCAGAGGTGTAATGGTTCTCGTGGTCGAGGCCATGGCAATTGGTAAAATGCGTATCGGTCATCCCGAGAGCGCGTGCCTTTTCGTTCATCATTTCCACAAAATGTTCTTCTGTACCGCCCACGTGCTCGGCCACAACGACCGCTGCGTCGTTCGCCGAACCGATCACAAGTGCTTTGAGCCAATCCGAAAACTTAAAGGTCTCACCGGGTTCAGTGTAGACCTCGCTACCTCCAAGGTCCCAGGCGTTTTCGGATGCTGCTACTTCGTCATCCAGAGACACGCGTTTTGAGTTCACGGCTTCCATGGCGAGCACGAGAGTCATTATCTTCGTGATGCTCGCCGGAGGCCTTTTGGAATGAGGGTCCTTCTGGTATAGGATTTCACCCGAAACCGCATCCATCAAAATGGCAGATGGAGACTCTATCTTGATTTCTTGGGCCATACCAATACTAGGCGTGACAAACACGCATACGCAGCCTAAAAGTGCTATTCCGAGTCTTAAGACGCGGTTCACTCGCGCTACCTCCCGCAACTCCCAAATAAGTGCACTGTAATTAATTTTCCCAAGAGAAGTGGATTCATACAGAATAAGCGATTGGCTATTGACATATTCATTGATAATGAAGGCATTACGAATAGAGGAAGGATTTTCCGTAAATGACTAGAACTAACCACTTATGTAAATGCCATTCAGGGGAGGGATCCCGTTGGATTCCCTTATTGATGAATTCATCGATTATTTGGGCAGCGAAAAAGGACTGGCGGTCAACACTCTAGAGTCTTACGGAAGAGACCTAAAGCAGTATCAGGATTACCTTAGATCGGACGGGGCCTCTATCCAGGCGGTTTCGAGGGCAAAGGTTATAGACTACCTGCTTTACCTCCAGAAACAGGGGAAAGCCACGGCGACGATAGCTAGACGGCTGGCAGCCTTACGGGCATTTTACCAATTCTTGGTGCGAGAGAAAAGATTGGATCACGATCCAACGGCGGATTTGGAATCTCCCAAACTGGAGCGACGCCTACCAAGCGTGCTGACCGTCAAAGAAGTAGAGACTCTCCTGAAACAGCCTTCTCCGAACGATCCTGCAGGCCTTCGTGATAGAGCGATGCTTGAACTGCTGTACGCCACAGGCATAAGAGTTTCGGAATTGATTTCACTGGACGTCTCCAACGTCGACCTCGCGATGCAGTTTTTGCGATGCACTGGTAAAGGCTCGAAGGAGAGGATAATTCCAGTGGGATCCATCGCCACGAAAGCGGTGAGAGAGTACATAACACTTGGGAGGCCAAAGCTTGTTCCGGACCAAAATGAGTCTGCGCTTTTTGTAAATCATCATGGCAAGAGACTGACTCGTCAAGGTTTCTGGAAGATTGTAAAGAAGTATGCAGCAAAAGCCAGGATAAATAAGGACATCACACCGCACACACTGCGGCATTCGTTTGCGACCCATCTGTTGGAGAACGGCGCAGATCTAAGATCGGTGCAAGAAATGCTGGGCCATGCGGACATATCCACGACTCAAGTGTATACTCACCTTACGAAAGGGCGCCTCAAGGAAGTGTACTCGAGGGCTCATCCCAGAGCATGAGTTAGGCCCCCGGTCGGGATATGCCGGGGGCCTACTACTGAGGGCTCTAGATTAGACTGTCCAGCGGTGTGTACTCCAGGCCATGAGCATCAGCCACTGCCTTGTATGTCACGTGACCTTCATAAACGTTGACCCCTTTGGCCAATGCCGGATTGACTTTCACTGCCCGCTCGAGTCCTTGGTCGGCTATCAGGAGGGCGTACTTCAGAGTAGAATTGGTGAGCGCGAAGGTGGATGTTCTCGGGACTGCACCCGGTATATTGGGGACAGAATAGTGAATTACCCCATACTTTGTGAACGTGGGATTGGAGTGAGTGGTAGTCCGATCTATGGTCTCTACAGAACCACCCTGATCTATGGCCACATCCACTATTGCAGAGCCGGGCTTCATCTTGCGAACCATGTTCTCCGTGACGAGCTTCGGGGCGCGGGCTCCAGGTACGAGCACCGCACCTATCAGTAGGTCAGCACGCTCGCAGCAAAAGCTGACGTTATATGGGTTGGACATCAAAGTGTTGACGCGTCCCCCAAAGATATCGTCAATATAGCGTAGCCTTTCTTCCCTTACGTCCAGCACCGTCACGCGTGCTCCCATTCCAACTGCTATTCGCGCGGCATTAATACCCACAGTACCACCGCCCACCACACACACTTCTGCAGGTGGCACTCCCGGTACCCCTCCCAGCAGGATTCCACAGCCGCCGTTCCGTTTTTCTAACAACGTTGCGCCGATTTGAACGGCCATTCTGCCTGCGATTTCACTCATGGGTGTCAGTAAGGGGAGAGAACCATCGCTAAGCTGGACTGTTTCATAGGCCACGGCCTTAACGCCACTTTTTATGAGCGCTTGGGTCAGCGTGGGTTCGGGTGCAAGGTGTAAATAAGTGAACAGTACTTGTCCCTTTCTGAATAAACCGTACTCTGGTGGAAGGGGCTCCTTGACTTTGAGTATCATGTCCGAAACCTCGAAAACCTGCGGCGCAGAAGGCAGTATTTTGGCACCTGAACGCACATACTCTTCGTCGCTTATCCCGCTGCCGATACCCGCTCCAGCCTCGATGACTACTTCATGGCCGTGATTCACCAGCGCCTGGACCCCGGCTGGTGTTACAGCTACTCTATTCTCATCAGGCTTGATTTCTTTCGGGATGCCCACTATCATACAGATCCCCCCGAACATTGATTTGACACAGCAACACTAACCACTTCTAGATCTCCGCTGTGAGTTCCTGCTTT
The DNA here is from genome assembly GCA_012840015.1 of Bacillota bacterium. GTDB lineage: Bacteria > Bacillota > Sulfobacillia > DUMF01 > DUMF01 > DUMF01. The sequence goes on from DUMF01000002.1 coordinate 49,543, forward strand.
CTGCGAAGTGGCTTTTTGTCGACTCTTGTAGGCTTTGAAGGGCTTGTCCGGATGAGGTAGATCATGTAATGTAGGAAATAAAAGGAAGGGGGCCTGCAATTGAAAATAGATACGAGGATAGAAGCCGGTGTCATGATAGCGCGGCCCAGAGGAGAGCTGGATCTTTCTACGGCGGGGGAATTCAAGCTTTCGATTGATCGAGAACTAGACGCCAGGAAGATCGTTCGGCTCTTGATCGACCTGAGTGAAGTGTCTTTTATGGATAGCTCCGGGCTGGGCGCGATTTTGGGACGTTACCGCAAGCTCAGCTTACTGGGCGGCAAGCTTTTCCTCATCGCTCCCCATGGCGCAGTGAAATCGATGCTTGAGCTATCGGGCATCGACAGAATCGTGCCGGTTTACGATTCTGAGGAAGAATGTCTCAGGCAGATCCAGCGGAATTAGTAGTCGGCCGCAGAAAGCGAGGAGTGGAGGGATGGCCGAAAGAAATCGCATGAGGTTAGAATTGTTGAGCCTGGCGGACAACGTAGGGGTGGCGCGGATCGCAGTGGCTACGTTCGCTGCACAACTGGACTATACGCTGCCAGAAATCGAGGAGATCAAGGTAGCCGTATCTGAAGCAGTGTCTAACGTTGTGTTGCATGCGTATCCTGACGGTCCAGGTACAATGGCCGTTCTCGCGAGGCTCACGGATGAAGGAATCGAGATCGAGGTTTCAGATAACGGTGTGGGGATTCAGGACGTAGAGCTCGCCCGTCAGGCCTCGTTTACCACGAAGCCCGACAGGATGGGACTCGGATTCGTATTCATGGAATCTTTCATGGATTCACTTGAAGTTAGCTCACAAGTGGGACACGGTACCATTGTCCGGATGTTCAAACGTTGTAAAACACAGAGTGCAGGGGCAGGTACCCTCAAATGAGCCTGGTAATCCCACATGAGAACCTGCTCAGATTGCTCGAACAGGCCCGACAGGGGGACATGGGAGCCAGGTCGCAGATCGTCGAGGCGAACCTCGGGCTCGTGCACGCAGTCGTGGGGCGCTTTTCCGGTGTGGACAGGGAAGAGCTTTTCCAGGTGGGTTGCCTGGGGCTACTCAAAGCAATTGACCGGTTTGACCCTCACTTGGGTACGAGGTTTTCCACGTACGCATTCCACATGATAATGGGAGAGATCCGGAGATACTTGAGGGACAACTGGCAGCTCACTGTGCCCCGCAGAATGAAAGAAGTAGCCAGAAAGGCTAAGGAAGTGAGTGAGGAATTGTCCAAGCGACTGGGGCGGTGCCCCAAGGTGAACGAAATCGCTGCAGAGATGGGCATCCAAGTGGAGGACATCATGGAGGCCATGGAGGCGTGCACGCCCATACAGTCTCTTCAGGCGCCTCTAAATCCGGGCCAAAGCGATGACGCTTCGCTGGAGAACGTCGTAGGTACTGAAGAAAGCGCTCTGGACCTAATTGCACTCAAGCAATGTTTGGCTCAAATGGAGCCCAGGAAGAGAAGGGTAATCATGCTCAGATACTTCGCCGGCAAGACGCAGGCGGAGGTAGCAGATGCCATGGGCATCTCTCAGGCTCAGGTATCACGCTTGGAGAGTGCCGCCATCCACCAGATGAGACAAAGCCTCTCCGGTTAAGTCCCATTTGCCACATCGGGAGCCCCACCTGGCAACGGTTTTCCCGTCTTGTAAGAGCTGGATAACTTCGCAGCGATTGGGGCAATCCGGGCACTCGAAACCGCGTGTGGTCAGATTGCAATCGGCGATGGTAAAGCCCCGGAAAGCTGTGGGCTTTGATTGAACCTCCTTGCATGCTAGCAAAGCTGCTCCGATGGCTCCCATAAGTTTATGATGGCGGGGCACGGTTACCGGGAAACCGAGATTCTCTTCAAAGGACCTCCTGATTCCAACGTTTGATGCCACTCCACCTTGGAACAAAACTGGCGGTCGGATTTTCTTCCCTTTGGCTACATTTGCCAGGTAGTTTCTCACGAGCGCGTCACAAAGCCCCTTCACGATATCTTCCAACGGGTGGCCCGCTTGTTGCTTATGAATCATATCCGATTCCGCAAATACCGCACACCGTCCGGCTATACGCACCGGGTGCTTGGACTTCAGCGCAAGCTGCCCAAAAGTCTCGATAGGTATGCCCAGCCGGGCGGCCTGTCTATCGAGGAACGAGCCTGTACCAGCAGCACACACGCTGTTCATCGCGAAGTCCACTACTACGGAGTTAGACAATATGGTGATTTTTGAGTCCTGGCCACCGATTTCGATTATCGTGTTTACTCCTGGCGTATCACGTACTGCCGCCACAGCATGACACGTGATTTCGTTCTTGACGATGTCTGCTCCGCAGATGATACCTGCCAGCTGGCGACCGCTACCCGTGACACCACAACCGCACACGTGGAGCTTTCTGCCCATCCCTTCTGTAAAGCGCCTTATGCGGGCTAAACCCTCTTGAATGGCTGCTATCGGATTTCCCATTGTCATTAGGTACTCACCCGCCAGCAAATTCCCGCTTTCGTCCACTAGGACTATATCTGTGCTGACTGACCCAACATCTACGCCGAGATAAACCGGAGTCATTGGCGATCACCCCTGTGCGCAAGCATGTCTACAAAAGCCTCGAGTCTGGTCTGCAGACCGGCATCAGCCGTATGTTCGTCGAGGCTCAACCGCATGATCGGCACTCCATAATCATGCTCGGTCCGTGTGAGCATGGCGCTCGCAGCGATTTCGGGCATGCAGGTGAAGGGCATGACGTGGATCAGGCCGTCTACCCCGTTTTGGGACATGAGCGCAGCTCCTCCCACAGTCTCCCTTCCGTGTCCTCCGAAGAAGGCGGCGGTGTAGGGGGCGGCTGCCCTCACAAGCTGGTCTTCGCTTGCACTGTGCCAAAGCCACGGAAGTATATTCGATTTTAGCCATTCGGAAGCTCGTATATATCTCACTACCTGGCTCTTTAGCCTGCCCAACCTGCGTTCCAGCCATCTGTTTGAGAACCCGTCCAGCACCATGAAGATCTCTCCAATGATTCCCACGACGGTATGCCGACCTCGGATACCGGTGAGGGGGATTGAGCGAAAGGCATGGTCACAGTATGCCTCGGTTTCTGAAATCTCTTTGAGTTCCGTAGCAGAATCTACCTTGCGAAGACATTGCTCCAATACCTTGTCAGTGAGGCCGGGGCTGGCCTCGATGGCGCGCAGTAAAGCAGCCCGACGTTCGAGCTCATCTATAATCACACATTTGTACCAGCTACCCTTAGCAGCTTCCACGATCGCCCTGGGACTGGCGCGGTTCAACAGCTTCCTAAGCGCGTTCAAAGTTCTTCCAATTCCAGCCGCCGGAGGCTCGAGGATTATGAATTCAACTTCATGTCCGATGGCATTGACCAACACCCGCTGAAGCTGCGCGTAGAAACCGAACCGGCACGGGCCGATCCCGCCAGCCATAAGAACCCGGTCCGCGCCCCTTTCTATGCTTTCCAGGATGTTTCCCAGTGTCAGTTTTAAAGGGTAGCATGCGAATTCCGGCGCGTACTTAGAACCGATTCCGATGGTCCTCTCAGTGGAGGGTGGAGGGCATATCACCTGATGGCCCAATCGAGTCAGGAAGTGCCTGAGCGGAATATACATGTTCCCGATGTGGGGGAATGTGAGTTTCATGTGACCTATTTGCCTCCATCATGTCGAGAAACGCTTCGAGCCTGGTGAGCAAACCAGCATCGCCCGTGTGCTCGTCTACGGTTAGAGTGATGAACGGAATCCTCGACTGACTCTCAACCCATTTGTGCAGCAGTTCTCCAATCATGGAATCAGGTCCGCAGCCAAATGAGCTCACGTGAATTACTCCGTCGGCGGTCCCTGAAAGGAAATATAAGGCCTCTCGAACTAGGCATTTCTCGAAACTCCAGTAGAGGGGCTTTGGGCAGAACTTAGGATTTATCCTACCCGCCAACGGGGGGACCGGAAGCACGTTAGCCCCGATGGCCTTTAACTTCTCGGGCACACCGCAACACAAGTACGGGTCAGAGGTCACGTACTTGTGCCCGAGTACTGCCACCCTCGGACCTGCCTTAGCCATACTATTGGAAGTGGCACAGCTCGATTTCCACTTATGGACGGCTTTTAGGTAGGCTGCAAGCCCTCTTGAGTAGTCGCCACAGATACCCGCTGCCCATTCGGCGGCGGAAAGGACGGACGCAAGAGCACCAGGGGCGGCGCGCATCTCCCAGACCAGCAGCGGCGGTAGATCCGGTATAGAGTTCCGAATCATGTCAGGCAGTCCGATTAGTTTCGGACAGCTATATTCGCGGTATGCCGGTCTCACCACCCTGGGGATAAATAAGGAGTCTACACTACCGATCAGAGAACGAACATGCCCGAAGAAGGCTTTTACTGGGAGGCAGGCTTCTTCGGGGGCACTGTCTGCTCCAGCATCTAATATCACCTTATTAGTTGGTGGAGATACCAGCACCTGGTGTCCGAGACCCACCAGCCACCGTTCCCATATTTGGCCGTATTCGAAATAGAGAAGTCCTCTGGGTATCCCTACCAGCACCAAAACATCACCGAAGCTAAATTATTTCCAATAAAGGAGTAGGATTATACCAGCTGCAGCTAAAACCATATTGATGAAGGCGAACAAGCGGGCCACCGTGTAGTCTCGTAACGCAAAGCTCTTGTCCTTCTTGCCGCACCACCGAAACCAGATGTATAGGCTCGAAGCGGCCAACAAGAGCAGTTGTGCAGGGGTCACTACCCTAAAGAAATGCTCGTTCAACTACCTTTTCGCCTCCAAATATAATTCACTCTCACCTCAACTCGGGCCGAGGAAAACAAAGAATTCGCTTCCGCCTTATCGCGCGAGGGGAACAGAGGAAGCGCGTACCTACCCAAGCCGATGATATCTGCACCTGCCGCCTGTGCGCTCTTGATCACTTCGCGGATCTGGTCTTCAAGCTGTCTAGCCCCGTCTTCCTCGGACAAAAGCTCTCCTTCAACTAGATCAGCTTCTACGTGACACGCTACTTGTGCTGTAAGGTAACCGTTCTCGTGCTTCGAGACGTTGATTCGCGAGTTATTCTTTACCAGCTTTGCTACGGTCCCATTGCCTCCCGTCATGAAGGTGATTACTCTGGCCCGCTGCCCGGTTGCCAACAGGTATGCCTTGGTTTGTTCCGTAGACAAAGTAGTAGGGGCTCCCTGCAAGGGATATACCACCATGCCGTCTACTCCCAAAGAGCCATCTTTCACGACGAAGCGTGGGACTACTGGGGCAATTCCCACGTCGAGATGATCCGCGATGAATTTGCCTAAACTGCTTTGCGGAACATTTCCTAGTGATATCTCGCTTGCGAGGAGTTTGGCGGCATGGAGCGGGAGGAGTTCCTCTTCTCCGGGACTCAAGCTGAATACCTCCTCCAACTCAGCATCCACGGCTGCGACCAAGGCGTCGAGTCTTATGGAAGGGTAACGGCCGAGCCCTCGCACCGCTAGGCCCAGCTCAGTCGCCCCAAGGCGGCGACCCAACAGAATCAGTCTGATTTGACCTAGAGCGAGGGGACCTTTTACTTCGCGCTGAACTTGATCCAACGCTGCCGCAAAGGTAGATGCGCTCGCTGTGACCAGGCGGCTCGATCGCCCGCTGGAACCACCTTCGGGCCTGCGTGGAACCACCACGAATGCCACCACGCGGAGGGGCTGAGACTCTGCCCGGTCGATCCCGAGCGCTATCACGGTGCTTCTGTCTTCGATTTCCTTCCTATCCCAGCAACCAGCTACCATTAGCCCCGTTAGCGCCACCACGATCAAGAGGAGCCATTTAGGAGGCAGACATCTTCTGGGTCTTTCGCTCAGGCTTGGCACCCCCTTTAGTAGTTTTGCGCTGTGATAACAAATACAGACTAAGCAGCACCGCCAGGGCCAGTTCCGCGAGGGTCGCCAGTGTTATAATGCTAATCCCCGCTTCTGCGTTCCTCGGAAGGGCTGCCAGTAAAAATGTCCACGGGATCAAGGCCACTACTAAAATCCGCGAATCACGAAGACCGCCGAGCTCACCCAAGCTCCTGGTGATTACGTACATAATGTTACCGGCTGTGGTGAACACTGCAAAAAGCCAACCGGCCGTGAAAGCGGAATCCACTTTTTCCAAGAAAACTGCTGGCAATCTGATTAGAGTGGTACTGACCAAGGTGGGCCATGAAGACTGTATCGTTAAGCTCGGCCCAATGGAAATAAGACAAGTCATCGTGAAGCCTGCGTATACGGCAGCCGTCAAAACGCCTACGACTAGAGCAGTCGCTGGCATACGGTCAGGCTGGTTCGAAAAACTCATGAAGTAGAGAGCGATGCCAGTGCCGGCAAAGGCAGAAGCAGCTTGCGCTGCGCCTGCGAGCGCCGCACCAGGCCCATACCCGAGAAACGGTTTTAACCTACTGAGGGTAGCATGAGATGAGAGCAACAGTTCTATTCCAATGGTCAAGACCAACATGGGTATCAAAAGCAATTCGTTCACTCTCGCAAATGTCTTTGGACCGTGGCCGCTGAAATAGGCGAGGAGGAGAATCATTGCGATGATTACCACGTCTAGGGGCGTAGTGGGAAGCAGTGTGGCGCTGACGATTTCCCCGAATATCCTCACTTCCATGGAGAGAATCAGTAACTCGCTGCCAACGAGAGCCAGCACGGGTATGGCCGCAAAGGCACCCAATTTCTCCTGGGCGAACGAAATGTAACTTTGACCGCTGAGAGAGCTGGCTGTCCTGGAGATTAGCACGAGCACCACAGTGGCGACGATACCCGACAGCAACACGCTCAGCCAGGCCGCAGTACCAGCTACCCTGGTCACTACTGCTGGGAGGTACAACGATTGAACTCCTACAAGGGTGTTTATCGTTATCGCTACGATTTGAAACTCATAATACCTGAGCGTATTCATTTTCCTTTCTTTGGCTTTTCAATGGTTGTTTTGGAGACAGACTCTCCGCTTTCCCAGGCACTAGCTTTCTCACCGATAGCCTTGTCATCCAAAGGACGATAGAATACGGGTCGGCGTTTGAGTTTCCACAATGGGGCGCGAATCCAAGTATCACCTACCAGACGCTGAGTGGCGGGTGCGAAAGGCGCCATGTATGGGATTCCCATTGAGTCCAGACTAGCCAGGTGCACTGCCAAGGCCGTAACTCCTACCATGACCCCGTAAAGCCCAAGCACACTCGCGAGAAGCATCAGTGGGAATCTCAGAAGGCGGGCACCCACTGCTGCGCTGTAGCTTGGGGATGCGAAAGAACAGATTGCCGTAATCCCCACTACCACCACCATCTGCGCGCTCACCAATTGGGCTTTGACAGCAGCGTCCCCAACCACCAGTACCCCCACGATCCCAATGGTGGGTCCGATCGGGCCAGGCAATCTGAGGGCAGCTTCCCTGAGTATCTCTACGGATACTTCCATCAGCAAGGCTTCAATGGCGGCGGGGAAAGGTATGCCCACCCTCGAATTCGCCACGGCGAGAGCGAGTCTCAGAGGCAGCATCTCCGGATGGTATGAGATTATGGCGATATAGATCGAAGGCATCAACAGACTGATGAAAAGTGCTAGCGCCCTTACGGACCTGACGAAGCTAGCCATCAGCCAGCGTTGGTAGTAATCTTCCGGAGAATTGTATAAAGACCAAAGCACGGATGGGCATATCAGGACGAAAGGAGTGCCATCTACCACAATCGCCAGGCGCCCTTGAAACAGGGCTGCTGCCACATTGTCTGGCCTTTCGGTTACCTCCATCTGGGGGAAAGGCGACATCGGAGAATCCTCGATCAGCTGCTCCAGCACGCCGCTGTCCATCACACCATCGATATTCACAGTGGCAAGTCGTCGTACGAGTTCGTCCAATAGTCCCTGGTTGGCGAGACCATCAATATAGGCGATGGCTAAGTCAGTCTTCGATCGCTTGCCTACTTGGAGGCTCTTAAACCTGAGTCCTGGGTCTTTCACCCGCCGCCGTATGAGCGCAGTATTCACTCGGAGCACCTCGCCGAACCCTTCCTTTGGGCCGCGGATCACGGCTTCAGTTCCGGGCTCAGAGATTCCCCTGTGCTCCCAGCCTTTGGTATTTACAATCAATCCCTGGCTGACTCCATCGAAGAGGAGAAGAGTCTCCGCCGAAAGGATACCGTGTACACCTTCGCCGATTGAGGTTGCAGGCTTCAGTTCGGCGACAGAAAGGCAGCCGCGCTTGATCGCCTCAAGGAGGTGTTCCCCCGTGGGGGTGGATTCACCGGGGCAGTCACCGAACAACATGATGGACCGCAGAAGGTGATCGTGCAGTACGAGTTTGTCGATCAATCCGTCTACGTAAATGAGCGTGGCCCTTACCGGATGGTGTTTCCCCACCACGAAGTCCCTATAAACGATGTCTGAACTGGGCCCAAGCACTTGCTTGATGACAGCGACGTCTCGATCGAGATGACCGGATATGGCCCATAGCAACAGTTCATCTCGAGGGATATCAGCGGTTACTGGGTTTTTACCGGGTTTGACCAGCTTCTTGATATCAGAAAACCTCCGGTTCAGCCTTTTGGGTTAAAGAACAATGATAAGAAAAAGCCAGCCAATATGGCGATGGTCAGGACCAGGGAAGCTGCCTTCAATCCTCCTGCCATCAAACCGATAAAGCCGCCTTCGGTCGCACCTTCTAACATGCCCTGAACGAGTACATGGCCGAAACCAGGCAGCGGAACAGTGGCACCTGCAGAAGCCACCTTCACGAGGGGACCGTAAAGACTTAAACTGCTGAGTATCGCCCCCGCCGAAACCGAGAGTACCATGGTCAGCGCCGGGTTCAGCTTCAGTAGGTCCGTTATAGCTTGGGCCACCGCGCAAAGTGCACCTCCTATCAGAAATGCCATCAAGTAGGCCAAACTCATCCCTCCAAACAGACGGCATGGGCCACCGACGGTATGGATTCACCCTGCTGTACCGATAACGGGCTATGCAGTGCTCCGGTCGCTACAAGAAGTACACGGCGGAGAGAGCCACTAGCCAGCTGCGGCCACAGGCTGCAACCAAGAACGAGGCCTGAACAGGCACACCCGCTTGCCCCGGAATGTGGGTCCTGGGAGCCGGAATATATCTTCAGCCCGCAGTCATCCAGGATGCCATCCAGATCTAGCCCGGATTTCCTCAACAGTTCTCCTGCGATTTTCTTACCGACCATACCTAAGTCGCCAGTAAGAATGGCGTTGTAGTCTTGAGGCCTTCTCCCGGTATCTGTCAGGTGACGGTGTATCGTATCCGCAGCCGCCGGAGCCATTGCAGAACCCATATCGTTGGGATCTTTTATGCCCATATCCAAAACCTTGCCCACGGTTGCCGAGGTGACCATGGGTCCGCTCTTGACCTGAGAGGTGAGCAAGATTGCGGCTGCGCCCGTAACGGTCCACTGAGCAGTAGGTGGCCTCTGGTTCCCGAATTCTGTAGGGTAACGGTACTGCCTTTCCGCAGTGTTATGATGGCTGCTAGTTGCCACCAAAACGTAGTCAGCAAACCCACCGTCAATGATCATGGCTGCCAGAGCTATTCCCTCAGAGACGGTACTGCACGCACCGTAGATGCCGATGAATGGTATGCCCACCTGGCGTGCCATGTAACTGGAGGAGACTATCTGATTCAGCAGATCCCCGGCTATCAGAAACTGTACTTTGTCAGAAGACATATTAGCTTTCTTCAAGCAGAGGTTAACGGCGCTTTCCAGCATGCTGGCCTCAGCCTGCTCCCAGGTCTTGCAACCTACCAAAGTATCCTCCACTACGAGGTCGAGAAGACTACCCATCGGGCCTGCTCCTTCTCTGGGCCCAGCCACGGTGGCAACGCTCAGTATTCTGGGTGGCTGGCTGAATCCTACAGTTTGGTTACCCATCCTTTTGGGGACGGCTGTCATTTAACCACAGCCCCTATGGCATATTGAATCAGCGAAACAATGAATGCGGTTGCAAGCCCGTAGACAATGACGGGCCCGGCAATTACGAACATCTTTGAAGCCATGCCAAGGATCATTCCTTCCCTCTTGAATTCCAATGCAGCAGAGACTATGGAGTTTGCAAAGCCGCTCACGGGCAGAGCTGCTCCCATGCCGCCGAAGCGCCCTAGTTCGTCGTATACGCCTATGGCGGTGAGCACCGCGCCCAGCAGGGCGATGAACCCTGAAACCATTGCGGCGGTTTGTTTGGGTGAGATCCCGCGACTCATCAAAAACGACCAGAAAAGCTGACCGATGAGGCATATGGATCCACCGACTATGAAAGCGCAAACCACGTTTCGAACCACAGGCCTTGGAGGCGCACTTTGGTTGGCCAGTTGCTGATATGCTTGCTGCTGTTTGGTTTTCATCGATTCACCCAAGTGCCATCGCTCCCTTCGGCAGAATTCGGAAGCCCTTTTGGGGCTCCCGAATCACATTTTGGTTCCAACCGGACTTTCATCGCCCTGGTATGCTACCTTTACATTGGCTCGATATTCGTTTATTTTGCCGGCAGAGACATTAGCGGTCCAGTTGATCACTTCGACTCCCTTTATGGAAGGGACCAGCTTTGAGGCTTCCATTACAGCGTTGTTTGCCGCATCCTGCCAATCCTTGGTCGAACTTCCTACTAGCTCGAGCACTTTGATGACGGCCACTACGCATCCCTCCTTTCTGGCGCCTGCAGCGCTCTTTACCCTTATCAGGGGATATTGGGTAAGGACCAAAGAGCCATGGAACCAGTTACCTTCCCCAGAATAAGCGCGATGATAAGCATCCAGACATACTCATCAATATCGAACCTGCGACAGAGCACTGGTAACACATTGAGTACCTCTGCCAGGGCAGAGGCAAGCAACCCCACGTACATGCCCATGAAGAGCCCGATCGGGGGAACAAACCAGGTCGGCAGCCTCCACTGCAGGTTTGTATCGAAGGCGAGCGATGCCGAACCCATGGTCACTCCTATGACGAGCTCGTATAACCTCATGAAGTGTCTCGTATCCGTCAGCTGAGCCAAGCGGGGTATGATTTCCAAGATGCTTAAGAACGAGGCCATTGCACCCCCCGTGACCAGTCCCCAGGCAAACCCCAAAACTACGACTGACAAGCGACTAGCCTGAATTCCCATCTTTCTTCGAGCCCTTCTGCTTCATACATGCTTCCACGTTTCTGTCGTAAAGATACATTTCGACCTCGAGCGGGCTGGGCTCGTCGCGGCGTCCGCCCATTCTAAGGTGGTTGAAGAAAACTAATACGCCGATAGCTATCCCGATGGAATACGGAATTTGTAGCAGCAAAGGCTGAGAGGTCCGCACGCCGGTGATCATCTTGAACACCTCGCATTGAACCTCTCGCATATTGACGTCAGAATGGAAATTCATAATGGCAGTAGCAGATCCGACCGCGAGCAGAGCTGAGACTACAATAGCCTTTGCCAGTTTTCTCACGGCTCGTCGAACCTCCCGGGTTATTATCTCCGTTGATCGCGCGACTCAACCAGTCGTTAAAAGTTGTTGTTGACTTAGGATTTAGTCGTGCTATGATGGAAGCAAAGTTAATACTGACTATGCCCGTCCGTTACGGGGTGAGTCAGAGGCGCGGTTGTTAATGGTACGCCAGTGGAGACGGAATCGATGAAGCTGGGGGAAGGAGCAACCGCCGAAGGTTCCAGGCGCCGGCCGTGGGACCTGGGTACACATCGAACAGGTGTGTAACTGTCGTGCATCGTTTCCCCTGAGCGGTGCACGGAGCGCTACTCACGCTTTGGGGGTGGAGGAGGGGTGCGGAAGTAACGAGCCGCGCGGCAACCGCCCGCGGTTTTTGGTTTATCTAGGCCATACGGACTATAAAGGGAAAAGGAGAGGATCCCTGTTGGATTATGACGAACGGGGTAACTTAAGATTTGGGGGTTGTGATGTTTCGAAGCTCGCGAGTACGTATGGCACTCCGCTTCACGTACTGGACGAACAGGTTATAAGGAAAAAATGTCGCGAGTATATGGATGCTTTCTCCAGGAGTTACTCCGGTCCGGGCTATCGAGTGGCTTACGCTGGTAAGGCTTTGTGTATCAAGGCGGTGCTCGAGATAGTCAAGAGCGAAGGCCTGTATCTGGACGTATGTTCTGCGGGGGAGTTGGTTACTGCACTATCAGCTGGCTTTCCGCCTGACAAGATCTACTTCCACGGTAACAACAAGTCGACCGATGAGATACTCATGGCTTTAAAACGTGGAATTGGGAGATTCGTGGTCGATAACTGGTTCGAACTCTTGGAGCTTGGCCGGCTGAGCTCGAAGCTGAAGAAGAGGGCTAACGTATTGATAAGGGTTGCGCCGGGCGTGAGCGCCCATACGCATGAGTATATCGATACCGGTCAGTCGGACTCCAAATTCGGATTTAGCCTGATAGAAGGGGACGCTATGGCAGCGGTGAAGAGGGCCTTGCAGATGAGAAGTCTGCATGTGGCCGGCCTTCACTGTCACATCGGTTCGCAGGTGTTCAACCTGGAATCTTTCCAGCGCGCCGCGTGGAAGATGGAAACATTAAGGTGGGAAGTGAAACAGGAGACGGGCGTAGAACTATTGGAGCTCGATATGGGGGGCGGCCTAGGAGTGAAATACCTTGAGGGAGACGACCCTCCGCCGATAGTGAGCTACGTCGAAGCTGTAGCCCATGCTGTGGAGGAGGCGGCGAGTTACTACGGCCTCCGGTATCCCGTTTTGACTTTGGAACCGGGGAGGTCGCTGGTGGCTGAAGCGGGAATCACTGTCTATCGGGTTGGGGCAATTAAGAATCACAGGGTAGGAGAGTCCTATGTGCTCGTAGATGGCGGAATGTTCGAAAACCCCAGGCATGCTCTTTACGGAGCGCAGTATACTGTCTTGCCGGTGAGAAAGCCCATCACTCATCAGAGAAGAGTGTTTACCGTTGCGGGCAAGTGCTGCGAATCGGGCGATGTGATCACCAAGGGGTGCGAGCTGCCGCCCGTTTCAGCGGGTGACTTGCTTGCGGTAACATGTACGGGTGCATATCATTATGCCATGGCTTCAAATTATAACCGCTTCCCGCGGCCGGCTGTGGTAATGGCATCTGGAGGCAAGTCCGCTGTCGTGGTAGAACGGGAGAGCTACATGGACCTGGTTAAGCGGGACAAAGTACCTGTTTGGTTGGAAGCTAAAAAGTTGGCTAAAGCTATGGGCCAGCGGCCGGGAATGTGAAGTGGGCGTCTGGAGCGTGGACATCAGGAGTATTATCCTTTCCATCCCGGGGTTGGTAGTGGGGGTCTCCTTTCACGAATTCGCTCATGCCTTAGCCGCTGATAGGCTTGGCGATCCTACCCCCCGGATGGAGGGACGGCTCACTCTCGAACCCTGGATGCATTTCGACATCGTAGGCACAGTTTTGCTGCTTCTGTACGGATTCGGCTGGGCGAAGCCCGTGCACGTAAATCCGTTCAATTTCCGGCGACCGAAGCGAGACATGTTGCTGGTGGCTCTCGCTGGGCCTCTGATGAACTTAGCAGTGGCCGTTGGCTGCTGGATGGTGGTAATCTTGCTTAGTGTAGTGCATTCCGGTGAACTGCTCCTTCAAGTACTCCGGATTTGTGCCTCGATCAACATTGGGCTGGCAGCCTTCAATATTTTGCCTGTGCCCCCATTGGACGGCTCAAAAGTGCTTTCGCTCGTGAGATCTCCACGCATGGAGCAGATTCTTCAAGCGCTGGAAACGTATGGGCCGCTGCTATTGCTCCTGCTTCTGATCTCGGGCCGGATAGGCAGCCTTATTGGTGGGATCGCTTCTTTTTTTGCTAGAATTACCTTTAGTTTGGCTGCTACAGCGTTAAACCCGTTGTTGAATCTGATCACTCGTTGGTGGGGATAGAGAAGTGCCTGAAGGGGCATGGAGCATTCTTGCAAAAGTGAGAGATGGGCTGGCTAAGCCGCTTGAAATCGCCTTGAGTTCGATAACACGTCAGTTCGTACGCTCGTGCTCCGGACGGTTCACGGAATCCGAATTGGATGAAGCGACACAGTTTGTCGTGGAAGCGGCTCGTGTGCTCAGACTCAAGGTGGTAAGCCTCCTGCCAAGAACAGGAGAAGGCGCCAAGGGCGGTGACGCGGAAGAGACTAGTGCGTTGAGTGAGAACGGATCTGGCGGTCCAGAGGATATAGCAGCCAAAGCTGCTCCCTTCATTGAGAGAGGGGTAAGTGTGCTGAAAAGTCTCATTGCTGGCCAGAGGGGGGTGTTGGCACGTGGCTGCGAGCCCTGGCCTGTGGAACTTCAGGTGCTTCCGCGGAGGGCGGTGCAGCCGTGCCTCGGGATGGAGGAGTTCCGCCGGGTAAGTCTCCATATGAGCCATAAGCTCTTTCCTCTCGTATTCCACAACGATTACCCGCTATGGCGAAAGCTTTTTATAGAACTTGCCCGGAAGCTGCTGGGCTCACGAAAAGCCATCACGTTCAGGGATTTCGTGGGGCACTACGATGACGTGCGGCGGCCGGTGGCGGGGCTGCTGTTAGCACTGGAACTAAACCGGCGGCGCAAGATCGTGCTTAAACAACGTGAAGCATTTGGAGAGATAGTAATATGCAAACGGGTGCAGTCGAAACATGGAGCCTAACACGGTAGCGCTCATCGAGGCCTTGCTTTTCGTTTCAAATCGTGCCCTCACGATTGGTGAGATCGCTAAGGGGACAGGTCTCACGGAACTCGAGGTGGCCGATGCCCTAGAGAGCTTAGAAAAGGAGCTCGGGAGCCCGCACCACGGCATAGCCCTCGTACGGCTTGGTGGAGGCTACACGTTGCGCACCAAGAAGGAATACGGAGAAAAACTGCTGATGAATGCCGCATTCACTAGGGAAGCCAGGGGCCTCTCGAGGGCGGCACTCGAGACGCTGGCCATAATCGCTTATAAGCAGCCGGTGACGAGAGCCGAGATTGAAGTACTGAGGGGCGTAAAATGCGATGGGCCGCTGGAGACTCTGCTAGAGCGAGGGCTCATCGAAGAGGCAGGGAGGAAGAGACTGCCAGGTAGGCCGGTCACTTACGCCACTACTCCTCTTTTCTTGGAATTGCTTGGGTTGAATTCTCTGAAGGAGTTGCCGCCGATCGGCAACGAAGGACTGATCTAAACCAACCACGGGAATAATGTTACCATGAAATGGGTGTCCGTGGGTGGTGTGTCTTTCCTGCTTTTTTGTCTCGTTTGGTTTGCTCCCTGCACTGGTACCCTCCAGCTTAGATTGCAGGGTGGCAAGACTAGGTTGGACATACAATTCAACGTCTTGGGCCTCCTCCGATTCAGGATTCCATCCCCATCACCCCGCCGCGGGCGGAAGAAGCGTAAGCACCAGGCACGCAAGAGAAACTTTTTGAAAAATGCTAGAGCGACACTTCGGGTAACGCGTCGGTTCATTTCAGTCTTGGAGAAGCATGGACTAGCAGCGGTCAATGCGTGTCTTGAGGTCGGCGGTGCTAAGCCAGAAAGAACCGCGGTCAGTTACGGCGTCGCTTGTGGCTTGATCCCCGTCACGCAGCTATTCCTCAAGAAGTTCAAAGCTAGCGTGACTCCAGTGTTTGAGCCGGGGTCGGCCGATTTAGTGCTTAGATTGAAAGTACGTACGCGCCTCGGCGGTCTAATTCTCGCGTTGGCTTCCGCTGCGTGGGAATACTACAAGGCAACAAGGTGAAAAACTAAATCAAACGGTGGCTGCGGAGGGATTTGTGTGGAAGGAGAGCATCCTATCCAGGGTCTTATGAAGACTGCCATGGAATCGATCCGAGATATGGTTAACGTTAATACCGTGGTAGGGGATGCCGTGCAAGCCGAAGATGGTACGGTGATCATTCCCGTATCGAAGGTCTCTTTCGGGTTTGCGGCTGGTGGAGGAGAATATGAGACGAGTAGGGGTGAACAGAGCCCCGGTGCCAGCGGTTCCTTGCCATTTGCCGGAGGGAGCGGTGCGGGAGTCTCGGTGCAACCCATGGGCTTTCTTGTGGCCGGAAAAGGTCACGTTCGCCTACTGTCCATAGAAGAAGGGCAACTACTCGATAAGGCGATAGACCTGGCTCCTCAGATCGTGAGCCAGATCAGTTCAATGATCCGGAATAGGGGAAAAGGACCACAGACGAAGGAGCAGGAGACTCCAATGCAGGGGAATAGTGAGGCGTAGGGCGCCAAATGAGGCCTATCTGGAAGGGTTCTATTGCCTTCGGGTTGGTTGCGATCCCCGTCAGGCTCTACGCTGCTACGGAAAAGAAAGACCCATGCCGCGTGCGGTACGCCGATTCGTTATAAAAAGTGGTGCCCAAGTTGCGATAGGGAAGTGACCGCCAACGAGATCGCCTGGGGGTATGAAGTGCAAAGCGGACAATATGTGCTTCTGAACCGCGAAGAATACGAGTTCATGCCAGACTCCCAAACCAAGGTAATCAACATAAACGATTTCGTGGACTCGAGCGAAATCGATTCCTTGTATTTCGACAAGCCCTACTACTTGCAACCCGCTGAAGGGGGCCGGAAAGCATATGCTTTACTGGGTTGCGTTTTGATGGAACAGGGTAGAGTAGGGGTTGCGAGGTTTAGAGTACGGACTCGAGAATCGCTTGCGGCCATTAAGCCTTATCGTGGAAACACACTGGTACTCCAGACTATGCTTTGGCCGGACGAAATCAGGAACCCTGCCGAACTGCAGCCCGGTGAGCCGATACCTAAAATCGAACCGCGCGAGCTCGAAATGGCAAAAGCTTTAGTGGATATGATGCACGAACGTTTTGACCCCGAGGCTTACCGGAGCGGCCGCCGAGAATACTTGATCAAGCTGATCGAGCAAAAGGTAGAGGCCAATGAGGTGGAAACCCCTGCCAGGGCAGAGGAGGGTAGGGTGCTCGATCTGATGGAAGCGCTCCGGAAAAGCATGGCCTTAGCCCAGCAGGCTCAGAACGAAGGGGGCCGGACGGCACTTGGATTATGACTTCGACTTGAGGCCGATGCTACCGGTGGACGGGGAGAAGCTCATCGACGACCCGGCATATGCCTACGAACCAAAATGGGATGGGTATCGGGCGATCGTTTTCGCCGGGGATGAGCTTCGGGTTCAGAGCAGAAACTTAAGGCAGCTTACACCGGAATTCCCCGAGCTCCGCCGCATCCGCAATGCACTTGCTACCACTTCAGGGGTAGTACTCGACGGAGAGATAGTATGCCTCGTGAACGGCAGGCCCGATTTCCAAGCTCTCCGTGGGCACACCCACCCGGTCAGTTTCGTTGTGTTCGATATTCTCTACGATGGTGCTCAAAGCGTAATGGGAATGCCACTCGTTGAAAGGAAATCCTTGTTGGAAAACAGGGTAGTAGATACAGATATCGTAGTGAAGAACGTATGGGTTAGTGGCAAGGGAAAAGAACTGTATGAGGTCGCGTGTTCGACGGGGATGGAGGGGGTGGTGGCCAAACTTTTAGAGTCGCCTTATGTGCCAGGCCGGCGTTCGCGCTATTGGCTCAAGTTCAGGCGACGCCTGACGCTGGACTGTGTAGTAGGCGGTCTGACTTATGGGGAGACGGGTGGCCTGGCTTCTATAGCCGTAGGCTGTTACGATCAAAGGCATCTGAGGTATGTGGGCAACGTCGGATCAGGCTTGGGAGTATCTGATGTGGCAGATCTGATCACACACACTACTGAGGCCACGGAGTGTCCTTTTGATCTCTCGCTATCTGCCATTCCCCGGTGCGTAGCTAGAAGAAGTAAATGGGTGAAACCCACACTCTGCTGCGAAGTCTCGTATGCCGAGTTCACGCGCGACCTCAGGCTTAGACAACCTGTGCTCGTTAGAATCCGACCGGACAAGGATCCTTTAGAATGTCAGATTTCAAGGTAACTAACCCGGATAAGGTGCTGTGGCCCGAAGGCGGCCTTACTAAGGAGCAGCTCATCGAGTATTGGCTCCTCATCCGGGTTAGTTACCTTTATGAGAGCATCTCTTACGCTTTATAAAAGACCGTCTGCTGTCCCAACGAGATTAGACTGCCAAGAGGCCCCCTGTCGGAGCTGTAGCCTTACACCGGTCATATTGCCAGGGAGGACTGGAGTATCCTCCGCTGGATCCTAGTCCAGGTGACACACCGGGCAGTGCAGGTACCCGGTCCGGTCCAGGCATTTTCCCTTCCCTTCGCGCCAAAAAAGGTTACCAGGTTGCCATAGTAGCTGCTGACAGAAAGCTGCTTGCCCTTATCCGACGTTATTGCCTCGGGGGCTTACCGTGCTGCTGACTTTCGCGGAACTCAAGTCAAGGAGCGACGTATGGAACGGCGCGCAGTACCTTACCCGGTGATGCAAGCGGCTGTTTTGACGCGTCAGGTTGAGCGATTGCTCGCAGACGAGACGGCAGAGCCCCAAGCGGTGGTAGGAGGCGCTTGCGCGTTATCATGAGTGCAGAGATTGAATCTCGAATTGCAAGAGGCTTTGGACAGGACGGGTTTGGGTGAGTACGTGTTGAGTATGCCTGGAGTAGGGGTTATGCTTGTGCGAGGTTTTCTGGGGAGAATAGGGGACCCGAGCAGGCATGAGGATTGGCGGTACTTGCACAAACTTGCGGGATTGAAGCTTGTGGAGAACGACTCCAACGAAGCGTGTGCGATCGGGGCTGCGGAGCGTACTGTACCAGATTGTGCCGACGATGATTATGCAGGAATGCTCAATTCAGGGCGTCGTACCGCTATTTCAAGACAAGGAAAGACAACCCGTTGATGGCGCAGCAGGCGCTGATAGTCCTGGCATGCAATTTGTTGCGGGTATTGTTTGCGTTGATTAAGGGGAAGCAGGTGTGGGATCCCATAAAAGTGCTTGGGACATACCGGCTGGAGCGACTTGGGTTGGTAGCTTAAAGCCAGGAAGCAGCGAAAACAGGTGTGCAGTCTTGGGTGAGCGAAGCCGGTTCATTCTTCCATAAGGGTACGACCCTGGGACGGAGCACTGGTACCCCAGCGCCCCCCCAGGAGGCAGGACGAAAGAGTGTAGGGGCAAAGAGCTGGGAGGCGTGATAGGGTTGTTGGGGGCGAGCGAAGTGGACATGCAGAGTCTTGTGGAGGGAAGAACTCCGCAGGGCTACGAGCACGAGCTTACCTAACTGATGCATGGTGGTTGCTTGCTGCCCTGCTGTCTTTCCTGACCGGATAGGATCCCCGACCCGCTTAAACTGCTGGCTTCAGCAGGCAGCAATATATGGAAGGGGCCACGTGCTAAGAGGTGTTACCACAAAAGGCCCAGTGAGCGGCTGACAATATAAACGTGTCCGGTAGCACAGATGTCAGGTACGGAAAAACAGCTGAGGTGTGCAGCAGGCGATAAGTATGCTTCAATTTACATCCATCCATCACTCCCTCGCTCGTATTAGCAGGTCAGTTCGATCCACGTGCGGGCTTACATGTACGGCCACCACAACCGGTGAACCTGTTTCTCCGGCTGCAGCTACTGGCACTGGCGAGGCTATTGACCCATCCACCAGTATTCGTCCATCACACTCTACCGGGCAAAAATTCCTTGGACTGCGATGGTGGCTCACAAGGCCTTTGCCACCAACCCGGACTTGATGCGTACTTCTTCTCCAGTAGCTATGTCGGTGGCAAAACGCTGAGAAAGAGTTCCCAGCTGTCTGACGCAGGGCTCTGTACGCGGAATGGTCCTGGAACTCGGTGCACAGTTGGGGTAGGAAGGCACAGGATCTCGTTCAAAGAATATCTGGCAGCAGCGCAAGTTGGCCGCGGTCCACGTGGCGGAGCACGACGTTGCAGCGCTTCATGGCTTCATGGTAGTGAAAAAATGCCGCGCCTTCCTCCCATGCCTGAAGGCAGGGGCCTCCGGCGCGGAAAAGGCCGGAACTCTACGTACGGCTTCCTGCAAACTCAACGAAAAATCGCCGGGAGACATAGTTCCCGGCGATTACGCCACCGGTGCAGGAACTATTGAGCCGCAGTTGCCTGTCCTTGCCAGATCTTGTCTGCGATCTTGCCCCATGCCTCGGCATAGCCATACAACGGTTGGCACAGCTGGGAGGCGGTGATGCCGTTCTTCTGGGTTGGGTAAGCACCTGACTCTGCCACGATTTCTTCCAGCGCTTTCGGGTTGTCGATGAGCGGGCATGGCCTCATGTGGTTCGTATTGAATGGTTGTCTGGCCTGATAGGCCTTGAACAGAGGACATTTGAGTGCATTGACCAGGCCGGTATTCTTGATGTTCACGTTGGCATAATGTATAAAAGCGCACGGTTCCACATCGCCCATTGCATTGATGTGGAAATAGTTGCGCCCGCCAGCGATGCACCCTCCAACAGCTGCACCGTCGTTCCAGAAGTCCGCTACGAAAATGGGCTTTTCCCGGCGCCATCTTTGCACCTGTTCATACATCCACTTGCGCTGCTCTGGCGTGGCCATGTACCTGACATCCGCTTCTCCGCCAACAGGCACATACGTGAACAGCCAGCCGAAAGCGCATCCTTTGTCCACCATAAGATCTATGAACTGGTCGCTTCCAATAGCTTCGGTATTGTCCCTTGCGTAGGTTGCTGAGAAGCCGAAGACTACTCCTGCTTCCCTGAGGTTGTCCATGGCGCGCATTATTCTTTGGAATACGCCTTTGCCCCGCCTAGCGTCGGTTTGTTGCTCGAAGCCCTCCAAGCTTATCGCGAAAGTGATGTTTCCCGTTTGTGCGAATCTACGTGCGGCTTCGGAATCGATTAGCGTACCGTTGGTAAACACGTGGAACACCGATTCGTCGTGCTTCCGAGCCAGTTCCAAAAGATCCTGCATTCTTACCAGGGGCTCGCCGCCCGATACCACGATGAACCTGATGCCCAGTTCTTCTGCCTCGGTGATTACTCGATCCAAAGTGGAGTAGTCCATGTCAAGAGTTCGGTCGTATTCCGCGGCCCAGCAACCCTTGCACCTGAGGTTGCAGCGCCCTGTGGGGTCTATCAGGATCGCCCACGGCACGTGAACGCTGTACTTCTTTTCTGAGCGCTCCCTAGCCGCCGGGGCAAGCACTCCTGCATTGATGAAAAAGTTTATCCCCAGTTTGTTAATCACGTTTGGATGGGCTTGTTTGAGTACTCTGACGATGAGCTTCCGCCAGTTGTTGTTCTCGTCCTCAAACATCTGCATCCAGCTGCGTACATACTGCTTGTGGGCTTCCTCGCGGGCTATGGTTTCGCCCCACTTAAGAATCTTGGTGAGGTTCTCTTCGGGATTGTTCACGAGATACTTGAGACCCTGCTTGAGCACTGCCTCGCCCAGCATAGCCTTGGCATATTCGAACGCCATGAATACCAACCTCCCTTTTGCATAGAGTGTCTAAAAACTACGGCTCTGTAACAGGGATAAGTGATACGTCACACGGCTGGATCAGCAGGGACTCTCCCCTGCGCACCCGGCAATCAAGTGTTTCAAATGCTCTACAAGCTCAAGCACTAACGAAGCGTCAATGCAGCAGAGTGATAAACGTCCCTGCTTCCGGATACTTACGAGGCCAGCCTGTCTGAGCACTTTCAGGTGCTGGGAGATAGCAGGCTGGCTGATCCGAAGTGCACGGCTTAGCTCCTCCACGCTCAGACTGCGCGAGCACAGGAGCTTGAATATTTTGTATCTGGTCTCCTGACCAAGGGCCCGCAGGGCACGGATCGCTTCTTCCGGTGGCCGCACAGTCGTTCCTCCCTAACGTTTGAGTTTTGAAATCGGTTACTTATATAAGCAGATACTTATAGATTAGCACTAGTTGACATTGACTTCAAGACCAGGCTACCGCCGAGGGGACGAGTCTACGCTATCAGGAAGCGTCGGCGTAAAGTTTTCGTGGAGCAAGTTTTATGGGCTGGAGTAAATACTTGAGCCCCAAATATGGAGTTGATAGAGAAAAACCATGCAAAGGAGTGAGGCTCATCTTGCTAAGCAAACAGATCGTCTCTTTCTGGGACATTATCAGGTTTTAGCCCCCTAACTGATTTGGACGAGATGCCCTAAGGTTGCTAGGTTGAGATGAGGCACTCGGTAACAGAAGCTGCAAATAGTGAGGGAAGTGCTCGAGACCGGGAGCACTTCTATGGTGGCTCGCAGGCACAGTGTCAGAGACAATGTTGCAGGCCACTGGTGCGGAAGTTCATGATAATGCAAGGCGTGGTATAGTGGGCCGGGAACTGCCGGAGTACAGAGCACTTGCTGCTTAGAATGAGCGCCTAAAGAGGCTCTTGCGCGAAAAAGACCTGGAGATCGCCATTCTCAGGGATTGGGATTTGGTAAAAAAACGGAGCGCAGTTGGCAGAAAAGTTAGAGCTAAGGGACAAGTGGATTCAGGATGGCCATAGGCCTGGGATAGTGCTAAGGAGCGTTGGCGTCAGCCGTTCAACGTATTACTACCGGCGGTTACACAAGTCTAAGCAAGAAAGGAAGCACTGCGGCGGTCGGCCGTTGCCTAGCATATGCTACAGGGTTGATGGGGCGATCGTAAGCGATGAACAGGTCAAGGAACGGCTTTGCGAGTTGATCGAGTGCAAGGGGTACGCGTACGGCTACCTAAAACTTGCTAGGCTCCATCATGAAACGCAACGACCCTTCACCCGGAAGGAGGTTTTTCACGTACTCCGCAGGCCTGTCCAGATCGTCAACACGGGTCTCGAAGCTAAAAGGAGCCCCTGACTGCCAGGCTGTTTCATCCACCGCTAGAGCGGCGTGCTTGACCTTCCTTGCCAGGTCAATGCCAACAGTGATCATGCTCTTCACCCCCGAGACTTCTCGGATGCGTGGGCTGCATCTGAGCCATGGCCGTGCTTCCCGCCATGCAACTTGATCAGGGGCAAGCCTCCAGTGGAGGGGCTTCCGCTGATCTTCTCAACCAGACATCACGACCGGCTGGGTTCAGGCGATCAGTCAATATGGACCATTACCCAAGGGAATAGTTCAGCCTGCCACCCACGCAAGCCGTTTACTCTGGAGTACTTGGACACATTGGTTCGGGCCCCTCCAGCAACTGGCCTTGCCGTATTGCCAACCCGCTCTACCAAAACGGGACAGCTTATCCACAATTTGAAAAGCTTGCAAACCCCTTCCTCTTACCCCCTCCCAACTACTATTCCAACAGTTATTCACAGCCTAACCGATTGCCATAATACATGGGAACTTGCAGAACGCTCACACAGAGTCGTTTCACCGAATACTTGTGGATGAATGCCTGGCCGGGCAGCAGTTCGATACGTTCACGGAAGCGTACCGGACTGTGGCACAGTTCACGGACTTCTACAGTAAGAGGCGGATACACTCAAACGTCCATTAGTGCGGGGCAGGCCGTTTCGCGAGTAAGCGGGCTACAGAAGTCTTATTTCTTCTTCATCCGTCCCTCTGTTACCTACTATGGAATGTACGCTGCCGGTAGGCGGGCGATGGCACTGAGGAAGTGCTGGGTAGAGACCCTACCTCACGGGGAAGGGGTACTTTGCATTCACGGCGTGAGGGAAGCTCTCCAAGACCACGTTCCCCAACCACACCTCACAGGTGACCTATCTCTCCCTGGTGCAGTCCTTGGCGCAATCACACTCTTGGAAGCTGGGTTTGGCAACATCCCCACGGGAATCTGCAAAGGCGTCGAAAGGGCGCCCTGAAATCAAAAGGCGGTTGACGCCATGGCAGCGCGTGTAGAACGTACATACAGCGGCATAGACACAGAGGCTTGGCTGAACGCAACGTTACCGGCACTAAAAGGGCCTTTCTCGAGCAGGCCGTGGGTTAAATTCGCCTTAAGGCAAATCGTACGTGCTTTGCCGACGATAATGTCAGCTTAAACTCAACAAACTGCGGGGTTCGCCTACTAAACGTTGACGCAGACTCGGTCAAGTTAGGTCTTGACACAAAGGGCCCAGAGAGGTACATATAATAAGCAAAAGCGAAAGACGATGAAGGGGAAGAGTAGCTGGTAGACCTCTGGTTGCAGAGAGGGAGATTGGCTGGTGTGAGTCTCCTAACCGGAGACCAGTGAATGGGCCTTGGAGTTGCCGGCCGAAGTCGTAGGTAGGCTTGGACGGATGCCACCGTTAAAAGGCTACGGTATAACGGGAGAGAGCTCCTGCGTACCGGAAAAAGAGCGTACGGTCTTTAATGCCGTGCACTAGGGTGGCACCGCGGAAACCCCGTCCCTTGCAGGACGGGTTTTTTGTTTCCCTTGTACCGTGCTTCGAGTTTTACAAAACTGAGAGGGAGGCTAAGCAAATGAGAAAGGTAGTTTCGGGGTTCCTCGTCGTGTTTCTAGCAATGTTGGCCGTTGTGGGATGTTCGAATTCGGGTCGAAAGTCAATTAAGATCGGTGCAGCTGGACCTTTCACGGGCGAATTGTCGAAGATCGGCCTCGATTCGCTTAACGCCATCAAGATGGCTGTGGAGGAGTGTAACCAATCAGGCGGGATCGACGGAAAAACTGTGGAAGTCGTAGTGGGCGATGACGCGGGTGACCCAGCGAAGGGCAAGATCGTGGCGGACAAATTCGTCGCTGACCCTGACGTGCTTGGTGTGGTTGGCCCGATGAACAGCAGTGTTATTGCAGCAGCTTTGCCAGTGTATGAAAAGGCAGGACTTGTGATCATATCGCAATCTGGTACAACGCCCGAGCTCACAGAGAAAGGCTTTAAGGTCATGCACCGCATTTGCCCGAGGGACGATGCACAGGGCATGGCGGCGGCGGCTTTCATATACAACGAGATCAAACCCACAAAAGTCTATATCCTGGACGATAAAACCACTTACGGTCAAGGCTTGGCTGATCAGGTTGAAAAGGGCTTGAAATCGTACGGCCTGACGCAGATCAAACGAGACCAGGTGAGCACTCAGGACAAGGACTTTAGCGCGCTTGTCGCCTTGATAAAGTCGTACAATCCGGAGATGGTCTATATGGCTTTTGCAAACCCCGCTCAAGCTGCCGCACTCGCTAAACAGCTAGCTGGAGTGGGTGTAAAACCTGCCCTTATGGGCGGAGATGGGTGCAGGGAAAGGGATCAGCTCATAGGCGGTGGGGGCGAGGCGGTCCAGGGTATGTTTGTGACAGCCATTGGGAGGAACGTCAAGGAGGTTCCGGAAGCCCGAGAGTTCGTTCAGAAATTTGAGGGGAAGTACGAAGGGATGAGCATCTTCTCAGGGCAGAGTTACGAAGCCACGAAAATACTCTTGAATGCCATAAAGGAAGCCCATAAGGCCGGGGACTTAACCAGGCAAGGGGTACTGAAAGCCCTGCATGCTACCAAGGACTATAAGGGTATCCTCGGATTCCCGGTGAGTTTCGATGCCAAGGGGGATCTTGTAGGTGGAGAAATCTTCGTTCTGAAAGTGAGCGGAAGTGACTTCGTTGAGGTGAAGAAATACACTACAGGCAACATTAAGTGAGGTGTGGGGAATGGGCTTCTGGGGGCATCTACCCCAGCAGTTGGTGAACGGGTTAGTTTTGGGAAGCGTATATGCACTGCTTGCCCTGGGATATTCCATGGTATATGGCATCCTCCGGGTCTTGAACTTCGCGCACGGTGACGTGTTCATGGTGTGTTCATTTGCAGGCTGGGCAGCTCTCACCGCTCTACTGAAAAGCCGTATAGCTGCCTATCCTGCAGTGACCCTGTTGCTCGTGCTGGCGGTTGCCATGGGCGTTGGCGTCGCGTTGGGAATGGCAATCGAGAGATTCGCATACAGACCTCTGCGGAAGGCAACCAGGCTTGCGCCACTTATCAGTGCAATAGGAGTTTCGATTTTCCTGCAGAACGTGGTCATGCTTGCGACTGGCGGCAGGGCCAAGGTGTATCCCCTGACCTCCGTAATACCATCCGGGCTGTACCTCAAGGTGGGCACGATTACGGTGTCGTCTACCGGTCTTCTAGTGATTGGAGTTTCAATTATACTGACCCTCGGGCTGAACTACGTGATTCGCACTACCAGCCTCGGACGAATGATGAGGGCGACCGCTGAAGACATTGAAGCTGCGGGTTTCATGGGTATACCGATAGACTACGTCATTGCGTTTACGTTTGCCCTGGGTTCCGCTCTTGCGGGGGCCGGGGGAGTTCTAATAGGGCTTTACTATACTCAGATAGATTTCTCCCTTGGTTTTTCCGCAGGGATGAAGGCATTCACCGCCGCTGTTCTGGGGGGCATCGGGAACCTCGAAGGAGCTGTGCTTGGAGGAGTAGTACTGGGCCTTGCAGAGAGCATGGGGACTGCCTTTATAGCGCCGGTCTATAAGGACGCCATCGCTTTCGCCATTCTGATTATCTGCTTGATCCTGCGGCCAAACGGGATCCTTGGGGACGACGTACCGGAGAAGGTGTGACGAAGTGAAGCGCACAAAAGAAAACCAGTCCATTGTAATCGTCGCAGCCATAGCACTTGGTTTGTTACCTCTGTTTGATTCAAACCCTTACCATCTCAGGCTCCTGACAACGATTAGCCTTTACGTTGTGCTGGCGTTAGGGCTGAATGTTCTGGTAGGGCTTGCAGGGTTGCTAGACATGGGCTATATAGCCTTTTACGCTATTGGGGCATATGTCTATGCATTGCTAGCATCGCCGCAACTTGGCGTCCACCTTCCCTTCTTGACAGTGCTGCCGCTGGCTGTCCTCATTGCGGTCGGAGTGAGCCTGTTGATCGGGCTTGCGACGCTTCGCCTCAGGGGGGACTACCTGGCTGTAGTTACAATGAGTTTCGCTGAAATCCTTCGCATTTTCCTTACAAACCTTGACCGGCCCGTTAACATCACGAACGGACCTAACGGAATCGTCGAGATAGATCCGCCCAGGTTTGGGGCTCTAACCATTGCTACACCCCAACAAAATTACTACTTGCTCCTCCTGTTTGCCCTGGCGGCCTATCTGGTTTATACTCGCCTGATCAGGTCTCAGACGGGGCTCAAATGGAGAGCTCTCAGAGACGACGTTATTGCAGCACAGAGCCTCGGCGTAGATCCGCTGCATTATCAGATGCTGGCTTATGCTACGGGCGCGGCGTTTGCAAGCACTGCAGGGGTGCTTTTTTCTGCGTGGCAAGGAGCTGTGTTTCCGCAGAACTTCACCCTGGGCGAGCTCATCACCGTCTACTGCATGGTCATACTTGGTGGAACAGGCAATCAAACCGGCACGCTGCTAGGAGTAGTTGCTCTGGTGCTGGTCCCAGAGATACTGCGAACCTATAGTGTCTACCGCATGGCTATATACGGGATTCTCCTGGTTATAATGATGATTTACCGGCCTCAGGGTATTCTTCCTCAGAAGCCTGGACTGTGCTCAATGCCAAGGGGCGGGTGTCGCAAGGAGAGGAAAGTCGGCTTAGCACCGTGCAACGAGCCCGTACTGGTTGTGAGGAACATTACTAAAAGGTTTGAGGGCCTTCTTGTCCTCGATGGAGTGAGCTTTGAGCTTCGCAGGGGTGAGGTGCTAAGCATTATCGGACCTAACGGCGCAGGCAAGACCACCCTGATAAACATTCTGACAGGGGTCACAAAACCGGACGATGGGGAGTTCTTCTTAAAAGGGAAAAAACTGAATGGACTGAAGCCACATACTGTATACAAGCTGGGGCTATCGAGGACATTTCAGAACCTGCGGTTGTTCAAGGGTATGACGGTTGCAGAGAATGTCCTTGTGGGGCTTGACCTTACAGCCGCGACGGGTGCGGGGGACGTTCTCGAATTCTTAGACCGGGACCTGGCTTTAAGGCAGGACCAGCCCGCTGATGGCTTGAGCTATGCGCACCGAAAGATACTAGAGGTGGCCCGAGCCATAGCCGGAAACCCCGAAGTCATCCTTCTGGATGAACCGGCGGCTGGGATGAATCCGGCAGAACTACAAGAGCTGATGGAAAGGATAAACACACTCAAGCATGAAGGGTACTCAATTGTGCTGGTCGAACATCAAATGCCCCTTGTGGCAGGCGTTTCAGACAGGGTCATCGTGCTTGACCACGGCAGGAAGATCGCGGAAGGCCCACCCGAGAACGTAATGGCCGACCAGGGAGTAGTCGAAGTATACCTCGGGCACCAGATACCGTATTACGAAAGGGCAATTTCACAACTTACGAGCCGGCCCATGCTTGAGTTGAGTGAGGTGGAGGCAGGCTACGATCGCGTCAAGGTTCTTCATGGAATTAGTCTCGAGGTCAAACAGGGGGAAGTCGTGTGCTTGTTGGGCGCAAACGGGGCGGGAAAGACTACCACTATAAAGACAATACTGGGCAGCCTGAAACCAGATAGGGGCAAGATTTGCTTCAAGGGCGAGGATATAACGGGTGAAAACCCATTCCGTGTTGTAAGGAAAGGGATTGGCCTTGTGCCTGAGGGGAGAAGGATCTTCTCGCGGATGACGGTCGAAGAGAATCTAAAACTGGGGAGTTCAGACGCTGACGCAATGGAGTACGTCTACTCGCTTTTCCCGAGGCTGAAGGAACGTAGGCAACAGCGGGCTGGTACGCTATCTGGAGGAGAGCAGCAGATGCTCGCCATAGGAAGGGCACTCATGATGAGGCCTGAGCTGCTGCTGCTAGATGAGCCGTCCATGGGGCTTGCTCCCGTGATGGTTGACAGGATATTTGAGGCCATACTCGAGCTTAACCGTAATGGGACAACCATACTCATGGTTGAGCAAAACGCGAGGAGAGCCCTGCAAGTGGCGCATCGAGGCTACGTCCTCCAGAACGGGCGAATCGCAGCGGCGGGCCCATCTAGGCAGCTACTTGAGAGCGAAACTTTACGCAGTGCCTACTTTGGGGATCCTGCTCAGCTTAGCCATCCTGTGTTTTTAACCCCCTAACTGATTTGGACGAGACGCCTAAGGTCGGTAGATTGAAATCAGGGGGCGGTGACCACGTGTGGCACGCGGGCAGTTTACCCGGGAACAGAAACTGCAGATCGTGAGGGAGGTACTTGGGACCGGGAGCACTTCGATAGTGGCTTGCAGGCACAGTATCAGAGACAGTGTTGCAGGCCGCTGGGTGCGAAAGTTCAAGGAGTTGTGCGGGGCATTTGAGAATGTAAGGCGTGGTGTAGTGGGCGGGAACCGCCGGAGTACAGCGCACTTGCTGCTGAGAATGAGCGCCTGAAGAGAGTCATAATGAACGAGGCCGGCTCCCTGAGTCGTTAGCCGTAGGTTACACTGGATATGCATGCACCACCAGTGCAAAGGTACAAACGAAAGGAGAGCCGGCAAGATGAATAGTATCACATAACGATTTTGAGTCTATACGGAAGCTGATAAGGCAGCTTGGCAGGGTTTACGAGCTGCAAGTCTGCTATGAGTCAGGGCCAGCTGGCTACGTACTGCACAGGCAGCTTCAGTAAATTGCACGATTGTGGCCTTACCGTGCGGTTAGCCGAACTCTTACGAGGTTTTTGACGTGTTCCAAAAGCCTCTCCGGGTCGTCAGTCCGGGTCTTGAAGCTGAAAGAAGCTCCTGACTGCCTGGCTGTTTCATCCAGTTGTACAGCCAAATGCTTGCCCTTCCCTTCCAGGTCTATGCCGACAGTGTCCGCCAATGTTCTCAACCGGAGCAACGCAACCGGTGGGTTCAGGCGATTAGTTCAATATGGGCCGTTACCCAGGGGAATAGTTCAGCCTGCCACCTACGCAAGCCTTACTCGGGAGTACTTAGCACATTGGTTTAAGCCCCTCCAAATCCAAAACAGGGCAGCTTATCCACAATTTCCACAGCTTGCACATTCTTTCCCCTGCCCCCTACCCCTCCCAATTACTACTCCTACAGTTATTCACAGCCTAACCGATCGCGATGATACATGGGAATGTGCACGCCGGGAAAGCAGCGAATGTCGGCCGAACCGCGCGGAAACAATACCCGTAAAATGCAAGGGGTAAAGCTGACAAACCTGGATAAGGTACTATGGCCAGAAGATGGCATTACCAAGGGGCAGCTAATAGATTACTACCTGTCCATGAGCTGCCACTTGCTACGGTACTTAAAAGATCGGCCGCTTTACTTTACGAGGTACCCCGATGGCATACACGGGAAGTGGTTCTACCAAAAGAACGTGCCAGTCACTGCTCCCCCTTGGATTGAAACGTGGAGCGACCGGTCCGGCACCAGGCTGATGATCGCCAGGTCTCAAATGGATATGCTCTGGATTGGCAGTCAGGCATCAATCGAAATACACCCGTGGTTTTCGACCAGGCTTAACCCTTTATACCCGAATTACATAGTTTTTGACCTGGACCCGGCACCGCCCGCTGGCTTGGAGCAGGTAAAGGTAGTCGCTAAGACCTTATGCGACATACTACGTTACGTTGGCTTAGTCAGTTTTCCAAAAACCTCCGGGGCCACCGGTGTTCACGTCTGCGTGCCGATTAGACCGGTATTCTCGTACGAAGCCTGCAGGCAATTCGTTGAGGTGGTGGCGAGGCTGGTACTCAAACAGCACCCAGATATTGTCACCCTGGAAAGGAGGGTGGAGAAGCGCTCGGGTAAGGTGTACATCGACTACCTTCAAAACGCTATAGGGAAGACTGTAGTATCTCTATTCTCACCGAGACCCTTGACAGGGGCTCCTGTATCCGTCCCATTTGAGTGGTCGGAATTAGATGGTATCCGGCCCTCAGAATACACACTTTTAAATGTGCCTGCCATCTTCAAGGACAGGCTTTTTCGTATCGAATACATAAGTAATTACCCACAAGACTTACTGGATGCCGCCGAAAAACTCAAAAGGCTTATGGCAGCCTTCGCTCCGGCCAGATATGATCTTTCCGACCATACCTGACCTTTGCCCGATAGCTGGCGATCGAGCTGACCGCCTAGCTATCTTGGCTCGACCATTACTGATCGAAAAACTAGAGTTTTGGACCAGCAATGATCTTCGCGCCGGCCGATACCGCTTTCGCGATATCGACCTTTGCTCGACGGGCTGAGGGTTCATTATCCCTTCAGCCGTCTTCGCTCAGCTACCATAAGCCTCATGAGGTAGTGTGGCCAATTCCAGTGATTATATTCCCGTTTTCTCACGAAACTATTGAAAAAGAATGGCGTCCGATGTTAGTATGAAGCGGCGGGGCGCTCATCAGTGATGAGTACCCAGCAGTTGAAGGAGGGACGAAGTTTGAAGGCAGAAGACAAGTTGAAGGAAATGGGAATAACGTTACCGGAGCCGGCCAAACCCGTGGCGGCATATGTTCCAGCTATAGTGTCTAAAGGGCTGGTTTATACGGCGGGTCAAATCCCGCTGCAGGGCGGGCAACTTACATACAAGGGCAAAGTGGGTCAAGAGCTTAGCCTCGAGCAGGGCTATGAGGCCGCCAAAGTGTGCGTCATCAACTGTCTGGCTGCCATTAAGGGAGTACTGGGCTCTCTGGACAGGGTGACGAGGATCGTTAAAGTGGTGGGTTTCGTTAACAGTGCTCCCGGCTTTACCGATCAACCAAAGGTAATCAACGGCGCCTCCGAACTCTTGGTACAGGTCTTCGGCGAGCAGGGTAAACATGCGCGTTCGGCTGTAGGGGTTTCGGAGTTACCGTTGGGGGCAGCGGTAGAGGTAGAAGTGATCGCTGAGTTCGAATGACAGCTCTTCAAATCAAGGAGGGGTAAGAATGGCGAAGTTTAAGTATAGGTGGCAGATGTATAAACACATCCAGGCGAACTTGGGCAACATTTATGCAGAGGCTAAGAAGGCAGCCGCGGAAATCGGCATTACTGACGAGCTCAAAGGCAAGATTGGGCTTACGGGTGCGGTGTCCGGGTGCCCAGCTCCGATGACCAAAGACGTGATGGAGGCTTCAGAAAAGGGCGCCAAAGAGGTGATCCCGCTCGCAACGCTTGTGGAGCAGATTAGGGAGATCGTGAAAGACGTTTACGGGGACGAGTTCGACGCTTGCCCAGTGAATACTTGCGAAGCAGGTCTTTGGGTTGCCTTCGATACTTTGTTCACTCCCCCTATGCTAGGCCGCGGTGATAACTACAGGGCGCGCTACATCGCTCCTTATGAGAAGCACATGCACCACCAAGGCGGCTACGGCAGGCCGTTCCCTCCGAAGTATAAAGATTATCTCGCGGATAGAGGCTGCACCGCCGGCGAACTTGGCTTCTATGGAAAGCGCCAGAATAACCTCGATGTCGTGATAGTGAAGCTTGCCGGCGCCAAATATGATTGCCACGGTATCAAGTACTGGCCGGTGCCCCTTTTGACTGAAGTCGATGTAGAGGCTTCCACGGAAAAACTGGCTAGCGCAGCAGATGATCACGTGGAGTTCTTGAGCGGCTTCACTTCGCTCGGTTACGATACCCCAGGCTACGGTTACGGCGCCAAAGATTCGGACGGCGCGCCGTTGCTGCAAAAGTACATCGGCGAACTGGCACAGGAGTTCGACGTACCGTATATTGTGGATAACGCTTGGGGGCTTCCTTTCGTAGGGACTGACCCGCGCAAGATCGGTGCCGATGTTATGATATATAGCATGGATAAGGCTTCCGGCGCGGCCACGAGTGGACTGTTGATCGGTAAAGAAGAGTGCATGGTGCCCATCAGGCGTGCTCTGGGCATGCACGGCGATAGGTACGGTACGCTCGCTTCTTACGGCAAGGCAGCCTACGTGACGCAGGACCCAGGAAAAGAGGCTTTGTTGACTCAGATAGCCGTGCTCAAGAAATTGAGGGATAACCCCAAGGCATACACTGGGACTGTAGATCAGCTTTACGACCTAGTTGTAGATGAACTGAAAGAGCTGCATCCGAAGATAAGGCAAGGTCTGTTGGTCTCGAAGTCGTATAACTGCTGTACTGTTGAAATCAACTACGAAAACACGTGGAAAGGTGATGGCTTGGGCTTTCCCATTTTCTCGATCGAAGACATGTACGCTGGCTCCCACGCAATACAAACCGGCCTCTCCCAAATGGGAGTGGTCCCGACGATAGCATACGACGGCAACATCATGATTTCACCTGGACAGGGTACATCTGACGAAAACGGTAATATCATACCCGAAAAGATGAGACTTGCCATAAAGGCGCTCGTCCGGCTGATGAATATCATAGGCAAGTACAGCGGATTTACGGAGGAGTAAGCTCCCAAAGGAGGCACGCTTATGGCCAAGGTAGTGGTTGTGGGCGGTGGATGGTCGGGTTGTGCGGCGGCCATCGCCGCCCGTAAGGCCGGAGCTGAGGTGTTGTTGCTCGAACGCACAGATCAACTGCTCGGTACTGGCCTTGTGGGAGGGATAATGCGGAACAACGGCCGATTCACTGCTGCGGAAGAAGCGATCGCACTAGGAGCTGGGGAGTTGTTCAAAGCCTGTGATAGCGTGGCGAGACACGTAAACGTGGATTTCCCTGGGCACAAACATGCCACTCTGTACGATGTGGCACGAATCGAACCCAAAGTGCGGGGGATAGTCCGGGATTTGGGAGTGGATGTCCGCTTTGAGACCCGCGTAAGCGACATCGAGATGGAGGGGAAAAAGATCACAGCCGTAAAGGGCGAGGACGGCGAAGTGTTCACGGGAGATGTTTTCGTGGAGTGTACAGGCACTGCCGGGCCTCAAGGGAACTGTCTTAAATACGGCAACGGTTGTTGCATGTGCATCCTCCGCTGTCCCACTTTCGGTCCGCGCGTGAGTATCGCCGCGAAGGCGGGAATCAAAGAGATGATGGGCGGCTCCGCCGTAGGTACGGTCGGGGCAATGAGTGGCTCTTGCAAGTTGCTCAAGGAATCCCTTGCTCCGGAAATCGTCGAACAATTGGATTCCAAGGGAGTGGCCGTGATACCGATACCCGAGGAGCTGCGCAAAAAAGATGCTCTGACCTTTAAAGCGTGCCAACAGTATGCGTTACCCGACTTTGCGGAAAACGTCGTGCTGCTCGATACGGGCCATGCAAAGCTCATGACCTCGTTCTTTCCCCTCGAGAAACTTAGAAAGATACCGGGTTTCGCAAATGCGCGCTTTGAGGACCCGTATTCCGGCGGTAGAGGCAATTCAATGAGGTATTTGGCCATTTCGCCGAGGAGCAACGCTCTCAAGACCGAGGGAGTAGATAACCTCTTCTGCGGCGGCGAGAAGACCGGCCCTATGGTGGGTCATACCGAGGCAATAGTGACTGGAACGCTCGCCGGGCATAATGCTGTCAGATGGGCGCTAGGGATGGAGCTTCTGGAGCTGCCTACGAGCCTCGCCATAGGCGACATCATTGCCTACGTTGGTGAGCAAGTGAAGAAACCGGAAGGGCTTCGGAAGAAATACACCTTCTCAGGATCGGTCTACTTCGAGCGGATGAAGCAGCTCGGCCTTTACACCACAGATGTGGCGGCCATACGCGAACGGGTTAGGAAAGCTGGCCTCGAAGGCATTTTCGACAGGCCTTTGGTTAAATGACAGGTGCGGACGGTATGTTGGACGCTCGCGACGAGCAATTGTATCAAGCGTTAAAGGCCATTTCTGAAGCGAAGGGCGCTGCCGGGTCCGGTAGCTTGGCCAGCGCCCTTCGGGCAGCCGGGCTACAGGTCAGCGAGGCCACCGCTGGTAGAATCCTCAGGGAGCTCGATCAGAAGGGTTTGACCGAAAGATCTGGGTTCAAGGGGCGAGTGCTCACTGAGGCTGGTAAGCGCCATTTGCGTGAGCTCAACGCGAAACGGGAGCAGGCGGGCTATAGCGAGGAGCTCTTGCGGGCCTTGCAAGCCGGAGAAAAGGACGAGCTGGTCGAAGTTTTGGTGGCACGTAGGGCCATCGAGAGAGAGACAGCCAGACTGGCAGCACTGAACGCCACCGACGAACAGATAGAGGCACTCAGGCGATGTATCGAGGTGCACCAAAAGCATTTCGAGGAAGGGGTTGTGGATGCCGAAGATGACTTGACCTTTCACAGGTTGGTGTCCGAAGCTTCCCACAACAGGGTTTTGATCGCTGCATCTCGCCTGGTCCGTCAGGACAGCCAAATGGCACCGATACTCGAATTCATCAGGCGGAACGTCGGGTCCGGTGTGGTCCACGACCACAGAAAAGTATTCCACGCTATAGAAGCAAAGGATCCTGTGGCAGCAGAAGAAGCCATGGTGAATCATATCGAAAACGTCATCGCAGACGTAAAAAGGTATTGGGAACTTCACCGGAGAGAGAATGGGGGCAATTGCATATGAAAGAGCCCATCAATCTAGTTATGGACGCCATAGACGTAGAAACGTTTTTAGCGTGCACTAGCGAGGAAGAAGCTCGCAACACGATGCTTGAGATAATGAAGCGCATGGGGCTGAACGAAGCAGAGATCGTCTTCGTAGAGACGATCGGCCCTGGAGCAAGGGTGAGGGCACGTTGTTATGTGCACAAACCCGGCGACGAATACAGGTGGTTGCGAGGAGGTCGTAAGCATGGTTGAAGAGAAAAAGAAGATCCTACTCGCTCCCCTCGATCCGGTACACGACGTCGGGCTAAAAATGATTCGGCGTGCTTTGGACGAAGCGGGCTATGAGACCAATCTGCTTCCACCAGATCTTCCACCGGAAGAAATCGTGAAGAACATGATCGCGTATAAGCCCGACTACACCCTCATTGGGCGTACGCTGGGATATGACGTGGAGACGGTACTTTCCAGGCTCGTAGATCTGGCAGACGCTTCGGGTTTGAGGCCGAAGATGAAGATGGTGGTCGGTGGAATGCCCATAAAACCGGAACTTGCGGCGGAATTAGGGTTTGACGCTGGGTTCGGCCCGGGTACAACACCAGAGGAAGTGGTGGCCTACAT
The DNA here is from genome assembly GCA_012840015.1 of Bacillota bacterium. Lineage (GTDB taxonomy): Bacteria > Bacillota > Sulfobacillia > DUMF01 > DUMF01 > DUMF01. The sequence goes on from DUMF01000002.1 coordinate 85,301, forward strand.
TGAAGGGCGGCTCGAAGCTGAGCAACACACAAAGGTGTTGCGTCAGAAACCAAAGATAGCCGAGGGCTTCTCTTATAGGTTCGTTAACGAGGAAATCGGGCGGCTTTGCTCCGAGATCGCTGATGAAGCATTGGCGTGGGCGTCAGAGCGCACGTCTCCTGGCATCGAACGCTCCCAAATCCGTCGGGAGATGTTCTCACTCCAAAGGCGGGGCGATTCGGCGGGAGTGGAAAAGCTGCGGCGAGAATATGCAGCTCTCTGCGATTCCTTTATCAAACCATTCTACGATTTGGGGCAGACGGTGGGGAAGACGCGTTTGCTCTCCGAATCTGAGTTAGCAGCATTAAACGAATACGCGGCGGAGGCTGCCAGCCGTTTGGTGCCGAGACGGGTGCGTCATTCCAAAGAAAGGCCGCTCGTGTTTACACAGTACGGTACGGGGTGCCCCTTCATGGACGTGGCTCACATTAAGGTGGTCGAAGCATGGGGCGCTGATGGCGTAATCCACTTCGATCCTTCGTGGGGCGCACGGCACGAAGGGCTTCTGGAAGGGCACATTACACATGAAGAAGACGGGTCTCCGATCACCCCAGAAAACCTGGCGCTCATCAAACACAGCCTCATGCCATGGACGTTATGGCAGGTTCGAGCTCACAGGGGGCTAAATACGCCAGAAACCGTCGTTCTGGCAGGCGAAATGAAGGCTGACCTCACCAAGGTGAACATGGTGTACGGTTCTCTAGGGGCAGGAACCGACCCTGAGAGGCTTGTCGTGGACGGCACTGAAGCATTACGACTCGCTGCCGAATATGGGCTACCTTACGACGTCGTGACTAACGAAGAACTGTGCGGTGTCCCAGCCTACAAAGCTTTCGCGGGGATGCTCATCGTAGCCACGATGGGTATAAAGCTGGGTGGAAGGCCGATCTTGAAACCTCTGTTTTGCTATTCACCGGAAGTACTAATAAATGGGCAAATGTCTGACAACTACGTCGATTTCAACGCCGCTAAGCTCATGGCGCTACGGTCGATAATCGATGCTCCGGTGTGGCCCGGAGAACCGGTAGGCTTCATGACCCATACTTCAGATAGAATCCAGGCTTCTGCCACAACCATGTTGCATGCCTGCCTGGCCTCTTCATTAGACGCGGTGGCTGTAACGATTTCTTCTTCGGATGAGGCTTTTTCGGGAGGGCCCATATCTGCCGCAAGCCGCGTGGATACTCTCAGGGCCGTGACGGAAGGCATGAGGTTTTTCGGCAAAGCGAAAATCCAGCCTACCGAGAAAGCAGAAGAATTCGCACGAGGCATCACGGAGGGAATACAAAAAGTGCTGCAGCAAGTCAAGGCGCGCGGTTCATTCGTCTCGGCGCTGTATGAAGGGCTGTTGGGCAATAAAGAGGACGGGGTTTACCCGGGAAGGGCCGGACGGCAAACCGTGCGGACGAGGAGCACTTGAGAAATGAGGTCACTCCGAATTGGGTTTGCGGGGACGGCCAAGAATACCGGCAAGACCACCACCCTTTCCGCGCTTATGGACAGTTTTCTCGAGGATGGGTGGAGGCTTGGGTTAACCAGCATCGGTTACGATGGCGAAAACCTGGACAACGTAACGGGCCTCCCCAAACCCAGGATATACGTTCAGCCCGGCGTGCTGGTGGCTACTTCCACTCGTTGTGTTGAGGCATCGAGCGCGAAATTGAGGCTGGTGAGGGAGACTGATATCAACACGTCCCTTGGCCCGGTGATAATCGGGAAGGTGGAAGAACCGGGTCTAGTAGTCTTGGCTGGGCCTTCGTATTCCAAGGGTCTAGAGAGCGTACTGCTGCTGTTTGAGGAGGAAGGGGTCCGAGTCAGCTTTATCGATGGAGCCTTCGGTAGGATAGCTCCCATGAATGTAGCAGATGGGTTGGTGTTATGCACTGGAGCAGCACGGGACAGAAGAGTGAGCGTGATTGCCGAAGAAGCTAGGGGCGTTGAAAGAATCCTGAAGCTAAACTCATGGTCAGGGAGCCCGGACGCGGTGCTGCCGCAGGGGTCGTTGATCGGAGAATACCCGGACGAGGGTCTGCTTCCCGTGCGCCTCCCTCCAAGGGGAGCGGTACTGGTTGAAGGAGCAGTAAGCCCTGCTGCGTTAAACCTTTTCCTAAGCTCGCACCGGGAGTTATTGGATGGTGGTACAGTCGTTTTTGAAAACCCGGTCAGCCTTATCGCAGGAGGGGCTGCTGCCGAAAACGAACGGTTGATACGACAGTTTCATAGTGTGAAGTTCTGCGTTCTGAAACGCCTTGAGCTTTTTGGGGTCACAGTTAACCCCTTTTATCCCGAAAGAGGGAGAGTGGAAGGTACCTTTGAAGCTAGGTACATCGATGCCGTTAAACTGCTCGACGTATTCCGCCGGAACCTGGAGACCCTGGTGCTGGATGTGAAACGAGAAGGTATAGGGGCCTTGTATCAGCAGGTTCTGGCTTATTTACGCAATTGGGAGCCACAAGCCTGCAGGCAATTGTACCGCAAATGTACCTCGTGAAAGCCACTCTAATCCCAGCTTGGGATGGCTTAGCTCAACAGACCACTCTATTCCGTTGGGCTCTACTATTACTGTCAACGACAGGTTATTCATCAAGAACGTGGAGTCCAGGAAAAGGTTTGAACGTAAGCCAACTGAGAGAGAGCTGAGGGATAGATTTGGTGCTTCTATCAGCCAAGCCGGTCTTACCTGGTTCCGAAAGAGAAGAGGACTTTTATTGAAAACGCTAAGCCTCCCGGTGGCGGCCAGACGGCAACCCGGTTCAAAGCTTGCATGGTCCTCAAACTCGTCCCTTCCTCGCGAAGCGGGCAGTGTTTTCCCGCCTATGGATATGGACATCTCTACGAATGTGGTAGGATCGACATGTATGCAGTTAGTGCAGAAGAGCTCGGCTCCCAGACGCATGGCCATTCTCTCCCGGCCGGTGGTAAGAATATAATATTCCTCAGCGAGAGCACGAGGTGATTGGTAAGACTAGTGGTTGTGAGGCTCAATAGATACCTGAGCGCCTGCGGGATATGCTCGAGGAGGGAAGCCGACCGTCTTATCGGAGAAGGACGTGTCAAGGTAAACGGCAAGGTCATCACGCAGCTGGGCGTTAGCGTAGATCCATCACGCGATAAGGTGGAGGTAGACGGCACTCAAGCGGCTGCCCCGTCGCAGGGAGTGGCGTTTGCCATGTACAAGCCAAGGGGCATATTGACTACCTGTAGAGACCCATTCGGCCGGAAAACTGTGATGGACCTGCTCTCAGAGCGAAAGGTGACCTTTCCGAGGCGCCTGTACCCGGTGGGAAGGCTGGATAAAGAATCTGAAGGGCTGCTCTTGATCACGGATGACGGTGAGCTGGCCAATCTTGTAATGCATCCGCGCTACAGGATCGAGAAGGAATACGTGGTAGAGGTAGTGGGCGTACCTGATAGACGCGCCCTCGAAGCACTCGGAAACGGAGTTGATATCGGGGGATATAAGTCCAGCCCAGCCAGAGTGAAAGTGGTGGGGCGCCACGAAGCAGGCGCAGTGCTGCAACTGACGATGTGCGAGGGTAAGAAGCGCGAAATCAGGCTCATGTGTAAGGCGGTGGGTCATCCTGTCGTCAGGCTCAAAAGGACGAGGATCGGGCCGCTGGCATTAGGGGATATGAAACCGGGAGAAGTGAGGAAACTTGGAATAGCCGAGATCGAGGCCATAAAGCAGATGGCAATGGGGGTGGGACGGAATGAAAACCATGAGTGAGCTTGAAAGATTTCAGGTAGACAAGAATAGGCTATTTTCCGCAACTCACGAAGAAATCCTCAACGGTGCCACCACTGACGTGTATTTCATAAAGACCTATGAGATTCTCAAGCACCTGGGATTAGAGAAAACGAGGGTAGTTGCAGAAATCTTTTCTTCCGGTCCGGGGGTCATGGCTGGTACCGAGGAATGTCTTACATTGCTTCGAGACAAACCTGTCACCGTGGAAGTACTTCCCGAAGGTGCCGAATTTGAGGACCACGAAGTAGTTATGCGGATTGAGGGGCCATACGGAGAGTTTGGGGTGTATGAGACTGCGTTACTTGGCATCTTGGCGCACAGTTCAGGCTGGGCTAAGGCGGCACGTGAGTGCCGGCGCGCGGCAGGGAAGGTGCCGTTTTTCTGCTTCGGAGCGAGGCACGTGCATCCAGCCGTCGCTCCAGTGATGGAAAGAGCCGCAGTGGTGGGAGGAGCCGATGGTTGTTCATGCGTGCTTGCCGCGAGTATATTGGGTAAGCCGCCTGTTGGAACCATTCCGCATGCTGTGGTGCTTATAACAGGCGATACTCTCAAAGTAGCTAAGGTTTACGATCAGATCATGCCTGCTGAGTCAAAGCGGATCGTGTTGGTGGATACATTCAAGGACGAGGCTGAAGAATCACTCAGGGTCGCAGAAGCCCTCAAGGACAGGCTAGAGGGAGTCAGGCTGGATACACCCGGGGAAAGAGGCGGAGTGACGCCTGCCCTAGTGAGGGAGGTTAGGGCACGCCTCGATCAGGCGGGCTTCCATCATGTGGGGGTGTTCGTATCGGGTGGGGTGACGCCAGAACGAATACCTGCCTTGGTGGCGGCTGGGGCGGGTGCCTTTGGCATTGGGAGCTATATATCGGACGCAAAGCCGATCGACATGACGATGGACATAAAAGAAATCGAGGGACGGCCCATAGCTAAGAGGGGCAGGATCCCGGGCAGGACTAACAATCCAAGGCTACGTAGAGCAATATGAGGGCGCATGCTGGCAAACACTAGTCGTAAACCGCTTTCGGGGGTTTCGATTTAGTGTTGAAGCGGCGTGAGTGGCGCAAGAGTAAGACCGCTAAGGCGAGATTGAAGTTTGTGGACGGACTGTTGTGGGCCGTGGCGGCCTGCTTTTTATTCACGATGTTTGCTGTCCAAATCGCACTATCCTTTCCGTCAGCGAGGGAGGTCTTAAGCTGGGTTGACCGCACAGAAGGCGAGCCAGTGGCTCCGCAACCCTATGGCTTGAAGAGGCTACTTAGCGCGAGAAGGTACAGTGTGACCCTGGCAGTACCCGGCGGACAGCAAGATAACCTGGGGGTTTTCGTAAACGGGAAGGAACTGGTCAGGCTTGAGCCGGGGCAAAAAACCACCATCGCAGTCAGAGAGCTGGATTTGATCGCGGTGGAGCCACCGGGTCACGTAATGGTAGTGGCTACTTCTCCGTCCGTAGTGTCCCCAGTTGTGGGGCAGATAATTACCAGCGCGGGGTTCCGCGTTCGAATAAGGAAATAAAAAAGAGGAAACTAGTCGATGACGTCGAAACTGCATAAGTGCAAGTATTCTGTAATAAATGACCGAGCAGCGGTGGCGTGTGTGTGTTCTACGAAGTGATAAGGGCAATTTTCAGGTTATATGTGGATTTGGCCTACGGACCTAGCATTTCGGGAGCGGAGAACCTGCCGAACAAGGGGCCGCTCATTATTTGTGCTAACCACGTACACTGGCTTGACCCCGTAGTAATCGCTTGCTATACTCCTCGCCAAGTTCACTTCATGGCAAAGAAGGAACTTTTCGACATTCCGGTTTTCGGGTATGCGCTTAAAGCTCTCGGGGCTTTCCCTGTGAATCGAGGCAAGCCCGACAGGGCAGCGCTCCGCTGGGCGCTCAAGGTGCTCGATAATGGAGAAGTGCTTGGGGTGTTCCCGGAAGGAACAAGGAGCAAGACCGGTGAACTAATGCGCTTCTTCAACGGAGCTGCTTTATTGGCGTGCAGGAGCGGGGCTCCCATTGTGCCTGCGGCCATCAGGGGTACCTACTCGAGAGGAAAGGTTTGCCTAAAAATTGGCAAACCGTTTGTCTTGAGAGACTTCAGTACTAACGAGCTTTCGGAAGCGACTTCAATCATAAAAGGTAGGATCGAGGAGTTGGCCAGTTGAAGAGTATCATAGTTACAAAGCACGCTGGGTTTTGCCCGGGCGTCAGGCGAGCTATCTCTCTCGCCCATGATGCTGTATCTCGAGCCGGTGAACATAAGGTATACACTCTCGGTCCTTTGATCAACAACCCAGTTGTCATTGATCGTTTGAGCAGAGCAGGCATCAGTGTGGTAACGGACCCTGAAGAGGCAAGCGGTGAGATACTAGTAATAAGGGCACACGGCGTAACGCCCGAAGTCTTGAAGCGCGCGAAGGAACACTGTCACGTGGTCGTGGATGCTACCTGCCCATTTGTGGCTCGAGCCCAGGAGCAGGCAGCCAAGTTCGCCTCCGAGAGCTTGCCTGTGATCGTTGTCGGAGATAAAGAGCACCCTGAAGTACTGGGAATAGTCGGGAATTGTAAAGAAGCCGTGGTCATAGAAGAGCCCGAGCAGGTTCGGGCTTTAGAGTTACCGAACGAAGCAGGGTTGGTCGCACAAACCACATATGACCAACGCAAGCTGCAACTTGTGGTGGAGGAGTTGCAGAGAAAAGGTGTACGGCTCCATTTGGCTAACACGATATGCGAAGCTACCCGCCTTCGGCAGGACGAAGTACGGGAGCTCGCGTCCCAGTGCGATCTAATGCTGGTAATCGGGGGTGCTTCGAGCGCCAATACGAGGCGTCTCGTTGAAATAGCCAGAGAAGCTGGCTGCACGACCTATCTGGTGGAAGGGCCCAGCGAGATACGCGCGGAGTGGCTGGAGGGCAGGCGGGCGATTTGTATTGCAGCTGGCGCTTCTACACCGGATGACGTGATAAAGGAGGTCACAGGCAAAGTGGAAGAAATAACTGGACAGAGTCCCAATCCTTCTCAAGAGGAAAAGCGGGAGGAGGAAGCTGAGAAGAAAATCTACGATGAAGCACTGAAGCCTCTAAACGAGGGCGATATCGTAGAGGGGAAGGTTGTATCAGTGGATGACAACGGCGCCCTCGTGGATATCGGGTATAAATCCGAAGGCATCGTGCCACCCGGTGAGCTATCTAAGAAGAACCTTCGACCTCAGGACGTGGTCAAGCCGGGAGATGTAATTCAAGTAGTCGTGCTTGGATTGGACAAAAATCAGGAAGGAACGATAAGGCTTTCTAAGCGGCGCGCTGACGAGCTACTGGCGTGGGATAGGTTAGAGAAGGCCAAACAAGACGGCTCAATCATAGAGGCAGAAGCGGTTCAAAGTGTCAAGGGAGGGCTCGTGGTGGATGTCGGGGTACGCGGCTTCGTCCCCGCTTCCCAGGTAGAACGAGGATACGTGTCCGACTTGACCAAGTATGTAGGTACCACTCTGCGAATGAAGGTCCTCGAGGTGGACAAGGCGAGGAACAGAGTGGTGCTTTCTCAGCGAGTGGTGCTTGAAGAAGAAAGGGAGAAGAAAAAGCAGGAAACGTGGGCTTCGTTGGAAGAGGGGCAGGTTAGACACGGCGTCGTAAAGGGCATCACCGATTTTGGGGTGTTCGTGGATATCGGCGGCGTAGATGGCCTGCTTCACATTTCCGAACTCTCTTGGGGGAGGGTAAACCACCCATCTGAGGTAGTCAAAGAAGGCCAGGAATTGGATGTAAAAGTACTCAGGGTAGACAGGGAAAAGGGCCGGATTTCCCTTGGGCTCAAGCAAATCCTTCCCGACCCGTGGACCACAGTGGAATCCAAGTACTCCGAAGGATCCACCATAGAGGGCAAGGTCACGAGGTTGGCTCCTTTCGGCGCTTTTGTAGAGCTGGAGCCAGGAGTGGAAGGGTTGGTTCACATATCGGAGATGAGCGATGAGCGCGTAGCAAAACCCGAAGACGTCGTATGCGCAGGTCAAACAGTCAGGGTAAAGGTGCTTCGCGTAAGGCCGGCAGAGAAACGCATTAGCCTGTCAATAAAACAGGCTGATCAAGGGATAAACACGGGTATACCGGGCGCAGAGGAAGCTGCAGCCAGTAACGACGAAGAAGCCTGAAGCTACCTAAAATAAGGCCGACCGAGGTCTAGCCTCGGTCTAATTTTTTAACAAAAACGTGTAAGCTTTTCTAACATGCTCATTGACCTTTACGTCTTGAAGGCCTAAAATTGAACACGTATTTGGGGGGAAGGCCATGGACAAAACAGAAGCGGTCTACACCATTGGTACGGTGCTGCGTCTGACGGGACTGACTGCGCGGCAGGTCAGGTATTGGGAAAAGAAAGGTCTGCTCGCACCGAAAAGGACCCCGGGAGGCCACCGGGTGTATTCCCAAGCACAGGTCGACCTCCTTAACCGAATTGGAGAACTCGTGGAGAAGGGTTACAGGCTGGAGGAGGTGAAGCGGAGGTTGTTTACAGCCTCGGAGACCGGGCAGGTAGTGGAGAGTGACGCGGCCATACGGTTTGGAGAGAAGCCCGGCTTTAGAGGGTTGTATTACGGCTATAAAGGTGAGAGGTAGAAATGGGAGGGAGCCCTATTGAGCAAGATTGGGAAATACGAGATTCTCGAAAAGTGCAAAGAGCTTGGCGTTAAGTTTGTGATGCTGCAGTTCACCGACATTTTAGGGGTAGGTAAGAACGTCGCTATTCCCGTAGATGAGCTTAAGAGCGCACTAGATAATGACCTAATGTTTGACGGGTCCTCCATCGAAGGTTTTGTCCGCATCGAGGAGTCAGACATGTATTTGCGGCCTGACCCGGCTACCTTTGCTGTTTTTCCGTGGAAACTCCACGGTGTGGTCAGCGCTCGGATGATTTGCGATGTTTACAATCCGGATGGTACTCCATTTGAAGGGTGCCCCAGGGGCTGCTTGAAAAGGGCTATCGAAAAGGCTAAAGCGATGGGGTATACAATGATGGCTGGCCCTGAGCCAGAGTTCTTCCTCTTTGAAAGAGAGCCAGACGGCAAACCATCCATACGTACTAACGACCAGGCATCGTATTTCGATCTTTCTCCTGTAGATAAAGGCGAGGACGCGCGGAAGGATATGGTCCTGGCTCTCGAGGAAATGGGTTTTGAGGTGGAAGCGGCCCATCACGAGGTGTCGCCTGGCCAACATGAAATCGATTTCAGGTACTCTGATGCTCTTACGACTGCCGACAATATCCTTACTTTCAAGTTCGTCGTCCGCAAGGTGGCATTGGATTACAACTTGCATGCTACTTTCATGCCCAAGCCAATCTACGGGATTAACGGTAGCGGCATGCACGTACATCAGTCTTTGCACTCGAATGACAAGAATGCGTTTTACGATCCCAAGGGCGCTTACGGAGGACTGAGTGAAGTCTGCTTGAACTACCTTGCAGGAATACTGGAACATGCCAGAGGCTTTACCGCTATCACGAACCCCCTCGTCAACTCTTACAAGCGGCTCGTGCCCGGATTCGAAGCTCCAGCATACATTGCTTGGTCAGAGAGGAATAGGAGTCCGCTCGTTAGGGTACCTGCAGCAAGGGGGGCTGCAACGAGGTTGGAGGTTCGTAGCCCCGACCCGTCGTGCAATCCATACCTGGCGTTGGCTGTCATGCTCACTGCGGGTCTCGATGGAATCAAGCGCAAGCTCACGCCTCCAGAGCCTGTAAAGGCAAACATCTATACAATGAATGGCGAAGAGAGGAAAAGGTACAGCATTGGGCAGCTGCCTGCAAGCCTGGAAGAGGCAGTCAAGGAGTTGGAAAAAGACGAGGTCATTAGGTCGGCGCTTGGCGAACACATCTTTTCGCGGTTCGTAGAAGCTAAACGGATCGAGTGGGACGCCTATAGAGTACAGGTACATCGCTGGGAGCTGGATCAATACCTAACGCTGTTCTGAGCCAAAGGGTAAGAGGGCTGCTCAACCCTCTTACCCGTCTCCTATCCCTCCGAAGTATCAGCCTATCATAGCTTTGTGCTCCTCTGCGTATGTGAGAATACGCGCCAGGGTCTTTTCACGTAATCTTGCTATGCCGTCGAAGTCCATGCTGGGCACGTAGTATCCTTCCATTTCATCGTGGACGTTCTTTGCCTGCTTTATGAATTGGATTGCCGCATTGAACAATTGGTCAAAGGCTTTTTTACCCTGTGAGATAACGTTCTTACGTGCCTCTAGGAGAGCCGGATCCAAACAGCTATCCATGTCCACTACCGTATCGTTAGGCCCGGGCTGATAAGAGTGCGGTTCGATGGATTTCGTGAGCGCCACACCGAGTTCGGGGATGACGACGTGTTCGGGTTTCTCAGGATTGAGGGGACAACGGTAGGTCTCGACATTGAAGCCGCGTTCCAAAGCGGCGTGAGCGATTTTGCCCAGGAGTACGGACTTACCGGTACCAGGTTCTCCCTGTATGATGAAAACCTTTCTACAACGGTCCACAATGGTGTTAAGATAGTTCACCATGCCGTCGGGAGTAATGGCTGAAGCGAACAACAGCCTTTCATGTCCAACATGGCAGGACACCTTCGTGTTAGAAAATATCTCCCACAAGAGCTCTTCAGTCAGCGAATTCGCCTTAGCGAAGTCCATCGCTTCCATGTAAGCGACTTCAACGTCATCGTATATGGCTTTTGCCGCTCTAAGATAACGGTAAGCCCTTTCGAATAGGCGCTTAATCTCCCTGTTACACGCTATAATTTCGGTGCGATGTTTTCTGAGCTTGGATTCGTCCCAGTAATCGCCGAGATGGATGATCTCATCCACCGCTCCGGGTGTGCGCGGATCGAAGGTATGCGGTGTCGTGTCTAGCGTAGAAACCATTGCACGCAGCAGCAGTTTCGAGGATGGCTACGGTTTCGGGTATAGTGTCGGGAATTTTGGCTTTGATGTCAATACGCTCCCCAGTAACAGTGATCTCTTCAATCAAGAGATTGACCAGACGCTTTTTCTCTTCAAGAGAAAGAGTGTCAAGAGCATTTCCGACCTGAGCGGCAAGCCCTTCTAACCGTTCCAATTCCTGCGCCGCGAGGTCGTGCCGGGAAAGCTCCCTTAAAATTTGCTCCCGGCGGCGCGAGAGGTACTCCCAGCGCTCTTTTATCTCCTTCAGCCGCTGTTCCATTTCAACTTCCGGTATCAAATCTTTTTGGAACATGGTCGCTACCCTGGAGCGTTCACTAGAGATTTGGAGGATCTCTTTTTCAATAGTGTTAAGTTCCATTCCCAGAATCTTCGCAGTCTCGTCAGGGAAAGCGGCATGCAGCTCCGCGCGAAGCCTTTCGGGATTTGTCAGCCAACCGGAGACTCTTTCCCAAACGATTTCTTCTAATTCCGGAGCATTAAGGTATTGGGATTTACAGCGTTCCCGGCCCGGTATGCCGGGTGATTTCGCAGTGCAGACGTAATAAGCCCTTTTTTCCCCTTTTGTGGTAACGAGATTCCCGTGTATAGTCGCACCGCATTTCCCACAGCGCATAAGGCCCGACAGAAGATACGGGTAAGTGCTGTAGCTGCGCCAGCGCCTTCGAGAGTTCTCAAAACGCTTTCGGGCGGCCTCCCAGGTTTGTTTATCAACAATGGCGGGGACAGAAATAGGGACCCACTCTTCGCGGGGTCTTTCTTTTCTGCTTACCCTTTGTTCAGGTGGCTTATATCTATTGAATTTGACATCCTTAGTATCATAGCGGCGGATGTACAGGGTGCCGGCATAGGCGCTGTTGGCCAAAATACGTTTGACCGTTTGTTTGGCCCATTGTTTGCCTTTGGGACTAGGGATGCCCATGGCATTCAATCGCCGCGCTATTTCATACGGGCTGGCGTCTTCCTCGGAAACGAACCATTGATACATAAGCCTGATGATTTTAGCCTCTTCCTCGATGATGTGCAGGGTATCTGTTTCTTTATCAAATTCATAGCCGTAAAGCCCAGGGCTGTGAGTAAGTTTTCCCGCTTTTGCCTTCGCCCGCTTACCAATAAGGGAGCGGAGCCTGGTCCTGGCGCGTTCGTATTCGTCGACGGCGCTAAGTACGGTTAAGTGAAAACGGTCTTCAGGGCTGTCGGTAAACTTGGAGTTGACGAAAATCAACTCCGCTCTTGCTTTTTTTATCTCGTCAATCAACAAAAGCTGGTGTGCCACGCTGCGTGACAAGCGGCTGGTATCTAAACAAATAAACCAGCGGATGCTGCCGGCTTTAAGCTTTTCCAGCGCCGCCACCAGGGCGGGGCGCACTAAGATTGAGCCCGAGACCCCTTCGTCTACAAATTCTACTATTTCAGTTGCACCTAATTCCTGGGCCCTGGCTCTGCACTCCTCACGCTGGGCCGCAATTGAGTAGCCTTTTTCGGCCTGTTCTTCAGTGGACACCCGCAAGTATATCAGTGCAGTGCTCACCGTCCTTGCCCCTTCTTCAGCTTAACTTTACTTTGACGTACTTGTGAAAATTTCCTACTCTGTTCAGGAAGGCGGAACAGAAGAAAGCGAATCGCTTCCCGGTAGGCTTGTTCACGTTCATCCTGGGAGCCGGTGCGGGTTACTATTACTTCAAATTCCCGCTTAACCATGGCCCCCACCTCCTATTAAGAAACCCGGTGACGGGCATAAACCCTTCCACCTCTATGCCTACCGGTACCTCGAAGCAGATTCCAATTATCAAGCAAATAACTGCACTTTTTTCATTAATTCAGTTTATGCTGGAGGCGTCTATGGACGACCCGGGGAGAAATAATTACCATTTCTAAGAAAACGAAGGAAGCGCGAGCAATGGTTGAGATCAGGGTGTTCCTTGTGGTACAAGTTTACAAATAGCACTGTTGTCTCTATACAGGACATTTATGGAGGTGGAGGTGTTGCTAACCCCTGAACTGAATGCGGACGAACTGAATTTGCCGGCAGAGGTAGCGCGAAAACTGAAAGGTAAGCGAGTAACCATCGTGGAGGTGCGCGAGGGATTTCTTCTGAAACCCGTGGAAGACCCAATTCGTGAGGCACGGGGGCTTTTGAAGGGAAAAGGCTTTAACGTAGAAAAATACCTGCAGTCCAAGCAATTGGAAAAGGATCGGTACCAGCCTTTTAACTGCGGATCACCATGAGTTCGACCTTATTGCTACCAGGGAAGATATAGCGTTCCGCTGGATAAGGTGATTCCTTTCCCCGAATAGCCTCTGTTCTAACACTCTTCACTGTTCAGGTGAGGGGCTTTTTTTATTGCCCAAAAACTAAGATCATATCAGGAGGAGATGAAGTGAGTGATGACTAAAAAACCGGCCGTTCCTCTCCAGCGCTGGCAGATGGAAGCTGCCCTGCAGTTGCACCAGAAATGCAAGGGGTGGCAGGCGACGGATGAGGCGCTGGATTCCCTTGCCCGGTCTTTTCCGGACTTCGATTTCAAATCAACCCTGCTCAAAGCGGCAGCGGTCAACGCCCTCTACGGAACCCAGGTTTACGCCGTAGCAGAGGTGGCACAACACTTATGCAGCGTCTTGGGAAATACCACGGTACCGGTTACTCCTGCCCTCGTAGAGGAGCTGGCAAAGGCGAAATTTGTCAGGGGGTCAAAGCACATAACATGGACGTTCCGGAGTTTTGCGTCCAAATTCGCCCACTTTTTTATTGATCCGAATCAATTCCCGATTTACGACTCGTATGCGGTTAAGATGCTCACATACCATTTGAATGGGAAGGGTAGGGAAGGGCTCTCGTATGAGCAGTTTGCGGCGGGCTTTTTAGCGTTGAAGGATGCCCTGGATTTTCCCGTGACCACTCGGGAACTCGACCGATACTTGTGGTTGGCAGGCCAATTGAGGGCATGGAAGGGCTTATGCCCCTGGAGAAGACCATATACTGGAATTAATTCCGAATTGCGGTGCCTCTTCGAAACCCCCGCGCGGGAAGTCCAGGAGCTTACGAGAGCTGTCCTTGGAAGGGGTGAAAATCCGTGAGCAATACTGGGCATGAAGGCCGCACTTTTCGCAGCACCGCCTCATTCGGCAAACGGCAGGAATACGTTGTCATAGCTGAATTGCTCCGGCAGGGCTTTGACGTCTACCAGACGCTTGTGGACGACCAGGGTATCGACTGCATCATACGGCAGGAAAGGGAAGGCGAGCTACGGTATCTGGACGTCCAGATCAAAGCGCGGTCGAAAGATTGCAATCCCCGAAATGCCGGACGTTTTGCCGCCATGGAAATTACCAATCCCCGATCGAACTACTTTTTCATTTTTTACTCGGAGCAGGTTGATGCTTACTGGGTGGTTCCTTCGGAAGAGGTCGTCCGGCTTGCCCTTCGGAATAAGACGGGAAGAAACGGGGGGCGGTACACAATAAACTTTTGCAACGCAAGGGCAGACGGCACGGTGGTGGCCCGTCCGAAGTTTGACCGTTATAGAAATAATTTCAGACTATTGGAGTAGCATGCAGAAAAATTTTGGGTATCGTTTGCCCGTTATTAAAGATGAAAACAGCCGGCTTTGCTGCGAAAACCGGCTGTTAAATTTTCACGCCAATGGAGTTTGTGGCCATGAGCCAGTAGGATGAAGAAACGCTTAAATACACAATTGTAAATAGATTAGATTTTGCAGGTTTTTCAATTGGCAGGATTTTCATGTTTTCCTGCCGAATGAGTCCTTATATCCAGTTTTCCATACTTCCTGGCAGGTGGTTTTCTTGGCTCAAAAGAAAATTTTTACAGCCAAAATGGGACCGAAGGGTCAAATGACGTTGCCAAAAGAAATACGGACTGCCCTTGGAATAGAAGATGGCGACCGGGTTCTTCTCAGAATCGAAGACGATGGGAAGGTTGTCCTGGAGAAGGCGATAATTATTCCCGCAAGTAAAAAAGATGGGTTTCATGTCCAATCGGACTAGACAATAAAAAGATATAGTGTTGTGGTATACACGAGGCAGGTGACCGGCGTGGTGACTCTTGAAATTGGTGATATAGTAAGTGGCTCAATTTTTCCCGAACCAGTTAAAGTGGTGGCTATTAGAGATATAGGTTCGAAGATGGTCAAAATCGAGGCTGTCGGTGTTAATTCCAGGAGATATTATGATCCCATCCTGGGCCCTGATGAGCTAGCAACTATTGTCAAATCTTCTGAACACCATCTAGTGCTCTCAGGTGAAGCCGAGCATGTATTTCTTTACTTGGAAGGTATGCGAATCCGTAATGCCTTCCAGTTTGACCCGCTATACGGCGTGAGCGTTTCGCAGGTTGACCCTTTGCCGCACCAAATCGAAGCCGTCTACCATCACATTCTCAAGAATCCCAGCATTCGTTTCCTGCTGGCCGACGATCCCGGTGCTGGCAAGACTATAATGGCCGGGCTATTATTGAAAGAGTTGAAATACAGAGGTCTGGTTAATCGAGTCCTTATTATCGTGCCCGGGCATCTAAAGGAACAATGGTTACGCGAGATGAAAGAGCGCTTTCAGGAGAGTTTTATAATTGTCGACCGCGGTGTAATGAACGCCAGCTGGGGCCAAAACGTATGGACCGAGCGCCATCAAATTATAACTTCCCTGGATTTTGCCAAACAGGAGGACGTCATGTTTGCTCTAAAGGATTCCTCCTGGGACCTGGTGATCGTGGACGAAGCCCACAAGATGTCCGCCTATAAGTACGGGGAAAAGATCAATAAAACCGCCCGCTACCAGTTCGGCGAGCTGATTTCCCAGATTACAAAGTACCTTCTCTTTCTCACCGCCACCCCCCATCGTGGCGATCCAGAAAACTTCCGCCTGTTTTTGGACCTTCTACAGCCAGGTTTTTTTGCCAATACCGAAATGCTGGCTGCCTCTATTCAAAATAAAGATAATCCGCTTTTTTTACGGCGGCTTAAAGAAGACCTTAAAGGGTTTGACAATACCCCCCTTTTCCCGCCCCGTCAAGTAGAGACGGTGAAGTACCGGCTGAGTGATGCAGAAAAGATGCTCTACAACGCCGTCACCGAGTATGTGGAGCAAAACTTCAACAAGGCCTTGCAGAAGGAGAAGCGCAATGTTGCCTTTGCCCTGACCATCCTGCAACGTAGGCTGGCCTCCAGCGTCAGGGCGGTGCGTAAGTCTTTAGAACGCCGCCGTAGCAGGCTGGAGGAGCTGTATAAAAAGGGGCAGTTGCTCCAGGAGGTAGGCTACACGGAAGAGTATTTAGAAGACCTGGAAGAGAACCAGCGCTGGCAGAAAGAAGAAGAGCTCCTGGAAAAACTGACTTCGGCAGAAACACTGGAAGAACTGAAGGTTGAAATTGATAAGTTAGCCGAGCTTGTTCTTCTGGCTAGGGAGGTTGAAAAGCGGGAGATCGAGACGAAGCTGAACCGCCTCAGGGAAGTTATTGAAGATGTAAGGTTGCGGGAGACTGGCGCTAAAATCCTTATTTTTACTGAATCCAGGGACACGCTGGAGTATCTGGCCGAGAAAATTAGCAAGAAATGGGGATATACCGTTACCACTATTCACGGCGGGATGGGTATGGATGCTCGCATCAGGGCGGAACATGAATTTAAGAACAGAGCCCAGGTCATGGTGGCCACGGAAGCAGCGGGTGAGGGTATCAACCTCCAATTCTGCTGGCTGATGGTTAATTACGACATCCCCTGGAACCCCAACCGCCTGGAACAGAGGATGGGGCGCATCCACCGCTACGGCCAACAGCACGAGGTTCATATTTACAACCTGGTGGCGGTGGATACTCGGGAAGGAAAAATTTTGGAAAAGCTCTTTGAGAAGCTGAACCGCATGAAAGAACACCTGGGTTCGGACCGGGTTTTCGATGTCATTGGCGACATCCTGCCTGGAACCAGCTTGAAAGACCTTATTCTGGAAGCTATTGCCAACCGCCGGACTATGGAAGATATTTTGGCCGAGATGGAGCGGGTCCCTGATGCCGAGGCCATCCAAAGGGTCAGGGAGGCAACTATGGAAGCCCTGGCCACGCGCCACATTGACCTTTCCCGGATCATTGGCGAGCAGAGGGTCGCTCGGGAGAACCGTTTGGTGCCGGAGTATATCGAAAAGTTTTTCCTGCGGGCTGCCCAAAAGCTCGAGCTCAAAATAGAAAAACGCCAGGATGGTTTCTGGCGGGTGGCCTCAGTTCCCTTTGAAGTGCGTAACCAGCCTTACGAATTCAAGATTAAATACGGCGAAGTACAGCGGGAGTATCTGAAGGTTGCTTTTGATAAGGAGACGGCCTTTAAGGGGCAATCCGAGTTTGTCACTATGGGCCATCCATTGATGGAGGCCGTTTTAGAAACCGTATTTAAGAAATACCGGCAGGATGCTTCCCGCGGCGCGATTTTTATCGATCCCGACGGCAAAAAGAACGGGCTGTTGTGGTTTATGATGGGGGAGATAAAGGACGGAAGAGGGGAGGTAGCCGGTCGTAAACTGTTCTGCATTTACCAGGCTGCCGATGGCCGGCTGTTTGCCGTTAATCCCTCGCTAATCTGGGATCTCAAGCCGAGTAAAAGTGGTTCTCATGGCTTGGAAGAAGAGGTCTTGCCCGTATCGCAGGAAGATGTTATCGCCTTTGCTTTAGAGTATCAAGTGCTTCCCTACAGGGAGGAGTTGCTGGAGCAGAGGCGGCGGGACGCCGCCCTCAAGGAAAAATATGGCCTCAGGTCTATCGAATCGCTAGTCCTGGAATCGGAGGCCAAGCTGGCCGACTATGAGATAAGAAAGCTCAAGGGTGAGAATATCCCAGATGTAACCATCATCCAGGAACAACGCAAGCGGGAAGACCTGGAACGGAAAAAAGAGCGGCTCCTGGACGATATTCGCGCCCAGACCAGTCTCTATCCTTCCGAACCCACTCTCGTGGCCATAGTTCGGGTGGTACCGGGGGGTTCTCTGCCGGATGAGATGGTCAGCGATGAGGCGATAGAACAGGTGGGGATGGACCTGGCCATGAGGTATGAGCGGGAACAGGGCAGGCAGCCGGAAGACGTGTCCGCTCAGGCCCTGGGTTATGATATTCGCTCTATCGATAAGCATGGAAATTATCGCTACATCGAGGTTAAGGCCCGGGCCAGATCTGGAGCCATCGCCCTGACCCCCAACGAGTGGGTAATGGCCAATCGCCTGGGAGAGGAATACTGGCTGTACGTGGTGGAGCAGGCAGCAGCAAACCCACAGCTTTACCTGATCCAGAACCCGGCAGCTTGTTTGAAGCCTGACGAGCAGGTGGAAATTGTGCGGTACGTGGTCAGGAGCTGGCAGCCTTTAGCCACAAGGGCTGAAGTGTAACTGGCTGTGGACGGATCTCTCGTGAGAGCAACATTATTCTTCCCAAGAGGAAAAAAGGTTAGTAGCAATGGGGAGCGTGTAGACGTTGGGCATTAAAAAGGCCTTTATCGAAACCACTTTTCCGGTCAAAGCCGTAAGTGAGCAATCGGCCCGGGAGAAGAACATCCGGCACGGGCACATTTCCACATTACATATCTGGTGGGCCAGGCGGCCGCTGGCAGCTTCGCGGGCAACTATCTATGCCGCCCTTACCCCGGAACCGAAAGATGAAGTAGAGCGCCTAGCACGGGCTGACTTCATTGCCGAGCTTTCCAAGTGGGAAAACTCCTTAAATCCCTACTACGTTGAGCGGGCTAGAAGGGAGATCCTAGCGGCTAACGGTGGCACTCCGCCCAAGGTTTTAGATCCTTTTAACGGAGGAGGTTCTATTGCCCTTGAAGCCTTGCGCCTGGGCTGCGAGACCTACGCCAGTGACCTTAACCCCGTGGCCGTGCTGATCGAAAAGGCAACACTGGAATTTCCCCAGAGGTATGGCAGGCCGGTAATACGGAAAGAGCGTACGCCAGTGGGCGAAATGGAGCGAGAGGCTAATCCCCTTTTGGAGGATGTTGAGCGCTGGGGGGATTGGGTCCTGGAGGAGGCCAGAAAAGAAATCGGGCGCTTTTACCCTGCCGATTCCGACGGGAGCATCCCGGTGGGCTATATCTGGGCACGGACAGTGAAGTGCCAGAATCCAACCTGCGGTGCAGAGATCTTCTTGATGCGCCAGACCTGGCTGGCCAAGAAGGAGAATAAGCAGGTGGCCCTGCGGATCGTGCCGCGGGGTAGAAATGTAGGATTTGAAATTGCTGAAGGCCAGGAGATAGACTTTGACCCCAGGCAAGGTACCGTTGCCCGGGCGAAGACCATCTGCCCCTGTTGTGGCAGTGGCCTGACCGACAAAGAGGTGCGCCGGCAGTTCCAGGAGGGCAGGGCAGGCCAGCGCATGGTGGCGGTAGTCCTGCATCACCCGAACCGGCAGGGCAAGACCTACCGGGTGGCCACGGAAAAGGACGTAGAGGTTTTCCAGGAAGCTGAGAGGTATGTGGAACAAAAGCGGGGGGAGCTTTGGGATAAGTGGGGCTTCGACCCGGTGCCGGATGAACCTACCCCTAAAGGAGGAGGATCGGGAGCGGAGAGGGCCTTTTCGGTATATAACTGGGGCATGACCACCTGGGGCGACCTCTTCAACCCCCGACAGAAGCTGGCACTGATCACCTTTGCGGATAAGGTGCGACAGGCGCAAGCTCTGATGCTGGCCGAGGGGTACGAGGAGGAGTACGCCAGGGCGGTGGTGACGTATTTGGCGTTAGGAGTGGATAGGTTAATCTCTTATTGTTCTTCTCTTGGTTACTGGCATGTCTCAGGAGAAAAGATGAGTCCGTCAATGCAACGGCAGGCGCTAGCAATGGTTTGGGACTATGCAGAACTAAATCCTTTTAGTAAAGCTACGGGGGACTGGAAGTCAGCATTGGATTGGCTCCTAAGAGTTATTGAACACTGCTGCCAGATAAATACCGCCCCAGCCACCGTCATCCAGGCCTCTACCACCGCTCTGCCCTACTCCGACAACTACTTCGACGCCGTGGTCACTGATCCGCCGTACTACGATAACGTGCCTTACTCCTACCTCTCGGACTTCTTCTACGTCTGGCTCAAGCGTACTGTGGGAGATTTATACCCCGAACTTTTTGCCACCCCGCTGACCCCCAAATCCGAAGAAATTGTCGCTTATGCCCATAAGGAAGGCGGCTTTGAGGGGGGCAAGAAGTTTTTTGAGGAAATGATTGCCAAAGCCTTCCGGGAAATACACCGCGTCTTGAAACCCGAAGGCATTGCCGTTATTGTCTTTGCCCACAAAACCACGGATGCCTGGGAAACTATTATCAATGCGCTTTTGAATTCCGGTCTGTACCTCACCGCCTCCTGGCCCCTTAATACCGAGATGCAGGCACGCCTGCGGGCTAAAGAATCCGCGGCCCTGGCCTCATCAATTTACATGGTCTGCCGCAAGCGGACGAAAAAGGAAACCGCGTACTTTAACGAGATCAAATCCCAGGTGGAGAAAAGAATCCGTCAAAAGCTGGACCAGTTCTGGAACGAGGGCATCAGCGGTAGCGACTTCTTCATTTCAGCAATCGGCCCGGCCCTGGAGGTCTTCGGCCGGTATGAGCGGGTAGAGACCTATGCCGGGGAAGAAGTTAATGCCGGCGATCTGCTGGAGTTTGTCCGCAAAACCGTGAGCGAGTACGCGCTGACCAAAATCCTCAAGGACAGCCACCTGGGCGGCATTGACGCCGAAACCCGCTTTTACCTCCTCTGGCGCTGGACCTACAACGGGGCAAAAGTTCTTTTTGACGAGGCCAGGAAGCTGGCCAGTGCCGTGGGGATCGAGCTTACCCGGTACTGGAACAATGGTTTTATTAAGAAGGAGAAAGAGTTCATTAGCGTATTGGGGCCGAAAGAGCGGGGTACCAGGTTCCTGGAAAAGGCAAAGCTAGATAATATGGTCGACATCCTCCACGCATGCCTCATCCTGTGGGAGAAAAACCAGCGCCAAAAGATCACGGAAATCCTCGCCGCTACAGGGCACCTGCATAATAATGCCTTCTGGCAGGTGGCCCAGGCCCTCTCTGAAGTGCTGCCGCCTGGAGACAAGGAAAAACAGATGCTTCAGGGCTTCTTATACGGGCGGGAGAGTTATCAGAAGTCGGCTAACGGCGGTAATAATGGCGGGCAACTAAACCTTTTTCAAGAGTAACTTCGGGAGCAATGATTTTAGAGGAGGCGCGTCTATGACTTTACCGGCCTGGTGGCAAGTAGTGATACCCCACAAAGACATCCGGGAGAAATCTTTCAGTGAGGCGGTTTTTGCCGCCGATCTGGGCGATGTTTTAAGCGGTACGGCGCCCGAGGAATACAGGGACCCGCGGCTTTTCTTTGAAAAGACCTACCTGACCGAGGGTTTGAAAAACCTGGCGCGTAACGTCCTTTCTCGCCTCAGCACCGGGCAGGGAGACCCCGTTATCCAGTTGCAGACCCCATTTGGGGGCGGCAAGACCCATGCCCTCTTAACCCTCTACCACCTGGTAAGGTCCTTTGGCCATGTCACTCACCTGGATCAGCTTCAGGATTTACTGATGCACTGGCAGGGCTTTTCCGGCGCACGGGTGGCGGTCTTTGTAGGGACGGCGGCGGACCCCGTAAAGGGCAAGACGCCATGGGGCGAGATCGCCCATCAGCTGGGCTGCTATGAAATAGTTAGAGAGCATGACGCAAGACGGGTGGCGCCGGGGAAAGAGCGGCTCAAAGAAATATTACAAAGAAGTGGTCCCACCTTAATTCTTATTGATGAATTATTGCAGTACATAGTCAAGGCCAACCGGGTCGAAAAGATGGAGAAGATCACTCAAGGTCAGACCCTGGCCTTCCTGCAGGAGTTGTCGGAGGCGGTGGCTACCTCCGAGAAGTCAGTCCTGGTGCTAACGCTGCCCGCGAGCATCCTGGAGCAGTATGACGAAGAGGCCGAAAAGGCACTGGCCCAGTTGCAGAAGGTATCAGGCCGGGTAGAAAGCATTTACGTGCCGGTAGAAGGGGTGGAGATTTACGAAGTCATCCGCAAGCGGCTTTTTGAAAACCTGGGTGACCCCAAAACCCACCGCCAAATAGCCGAAGCCTATTTCCGCCTCTATCAAGGACTGGGTAGTGACGTACCCGCTGAGGTGCGGGAGACGGCCTACCGTGAGAAGATCGAGCGGGCCTATCCCTTTCACCCGGAATTTATTGACGTTCTATACGAGCGCTGGGGTTCCTTTCCTACCTTTCAGCGCACCCGGGGTGTGTTGCGGCTCCTAGCTCAGGTCATTGGGGACTTGTATGACCGCAAGGTCTCGGCCCCCTTGATCCAGTCTTCCCTGGTGGACCTAGCCTATGTACCCGTGCGCCGGGAGTTCATTAAGCACCTCGGCAATGAGTACGATAGCATCATTTCCGCCGACATTGCTGGCAAAGCCCGGCGGATAGACCAGGAAATGGGTAGCGAATACGAAAGGTACGGCATCGCTAAAGGTCTCGCCACGGCGGTCTTTCTGTATTCCTTTAGCGGTGGGGAGCGCCGGGGGGTAAATCTCCCCTGGCTTCGGGTGGCCCTCCTGCGGGAAGGCGTTCCCTCCACCATTGTCGGTGACGCGGTAAGCAAGCTCGAAGATTCTCTCTGGTATTTCCATACGGAAAAGCGCTTCTACAGCTTTAAGAACCAGCCCAACCTGAACCGCATCATTGTAGATAAAGAAGAGGCCATCGACCCTGACCAGGTGCGGGAAAGCCTCCATGAGCATCTGAGCAGGCTGGCCAAAGGGGCTTCTTTTGACGTCTACCTGTGGCCAAAGACTTCAGGGGACGTGCCCGATAACCGGCGGCTGAAGCTCATCCTGCTGGAGCCAGGGCAAAAATATGGGGAAAGCGAAACGGGACAGTTTGCCCGGGAGATTTTTGATAGTGCCGGCTCTACTTTTCGTATCTACCGTAATACGTTATTTGTCGTGGCCCTGGATGAGGGTGCTTATGCTGGTTTAGAAAGGCAGCTCAGGCGCTTCCTGGCCTTGCAGGATATCTCGGGCGATACGAACATCTCCTTAACGTCCAGTGCCCGGGAGGAACTCCAGACTAAGCTCAATGATTCAAAAAAAGACCTTCCTTATGTAGTCGTTACCGCCTACCGCCACGTGGGCTGGCGCAGCAACGGCGACGTTATTTGGCGGGATATGGGGCTCCCTACCGTGGGGCAAAAGCCCTCCTTAAGCGAACGTGTATGGCAGTATCTAAAAGACGAGGAACGCATTTTGTCTTTCCTGACACCAAAACTGATCCTGGACCGTGCTTTTGGCAAGGAAGAAACAGAAAAAACTCTCCAGGAAGTTTACGATGTATTCCTTAAAACCCCCGGCCTGCCATGCCTGGAAAGCGATAAAGTTCTGATGGAGGCGGCCAGACAGGGCGTGAGGACCGGTCTTCTGGGCGCACGCTTAGTTTCTACCCTCTATTTTGGCGAAACCCCGCCAGATTTGACTTTGGATGCTGTCATTGTACGGCCCGAAAAGGCGGAGGAAGAGAAGAAGGCCTGTACCGACATTTCAACTGGTACTGACGGCAGTTTTACTGGCGGTTATGCTGGTGCAGGTGGTGGTAATAAGGATATTATGCTAAAAGAAGACGGAACAAGCGATTCGGGCCAAGCTGGAAGACAGATTGTTTCAGGTGGTGCGGATGGTTCCCGTCAAGCGGCGTCAGCTAAAGTTAAGCGAGTAAGCATCAAAGCTTCCGTACCCTGGGATAAACTGTCGCAGATTGTTACCGGCGTCATCCGGCCTTTAAAGGCATGTGGCTCAGACCCTGAGATTACTATCGAAATTAAGGCTGAGACCGAAAATGGCTTTGATCGTACTACCCTTGACAGCAAGGTAAAAGAAACATTACAGCAACTAGGGTCAAGCATAGTGGAATGGGAGGAAGGCTAAAAACATAGACCCCTTGAAGTAAGGGCGGATTAAAGCAATATGAAAGGAGATGCCACGTTTCGGATAGGAAGGAACTCATTGGTAGGCTCCTTGTCCGATAAAATTGCGATGTTTTATATGTGAGGAGCCGTTGGATCCTGCTATCCACTCAGTTCATGTAGACCGTATTATTCCTGGGGCTAACGAAGTCAAGTAACAATTAGGCTCCAGCAGTTTATACTTCGGCACGTTTAGAAAGTCCACTCACTATGGATTGATTCAAATATGCAGTTTTTTGTAAGGGAGATATGCCGGTGACAGGTGATAAATATAACTGGAAACGTTTCTGGTGTCCCCGTACAGGCAACATCAGCTTGCTCGATGGAGGCTATTTACTTGACCCAGATTCAGAGGTTGGAATGTTTTTTAAGCATGATCTAGTCCCATTTGAAGCCATAATGGATTTCTCCTGCCTTATTTTGCTTGGCGAGCCGGGGATCGGAAAGTCAACTGCGATGGAACTGCAAAGAAGCTTGATTGACGAGCAGGTTACAAAAGCGGGAGGAGAGACTCTCTGGGTTGACCTGCGAGCTTGCTCAACGGACGAAGGTCTGTGTAAGGTCCTCTTTGAAAACCCCGTTTTTCAATCCTGGCTGAGTGGGAACCATCCGTTGCACCTGTTCCTCGACAGCCTTGATGAGTGTCCGCTACCAATTAATACGGTGGTAGCCAAGCTGGGCGAAGAATTTAAGAATTGCCCCGTTGACCGGCTTTTCTTGCGCATCATTTGCCGGACAGCGGACTGGCCAAATAGCTTAGAAAACCGGTTAAAGCAACTGTGGGGCAAAGATGCCGTAGGCGCTTATGAACTGGCCCCGCTCCGTCGGGTTGACGTGGTTGAGGCCGCAAAAAGCAGCGGATTGGATCCAGAAGCCTTCCTGGAAGAAATCGACCGAAGGGAAGCCGTACCGCTGGCGATTAAACCAGTTACGTTGCAGTTCCTAATTAACAGTTATAGGAGTAAAGGCAAGTTCCCGCCCACCCAAGCGGAATTGTACTATGATGGCTGCCTTCGGCTCTGCGAAGAGCCAAGCGAGAGTCGTCGTGAGGCACGGCTGGTTGGCGAATTCGAATCTGAGGAGCGCTTAATGGTAGCGGCACGCATCGCAGCCGTTTCTATCTTTGCTGGCAAAAACGCTGTCTGGGTCGGCATGGATAGAGGCGACGTTCCTGATGGAGATGCCACGATAAGAGAGCTTATAGGGGGGAGCGAGAGTTCAAACGGTCGACAATTTGAAGTCAGCGAAGCGGCCATTAGGGAAACTCTGGGGACTGGGCTATTTTCTTCACGTGGCCCGAATCGCCTGGGTTGGGCGCACCAGACCTACGCGGAGTTCCTCGCGGCGTGGTATCTCCTCCAACATGAGGCCCCACTCACCCAAATAATGAGCCTGATTGTCCACCCGGGCACACCAGAGGTAAAAATTGTCCCACAACTGCGTGAAACAGCGGCCTGGCTGGCCAGCATGGAGCCCCGCGTGTTTTCGGAGATCATGAAGACCGACCCCGAAGTATTACTTCGCAGCGATGTCGCGACCGTAAATGCAAAAGAACGCGAACTCCTGGTAGGGGCCCTTCTAAAACTTTATGACGAAGAAAATCTTTTGGACCTCGACCTGGATCTTCGAAGGCAATATGGGAAGCTAATCCATCCCGGTTTGGCCAGGCAACTCCGACCTTATATTCGCGACAACACTAAAGGCATCATCGTGCGCCGGGTAGCAGTGGATATCGCAGAGGCCTGCGGTCTAAGAGAACTTCAGGAAGATCTTGTGGAGATTGCATTAGATTCGACCGAACAGCTTGCAGTACGGGTCAACGCTGCTTATGCTGTCTGCCGCATCGGGGATGGACCAACAAAGGCAAAGCTAAAACCCCTGGCCGTCGGCGATGCCGAAGCCGATCCAGAAGACGAACTGAAAGGCTGCGCGCTGCGGGCACTATGGCCAGATCATATTACGGCAGAAGAATTGTTCGCCAGCCTTACTCCGCCTAAGAAAAAATTTTTTATTGGGGCTTATAGTACATTTCTTTTGCACGAAGTTGCCCGGCACCTTAAACCTTCCGATTTACCGGTGGCGCTCGAGTGGGTTGAGAAACATCGGCCGGAGAGGGTGTCGTTATCGCCTTTCGAAGGTCTTGCGGACGAAATAATTCTGCAAGCATGGGATGCACTCGATTCACCAGGCGTGTTGGATGCTTTTGTGAAGATGGCCTTTTTGCGAATGAAGGATTACGTTAGTGTCGTAGAAGATCAGTCGAAATTAGAAAAGCTGAAAACCATGGTGAGTAGTGACGACCACAAGCGCCGTAAATTCCTTGTAACGGTAGCTCCCATACTCGAAGATCCCAAGAAAGAATCTTTTCTGATGAATTACGAAGTGCCGTTTGCTCTAAGCAAAGACCTTCCATGGATGATCGAGCGCCTGCAAGAATCAAAGACCGAAAAAGAGCAGCGAGCCTGGGCTCACTTGATCGAGAGAGTTTTTGACGAAGGCGATGTGGCACACTCAGAGGCCATCTATCTTGCCAGCAAAAGCTGCCCGGCTTTGGCCGAAATATTCTCAGGGTTCTTTAAGCCAGTTAAACTGAATTCGCCGGAAGCAGAAGATATGAGAAGAACGTACCAGGTAAGGGAAAAATGGCGGGAACGACGTCCAACTCGGCCGCTTTTAAAACCGCCTCCGGCAGAGCGCATTGCCGTGCTCTTGGAAAAATACGAGTCTGGAAACATAGGGGCATGGTGGCAGCTGAACAGGGAGATGACCCTCGAGCCCGACAGCACTCACTATGGTGATGAGCTTGAACCAAATCTCACCGCTCTGCCTGGTTGGAAGGCTGCTGACCAGACAACCAGGAAGAGAATAGTCGAAGCAGCAAAGAGATATGTGCATGAACAGGACCCTAGAACCTCCGAATGGCTGGGGGAAAATATACTGTACCGTCCGGCGTTTGCTGGCTACAGGGCTCTGCTGCTTCTTTTGCAAGAAGAACCTCATTTTCTTTCCGAACTGCCCGCCGACGTTTGGCAGAAGTGGGCGCCGACTATCATTGCCTACCCAGTACCAAGCAACTTTGGAGACGAAAGCCTGCATCTAACACTGGTCGAAATGGCCTACCGCTACGCCCCGGAAGAGATAATCAAAACTGTCCTTTTAATGATTGATAAGGAAAATGCGGAAGGTGATCATATTTTCATTACCCGCAAGGTGCAAAAGTGCTGGGACGAACGACTTGCTAAAGCACTGCTAGACAAAGCAAAGGACGAGGAGTTAAAGCCCAGGTGCATGGGCTGCCTGCTCAGTGATTTGCTGGACCACAGGGTTGACGAAGCCAGGGCTTTCGCCGAATCACTTATATCTATACCCGCTTCCTCTGAGGAGAAAGGACGTTCAAGGGCGGTTGTGGCGGCCTGCGCGCTCATAAACCATACTGAGAACGCTAGCTGGCTAACCGTTTGGCCGGCCATTCAAGGGGATGCTAACTTTGGACGCGAGGTGATTTTGGCCGTAGTACAAGAGGATGATTGGCATGCTGCTACTGTCGGACCAAAGCTTACAGAGGAGCAACTTGCGGATTTATACATCTGGCTTGTGCGCCAATTCCCATATACCGAAGATCCCGTTCATGAAGAGGCTCACTGCGTTGGTCCTAGGGAGAGCGTTGCCGAGTGGAGGAACGCCATCTTGAACCATCTTAAAAATCGCGGCACTTGTAAAGCCTGTGAGGAAATTAGAAGGGTTGCCCGCGAGTTGCCCGAAATTAGCTGGCTGAAATACTCGCTGCTGACAGCCAAGGAGATTTTCCTTCGCCAAACATGGACACCACTTCAGCCAAAGTATATTTTACAAATCGTGGCCGATAAGCGGGTTCGCCTAGTCCAAAACGGAGATCAACTTTTAGAAGCTCTGATAGAATCGCTGGAGCGTCTAGATATGAAACTTCAAGACGAAACACCCGCTGCAATCGACCTATGGAACGAATGTAAGGTAAATAACAAAACTATTTATCGCCCAAAAGACGAGAACAGATTGTCCGATTACGTCAAGAGGTATCTGGATGAGGACCTCAGGCAGAGAGGTATCATTTTTAACCGTGAAGTTGAAATCCGCCGCGGCGCAGGACCAGGAACCGGGGAACGAACAGATATCCACGTGGACGCCGTCCTTCGCAGTTTGAATGGCGATGTGTATGATCGTGTGTCGGCCATCATTGAAGTTAAAGGCTGCTGGCACCCCGAACTATATGACGCGATGAAAACTCAGCTTGTGGACCGCTACCTTAAAGATAACCGCTGCCAACACGGACTATACCTTATCGGGTGGTTCGATTGCGCCCAGTGGGATAGCAATGATCCTCGAAAGAGCCAAGTGCCCCAACTAAGCAGGGCAGAAGCAAAGGCTAAGTTTGAAGCCCAGGCTGAAGAACTTTCAAGGCAAGGGGTGCGAATAAGGGCCTTTATTCTAAATGCGGCACTCCGTTAACCCATCTTTCGGTAATTGAATAGATATCAAAACCTCAAGTACCGCATGGACAAAAATGCGCCTGATTGGTCCTGATGATGCTGGTAAGTCCTACATTCTCAGTGCCCTTGTTTTAGTGCTGGGAGAAATGTGGCCAACGACCAGAGCCATTGAGCTTGCGGATTTTTATGCTTATTCGGACGGGAATAATGGCAAGGTGGCCCGCGGGTCCCAATTCAAAGAGGCCTGAGCGGACCTGTTTTAGCCTGAACAATCATACTCATGTCGCTGGCAGGGTGGTAAAGGTTGTAAAAGCCTTTTATTGGCATAGAATAAAAACATCAGCAGTTTACGGGTTTATCCCACGGAGCGAGCAGCCTATGGCGGAGGTTGCTCGCTCAACTTTCTGGGGCAAATAGTACCGGACATGCTGGCAAATTCTCGCGCCGCTCATGTTGGGCGGCGTGAGAGAATTAGGTCTGGTTGGTGATATGCTGGGATAATTCCATATTGGTATAGTTCCGGAAGCGATTTGGGAAATGGATTTTTCTTCCTTGAGAATTTCCAGTACAATTTTAGACTTAAGCTCGGCTGGATATTGTTTCCTAATACTCATGTGGACGCTTAGGACCCCCATTTTCCGTGTCTAGAATCCGGGGTCCATTACACTGCTGCTACCATTGCCTACCGCTTTTTACACCAGTATGCGGACTCCTCTACTGTTGGCAATGGGCTTACCACTATACTGGCATATCAACATGCTGACACGAATACGTGCCACTATGGTCATATGCAAAGGATGTAAGTATACTGATATTCTGATAGGCCACCGTGCTGACGTAGTCGCACGTCACGCCGCGCAACACGGGCGGCGTTAACAGAGAAAAGGCCGCCGGACCGTCGCGCCTACGCAGCGGCGGGAGAAAACCAGCATCTTTAAGTCGTCGGCTGAAAGATGCCGGTAATTAGGAAGCGCGGCAAACCTTATTTAAAAACCACCACTTCGAAGGCTTGTCCGCTGTTTCTTGGGCAGACACGACCCTGTGCGGTGCGGTTCCATCGACGATCGCTACGCCTACGGAAGGGATAGAAACTCCGTCGAGGGAAGCGTTGTCTGAGGAGCAGTGATGGAACTCTATGTCATAGCCGCGCTCTACTATGGCTTCGCCGATCTTTCTGATAAACGTAGATTTCCCTACCCCTGGGCCGCCCTTAATTATTATCAGGCGTGTTGCGTCCAATGGGACTATATGGTCATAGAAGGAATAGAACCCCTGAGGAGTGTTAGCACCCGGAAATACTCTCTTGATGTGTCCTTTCATCGGCATCCATCCTTTCGGCTTTTATCCAACCCATCGTATGCCAGAGGGAATTCGGTGTGATTGATTCTTGAATAATGACTAGGGCAAATGGAGATCACTAAAAGGGACACTTGTCAAAGTATACCTCCAAGAGGGTGATTAAGGTGAGAATGCCAGCTGGCACCATAGCGTTGCTGGTAGTTGCAGTGCTGGTGTACTTTGGGGTTGCGCAGAGGGTTCTGGATCGCATGAGGCTTACAGACCGCGCTGCGCTTGGGTTTATCCTAGCCATGATAATCGGGGGCTTTTTAAACGTTACTCTGGTACGAGTGCCCGCAGAGCTTAGGTTGAATATCGGAGGGGGCATAGTGCCACTTGTCCTGGCTGGGTACCTCATGACTACAGCCGACGAGCGCGTAGAACGATGGAGGGCTTTGGTGGCTGCACTTGTCTCGGGGGTAGCGGTTTATATCGCTGGCAAAATAGTTCCCCCCGAAGAACAATTCATGGTAATAGACCCCTTGTACGTTTTCTCTGCCGTAGCCGGCGTGGTAGGTTACCTTGCCGGTAGGTCGAGACGTTCCGCCTTCGTTGCCGGGACAGTGGGTATCGTAATTGCGGACGTCTTACACTACATTGAGCTTCTCGTGCGGCGGATACCCGGGCGTACCTGGGTGGGAGGGGCCGGCGCCTTCGATGCTACAGTGATTGCCGGGCTTTTAGCGGTTGTTCTAGCCGAAGTAGTGGGAGAAACGCGGGAAAAGCTGCAGGGCGGTACCACAAAAGTCGGCAGGTGGCGTGGGCATGAGCCTTACGAGAAGCAGGAAGTGGCAGGGAGGGAGTCTACAGGTGAGGCAAAAGAATAAGTGGTGGGCATTGTGTGTTGCCGCTCTGGTGTTGGCCGGCTCACTGGTTTTGCTTAGGGTGGTAAATATCCATAGAGTCTTGCCAGCGGCCGCCGAGTTGCACGAGGAACTGGGCAATGGCAAATATTATTCTCTCATAGATTCCGCCGGCAAGGAGCTTTTCACAACCGGAATCGCACTTAGCGTCGGAGACGAATTCATAAGCGAGCATGGTACCATTTACAGGGTAAACGCGTTGGAAGGCTTGACGGCACGGTGCGCCCCGGTGGGGACAACGGGGCAAGATGTCAGCCAGGTTACTGCGGCTGAAGCTGGCCCAACCACGGCGGGCAATATCGCCATTTACCATACTCATTCAGACGAGGCCTATGAGCCCACCCAGGGTGCAGATTCCATACCCGCGCGTGGGGGCGTAATGGCGGTGGGCGAATCGCTAAAGGCAGCTTTACTCCAGAAAGGGGTGAAAGTGATTCACGATACCTCCTCGCACGAACCGCATGATGCTGGCTCTTACCAGCGCTCCAGGAGAACTGCGCTTCGCCTTTTAGCTCAAAGACCATCTGCGCTGATAGACTTGCACAGGGATGCAGGACCAGCTTCTACCTACCGACGAACTATAGCCGGGCAGGACGCAGCCGGAATGACCATAGTTATCGGAAAGCAAAACCCGAAATATGCAGCTAACATGGATTTCGCGCAGAGGCTGAAAAGCGTAGCGGACAAGATGTATCCTGGACTCATACGCGGCATACTCACCACGAAAGGTAATTTCAACCAGGATTTGTCCGAAAGGGCGTTGCTGATAGAGGTAGGTACTGAGAAGAATTCCATGGAAGAAGCCCAGAAAGGCGCGGGCCTATTGGCTAACGTTATCCCTCAAGCGGTGGGCGCGGCTGCCACTGGCACCCATGGTGCACCAGCGGGGAGCGGCGCGCGCTCAGCCGCATGGGTAATCGTGGTGCTAGCATTGATCGGGGTAGCCGCATACCTGGTGATAAGCATGGGTGGGTGGAAAGAAGCGATGTCCAAGCTCAATCTGGGTGGAGGTAACCGGGGGCCGAAGCCCGATGGCTCCGATCGCCAACAGTAAGGCGCTTTACCTTTGCCCCACTGCGAAGGGCCTGTCGCTCCTTGCAGCACAGGCCCACCTACGCCACAAGGTTAGGCCAAAGGAGACCGCTCGCGGCGAAGGGATTAGCTTTGTCGGTAGGGACGCGGATGGTGTTTCCGTCTACGTAGGGGCCTACGGGCGGTGGCGAAGCGTCGCGATGCGGGCAGTTACCGGGTTGTGCGGAATATGTTCGGGAGCGCAGCCGCTTGTTGTGTGCGACGTGTTGGCATACCTACCGGCATCCCCATTAGGGAATGTCCTACGCATTGTAGTCACCATGGGTCTGGAAGGGCTGATTCCTTTTTTCCGCAAGTTGGTCAAGGAGACTGTGGAAAGCGCCGCACGAGACACGCGAAGTAAGATAGCACACTATACGGCTGGTGTTACCTCAGAGCCGCGAGAAGCCATAATATTCCACTGTTATGGCAGTGCGCATACCTCTGTTGTGCAGGCTGCCTTGTATTTGGGGCTGCTTTCACGTGACCGCCCGCCGCTCACCGAGGAGTTGAACCGGATACCTCACTTTGATAAAGTCATTAAGAGCGACATTGGCACACCCATGTTCATGGGTAACGATAAACGTGGCCGGCCGGTATACGTGTTGGGATTTGGGAGCGGCAAGGGGCCTCTTAAGCGTTTGCTGCAAGAAATTATCGCCCTTTTGGGGATTCCGCAAGGAAACATTCGCTTTTTCGACTCCTTGTCCACGGCTGGCTTCCTCACGCGGCTCGGAGGGTTTTTGTCGAGGGGAATCGGGCTGGTATGGCCAGGCCGGCCGATAGTCAATTACGCCATTAGGAGAGACTGGAGCCGCGTCTGTGCTTTGTCGGAACGAATCAGTGAGCGCCTGGAGGCTCAGGACGGTGGGGAATCTGATAAGAGGCGGAATAATCCAGCATGTCTCTGCGGGAAGCCTCGCGGAGAAGATCGGCCTTCAAGCGGGTGACGCAATCCAAAGCGTCAATGGCGTGAAGTTACAAGATGTCATAGATTTCATGTATCATTTTGCGTCGGACAGAGTAACGCTTGAAGTTACTACCGCTTCGGGCTGCCGCAAAACGATTTGCCTGGAGAAAGAGATTGACGAAGGTTTAGGCGTCACGTTTGATCGTGACGTTTTTGACGGAATTCGGGTGTGTCGCAATAAGTGCGCCTTTTGCTTCGTCTCGCAATTGCCTTCTGGAGTGCGGCCTTCCTTAAGGGTGCGCGACGACGATTATCGCTTATCTTTTCTGCACGGGAATTTCATTACCATGACGAATATGACACTCAAAGACTTCCGGCGCATCGCTGAACTGAAGTTAAGCCCACTTTACATTTCGGTTCACACGATGAACCCTGAACTGAGGGCGAGGATGCTGGGGAATGACCGAGGGGCAGAGATCCAGAATCAGTTGGAATGGCTTGCTAAAATGGGCATTCGCTTTCACTGCCAGATAGTGGTGATACCTGGTGTAAATGGGGGCACCGAATTGGAAAGCACTGTCCAGAAGCTGTACGACATGAGACCGTGGGCACAATCGGTTGGAGTAGTGCCGGTCGGACTTACGAAGTACCATAAGGGCGGATTGAGAGGGCTTTCGCCAGAAGAAGCGAAGGAAATCGTGCAACTGGTCGAGAAGTATCAAAAACGATCACGGGCCGCCGGCTTCACCGGATGGGTATATGCATCAGATGAGATATACCTTCTAGCCGGCATTCCCGTGCCGCAGTTCGAAGAATACGACGATTTCCCGCAATTGGAAAACGGTATAGGTATGGTGGCTTCACTGTTGGAGAGTGTCTCGAGGGCAAGAGAAGAGCTCTCTCGTTTTCCTGCGGACCCTCCCAAGAGCATTCTGATGTGCGGCAAGCTCGCCCACCCTATTCTAGAGGAAGCACTAGGGCCACTGAGTAAGGCGGGTGGGGGGTTCCTTGAGATAAGGCCAGTAACCAATGAATTCCTGGGAGAAAGTGTAACCGTTTCTGGGCTTCTGGCCGGACGAGATATTGCAGAAGCTGCACTGTGCACACTGAGAAATGGGGGCCGCGAAGAGCCTCCATTGGTAGTGGTGCCGGTGCAGGCGGCGCCGTATGGGGTTTTCCTTGACGATACCACCATGGACTGGTTACAGGAACGACTTCAAACTACCGTGCTGGCTGCAGGGCCTAATGCCGATGATCTGGTAAAGGCGCTAAAGGGCGTGGTGCGCTCATGAAATCAGAAGTCGTCATAGTCGGCAGGCCGAACGTCGGGAAGTCTACTCTCTTCAATCGCATCGCCTGCCGCAAAACCGCGATCACCCACGGTCAGCCAGGTGTGACCAGGGATATCGTTAAAGCCGAAGTGGAATGGCGCGGCCGCACTTTTTCGCTTGTGGATACAGGGGGGCTTTATTCAGACGCTCCGGGAGAACTTGAAGCGAAAGCAATTGAGCACGCTAAACGTGCCATGTCCCACGCAGGGATAATTCTCTTCGTGGTGGATGCAAGGGCCGGAGTAACTCCTGAAGACAAAGAAATAGCAGACGAGCTGAGGCGATCCGGCAAGCCCGTACTGCTCGTGGCAAACAAGGCAGACCACGTTGGCATCGAGGACTCGGTGATTGAGTTTTGGGAGCTCGGGATGGGAGAACCCATTCCTGTTTCCGCTGAGCACGGGCTGGGCGTTGGGGATCTACTCGATAGAGTCTATGAGTTGCTCCCGGAAGGTGAAGCTGGAGAGGCTGAAGTGGAAGCCACACGCCCGAGAGTTGCCATCGTCGGCAGGCCAAACGCGGGGAAGTCCTCTATTCTCAACCGAATCGTTGGGGAAGAGCGGTGTATTGTATCGGAGATTCCGGGGACTACTCGGGATTCGATTGATGTGGTCTGGCAAGGGAGTGCAGGGAGATTCCTGTTTATCGACACGCCAGGGCTAAGGCGGAAAACCAAAATCGAGGCTCCACTCGAAAAGCTGAGCGCTGGCCAAGCGCTAAGATCGATACACAGGTCGGACGTGTGCATCCTGGTAATCGACGCCTCTACAGGCGTAACTGACCAGGACCGTCATATAGCGGGGCAGATTGTTGAGCATTGGAAGGCGGCAGTTGTAGCTGCTAACAAGTGGGACCTGGTAACTCCTGAAGACCGAGATGCCACCCTATCCCGGATCAGATGGCGATTGGACTTCCTGGACTATGCCCGGGTACTACCTGTGTCTGCACTCACCGGCCAGGGGATTAAGCGGTTGATCGACGAAGTTAAGACTGCATGGGAATCCCATAGTTCGAGGCAGCCCACGTCAGATGTGAACTTCGTACTGCGCGACGCAACGCTTGTTACCCCGATCCCGTCCGGGAGGAGCAGAAAAGGGAACAAACTTTTTTATGCGACACAGGTGAGTACGTCACCTCCCACTTTTGTGGCGTTTGTGTCCGATCCCGAAGCTATTCCCGAGTCATACAGGCGGTACATGCAACAACGCTTGCGTGATGCCTTCCAGCTTAATGGTTGTCCGATCCGACTGGTTTTGAGGGCCAGGAGGTGAATTGCGTCATGGATATCATGAGGACGATCCTGGTTTTGGTGTCATGTTACCTCCTGGGAAGCGTACCCTGGGGGGTAATAGTGGGCAGAAAGCACGGAGTGGATGTGCTTAGTAGGGGAAGTGGAAGCACTGGAGCAACCAACGTATACCGTACTGTCGGCAAAAAGGCGGCAGCGCTGGTACTGGTGCTGGATGTAGTCAAGGGATGTGCTGGGCCTCTTATCGGCGGAAGGCTGTCTGCTTTGAATCCGGATATTGGAGCCGTACTCGGCGGTGTGGCAGCGATTGCAGGGCACTGCTACTCTCCCTTTCTGGGCTTCAAGGGCGGTAAGGGAGTAGCCACTTCGGCAGGCGCCGCGCTGGTAATTCTCTATAGGTTCATCCCGATCGGTCTTGCGATCTTCGCCGTTATCGCCATTATCACGAGGTACGCGTCGCTCGCGTCGTTG
The DNA here is from genome assembly GCA_012840015.1 of Bacillota bacterium. GTDB lineage: Bacteria > Bacillota > Sulfobacillia > DUMF01 > DUMF01 > DUMF01. The sequence goes on from DUMF01000002.1 coordinate 120,671, forward strand.
ACTGCAGTAACGACTGTGGTCGGGATGGTGTTATTTAGCTGTGAGTCGTTCGCGTACAAAGCGTTCGCGTTGGTCGCCGCTGCTATCATTTTCTATCGTCACATTCCCAATATAAAAAGACTGATGTCAGGGAGAGAAAACCGCATCGACCCTGCGTAAGGGGAGGCTTGAGAATGAAGGTCGCCATCCTTGGAGCCGGGAGCTGGGGAACCGCGCTTTCAATACCCATCTCCGATAACGGTCATCAAGTTTGGTTGTGGACCAGAAGCCAGGCTCGGGCGGAAGATATTCGGCGCTGCCGCGAGAACGCCCGGTATCTACCGGGCGTGAGACTTCCGGACAACGTCTATGTCACGGGGGAAATCACGGAAGCGCTTGACCGTGCTGGTCTAGTCATATTTGCCGTACCGTTCAAGGCGCTGAGACAGGTCGCTGAAGCATGCAAGGGACTGATTAAAGAGGTATTGGTCATGTCTACGGCCAAGGGGATCGGAACGGGCGAAACGATTACTGGTACACAGATCCTCGCACAGGTACTGGGGGCATCCGCGCACGTGTGTTGCTTATCGGGTCCTAATTTTGCAGCAGAAGTTAGTCGGAGATTGCCCAGCGCTACTGTTGTAGCTTCGAGATCTCCGTGGATCGCAGAAGAAGTTCAAAGCCTGCTCATGACCGGTCGCCTCAGGGTTTACGTGAGCTGTGACGAACTTGGGGTGCAGATGGGCGGAGCCCTAAAGAACGTGGTCGCGATCGCAGTCGGCATGAGCGATGGTCTAGGCCTGGGGCATAACGCACGTGCCGGTCTCATCACTCGAGGTCTCGCAGAAATGACCAGGCTGGGCATCGTCCTTGGCGCTGAGGCCCGTACGTTTGCAGGCTTATCAGGTCTTGGAGATCTCGTTCTTACCTGCACTGGTGACTATTCCAGGAACAGGCGCCTTGGGCTCGCTGTTGCACGGGGTCAGAGCTTGAAAGGATTCGTGGAAGAGACGGGGCTCCTCGTGGAAGGTGCGTACACGGTGAGCACCGCCAGGGAGTTATCGGGCAGACTGGGAGTGGAGATGCCAATCTGCGAGGAAGTTTATCAGATACTCTTCCGGGGCAAACCCCCGCTGGAAGGAGTAAACTCGCTCATGTGGCGGGAGAAGAAGCACGAGTATGTGGGCCTAACCTGAAGACTACTGCGGTCATTCCGCGCTCATGGGGTTATCCTGGCCGGATTGAATGAGTTGGCTTAACGGCGCGATTTCGAATCCGCGCTCGCGCAGAGATTGTACCACGAGTGGTAGGCTACGCACCGTGGATATTCTGCTGCCGCCCTGCGCCCGAAGAATGCTGCCCGAGTCATGAAACAAAATTATGTCTCCGGGGCGGGCGAGCTTCTCTATCCTTTTCTTGATCTCTATAGGATTCGGTTCCAGCCAATCTTCTGAACTGAGACTCCAGAGTACGAGTCGGCAGCCTTCCTTCTCCAGGTACTCCTGGATATGCCGATCATAGAGCCCCCTCGGGGGTCTGAAGTACTTCGGTTGCACGCCGGTGACGTCAACGATTGCGTCCTTGGCTAGCTGAATTTCACGTAATTGTACCTTCGGGGGCAGGAGAACCATGTTAGGATGGGAATAGCTGTGGCAGCCGACTTCGTGGCCCTCAGCCACCACAGCTTTGGCGATATTTGGGTAAGCGAGCACGTGCTTGCCCACCATGAAAAAGGTTGCCTTCACGTGATGCTCGCGAAGCACTTGAAGTATCTGTGGCGTATAAACCGGGTCAGGACCGTCGTCGAAAGTGATTGCGACCATCGGCTTACTTCTATTGCCGGCACGTACGATCCCAGCTTGGTTACCGAACCCCCTATAAACATAAGCGTTGGAATACCATAGCAGTAGAATAACACCGCTGATGATTGTAACACCGAGGCCCAGTTTGAAACGGCGTCGCCTCGTAAGACCTTTAGCATGAAATGCAGTTACCTCGGGGCTTAGCCCCGTGCCATCTTTTGAGCGTGTTAGCCGGCGGGCTTTGCCAGACCATATCAGGTAGAGAGGCCCGATAAGCTGCCCGACTACCAGTGCAGCAGCGATCAGGGAGAACAGGAGTACGATATCGCGCTGGATAGCCACGTACGCGAATATAGGAAGAAAAAGGAAGCTGACGGCAAAGCTCATGAGGCTATATCTTGTGGCCATATAGAGAATGGCGTAGCTGAGCATGAGGAACGCGAAACACTTTGGGCTCAAGACCAAAGTTGCACCCAGAGCTACAGAGACCCCTCTTTCTGTGCGGAAACGCTGGAAGAGTGGCCAAGAATGTCCGGCTATGCAACCGAGCCCTGCACTCATCATGCATGCCCCTGTACCTACCAGTGCCCGGGCTAAAGCAACGGCCAGTATGCCTTTTAGCAGGTTTACTAAGAAAAATGGTAAGTAAGTCTTGGCGGTATTCAGTACGTTGATAGAGCGGCGTGGTACCAAGGCACCTTTGACGAGCCTCAAACGTGAGCCACTGCCTGGCCGCTTGAACGGTAGGATCCTTACCCGAACAACGGGCCTTAGAAAGCTTATCACCCAGGCTGCCGGCACCGAACCGATGAAGTAGCCCAAAAGGCACACGCCGATGAAACTCTGCAAGCCACGCTTCCTCCTAGTGAAACATTATACTCCGAAGGTAGCGTGTGCTGCAGGCCGCTCGGATTTCAAAGGATGATACAGATCAAGCCAGCACTGCCTTCGTTTACCACCCTCGAAATGGCTTCCCTGAGTTTTTCCTGAGCGTTTTCTGGCATTCTAGATAACTTATTCTGTATGCCTTCCCTAATCAGCTCGCTCATCGATTTACCGAAAATGTCGGTCTCCCATATCCTCTTCGGATCGTCTTCGAACTGATCCAGGATATACCTCACCAGCTCCTCACACTGTTTCTCGGTGCCGATTATCGGAGTGATTTCGGTCTCGATATCTGCTCTGATCAAGTGTATGGACGGCGCGCTAGCCTTGAGACGTACCCCAAAACGGTTGCCCTGGCGGATCAGCTCGGGTTCAGCAAGCTGCAGGTCTGACATAGTAGGGGCGATCATTCCGTAGCCAGTTTCTCTCACTTCGTTCAACCCTTCCTCAACCTTATCCCATTCGCTTTTAACTTTGGCGAGCTCTCTTAAGCACTTCAATAGTACTCCACTATCGCTGACAGGCTGACCCAAGAGCTCCTCTACGACCTTGTAATATAGCGACTCCTTAGCTTTGAGGCTTGCCCTGGCAAGGCCAGTGCCCATTTCCAGCTTTTCGAGAACAGTCGACTCGACCAATTCGCTGGAACCAAGTGTGGCAATAGCCTTCTCGACGTCTCTAACTCTCCGCACACCGCCGATAGCAACCGCTATCGCCTTTTCGAGTGAGCTGCGCAGCCAATGATCTTTCTCGAGCTCATTGACCCAAGCCGGCAGCTGGATATTGATTTCCTTGATTGGGAACTCGTACAACACCTGTTCCATGACAAGGGATACATCATCTGCCTTGAGGTTTTCCACATCCAACGGTACGACCGAAACATCGTACTCCTTTTCGAGCTTGGCAGCGAGCTCCAAGGTACTGCTTGCCATCGGGTTGATGCTGTTTAGAATTACGATGAATGGTTTTCCGAGCTCCTTGAGTTCTTGTACCACCTGTTTCTCCGCGCTCACGTAGTTTTCCCGTGGAATGTCGGTTATGGAGCCGTCAGTGGTGACCACGATACCTAAGGTGGCATGTTCAGTTATGACTTTTCTGGTGCCCATCTCGGCCGCTTCTTGGAAAGTCACGGGCGTTTCCAGCCACGGCGTGGTTACCATTCGGGGGCTGTCGTCTTCTTCCACCCCAAGTGAGCCTGGCACGACGTAGCCCGTGCAGTCCACAAGGCGTACTCTAAGGGAAATGCTGTCCTTAAGAGTGATTTCTACACCCTGTTCGGGTATGAATTTCGGTTCTACGGTCATTATGGTTTTACCTGCGGCGGCTTGAGGAAGGGCATCTATGATTCGCTCCCTCACGTTTGGATCGGTCACGTTGGGTAACACGAATAATTCAACGAACTTCCTGATAAACGTAGATTTACCAGACCTCACGGGGCCGAGTATACCGATGTATATATCACCGCCAGTCCTCTCCGCAATGTGCTTGAACACGTCGAATGTCTCCATGCGGTCTCCTCCTCGTGCCTGGAAGTTGTTGCTCCAGACACTAAACTATATGCCAGTCCCTCGGGCAACTTTCCATCGAAGCAGCGGTTGCTTCGAAACGCGGCAACGATTTTCTCAGTTATCCTTGACAAGGAGGGGGCTTTTGCTAGAATGGATCTGGTTATCTTGGGGGGCGATAAAGTAATGGCATAAAGGGGGCTGGGAATGAAATGAATGCCTTGGGCCGGCACGTTTTGGCGGAAGTGTACGGCTGCAGGACGCCCGTAATCGATAGCGTAGAGTCTGTCAAGGAGATAATGGTAAATGCAGCTCTAGCAGCCGGGGCAGAAGTCAGAGAAGTAGCCTTTCACAAGTTCAGTCCACAAGGAGTCTCAGGTGTTGTGGTGATTTCCGAATCACACTTGGCCGTGCACACCTGGCCGGAGTACGGGTATGCGGCTGTAGACGTCTTTACGTGCGGCGAGAGAGTGAACCCATGGGTGGCTGTGGAGTATATTGTAAAAGCTTTTGGCACTTCGAACTATACAGCTACCGAAATGAAGCGGGGAATTTTCGAGAGGGAAAACCTAAAGGCATCCTAAGCCGAGGTGATTTTTATTTTACCTGGTAGTACATCTGTCGTGTGATTGCCCTGCGTTTTGAGCGAAATGGACGCAGGGTGTATTTTTTATTAAAATCAGCTGGGAGGGATCACATGGAAATAGATGTCTTGAAGCAATTGAGCGAGTCGTTTGGCCCTTCCGGTTTTGAATCCGAAATTGCCCGTTTGATGCAGGGTTTTTGGAAGGAGCGATGTGACGTCCAATTCGACCGACTCGGTAGCATTGTCGGGCGGATGCCCGGTCGCGGACCGCGAGTAATGATCGCTGCCCACATGGACGAAGTAGGTTTCTTGGTAACCCATATCACTGAGAAAGGCTTCCTGCACTTTCAAACCATAGGCGGCTGGTGGGACCATGTGCTGCTTGCCCAGAGAGTTCGAATACGCACCAGGAACGGAGATGTTTTCGGGGTAATAGGCTCAAAGCCGCCGCACCTGATGAACCAGGAAGATAGAAAGAAGATGGTGGAAAGAAAGAATATGTACATAGATGTGGGAGCGTCCAGTGCGGATGAGGTGCGAAGACTTGGAATCGAACCGGGCGATCCTGCTGTGCCTGCCAGCCCTTTTCAGGTGATGGGTGGGGGCAAGTCGGTGTTATCTAAGGCTTGGGACGATCGCGCCGGTTGTGCCTGCCTCGTGGAACTGTCGCGAAAGCTTGCGGGGAACCCCATCGAGTGTGAGGTGATATTGGTCGGTACTGTGCAGGAAGAAGTCGGGTTACGAGGGGCCACAACCAGTGCAAAGCTGGTTAAACCGGACATCGCCATTGCTCTGGATGTGGATGTAGCTGGGGATGTGCCCGGCATAGAGGAGTACGAGTCCAGGTCTAAGCTAGGCAAAGGGCCGTCAATACTTCTATACGATGCTTCAATGATACCTCACGGCGGATTGCTGAGGTTTGTGAAGGAGGTAGCCCGGACCGAGGGTATACCAATCCAGTTTAACGCCATGCCAGGCGGGGGCACAGATGCCGGTCGGATCCATCTTTCGGAGGTGGGGGTTCCGAGCATTGTAATCGGCATTCCCGCGCGGCATATCCACAGTCACGCTGGAGTAATTAACATCGACGATTGCGACGCCACCGTCAGACTGCTCTTAGCGCTCCTCCGCAAGCTGAATGAGCAGACCCTTGCCAAGATATTGGGTGGTTGACATGATGGAACGCACCTTCGTCATGCTAAAACCGGATGCGGTTGAACGTGGCCTGGTGGGCGCAGTGTTGGCACGCCTTGAGGCCAAGGGACTTCGCCTAGTGGCTGCCAAAACTATGCTGATCGATCGCCGCCTTGCCGAAGAGCACTACCAGCTACACAAAGGGAAGCCCTTCTTCGAAGACCTCGTCCAATTTATCTGCTCCGGAATGGTATTGGTTTCGGTGTGGGAAGGCCGAAACGCGATCCGTGCGGTAAGACAGCTTGTAGGGGCCACGGACCCGACAGCCGCGGCGCCGGGAACGATCCGCGGCGATTTCGGCCTCGAGATCACCAGAAACATTGTTCACGCATCGGATTCACAGGAGGCCAGTGCCAGGGAGATCCGGCTCTTCTTTGGTGACTTAACGAGGTGATGGGGCGTTGATCCTTATTGGCACGTCTGGTTTCAGCTACGATGACTGGAGGGGCCCTTTCTTCCCGGAAGCGACTCCCCGCGAAAAGATGCTCGACTTTTACGTACGGGAGTTTTCTCTAGTGGAGCTCAACTATACGTACTATACGATGCCTGCGGAGAAGACGATGGCTTCTTTTGCCAGAAGGACTCCGCCCGCTTTCTCGTTCAGCGTGAAGCTCCATAAATCGCTGACACACGAAAGAGGCACACCAGAGCAAGCGTCAGCGGCCTTTCAAGCGTTCCTGAAGGCTATCAGACCTCTTGTGGAAGAAGGAAAACTGGCCTGCTTGCTCGCCCAATACCCATGGTCTTTCAAGCCTCGAGTAGAAAGCTATCAAAGCTTGCGCCAATTAAGGGAAAACATAATCGATTTACCTGTAGTCGTGGAATTCAGAAATGCTTCTTGGGTTTCCCAAACCACTTTCGAGTTTCTAAGGAGCTTGAAGCTTGGATTTTGCTGCGTAGACGAACCGAACCTCCCTGGTTTGGTGCCGCCCGTATGCGTGGCTACCGCAGAGCCGGCCTACGTCAGATTCCACGGAAGGAACGCTGCGGCCTGGTGGAAACACGGGGACGCCTCCGAAAGGTACAACTACCTCTATTCTCTGGAAGAACTGGCTGAATGGAAGCCGCGTTTGGAGAAGCTAGACTCGGCTTTGAACAAAACTCTGGTGTTGTTCAATAACTGCCATGGTGGGAACGCGGCGGTGAACGCCAGAATGATGAAGAGCTTGCTGGGGGTGGAATGATTGCCTGATATCGCGATTATCGGTGGCACTGGTGTGCTGGATCCATCTCTTTTCGCCGCTTCGAAGAGGGTAGTGGAGATAACGCCCTATGGCCCTGCCATTTTTTTCCTCGGTTATGTGGATGAGATACAGGTGGCTTTCCTGCCTCGGCATGGAGTACTTCACGGGATTCCTCCGCACAAGGTTAACTATAGGGCAAACGTTTGGACCCTTTGGCGCGCCGGGGTGAGGCAGATACTAGCTACCGCTGCAGTGGGAGGAATCGACCCGGGATTGGGACAAGGGGACCTGGTGGTTGTGGACCAATGCATTGATTTTACGAGAGGAAGGCCATCTACCTTTGCGGATGGTATGAGTTCGCCGGTGCGCCACGTGGACTTCACGCACCCTTACTGCAACCGTTTGCGAGGCCTCATTCTTCAGGCGTGTGCCAATACCGGGGCTGGTGCGGTGAGTAGAGGCTGCTATGTATGCGCGGAAGGTCCTCGATTCGAATCACCCGCCGAGATCGAAATGTTCCGTAAGCTTGGGGGCAGCGTCGTAGGTATGACAGGGATGCCGGAAGCGGCATTGGCTAAGGAAGCTGGCCTTTGTTATGCCACATTGTGCACCGTAACGAACGCTGCTGCCGGGCTCGGTCACGCCAGGCTGAGTCATGAAGAAGTGGTGAGGAGAATGGAAGGATCAAGGGGTAGAGTCTTGGAGGTAATTCGGGAAACTGTACGATTGGCCAGCAGGGACGGGCAGGCTTTATCCTGCAGCTGTAGGGAAGGGGCAGTTCTGTGAGCACTTCCTCGGGGTTACAGAAGATCGAATGGGCGCGTGCCCACATGCCGGTACTGGCAGAAGTCACGAAAGAGGTAACGTCGAGCGGTGAGCTCAAAGGTCGACGAGTAGCCGCGTGCCTCCACTTAGAGGCCAAAACAGCTTGCCTGCTTCTTGCACTGAGCCAGGCGGGAGCTGAAGTGTGGGCAGCAGCTTCAAATCCACTCTCAACGCAGGACGATGTCGTGGACGCATTGATAAAGCTCGGGGTGAAGGTATCAGGACGCAGAGGGGAAAGCCTCGACGAATATTCGAGGGATATCGACGCGCTGATAACCTGCCACCCGGACCTCGTTATCGATGACGGGGGAGACCTCATAATGAGATTTCACGAGAGGGGAGGGCAAGGCCTAAGCGTACTCGGAGCGTGTGAGGAAACCACCACGGGCATAACCAGAATCCGTGCCTTGGATAGAAGAGCCGGGCTATTATTCCCCGTCATTGCGGTGAACGATGCCCGGTCTAAACGCTTGTTCGATAACAGATATGGGACAGGCCAATCGGCGTTGGATGGGATCCTTAGGACTACCAATTTGTTGATCGCGGGGAAAAACGTAGTCGTTTTGGGATACGGGTGGTGCGGAAAAGGTGTAGCTGTACGCGCCAGAGGTTTGGGAGCCTGCGTGATAGTATGCGAAGTTGACCCGGTCAAAGCGAACGAAGCGCTCATGGAGGGCTTCCGGGTGATGCCGGCCCTGGAAGCGAGCGAAGTGGGTGATGTCTTCATTACAGTGACCGGCTGTCGGGATGTACTTACAGCGCGGCATTTTTCGCTCATGAAGGACGGGGCCTTGCTCTGCAATGCGGGCCACTTCGATGTGGAAATTCGGGTTGATGAGCTCAGTGAAATGGCTGCCGAACGAATCACAGTTCGTGACGGCATTGAGATGTTTCGAATGCGCGACGGCCGACGATTGTATCTGTTAGGTCAAGGACGCCTCGTGAACCTGGCCTGCGCCGACGGACATCCCGTGGAAATTATGGACATGAGTTTTTCCCTTCAATTGATGTCGATTTGGTACCTCGCAGGGCATCACCTCGAACTACCCAAGAGACTCATTCCGGTCCCCGAGGACATCGATACCAAAGTGGCTGCGGCCAGGCTTGCAGCACTAGGCGTCAAGATTGATACCCTAACGAATGAGCAACGCCAGTATCTAGGAGGGCCAGATGGGAACGACTAAGTCCAAGTATGTCATAGCTAACGCCATGCTAGTGGGAGTCGGGCGCAATGCGGGCGTGATACCGCGCGGGTATCTCGTAGTAGACGGGCGCAGGATAGTTGAGGTAGGAGAGGGGAGTCCTCCCGCAGATGTGGGGGAGGATGTGATGGACCTTTCCGGAAGGATGGTCATCCCGGGTCTCATCAACTGCCATAACCACGTGGCGATGTCCATTTTAAGAGGGGTTGGGACTGACCTCAATCTGCAGCGATGGCTAAAGGAAGCTATTTGGCCTATAGAAGAGCACCTCACCAAAGACGACGTATTCTGGGGAGCCTTGCTCTCGATAAGCGAGATGGCTCTCGGGGGTATCACGGCCATCGCGGACATGTATTTCTATATGGAGGAGGTAGCGCGCGCCGCCGCAATTGTTGGGGTGCGAGCGTTCCTTTCCCAGGGTCTGGTGGGAGGCAATCGTTCCAAATGGTGGCATACGTTTTTCGCCACCAGGGCTTTGTGGCGAAAGTGGAACGGGGCGGCGGAAGGCAAGATCAAAGTATTCCTCGGGCCACACGCAGTATACACCTGTCCACCCCCTTGGCTCAGAAAGGCAACACAGCTGGCGAGGCGACTGAACTCTCCCCTGCAGATTCACCTTTCGGAGACTGCAGAAGAAGTAGAAGAGTGTTATAGCAAGCACGGTATGAGCCCAATCGCACTTTATTATCACAATGATGGGAAGGCGATAAAGACCCTGGCCGCCCACTGCGTCCACCTCAGCAGTGAGGACATAGAGCTGTTGCGAAAGTTCGATGAAATTCACGTAGTGCATTGTCCTTGGTCGAATTTGTATCTGGGAAGTGGAATTGCCCCAGTGACGGAGCTACTCGAGGCAGGCGTATCGGTATGTCTGGGCACGGACGGCCCTGCATCTTCCTCCATGGATATGTTTGAGACGATGCGGCTGGCGGCGTTGCTCCAAAAGGGCAAGAAGCAAAGAGCCGACGCATGTACGGCTCGTCAGGCGTTTCTCATGGCTACCGTGAATGGAGCCGCCGCACTTGGGCTCGATACCGGCTTCCTGGCACCCGGGCTGGAAGCAGATCTGGTGATCGTGGATCTGGACAGACCGTCGTTACAGCCCATGGCTGATCCAATAGCTGCGCTGGTGTACGAGGGCAGCGCGGAACTCGTGAGGGATGTTATGATAGCAGGCGAGTGGGTGGTCCGCGACCGCCGGCTCGTGAGGTTGGCCGAGCATACGATCACTTTGGAGCAGATCCAAGAGCAAGTGAGAGAACGCCATCGGAGGGCAGTATGGGAAAGAAATACGTAGCACTGGACCTCGAAACCACGGGACTAAATCCGCTGGAAGACGAAATCATCGAGGTAGCAGCGGTGGTATACTCTGAAGGCCGCGCGGAGAAAGAATTCACCAGCCTTGTCAAACCTTCGAAGCCTGTCCCACCATCGATTGCCTTGATTACCGGTATTTCCCAGGAAATACTAGCGGGTGCTCCTACGGCTGAAGCAGTGCTGGAAGAGCTTAGGCCGTTATTGGAAGGTGCGATGATCGTTGCTCACAATGCCCAATTTGATTTGAATTTCCTGGAGGCCACTGCGCGCAGATTATCCGTCCGGGGATTCGAGTACGAAGGAGTCGTAGACACTCTTGAGCTATCGCGGCTGGTGCTGCCGGTCATGAGAAGTCATAGATTGGCCTCCATTGTGAGCGAGCTAAATATACCTCCTTCTTTGCAAAACCACAGGGCTCTCGACGATGCCAAAACCACGGGTCTGGTATTCTACTCGCTGCTGGAGCGTATTCCCAAGCTGGGGGAAGAATTGTTGTTACAACTTCTGGATGTCATGGATGGTATTCCGTGGCCACTGCGGCATCTATTTGAAGAGGCGTTGCCCGACTCTAAGTGGGTGAAGCGACCTGTGTCGGGCAAAAGCGGCCTCTCGGTTGAAGGGAAAGCCTCTGAAGTAGTATCGCCGCCCACACAGGCGCCAGTCAGTGCCAAAGAAATTGAGGGCCTCCTGGGACCAAACGGAGCAGCGTTGAAGGTGATTCCCGGTTTCGAATTTCGTCCCGGCCAGCTCCAGATGGCGTACCTTGTGCTGGAGGCATTCAGTGAGGCCAGGCACATGGTTATCGAAGCGGGAACAGGTTCGGGCAAGTCGCTGGCTTACCTTGTCCCAGCCGCACTGTGGGCGTTGAGGACTGGGAAAAAAGTGGTCGTGGCTACGCATACCATCAACCTACAAGAACAACTGATAACCAAGGATATTCCCATGGTTGAGAAGTTGATCCGTCAAAGGCTTAACGCGGCTGTCGTCAAGGGACGCTCAAATTATCTTTGCAAACGAAGGTGGGCGCACTTCTTGGCGGAGCTCAAGACGAGAACGCCCCGAGCGAGACGGTCTGCCTTACGGCTTTTGTCGTGGGCGGCAAATACCAATACCGGGGACTGCTCGGAAATCAGCCTAACCCCGGAGGAAGAGCCGCTTTGGCGGGAAATCGCCGGAAATCCCAGGGCGTGCATGGGCGGGGCATGCGCTTTTAGAAGCTCCTGCTATGTCATGGCTTCCCGAGAGGAAGCAGAAAAGGCCAGTATCATAGTAACGAATCATGCAATGTTGTTCGCGGATTTAGCGACAGGTAACCGGGTGCTTCCAGATTACTCGTATGCAGTCATAGACGAGGCTCACAACCTGGAAGAGGCGGCTACCCACGCCTTCGGAGGCCGTGTGACATCGAGTGAACTCATAGAAACTCTCGAGGGTTTACTCCGGCACCCTATCATCGGTAAGCGACTTAGAGATTCCGGACCGCTGAATGTTCTGGAAGCATCTAGGAAAGCCCTCCGAACTGTAAGCGCGGAAACCCCGCAGAAGTCATTGGCGGTCGCTGCACAATTGAGGGAGCTCGCCACGTGGCTCAACGAGCTAGCGGAGAAAGAATCAGAACCGGAATGCCAACGCGAAGCCTTGGCAGCTTCGCTCGAGCTCGCCGAAAGGGCCGGTGTGATGGTGAGGGCGATTCAATGCGATGATGCGCGCGAAGCGGGTTGGGTGGAAGGCTCGGGAGAGGATACCGTTTTCAGCTATGCCCCCCTTTGGGTGGGGGAAACGCTGGCCGAGAGGTTCTTCGATGGGCTCGAGGGCTCCGTGATAACCTCCGCTACGTTGTCCGTCGGAGGCAGTCTTGAGACTTTCCTAAGGCGAACCGGCCTCATGATGTTACCTCAGGAAAGAGTTCACACCGAAATAGTAGAGTCTCCTTTTAATTATGAATCGCAAGCATTGCTTTGTGTGCCTACGGACGTGGCTGCTCCGTCTGGGCAAGAAATGGCTGACTTCAGGGAGAAGGCGATCGACTTGGTGAAAGGTATATGCGACGTTTGCCACGGCAAGTCGGTCGTGCTGTTCACGTCACATGCCATGATGAGGGAATTCGAAGCGCGCTTGCGGGGGCCGCTCATGTCAAATGGGATTAACTTGTTGTGTCAGGGCATCGACGGCAACCGGGCTGCAATAGCAGAACTTTTCCCGAAAGTACAACCGGCGGTGGTTTTTGGAACGGCCAGCTTTTGGGAAGGGTTGGATATGCCTCCAGGCTCGCTGGCGTGCGTGGTCATCGTCAAGCTTCCGTTCGAGGTGCCGAATCTGCCATTGCCGAATGCACGGGCTCGCTGCGTAGCCGAGGCGGGAGGAAACCCGTTTGAAGAGCTCACGTTGCCGAACGCGGTGATCAGATTCAAACAAGGTTTTGGACGATTGATCCGCCGGCAAAGCGACCGAGGCGCAGTTGTGGTACTTGATCGTAGGATAGTGGATTCGAGATACGGACGCGTGTTTATCGATTCTTTACCCCAACCCACCTGCTATTTCGCCAGTTCTAGGGAGATCATCGCCAGAATCGGAGAGTGGTTGAACGGCGGATGAAAATCCTATTGACCAACGATGATGGGATAAGAGCCAAAGGTTTGCATTCGCTGGCAAGTTCGTTAACCAGACGAAGCGAGTTTGAAGTTTATGTAGTGGCTCCGGACAGGGAAAGGAGTGCGTGTGGGCACGGCATCACGCTGCACGAGCCTATTTACGTCGAGGAAGTCAAGTTTGATGTACCAGGCGTGAAGGGCGCTTGGGCGATCAGTGGTACCCCTGCAGATTGCACCAAAATAGGCATCGAAGTGCTTGTCAAGGGAAAGCCCGATATGGTGTTGTCGGGAGTAAACCGCGGGCCTAACCTGGGTACTGATATTCTGTACTCCGGTACGGTTTCGGGCGCGATGGAGGGTTGTGTGCACGGGATCCCATCTATTGCTGTTTCTCTGGCTGACTTTTCGAGCGATGAATTCGACTTTGCTGCAGAAGTAGGGGCCAAACTGGCATTGCTGTTAAGAGATGTGGATATGTCTCCCAATTTGTTCAACGTGAACGTGCCGGCGCTGCCTCCTTCCGAGATCCGGGGCGTGGCGGTGACTCGGATGGGCCAGACGCTATACCGCGATCGCTTCGAGGGCCAAATAGACCAATCGGGCCGGAACTGCTTCTGGCTTACGGGCGACCTGATCGCCACCGAAAACGCCGATGATACGGACGTTAAGGCAGTGGAAAAGGGCTTCGTCTCCATTACCCCCCTTCATCTCAATTTGACGGACGGTCCCCTTATATCCATCATCTCGGTGTGGCCCTTGGACCAACTGCTGTTGTAGGTCGGTCATATCCTCCAGCTCTCCGAATAGATTAGGCGTAGGAGATCGGCTGTGAGGTGGTGGGAGAATGAGGCCACCGGGAGATGTGTCAAGGGCAGCCGGCCTCGGGCCGGTGGTGCTGGGGGCCGTACTTGGTTTCTCGTGGACTCTGGTTGTGGCGGGACTGGCTGCCTTCGCATTGTTCTTCACCCCTCTGAACGAGGCGGTGCTTGGCCCGATCCTCAGTGTGGCCGCCGTCGCGGCTAGTTTCGTGGCTGGTTTTGGGGCGGGGCGAAAGAGTACGGAATACGGCTGGTTGAACGGGGCTGCCGCGGGGTTGCTTTACGTGCTCATATGTGTGGCCTTGGGTCAGGCGCTCTATAGGGCTCGACTGCCAGTAAGCTTCGTGGTGCTCAGAATGGTTATGGGATTGGCAGGTGGTATAATAGGTGGCGTAGTGGGAATAAACACCAAGTAGGCTTCGGTGAGGGTGCATTGGCTGCAAAGGTTGGGCTCGCGCTCAGTGGTGGCGCGGTTAGAGGCCTGGCGCATATAGGCGTGCTGGAAGTACTTGAGCAGGCTGGCCTCGTACCATGGTGCGTGGCCGGTACCTCCGTCGGCTCCGTGATAGGTGCGCTTTTTTGTGGCGGCATGGAGCCCCATGAAATGATAGAGCTTGCCCGACATGCTTCGTGGCCGAAAATTACCCGCCCGGTAATACCACGTGAAGGTTTCATGGATACTTCCCGCTTGGAAAGTTTTCTCCGGCATATAGCTGGCGATCTGCAGTTCGAAGACCTCAGATTCAAATTGGGCGTTGTGGTTACCGACCTCCTAAAGGGTACGAGGGTGCTCGTTACTTCGGGTGATGTTTGGTCTGCCGTCGCAGCTTCCTGCGCCATCCCTGGGGTATTCACCCCCGTAAAGGATCGTGGGACCATACTCGTGGACGGCGGTGTAGTAGAAAACATTCCCGTCCGGGCGGCGGTCCAAATGGGTGCGGACTCGGTCATAGTATCTGACGTGACGAGGATCGCTCAGCGAAGCCATCCTGCAAATCTGCTGCAGGTCATCCTACAAAGCCTTGATATCATGCAAAGACAACAAGCCGAGCGTGCCATCGCGATGGCTGATTTGGTCATCCAGCCCGATATGACGGATCTTTCTATGTGGGACTTCTCCAAGGCGGACGAATTATACGAGAGGGGTAAGGCCGCTGCTCGTTCAGCGTTAAAAAACGCTGCGCGGATAGGATTGCTTCCAAATGAATAACCTAAAGGCATGGCACGTAGCTCAACCGTATTCATAATTATTTTTTGCATTGTTAGCCAGATGGTAGGCATAGGTGCTTGCCCATGCCGCGCGGCTACGAAAATCAGCATAAGAGAAGTCCAGACGATCCTGAAGGCTCTTGGGTACTACGCCGGCCCCGTAGACGGAATAAACGGGCCTATAACACGTAACGCGATTAAGGCGTTTCAGAGCAAGAATAAGTTGGCTGCCGATGGGATCGTCGGTCCCCTGACCACGCAGGCGCTGCTCAGCGCCCAGGCAGCGGTGAAAAAGCCCGCTAATACGACAAACCACAGAATCCTCTCAACGCAAGGTGTCCGTCTCGAGAATTTCGCTCCCAAGAGTCCGAACAGGATTGCGCTGACTTTCGATGATGGCCCCGATCCTGAAACGACCCCGGAGATACTGCGACTCCTCAGAGAACGACGTCTTAAGGCTACTTTTTTCGTCATAGGCATCAAATGCGAGCGCTATCCTGATTTGGTGAGGGAAATCGTGAGCGAGGGCCACTCGGTACAAAACCATTCGTATACTCATGGGCCTGCTGAAGGCCTGGGAGAACTGAATAAGGCCCAGCAATTAATACGCCAACTAACTGGATCTGAGCCCGCCTACTTCCGCCCCCCGGGGGGTAGAATACCTCCTCACACCTTGGCAGCTCTTTCCAAGCTGGGGCTTTCGGTGGCGTACTGGAGCAATATCGGCGAGGGATATACGCTTTTTCCAGGGGCGGTCTTGAGATTTAACGAAACCAAAGATTTGCTGACCAAACTACCCGAAGTTTTGGATCAGGTGGTGGAAGCGGATTATGACGCGACACTGCTGGATAAAGAAGACTAGCATAGCATTGGTAAATCTCACGGTTGCCCTGACATACCTCGCACGACCTGCGAAGGCGGGGCTTGGCCAGCCGGAAATCACGGCCGCTTCCGCCGTCCTCATGGAGTGGTCTACGGGTTCGGTGTTGTACGAAAAAAACGCTTTTGTACGTCGCCATCCTGCCAGCCTGACTAAAATCATGACAGCGGTAGTGGCTTTGGAGAAAGGGTACTTGGGTGACGTGGTTCGGGTAAGCCCTCAAGCCGCCTGGGAAGCGGGCTCGTATATGGGGCTTTCACCCGGAGATTTGTACACCCTCGAGGATTTGCTCTACGGTGCGATGCTGCCTTCCGGCAACGACGCTTGTGTAGCCATTGCCGAACACTTGGGCGGCGGAGACGTGAAGAAATTCGTGAATATGATGAATCAAAAGGCCAGGGAATTGGGCGCTTGGGATACTTGGTTCTGCAATCCGCACGGACTGACTGAGGACGAACATTTGACCACGGCTTACGACCTGGCATTGATAACTCGTTATGCGATGGGTATCCCCCTTTTCGCCAAAATCGTCTCCACAGGGGAGCATGATGCCTGGCGCCTCCAGGACATGCGAGTCAATCCGCTCTACTCGACCAACAAGATGCTTTGGTCATATCCAGGAGCGGAAGGTGTAAAGACGGGCACTACTTCTGCGGCGGGTTTATGTTTGGTCGCGGCTGCTTCGAAAGAAGGGGTGAGGTACATCGCAGTCATACTGGATTCGTATGACCGGTGGGGGGATGCAAAGAGGCTGCTCTCCTACGCTCAGGAAAACTTTACGCTTATCCCGAATCCGTATACCCATAAAGCCGTTGGAAGCGTAAAGGTGGTTGGGGGGAGGGAAAAAGTGGTAGAGGGGTACATCACCGGTCCTACCGGTTGGGTGCTTCCTAAGGATCAGGCACTCACAGTGCGACTAATCATGGCTGAACGCGTGTCGGCACCCATTTCCAAGGGAGAACAGCTCGGCCACCTGGCTGTAGTCACGGAATCCGAGGTAGTGGACGATGTGCCTATAGTGGCGATGAAGGACGTTGGGCAAAGCTCATTTGGGGGCCTGTTGGTCGACGCGGCTGTCTTTCTTTTCCGGACCATGGCGAGGGCGAAATTAGGCTAAATGGAGACTGCCTTTTCGAGTTCACCCCAGAAGCTCGGCTCTTCGAAGCCGAGCCTCCAGATCGCTATCCCGCTAAGACCGTATTGTCTAGCCACCGTCGCACGATCAGCTGCCGTCTGGCCTGAGCCGAAGTAAACCTCTCTATCGATTTGGTTTTCTACGTAGGAGTAATAAGGTTCGCGTGAAATTCCATCCCATTTAATAGCTATGCCTCTACCTGCGGCACGCTCGAGGGCTTGCCTCGCCGAGATGTACTCCGGCTTTCCCAGACGGCTTTCGCCAGGCCAATCATAGCCGTAGAGACCCACTGCCATTATTATCTTGGATGGGACGATGATCCTCGTCAAATACTGCAAATTTGATTCAACCCACGGCAGTGGAGCAATTGGGCCTGGCTCTGTGCCGGCCCAGTGCCGGTCGTACATTTGCAGTACTAGTCTGTCACACCGTATGGCAAGCTGCCTGTAATCATATCCCCCTACAACAGCAGCAGGCATCTCTTTGGGAGGGAATACAGACACGAATAGCATCATGCCGTCGCTCTTAAGTTTTGTAGCCAGGTCTTCCGTGAAGTTCACGAATTGAGTTTTCAGTGAGGCTGGGATGAGTTCAAAGGCAATGTTGAGACCATCCCAGCCTCTCCCTTTAGCGATATGATAAAGCTCCAGGACTACTTTTGACCGTAGAGCAGGGTCTCGCAGAAAATCGGTCTCGGATCCCACCGGTGTTCGTCTGTTGGACACGAGCGGGACGATTTTGACCCCGTTTCTCCTCGCCAAATTAACCACCTGATCGAAGCTGCCGTCATCTGGAGTCCGTTCTCCCACGGAAATGGCACCGTTGGCTCCCACTGAGTACCAGAAAGGAGAAAGGTAGCTTATTCGTTTTATGTTGGAAATAAGCGAAGAAAGGCTGTTTGGCAAATTCCCTCCTGTCCCGTTCTCATAGTACGCTAGGATTTCCAGCTTGGCAGTCGGCCGCCTCCTAGGTGCGGGTTTCCAGAATGAACTCGCAATCCAAAGCACCATCACGGCGATTGCCCAGGTTTTAAGGTATTTCCGATCCAGCTGATCCATTGCTGGCCTCCATCATCTTGTTAAGCACATCGACCATAGCTTAAAATCAAAACGGCGGTGAGCTCAGTTGGCACTCGATCCTAGTTTGCTCAGCAGATTCAAAATTGACTCCAGGCTGCGATCCAACATCACCTATTGGCACGTGACCCCACCCAGAGTAGCTTCGTATGCAGATTTCCCAGAAAACATCCATCCCGATCTCATAAAGGCCCTTAAGGGAAGAGGTATTACTCAACTGTACTCGCATCAGGCTGTGGCAATCGATAGCGTGGCTAAGGGAGAAAACGTAGTGATCACAACTCCTACAGCCTCGGGGAAAACTCTATGCTATAACCTGCCCGTCTTGGACGCGATCTTGAAGGATAGATCAACGCGTGCGTTGTATCTATTTCCGACCAAGGCATTGGCCCAGGATCAGCTAGATGAGTTACTCTCGCTCACGGGTGCTTTGGATCCTCCCGTTCGGGTATATGCCTATGACGGGGACACGCCCCAAGATATCAGAAAGATGGTACGTACGAACGGTAACATCGTGCTGACCAACCCCGATATGCTTCATACGGGTATATTGCCACATCACACGAAGTGGATAAAACTGTTTCAGTCGCTGAGATTCGTCGTGATCGACGAGTTACACCAATACCGGGGTGTCTTCGGTAGCCATGCGGCCAACGTGTTTAGGAGGCTGCGCAGGATAGCTAGATTTTACGGCTCTGAACCCCAGTTCATAATGTGCTCCGCCACGATTTCTAATCCGAGCGAGTTGGCAGAGGCCATGTCTGGGAAAAAAGCTACTGTAATAAGCGAAAGTGGAGCGCCTTCAGGAGAAAGGCATTTCGTATTTTATAACCCCCCGTTAGTCGACCGGGAGCTCGGAATACGAAGAAGTTGTCTTTTGGAGGCCAAAAACATCGCTTCTGTGCTCGGGCGCGGTGGAGCGAAAACCATCGTCTTCGCGAGGAGCCGTCTTACTACCGAGCTATTGCTCACGTACATAAAGGAATCGCTGGAGAAGGGCGTCCTCCCTGACATAACCGTGAGGGGATACAGAGGAGGATATCTCCCTCGAGAGAGGAGAGAAATTGAACGAGGTCTTCGAGACGGCAGCGTAAAAGTGGTGGTGGCTACGAACGCTCTCGAGCTTGGAATCGACATCGGTGACATGGACGCAGCAGTCATGGCTGGCTACCCGGGGACAATAGCTTCCACTTGGCAACAAGCAGGCCGGGCGGGGAGAAGCTGCTCCCCTTCTGTAGCTTTCCTCGTGGCCTCGTCAAGCCCTTTAGACCAGTACGTGGTCACCCATCCCGACTACTTTTTCGGCAAGAACCCGGAGAATGCTCTGGTAAACCCAAATAACCCCTACATAATGTGGGATCATGTGAAATGTGCCGCCTTTGAATTGCCCTTTGAAAAAGGAGAGCGTTTTGAAGACGTTGACGTAAGTCCAGCTCTGACCCATCTGGCGGAGCAGGGGATCCTGCACGAAGCGGAAGGCCGATATTACTGGATGGCGGAATCATTTCCCGCCGAATCGATCAGTCTCCGTTCCGCTTCCAGCGAGAACTTCGTGGTGATTGACATAACAGAGGCATCATCGCCGCGGGTGATCGGCGAGGTCGACCGAGCCTCGGCCCCGCTGTTGATCCATGACGACGCAATATACATTCATGAAGCGCAGCAATACCATATAGAAAAACTAGACTGGCAAGAAAAGAAGGCGTACGCCCGGCGCGTGAATGTGGATTATTACACAGATGCCAATCTCGCTGTTGATCTGCGCGTAATTCACCTAAACGAAACGAATGTGCATCCAACCTATCAGGCGGCGTGGGGAGGAGTGAGCATTGTCGCGAGAGCGACAATCTTCAAAAAGATCAGGCTGCATACGCACGAAAACATCGGGTACGGCACGATAACTCTGCCTGAAGAACAATTACATACGGACGCTTTTTGGTTCGCGCTGGACCCCGCCATCGAGAAAAGCATGGCGCCCACGTCCCTACAGTCCGGGCTTCAAGCCGTGGCTAACCTTGTGGCTAACGCAGCGCCCCTTTTCGTTATGTGCGATCCCAAGGACATTGGAGTCGCGCCGCAATTGAAGTCACCTTTTTCTGGCGCCCCAACGGTTTTCGTGTACGAGACTTACCCCGGTGGCACGGGGCTGTCCCAAAAGCTTTACCAACTGCACGAGTCGGTTCTAAGCGCCGCCTACAATATGGCCAAGAACTGCGAATGCCTTGCAGGTTGTCCATCGTGCGTCGGGCCGGCTGAAGAAGTGGGCGTGGAAGGCAAGAAGGCCGCCATCGCGATATTGGAGGCACTGACTGGGAAATGAGCCCGGGGGTGCTAAAATGGGAGACAGCCTGGTTGACTGAAGGCCCCTCCTCCAAGGTATTGCTGCGAAGGGGCAGCCTTGAGGCGCCACACTTGGGCATTGGCAAGAGGCTAAGGGGTTACCTGGCGTCGTTCGACGAAAGACTGAGGAATTTCGATGAGTCGCGCCTACTGTTACTCGATCTGGAGACAACAGGCCTTTGTGGTGGAACTGGTACCATCCCGTTTCTAGCAGGCATTTTGGTGCCAGACGGGGCTCGGTCGCGTTGGCAGCTCACGCAGTATTTCCTCGTTACGCCGGCGGGGGAGAAGCAGTTCTTAGAAGCCTTGGCGCCACTTTTGGCGGGGGCTTCGGCGATCGTGAGCTTCAACGGGAAGAGATTCGATTGGCCGGTGCTTCTGTCGCGGTACGTCCTAAATAAAATGTGCCCACCAGTGGATGATCCTCCTCACATTGACCTGCTGTACCCAGCTAGGAGACTATGGAGTAAGGCGCTACAGTCAGTGGCGTTGCAGAACCTCGAAGAAAGAGTACTGGGCTTTAGACGACGCTTTGATATACCTTCTGCATTGGTGCCCTCATATTATCAGATGTTCCTAGCCTCCCGGCAGTTGGGGGTAATGTACCCGGTATTCGCCCATAACGTTCAAGACATTTTCTCGATGTTGCTACTTGCCATGCGCTTAAGTGAGTCTTTCGACGGTGAATATGCCTGCCTAAGTGAACTCGAACTTGCGGGCCTAGCGAGAGCGTGTAAGCGGGCTGGGATGGATGCCGAAAGACTGGACTGCCTTCGTAACCTCGTGGAACGGAATGTTTTCGAGATCCTACCTTATGTAGAGCTTGCCAAGTACTGTGAGCATAAAGCTAAGGACTATGCCACGGCCATCTCTCTCGTGAAGAGAGCCCTAAGACTCGCCCCGGGAAACGTAGAGCTGCAAAAAAGATTGCACAGGCTTCAGAGGAAGAGCGAGTCATGGGCTAGGGGCGCCTCTCATAACAATCACTGAGGAGTCCACTCCCGCTCGACTGGAGGGATGGCTGTGCTTCTTGTGTTGGTAAGGAAGTCCACTAGACGCAAGTTGCTTATGGTGGCTCTGGCCTGCCTGGTCCTTCTCGCTGGCGGGTTGCTTTTGAGGCCGATGGAGCGCTTCGTGTCGGGTCGGTTGCGTCCAATCGCCCGCGTAGAGGTACCTTCTAAAGCGGTCGCATTGACTTTCGACATCGCGTTTGGCGAAAACACCCCATCTCTCATTCTAGAAACGCTCAACAGACACCAAGTGAAAGGGACATTCTTTGTAACGGGCCCGTGGGCGGTAGCCCATAAACAGCAAATAAAGGACATGATCACTTCTAAACACGAAGTCGGGAGTATGGGTTATTGGTTCGAAGATACTAGGTCGTTAACCAGGGAAAGAATCATCGATAGCGTGAAACGAGGTTCAAAGGCGATATGCGACCTTACCGGTAAATCGCCCCTGTTGTTCCGGCCGCCGGCGGGCGGGTATGACGACAACGTGATTTCCGCGGCTATGGAGATCGGGCAGTATACGGTCACCTGGTCTTTAGACTCCATGGATTGGAAAAACCCGGGTGCTGACGTGGTGATAAAGAGGGTAGTGAGTGGAGTCAGGCCTGGAGACATAATACGATTTGTGGCCTCGGACAGTTCAAGGCAGACGCACGTAGCCCTACCAGCCATCATACTGGCGTTGCGCGAGAAGGGTTATGAGTTTCTGACTGTTTCTGAACTGCTCAAGCTCTCGGGAAGCTAGAGCGGCAGGTCGCTTCATGCGGCTTGCCGCTCTCGATTCAAGCGCCTGTCTGCGCGAGGTGCCTGCTACGTGCGCGCAAGCGGGAGATGGTCCGCCACTTTTTCACATTGGCTGGCCGACGCAGCAGCTCCCGTAGTTCGTCGCCGCTAACTCTTTCCTTATCGACCAAGTACTGTGCAAGCCGCGACACTACTGTCAGACGCGGCAACAATAGGCGTACAACCTTCTGCTCCTGCGTCTTGAGAATGTCGTGCACGGCACGCCCCACAGCATCTGAGCCTATTGAATCACGGTCAACAATGCCAAGGGCGGACATCCCCGAAAACACGATCCTTCTGCACACCTGAACCGCTTGATTGAAATCGTTGATCGATCCCGTACTCTTCTCGGCAAAGAACATTTGCTCAGCCACCGAGCCTGCAAGGAGCACGGCAACTTCGTTCTCCAATACGCTGCGCGGATAGAGATAGGTATCGTCCTCCGGCTGCTGACGTACATAACCAAGCGCGTTGCCCCTGGGCACTACGGTCACCATTGAGACACTGCCTGGCCTCAGCAGCTCCGTAACCACTGCATGGCCGGCTTCGTGAATCGCTACTCGTTGCAGCTCCTCCGCGCTGGGTTTCCTATCGATTCTTTCGCCCAGGATCACTTTATCTACGGCTTCTCTAAAGTGCCTCTGGTGAACCTCCTGGGAATTGTCCCTCATCGCGAGTATGGCCGCTTCGTTGCACAGACTCTCCAGGTGTGCTCCCGAAAAACCGAATGTCTCGCGTGCAATCTCTTCCAGGTTAACGTCGGAGGCCAACGGCTTGTTTGCGACGTGTATCTTTAGGATCTCGAGCCGACCACGCTTATCCGGCAGGTCTACTCTGACAACGCGGTCAAAGCGCCCCGGCCTTAGCAACGCCGGATCGAGTAGGTCGGGACGGTTCGTCGCACCAATGACGAGAACCTGAGTCTCTTGATCGAAAGAAAGCCCATCCATCTTGACTAGCAACTGGTTTATGGTTTGATCGTACTCGAGATGGCTTTCGTGCCTACCTCTGATTCCGCCGAGCACTTCTAGTTCGTCGATGAAAATTATCGCAGAGCGCTTACCAAGTTTTTTTGCCTGACGTTCGGCTTGGTCGAACAACTCACGAACGCGCTGAGCTCCTACACCAGCGTACACTTCGACGAATTCCGATCCTGATGTCGCTATAAAGGCTGAGTCTGTGTACTGCGCCGCAGCGCGGGCGAGCAACGTTTTTCCGGTACCCGGCGGACCTGCTAGTAAAATGCCTTTGATGGGGCGTATGCCAAGCCTCTTGATGCGTTCGGCGAAGCGGATAAACTCCAAAGCCTCGAGTAATTCCTTCTTTGCCGTCTCCTGCCCGCCTATTTTGTCGAACCCGATTAAGTTACCGGCTGCATCCGGGCGTTTGGCTTGCACGCCAAGCTCCCTGGCAAATCTGCGCGACACCGTTTTCACACCCGTAGCACGCACCAGTACATAAAGGAGTCCGCCGAAAAAGAGCGCTGGCCACAAGTTATAGCCCTTTAGGGTGAAGAATATGAAGAGGGCTGACGCGCTCCCAGCTGCTATCTCCATCACGTTTTCTCGCAAAGCCCTCATTTCTTATCTCCCACCCCTCTGGGTATTACTTCGTACAGATATCGGTCACCTCTGACAAGCATCACGTATACGTTTTGGGAATCAACCGTCAGCTTGCTTTGTATGCCTGAGGCCGAAGTCGCAGATTGCACTGCCGTAGCCATCTCAGAGAACTTTCCAGTGGCAATGCCTTCCTGGAGGTAGATGGAAAGCTCATTAAAGGCCTGGCTCAATTGCTCATCCCTGGTATCCTTGAGTACCAGTTCAAAACGCTCATCACCTATTACGCTCGCTGTTTTTGCAAACAACTCCAAGTAAGCAGATCGGAGATCGTTAACTGGTCCTGCTTCGACAATCACTCGCGTCTTTGAACCATTCTTACCAAGCTGAAATCCATGTACAAAACCAAGCCTAGCATAAGCCGCGGAAAGGGGGTTATCGACTGTTGCCTTGCTAACGAACATTGTGACTATTATAGCCAGCAACGTCGTGACCGCGAACGAAGCTACGAATATGCCTATCTTTCTTAAGTCGAGTTTCAATTCAGGGTCCCCTTTTAGAGCGTTATGTTAACATAAATTATAGCACGGTAAATTCCCGGTTCTAGCTGGTACTTTAAGGAGAGTTAACAGCAGAAAGGCGTTAGTTGGTGGGTTCGGCGATTAAGCAGTACCGATCCACAGAAGTCACGGTCGCTCTCACGAAAGTGGCTTCATCCAAGGGTCGGTTTATAAGCACGTAATCATCCACTTCCGGCGCCTGGGCGTAGGAACGGCATATCGAACGCCCGTTTTTAGTTTTATCTACGAGGAGGGGCAAGGTTTTACCAATGTGGGCTCGCTTGACGCTTTCTCTGGCTTTGCAGGCGGTCTCATAGGCTCGTGTTAACCTTTCCTTCTTTATAGCGGCTTTGACCTGCCCCGGCAAGTATGAGGCACGCGTCCCTTCTTCACGTGAATAGGCGAAAAAACCCACCTGCTCGAGCCCGCTTTCCAGGACGAATTGGATGAGTTCCTCGAAGTCCTCTTCGGTCTCACTCGGAAAGCCCACCATGAAAGTACTGCGTATCGCGACTCCAGGGATGTGCTTTCTCACTCTGGCAAGCAAAGCCCGCGTGCCTTCGAAGTCCGAAGGCCTGTTCATGAGGCGGAGGATCCTTTCGGACACGTGCTGGAGAGGTATATCCAAATACTTTACTATCTTGGGATTTTGAGCCACTTCGTCGAGTAGCTCGTCGCTCAACCTTGAGGGATGCGTGTACATGAGCCGTAGCCATTCTATTCCCTCGATACCGCTCAAACGCCTAAGCAGTGCCACTAGAGCAGGTTTGCCGTAAATGTCTTCGCCATACCTGGTGGTCTCCTGCGCTACCAAGACTATTTCACGTGTACCCCTTGCTGCCAAAGCGGTTGCCTCCGCAACGAGCGCATCCATCGGTGCGCTACGGAACCTGCCGCGTATCAAAGGGATAGCGCAATAACTGCAATGATTGTCGCATCCTTCGGCGATCTTCAAGTAGGAATAGCTCCTGGGAGTCAAAGACACCCGTGGTATGTACGCGTCTAAGCGGTCATCTTGCTGGTTTTGTGGAAAGCTTTTCTTGCCGCTCTCGCAGGCCTTCACCACGTCGACGATTCTCCCCACGTCATGTATCCCGAGAAAGCCGTCTACTTCAGGCATGGCCTCAGCCAACTCTGCTCCATACCTCGAAGGAAGACAACCAGCCACGATCAAGTGGAAAGACCTGTGCTCTTTCTCACGCGCGATCTCCAAAATCGTCTCGATGGACTCTTCTTTCGCAGGCCGAATGAAGCCGCAGGTATTTACGATAACGACATGGGCGCTGCGTATGTCTGGTGTATACTCGTAGCCTTCCTGTAACAGCACGCCCAACATTCTTTCGCTGTCAACCAGGTTCTTGCTGCATCCAAGAGAGATCAACGCTACTTTACGGTGTCCTACCATAGTATTTCAACACTCCATTATAAAGTCCTAATGCTATACTATACCTAAATGCCGGATCGTTCAGTTTCTTCTCATCGCCGCCGTTGGTTAAGAAGCCGATTTCCATCAGCACAGACGGCATGCTGGTGTGTCTGATGACGTAGAACCAGCCGGGTTCCACGCCCCTGTTTTGCATGCCCGTGTATCTTACCAGTTGATCCATGAGACAGTATGCCGCTGACTCGCTTTGACCGTCGTAAGGTTTAAAGAAGGCCATAGACCCTGAGACGCTCGAGTCCACCACATACACGTTGTGATGTATGCTGATCATCATGTTCGCGCCGGCATCATCAGCCGTTTGAACCCTTGCTTGGAGGGTGTCGAGTTGTCCCCACTTTCCCCGTGGCTCATAATCTCCCGTACGGGTCATTACTACTTTTGCCCCACCGCTCGTAAGCAGCTCTCTCAACTTCAACGCTACCGCGAGGCTCAGATCAGCTTCTCTTGTACCGTAGACCCCGTAAGCCCCTGGGTCAACGCCGCCATGCCCCGGGTCGATCACAATCGTAATCCCTGCAAGAGGTTTGCGAAAGCCACGACTCGGTTCTTGCCTCAAGTGTTCCCACGTGACAGGTCCTACCACTCCGTCCACGGCGATATTAGCTGCCTTTTGAAACTCCAGTACGGCTTTTTCAGTTCTGGGGCCAAATATGCCATCCACGGGGCCCGGGTCAAAGCCACGACTCTTGAGTAGCATCTGTAGCTCTGCGACCAGATCTCCAACCGTACCTGCATACAAAAGCGGGCTGGCTTTGATTGTGATAGTATGTACTTTAATAGGGGTGAACGCAACAGAAATGAGCAGCAGTATCGCTGCAACAATTTTAGAAAGACCTCTTTTTGTCATTTATTACCTCCGGTTTAAGTGAATTATGAAAAAGAGATTATGTAATCCAATAATACCAACAAGTTCTACTGAGTTGAATTGGGAATTGATCCCAGTAGCTGGGCCATTGTTTCTAGGAGGCGAAATTCTTGGCAACTGCTGAAGTGATAGCTGTAGGCACCGAATTGCTTCTTGGTGAGGTAGCAAATACCAACGCCGCAGAGATATCCAAGCTCCTGGCCGATTTAGGAATAAGTGTGTACTTCCATTCGACTGTGGGGGACAATGCTGCACGATTATCGGATGTCTTAGGGCAGGCACTGGCCAGATCGGACATTGTGATCACCACTGGCGGCTTAGGCCCAACAGGAGATGACATCACGAAAGAGGTCGTGGCGGAAGTTATTGGAGGGAAATTAATCTTCTCGCCGGAGTTGTGGGCTCGAATGCTCGACTATTTCCACAAGATCCACCGTAAGCCTACCGAGAACAACAAGAAACAGGCTATGGTCATCGAGGGCTCAGTTCCCATAACGAACGAGTTCGGGACGGCTCCCGGCGTTTTCATCGAGCGAAACGGGAAGGTGATTATATGCCTCCCAGGCCCTCCGCACGAGGCCATTCCCATGTTCAAGAAGCTATTACCTCGGCTCGAGCGCTTCTCCAGTGGTCAGCTCTTCCGAAGGATGCTTAAGCTATTCGGAATCGGTGAGGCCGCCGTCGAGCAGGCCATCATCGATCTCACAACTCGAAGTAACCCGAGTGTGGCCACTTACGTCTCTCCGGGGGAGGTGCACATAAGGATTGCCGCATTCGGTGAGCCAAG
This sequence comes from Bacillota bacterium, assembly GCA_012840015.1. Lineage (GTDB taxonomy): Bacteria > Bacillota > Sulfobacillia > DUMF01 > DUMF01 > DUMF01. The sequence continues at coordinate 148,207 of DUMF01000002.1, forward strand.
GCTGGCGGAGTCAGAAGTGGCAAATATAGAGAAAGAAATCCGGTCGCGTCTGGGAAAGTGGATATTCGGAACAGACGAGGATACGCTGGAAAAAGTGGTTGGGGAGTTGCTCCTCAGAAACGGTCTCTCTCTGGCAACCGCTGAGTCCTGTACGGGGGGGCTCGTGGCAAACAGGATAACCGATGTGCCAGGCAGTTCCGGTTACTTCAAAGGCGGGATTGTGGCCTACCAGGAAGCGATCAAACAGTCTGTACTGGGCGTGCCCGAAGAGATCATTAGGGAGTATGGTGTCGTCAGCCAAGAGGTGGCAAGCTTTCTTGCAGACGGTGTGAGAAGGCTGTGTCGGGCGGATGTCGGCTTAGCCATAACCGGATACGCCGGGCCCAGCGGCGGTGCCCCCGGCAAACCCGTGGGCACGGTATGCTTGGGCTTGTCGGGGCCCGGCGGCAGGCAATCGAAGGAAGTATGGATTTCTGGCAACCGGCTTACGGTGAAGGCCAGGGCAGCGCAGGAAGCTTTAGGGAGCCTATGGTCGTATCTCAAGGCGCTTGACGCCGCTTCGTCAGGTGTGCTTTAGTACGAGGTGATCGCAATGGGAGTAGAATCTGAAAGAGTTCGGACGTTCGCGGCGATATTCCCTTCGCCCGAAGTGGCGAGCGAGCTCTCGAGGTGCATAGCTTCCCTAAGCGCAAAGCATTACGATGTCAAGTGGGTGGAACCGCTTAACCTGCATGTGACGCTAAGGTTCTTTGGCGAAATAGAGAAGCAGCTTCTACCACAGCTCGAAGCTGCTATCCAAGCAGCGTGTGCGGGCGTAGAGCCGTTCGAACTAAAGGTTGAGGGCGTCGGTACTTTTCCTCCGAAAGGAACTCCCAGGGTAATCTGGGCAGGTCTCACTGAGGGTAGCGAGCGATTGGCCAATTTGTTCGAAATGGTGGATACTGCTATAAAACCGCTTGGCTTTCCGCGGGAGCGTTTCACGGCTCACTTCACCTTGGGTAGGGTGCGATCTGCCCACAACCTAAGCAGTCTAAAAAAAGATCTCTTGTCGCTGGAGGGGAAACAATTCGGAACTTTTCAAGTGTCTCAAGTAAAACTGATGAAAAGTGAACTATCTAGGTCGGGCCCAAGCTACTCTGAGCTGGCACATTTCTACTTGTCGTGACTCAATTCGGGTGATATACTTTCGTCTAGGAAATCAATGGCAGGCCGGTAGGCAGATGTGATGGGAGAGGAGATAACGATTTGGAAAAGGAAAAAGCACTTGATCTCGCTCTAGCCCAAATCGAAAGGCAGTTTGGAAAGGGTTCCATCATGAGGCTTGGTGAAGCCGGTGCCAAAATGAACGTTGAGGTCATTCCCTCAGGAGCTTTGACGCTGGACATAGCCCTTGGTATAGGGGGGATCCCTAGGGGCCGGGTCGTAGAGATATATGGTCCCGAAGCTTCAGGGAAGACCACGGTGGCCCTTCACATCATTGCCGAGGCCCAAAAAGCGGGGGGAGTAGCGGCGTTCATTGACGCCGAACATGCTCTCGACCCGGTATACGCCAAAAACTTAGGCGTTGACATTGACAATTTATTGATTTCTCAACCAGATACCGGTGAGCAGGCTCTGGAAATAGCTGAAGCCCTAGTCAGAAGCGGAGCGGTAGACGTCGTAGTTGTGGACTCGGTTGCGGCGTTGGTCCCGCGAGCTGAGATCGAAGGCGAGATGGGAGACGCACACGTGGGCTTGCAGGCCCGGTTGATGTCTCAGGCCCTAAGGAAGCTTACAGGAGCTATTTCCAAATCCAGGACGACTGCCATATTCATCAACCAAATCCGAGAAAAAGTGGGGGTTATGTTCGGTAACCCTGAAGTAACGCCAGGCGGACGTGCGCTTAAGTTTTACGCTTCTATCCGAATGGAAGTGCGTAAAATCGATGCTCTGAAGCAAGGAACCGAAACCATAGGATCTAGGACGCGGGTTAAGATAGTCAAAAACAAACTGGCGCCTCCATTCAAACAGGCCGACTTCGATATCATCTACGGAGAAGGGATATCCAAAGAAGGGTGCCTGGTGGACGTAGGCACTGATCTGGGCATCCTTTCCAAAACCGGAACGTGGTACTCCTTCGGTGAGCAAAGGTTGGCACAAGGGCGGGAGAACGTCAGAGACTATCTTAAGCAGCACCCGGAGGTCGCCGCTCAGATAGAAAAGAAAATACGGGAATCTCTCAAAGCCGGCCAAGCAAAAGCTCCTGGTGCGGCGGATTCGGGCGGCGATATGGCCATAGAAGGATAATGGTTCCCATTATGGATTACGCTCTCAGAGCGCTGGCTCGCCGGCCTCTTACCCAAAGTGAATTGAGGCGTAAGCTGTTGCATCGTGGGTATGAGGCTACGGAAATCGGAGAATGCCTGGCAAGGCTATCGGAGATGGGCTATCTCGATGACCGGCAGTTTGCCAAAGATTTCGTGGACGCCAGTGTTTGTCTTCGGCCTTCCGGGAGAAGGAGGCTGTTGGCGGAGCTGAGAGTGAAGGGAGTGCCCGACTCCATCGCGCAACGCGAGGTAGAGGTTGCGCTGCCATACGAGCGCGAGAAAAATCTGGCAATGGAAGCTGCCAAAAAACGCTTGGGAACGCTCGCAAAGGCAGAGCCCCGTGATCTCGCAAGACGGTTATACCAGTTTCTACTCCGCCGAGGATTTGGTTCAGAGCTGGCGAAAGATGTGGTTAAGGAGTTGATTGGCCTAGAGGAATGATAGACCTGGTCACGGATCCAAAAAGCAATCAGATGGAACCAAAGCCGAGTCCTCTCGGCTTAATTTGTTTTAGTAGCGGAAATAAATCGTTGGGGAGGTGATAAAGTGCGGCCTATCTTATACGTCGTAGTGTCGGGCCTAATTGGCCTCGTAATAGGATATGTAATACGCAGGATGATCGCTGAAGCCAGAATCGCATCAGCGGAGCAGATGGCCCGTAAGATCATAGAAGAAGCCAAGAAGGATGCAGAAGCGGCCAAAAGGGAAGCCATGGTTGAAGCAAAAGAAGAGCTCCACAAGCTACGTTCTGACCTTGAAAGAGAAAACCGCGAACGCAGGCTGGAGTTACAACGTCTAGAAAGACGGCTCTCCCAAAAAGAAGAGTTCCTGGAAAGAAAGACTGAGCTGCTGGAAAGAAAAGAAGAGGCGGTAAGTCGGCGGGAAAAGGAGTTGGAAAGAGTCACAAATGAGGTGAACGAACTAAGGCAGAAACAAATCGCGGAGCTGGAAAGGATCTCGGGACTTTCCACTGAAGATGCGAAGAAGCTTTTAATGGCCCAGATCGAAGCTGAGACAGAACAGGAAGCGCTCGCGCTCGTAAAGTCCATCGAATCAAGGGCAAAAGAGGAAGCGGAAAAGAGAGCACGTGATATAATCAGCCTTGCCATTCACAGGTGTGCAGCGGATCACACAGCGGAGGCTACCGTATCGGTAGTTCCCCTGCCGGGAGATGAGATGAAAGGCAGGATAATCGGCAGGGAAGGCAGAAATATCCGCACGCTCGAGAATCTTACAGGGGTAGACTTGATAATTGACGACACCCCGGAGGCGGTGATCCTCTCCGGGTTCGATCCGATTAGGCGTGAAATAGCTAGGGTAGCGCTGCAAAAGCTCATTCAAGACGGAAGGATACATCCGGCCAGAATCGAAGAGATGGTGCAGAAGGCTCAAAAGGAAGTGGACAACCAGATCAAAGAAGAAGGGGAAGAGGCCGCAATCGCGGCAGGCGTCCATGGCTTGCATCCAGAACTGATCAAGCTGTTGGGGCGCCTGAAGTTCAGGACGAGTTACGGCCAAAACGTATTGAAGCACTCTATAGAGGTGGCTCATTTGGCCGGTGCGATGGCGGCCGAAATTGGTGCAGATGCACAGGTGGCAAAAAAAGCGGGACTGTTGCATGATATAGGGAAGGGCGTAGACCATGAGGTAGAAGGGCCTCACGTACAAATAGGAGTCAACCTTCTCAAGAAGTATAAAGAAACACCAGAAGTCATACATGCTGTCGAGGCTCATCATGGTGATGTGGAGCCCACAACGCCGGAAGCGTTCCTCGTGGCTGCTGCAGATGCCATATCTGCTTCTCGGCCGGGGGCGAGGCGAGAGACCCTCGAAGCCTACATCAAACGCCTGGAAAAGCTCGAGGAAATAGCCGATTCGTTCGAAGGAGTCGAAAAGGCATACGCCATACAGGCGGGCCGTGAGATTCGAATAATGGTCAAGCCGGAGAAAATCGACGACGTCGCTGCCCAGAAGCTTGCCAGAGAAGTCGCTAAGAAAGTGGAAAGCGAGTTAGAATACCCAGGGCAAATCAAAGTGACAGTGGTAAGGGAAACCAGGGCGGTAGATTACGCCAAATAGGATGGTGACTGTGTGCGCCAGACCAAAGAAAAACCGAGCGAAGGCATAAATCTCTCTGTCTCTTTACTCGCCAGGTACCCTGAAATTGCGACGATAAAGTTCACTCCGAAGAAGCGTACCTTGCGTCTAAGCTTTCTCGTGAATGGAGAGATAAACGCAAGGACGTTTCGAAGGCTCTCGACCAGGCTGGAAGACGCGATCGGCGCATATGCTTCATTGAAGGCGAAAAAGCCCCGATGCGTGAGAATCCAGATGTCCGCCACTCATGAAGTCAGTTTGGTAGAGGTCGAGAGAGACGTTCAAACCATCGACAGAGAAGAGATTTCTCTTATCACGTCTTTGCTCTCGGATTACTTCGGCAAGCGCATGATGACCGATGAGCAAGAGCTACAGCCCGCAGTGGCCCAGGAAGAGATGGTTTTGCAGGAGGAGATAATAGAAGAGATGCTGGATAGTATCCGTCAGGCCGGAGCACGGAAAGGCTTCATAGCCATGCGCGATGAGGGGCAGGTGGTGGTGTTCAACAAGTGAAGATACTCTTCGTGGGGGATATCGTAGGCAGGCCGGGACGCGCGTGCGCCAAGCAAGTTCTGAGTGAGATGCGCTCCAAGCACAACTATGATTTAACGATCGCCAACGCGGAAAATGCCGCCGGTGGAAATGGTCTGACTAGTCAGGTGTGCCGCGAGCTGTTTGATATGGGTCTAGACGTTCTAACGCTAGGTAACCATGCCTGGGATAAAAAAGAAATATTCCAATTCATAGACAACGAACCAGGCCTGGTCAGACCGTTGAATTACCCTCCTGAGGTTCCAGGGCAGGGGATGGTCGTAGTGCATACGGCTAAAGCACCGGTGGCAGTTATCAACGCGTGTGGGCGTGTGTTCAATCCGACGCTGTTGGAATGCCCGTTTAGGGCGTTGGAAAGAGCCATTCATTCAGTTCGCAAGGAAACCAACCACATAATCGTGGATTTCCATGCAGAAGCCACGTCCGAGAAGGTGGCGATGGGCTGGTTCTTGGACGGCAAGGTGTCCGCCGTGCTCGGTACACACACCCATGTTCAGACTGCGGACGATAGGATACTCCCGGGTGGTACGGCGTACATAACCGACGCCGGTATGACCGGACCAAGAGATTCTGTTATAGGAATATCTACGGATCTGGTATTGAAGCGATTCCTGAGCCAATTGCCTGTTCGGTTTGAGGTAGCCCGTGGTGCAACGCAATTCTGCGCTGTTGAGATCGAAATCGACGACGATACAGGGCATGCCGTTTCTATAAGGCGCATCTTTCGCGTACAAGAGTCTTTAATTACAAAAAAGTCTTGAAAAAGATTTGAATTGCGTAGTAACATAGGACTGGTCTAAGCCATAAGCTCAAGTAAGGGTTAGCGGAGAAAATGCTGTTTGAGACGCTGGGAGGTATGTCAAACCGTGGAGGTACTCAAGGTTTCCTCGAAATCGAATCCCAACGCAGTGGCCGGAGCGCTTGCAGGAGTGATTCGCGAAAGGGGCCATGCGGAAATTCAGGCTATCGGTGCAGGAGCGATAAACCAAGCGGTTAAGGCCGTGGCAATAGCGAGGGGATTTGTGGCACCCAGTGGAGTCGACCTGGTCTGTGTTCCGGCGTTTACAGACGTTCAGATCGATGGCGAAGAGAGGACGGCTATCAAGCTGATAGTGGGACCCAGGTAAGAGATATGCATTAAGACCCGCTTGACACAAGCGGGTTCTTGATTTTTGCTTGATTTTTCTTTGAAAACCTTCGAGTGAGGTGAATATCCTGCTAATTGACACTCACATTCACGTCATGCCTCCTGACATGCTCCGGCGTTTAGACCAGATTTGTGCACGCGAACCGTACTTTGCCGCGATGGCCAGTTCCCCAAAAGCCCGATTCGTATCTCACGAAGAAGTCTTGAATGCGATGCGCGCGTGCGAGGTGACCAGAGCAGTTATCTTCGGCTACGCGATGGAAGACCAGGGACTATGCCGGGAAATTAACGATTACGTGTGCGAAGTTACGGCGGAGAGCGGGGGAGCTCTGATTGGCTTTATGGTGTTAAATCCGGCCAAGAAAGACTTCGAAGCCGAGTTTGAAAACTGCATTGCACGTGGTCTACAGGGGGTAGGCGAGCTTTTCCCCGAGGGGCAAAAGTTCGATTTACTTGGTAAAGACATGTCTAAGTTGGCAGGGCTCTGCCGGGAGGCAAAGGTACCCCTGATGATCCACGTCAACGAACAGCTGGGACATAGTTATGCGGGGAAGACTTCTATAGGGCCGGTTCAGGCTTGGAAGTTCGCTAAGGAGCACCCGGGCTTGAACATTGTATACCCTCACCTGGGAGGGGGCTTGTTTTTCTACGAATTGATGCGGGAGGTCGCCCGCGATTTGAGAAGCGTGTGGTATGATACCGCTGCTGTACCGTTTCTGTATTCAGCGAGCGTATACAAGGTGGCAAAGGACGTGGGTGCGATAGAACGTCTCTTGCTTGGAACTGACTACCCGCTTCTTGGATATGAAAGATACTGGGCCCAACTGCGCCAATCGGGGCTCCTTCCAGCGGATCAGGCTGCTCTCTGCGGGGAAAATGCCTTGCGCCTCCTGAGACGGGAGGGAGACGCGCCGTGGTAACGGACTGGGCAGATTTACACGTGCATACTACCGCTTCGGACGGGGTGTATTCTCCGGAAGAAGCGGTCGAGAAGGCTATTGAGAAAGGCCTGTCCGCGATCGCTATAGCCGACCACGATAACGTTTCTGGGATACAACCTGCTATGCGAAAAGCCGCTGCGCTCCGCAGTATTGTTGTCGTACCGGCCGTCGAACTGAGCTGCGAATGGCATTCGCTGGATATACATATCCTCGGTTATTTCATCGACGTGGGATCTCCTGGCATGGTAGACTTCTTCAACGCCCTGCTCAACGCGAGGTTACGAAGGCTGCGCAAAATGGTTTCACGCCTGGCTGCGCTGGGCGTACCCATTACGGAGCAAGAAGTACTCGCCCAAGCCGGAGCGGGTGCTGTGGGTAGGCCACACTTGGCACGAATACTCGTTCAGAAAGGCTTTGCACAGACGGAAGGAGAGGCATTTTCGGTTTTCCTAGAACGTGGGCGGCCCGCGTACGTGGAGAGGTACAAGCTCACTCCCGAAAACGCAATACGCAAGGTGTCGGAGTGGGGGGGAGTACCTTTCCTGGCACATCCGGGCCTCGGACCGGTGCCAGAGCCGTACATAAGGCAGCTCGTTCTTGCTGGCCTACGAGGCCTCGAGGTGAAGCATCCATCACACTCTTCGGACCAGGTAGCCTTCTACACTGAGTTGGCCCGTCAACTCGGCCTCCTTCTTTCCGGTGGCTCTGATACTCATGGCCCCGAGGGCGAATGGAGCAACGATGTGGGAGACGTTAAAGTGCCGATGGAGTGGGTGAGGTCAATCGAAGCTGCGCGCCGCTCACGGGGTGAAACCCGGGGCTCCCAGGACTGACGCCATTACTCTGGCCATAAAACCCACTGCTCTCTCAGCATGTTCCCTTGGGAGGGTGTCCGTCCCGACTTCTAAAAGGATCGCGCCTGGATCCAGATCCTGGTTATAGTCACCTGCAGCGAGGAAGATTCCCCGGATCAAGCCCGGGTACATCCGATCCGCTTCCTCTTTGAGCCTTGTAGCGAATAGCAAATTGGCGTTGTTGAGAGGATTTTCCCTTCCCACGACGATCATGATTTGCTGCACTTCCACGCCGCGAACCACGGCGTAATAGGCTTCAGCAGGTGCGGCGTCTCTATGCACGTCTATAATGGCGTACGGCTTAAGGGAAGCGAGTGCCGAAGCCGTCCTTCGCGATCGCGAGTAGGCCAAAGCATCGTGCGGGTCATGAGGAGTCGGGTCGTGCCTAACCAGGAACCCCACAGAAGAAAGGGCATTTGCAAAGGAAGATGCCACCTTAATAATGCCACCGGCACCCGGAATGGCGGATGCACCGTCGCTTGGCACGTATGATTCGTCAGAATGGGTGCTGTAGAGACAAATCAGTTTAGAAGACGCCCCTAGCGGCAAGGCCCTGGCTGCACCCGCGTGCGCGATGTTCCGCGAAGTTACCTGTCCCTGAGATCTGAGGTATGCCTTTTGTCCTTCTATCCTGGAAACTATGCCGCGATATCCCCCGTCACCTATCAGAACATCGCCCTTAGAAACCTTCAGACAGGTAGCCCACAGAAGTTGTCCTTGCTCATCGAGAAGGAATGTTGGTTTTGGGGATTCAGACAACCACGAACCGGCGACCAGGGTGCCACGTATTGCCAGCTCTCTGAGGCCAATACCCAAGAGTGCCACAACGCAAATGCTTACCAGAAGTCTTCGGCGCAGGGGAAATCACTCTCCTCTGGGTAATGTGTGCAGGTTTAAAGGGTTTAATGTGGAATTAATCACTGAGGAAAGGGGGTAACCCGGTAACCAGATGGATTCTGAGCCCAAAAAGTACATCGAACCGGATATCGTTTGTAGTCAGCTAGGTATCTCGCCGCACGCGTTTCGCCAGCTCATGAGAGACTTCGGAGCGAAGATCATGAACCCTGAAGATGAGGCGCGCGGCCCTGGCCTCGATTTAGCTCCCGATGAGGTAGAGCGGCTGCGGACTGTAATGGAATTAAGGAAGCAGGGGGTTAGCGACAGCGAGATAATCCGACGGTTGGAGCATCCCGACGAATCTTCAAAATCGAGTTATTCGGATATCCTTGTGCTGAAACTCGAAGAAATAAAACGCCACCTGAAGGAAAGCGATGAAAAGAGGACCGAGGAGCGAGATAGGCTTCTCACCGCTCTAGTTAGGACTAACCAAGAACTACAGCAGCTCAGGTACCAGCTGATGAAGCCCCTTTCGCGCAAGGCGCGCCGCAAGAAGTCATTCTTCGCTAGGCTCTTCGGAGCATGAGGTTTGAAGCCTCCAGAACTTCACCATAGCTTTCTTCAGAGTTTGGTCGGTCTCCTTGTCCGAGCGCAACGGCGAGATCGCGCGTTTGACTGCTGCTCTGGCGGTCCTTCCCGCTGCAGGGCAGAGCGTTGGGATCACGGGTAGAGGAATAATCCTAGCAAGTTGCTGTGTAAGATGCTCGGGTACGTATACCATCGGGCGGATAACATGGAGGCCTGTACGCGTCAGGTACGTCACAGGGGCGAAAGCCGCCATTCGCCCCTCGTAGAACATCGACATTAAGAGCGTCTCTACGGCGTCATCCAAGTGATGGGCCAACGCCACTTTGTTGGCCCCAAGTGACTTTGCCGCGTTGTTGAGCGCACCACGCCTCAATAAGGCGCACAACGAGCAGGGGTTACTTTCTTTGCGCAAGCAGAAAACGACCGGACCGATCAGAGTAGGTACCACCTGATAGTCTATACCCAGTCCCTGGCAGAACTCCTTGACCTTTGAAAAGTCCTGGCCCCAGCCTGAATCCACGGTTATTGCAGATATTCGGAATTTTTGAGGCGAAACATCCCTGAAATGCGCGAGGGCGTAGACTAGAGCCAGGCTGTCTTTTCCCCCAGAAACGCCGACAGCCACGTGGTCACCAGATGATATCATCCGGTAATCCCACATGGCCTGTCCGACTCGCCTATAGAATAGCTTGACGGGATACTTCATAACACCATTATACTCGCGCTGTACCTATCCCAGGAAAACGTGGCCTCCTATGGACGCAAGCAGGCGTTTGGCAGCGAGGAACCAACTGTACGCCTTGGATGGGTTGTAGAAATATAAGGCACCGCCAGTGGGATCCCACCCGTTAATCGCGTCGAGAGCTGCCCGCCTGGCATCAGCGGTAGCTGGCCTCCAGATGGTTCCGTTGGCTACCGGTTCAAACTGGTCGGGTTCGAAAATCACATCGGCCAAAGTTTTGGGAAAGAGCGGACTCCTCAGACGGTTCAGCACCACTGCCCCTACTGCTACTTTCCCTACGTATGGTTCGCCCTCCGCCTCAGCCCTTATTAGCCTTGCCAGTAAATCGATCTCCTCTGCGCTGAAGCTCCAGTTAGACGGAACAGACCGCCCATTGGGTGGTTGAAACTCATTGGGAATTACGAGGCAATCGCCGGGCCAGAGGATCGAGGACTTAAGGCCGTTAGCTGCTATAATTGATTCCACCGTTACGCCATACTGCATGGCGATCTTCCAAAGAGTGTCGCCAGGCGCCACTGTATGAAGTCTCTCTCCCGCGAGAGCTACGCCCGGAAGTAACGCCAGGCACAGAATAACTGTTGCCGCTAGTGTTAGTGAAAAAAACACTCCTTTCCTGTACAAACGCACTACCCCCTTCTCTCGCCTACGAGGTTAGCTGACGGGTTCGGTGAAAAGGTGAGCCCTACCGCCCTAAAGCGGATTCACCCCAATAAGATCCCCCGTTCCGCCACGTTTTGGCGGATTCGGCGCCACCATTTTAACCCAGAAAAGGGCAAGATGCATTCTGCAATTGCTGGAAAAATATAATTTGCGAAGGGGAGTAGCATGAAAACGAAGGTTTTTGCTCTTGTCGGCCTCGCAGTCTTAGCTGTTTTAGGTGGCTTCATTCGGTCCAGCCAGCACCACGAGATGCCTCCGCCTTTGCCTCCGGGCTCCCAAAGGGAAGTCCGGATTATCGTAGACGTTTCCAAGCTCGTACTCACCTTACAGATTGACCAAATGACGTACAAGAAGTACCCCATAGCCATCGGCAAATGGCACACCCCTACCCCTATCGGAGATTTCCGTATCGCCGAAAAACTTTATGACCCTGGAGGGCCGTTCGGCTCGAGGTGGCTTGGCCTGAACGTACCCTGGGGCTCATACGGGATACATGGCACCAACCAGCCTTGGAGCATAGGTTGGGCTGCCAGCGCGGGGTGCATCAGAATGTTCAATTCGGATGTAGCTGACTTGTTCGATCTGGTTCCGGTGGGTACGTCGGTAAGTATCGTGGGATATGTGCCTCAGGCAGCAGTAGAGAGAGACCTCAAGCCAGGGCATACAGGTATCGATGTCCAGTATGTACAGTTCAGGATGAAGCAATTGGGTTTTGATCCTGGTCCATCGGATGGTTACTTCGGGAAACGGATGAATGCAGCAGTCAAGAACATGCAGTGCTTTTACGGGCTCAGCGCGACCGGAATGATCTCCGTAGATGAACTTTGCATCCTCGGCCTGAGGTGAAAAAATGTGGGAAGGAAGATTAAACTTGCCGTTATGGCTGCCCTGATAGTGACATCGCTGGCCATTGCGGCCTTTTTTTGGTTGACCATGCCCCCATCTGAGTATAACCCAAGGAACATTTATTATCGGCTGAAAGGTTATACCGTGAACCCATGGATCCCCATACCGCGTGATAGAAAATACGAATTAAGCATTTGGGACGTTGACTGGCCGATCAAGTGGCAAGGTCGCTACGACTACGAGGAGTTCCTCGAGAATTTCATTGAAAGATTCAAGCTGCGCTACCCGGAAATCAACATTGAAGTCAAGAGCAATCTCTTCCCACTCGACCAATACACGAAGACCGTGGAGGAAGCTCACGGGCGGGGGGAGCTTCCCACTGTGCTTGCCGGACCATGGGTGGACTCATTATTGAATGCAGGATGCCTGGTACCGCTCGACCCGTTTCTTTCTAGAATTGATCGGTCTCTTCTGAACGAGGCTGCCAAAGCGGCAGTCTCCAAAGAAGAGCAGCTTTGTGCCTTGCCATGCTGGCTAGACATTCGTTGTGCGGTGGCAAATCCAGCCCTTTTGTCCCAACGTGGGTTGGACGTGGATACAGTGGCCTTTCATGGATGGACCCCGAAAGAGTTTAAGTACATAGCCGACCTGGCCGTGCTGGATAAGGGCAATGTAGAGAGCGTGGTAGACCTTGCCTGGACTTCGATGCAAGGTGCCGAAGAGCTCACAGCAAACTTAGAATTGGTCGAAACCTTGTCAAAAAATCGTTTCAAGGGATTCCTGGACCCGTTCTGGCAGGGAGAGGCCGCCGTTATTCTGCCCGTGGGCAGAGGCTTTTTACGCCATGCAATCGAGCGTTCGGGAATCATGGAAGCCAAAGAGGTAAGCGGAGTGGAGTACCGTCTCGTGCCACTACCTGCACCTACTGCCGGTTCTCCTGTCTACCCGGCGCGCTTAGACGCGGTTTGCGTTCCCGGCTTAATCGATGGAGGTGATCTGCCGCTGCTTAGATTGGCGTGCGAGCTCGCAGTGGAATTAGCGCGGGCGCGATCGTGGATAGCTTCGGAATTGAAAGGAGTTCCAGCGAGCATCGCCGACGTTCCCGGTTGGCGGCTGAGAAGCGGAATCGACGAGGTTAACTGCCAATTCTTATTGAGGAGCCTGGAAAATCTACGAATCGAGGCCACCACACCATCCACCCTACCTGTACAGAAGAGGCTGCTGGATGCACTCCGCGGTGAGCTTGGTCTCAGTTTACTGCAAGGCGGGATCACTGCAGCCCAGTGCGTTGAGACCCTGAAGAGTGCGTGGTATCCTTAAGACATGAAAAAGTACTACCTGCTGACTTTTGGCTGTCAAATGAATATGAGGGATTCTGAACTGATTGCCGGCCAGCTGGAGGCCCTGGGATATGAACGGACAACTGATCAATCCTGTGCCGATCTGATCCTCGCCTTGACTTGTTGTGTCAGGGGGAGTGCGGAAGACAGAGCCTTAGGCCGGATATCTCAGCTAAAGCCGTTGAAACGGGATAACCCTCGCCTCGTAATAGGTGTGGGAGGATGCATGCCACAGAATCCGGATTCTCTAAAGCGGCTTCAAGAGGCATGCCCACATGTGGATTTCTTCTTCGGTACCCGGAATTTGTCTGAACTTCCGAGGTTGCTTGAAGAGGGAAGGCGAGATGATAAAGCTGTTGTGGATGTCACTCCCAGGGACGACGAATGCATCGAAAAGATAACTCCAGTACGACAAAGTGCGATCTCCGCATGGGTCACCATCTCGTACGGCTGCAACAACTATTGCTCGTATTGCATAGTCCCATACGTGAGGGGACCCGAAAGGAGTCGCAAACCCGAGCATGTCTTGGAGGAGGTCAGACGTCTAGCTTCTCAGGGATACAAAGAGGTGACCTTTTTGGGCCAGAACGTAAACTCGTATGGCAAAGACCTGCCCGGAGACTGGAGCTTTCCGAGGCTGCTCCGAGAAGCGAACGAAATTGAGGGAATCGAGCGCATACGCTTTGTCACGTCGCATCCCAAAGACGTTTCGTCCGAGCTCATAGAGGCCATGGCTACGCTGAACAAGGTGTGCGAGCACCTGCACTTACCCCTTCAGTCTGGGAGCGACAGGATACTGGCGTCAATGAACCGCGGTTATACGATGGCCCGGTACCTCGAAATAGTTGACGAACTCAGGCTCAGAGTACCGGGAATTGCTCTTACCACCGACATCATCGTCGGGTTCCCCGGTGAAAGCGAAGAGGATTTTGCTATGACCATGGACGCCGTTCAGCGAGTGCGCTTTGACGGCATATTCACTTTCATTTACTCGCCCAGGCCTGGAACCAAAGCCGCTTCTTTCCCAGGACAGGTGCCAAAAGAGGTCAAGAAAGATCGACTTCAAACGCTCGTTGCCACCCAAAACCGCATTACCCTCGAACTCAATCAAGCCTTGGTTGGGAAAGATGTAGAGGTGCTAGTCGAAGGCCCAAGCGATAAGGATCCGTCTGTGCTGGCCGGGCGAACGCGTACCAATAAAGTCGTGACCTTCCCTGGTGACCGCGCTCTATTTGGGTCTCTCGCCATGGTAAGGATCAAGAAAGCCAGGCTTTGGAGCCTCAAAGGGGAGTTGCGCTAGTGACCCCAACGACGCCGATGATGAAACAATACCGCGAGATCAAGAACCAGCATCCCGATGCTATCCTGTTTTTCAGACTAGGCGATTTCTACGAGATGTTTTTCGAGGATGCGTTGCTAGCATCCAGAGAGCTGGATATCGTGCTCACAGGGCGCGAAGCTTCAGGCGAAAGAGCCCCTATGTGTGGCGTGCCGTACCACGCAGCTGAGCAATACATTGCCATCCTGGTGGGCAAGGGATATAAGGTGGCTATTTGCGAGCAGATGGAAGACCCCAAGCTCGCGAAAGGGCTGGTCAAACGGCAAGTAGTGCGAGTAATAACTCCTGGCACGTTCGTATCCTCTGGGGAAGCGGGAGCGCGGTACATGGCGGCGTTGTGCGAACTCGATGGAGCCATCGGTATCAGCTTCATGGAAGCCACAGAAGGCAGCTTCACCACGATGCAGATGCGGGAAGATAATCGTTGGGACGAAGCGTGGGGCAAGTTGGTATTGAAAGCGCCGGCAGAATGCATCGTACCTGCCGACAGCCAGGTAGAGCACTACTTGAAAAACCGTGCGGCGCCCGCCAGTGGGTGGCGTTTCGCCCTCACCCCTGTGAAGAAAATGGATCTCCGCGAGGCAGAACAGCTTCTCCTACGCCATTTTAAGGTCGCCACTCTGGCTGGCTATGGCTGTGACGGGATGCCGGCAGCAATAGTGGCTGCAGGTATGCTTTTGCGCTATCTGTATGAGACTCAGCTGGCTGACGCCCTTCAGATACGCAGCTTGTCCACAGAAGCACCTGAGGAGTATGTGACGATAGATCCCGCCAGTTGGCGAAATCTAGATGTGGCTGAATCATCCGTCCCTGGCAAGAACACTCCCACGTTGCTCGGAGTACTGGATGCCACCGTGACCAGAATGGGGAAGAGACTACTCAGAGAGTGGCTTGAGAAGCCGCTGCGGGATCTGAATCAGATAACTTACCGCAACCGGGCGGTCGCTGAGCTGGTAGCCGATGAGGTAGCCCGGAAGAAGTTACGTGCGATAATGGCCGGGTTTTCCGATCTGCCTCGGCTCGTGAGCCGGGTGGCTGCAAACGTGGAAACTCCGCGGGACATTCTCAACATCGGAAAGAGTCTTCGCCTTGTCCCACGAGTGAAAGAGATACTTGAACGAGCCACCAGCGAGGCGCTGAAGGAAGCCATTTGCGATATGGACGAGCTGCGGGATCTGGCAGAGGTGATCTGTGCAGCCATCAGAGAAGATGCTCCGTCCACATTAAAAGAAGGTGGGGTCATTAAGGAAGGCTACAATGCCGAGCTGGATCGCATTGTATCCATAGGCAGAAATGCTCGCCAGTACCTAGCCTCGTTGGAAGCGAGTGAGAGGGAAGCTACAGGAATCCGGTCGCTCAAGATCGGGTATAATAGGGTGTTCGGCTATTACATCGAAGTCACCAACGCCAACGCGCATTTGGTCCCAGCTCGGTACCAACGGAAGCAAACCCTAAGATCGGCTGAGCGTTATGTAACTGACGAGCTCAAAGAGCTGGAGTCAACCATACTCTCTGCCGAAGAAAAGGCGATAGAGCTAGAGCAGGCGTTGTACGCTGAAGTGAAGCAAAAGGTGCTCGCTCACATCGAGCAGCTACAGCTTACCGGAAAGGCTATTGCAATGGTAGACGTGCTCGCGGCTCTAGCAGAAGTGGCAGTGCGGAACGATTACGCCCAGCCCGAACTGTGTGAGGAGCCAGTGCTAGAAATTCGTGACGGGCGGCATCCAGTCGTGGAAAGCGTTCTCGGACCGGGAAAGTTCGTACCGAACGACGTGCGGCTCGATGCCAAGAGTGCGAGGCTCGCGATCGTCACAGGACCCAATATGGGAGGTAAATCCACTTACTTGAGGCAAGTCGCACTTATCGTCATCATGGCACAAATCGGTAGTTTCGTTCCCGCAAGAAAGGCGCGAATAGGCCTAGTGGACAGGATCTTCGCCAGGATCGGCGCTCACGATGATCTGGCTGCGGGTCAAAGCACCTTTATGGTAGAAATGAGCGAAGTAGCCAACATTTTGAACAATGCCACGGAACGCAGCCTGGTACTACTCGACGAGCTGGGCAGAGGTACTGGCACGTTCGATGGGCTCAGCCTGGCATGGGCCGTAGCGGAATACCTGCACGATCAGGTTAGATGTAACACCTTGATGGCAACCCACTTCAGGGAGATCATCGAGCTGGGTAGGCAGTTGGAAGCGGCTGTGAACTTGCACGTCGCTGTCAAGGAGGACGCGGAAGGCATCAAGTTCCTGTGGAAAGTACTGCCTGGCGGTGCAGCCGCCAGTTATGGAGTGGAAGTGGCCAAGCTTGCTGGTTTACCTGCAGACGTGACAGAGAGAGCGGCAGAAATTCTGGCCAGGCTTGAAAGCGAAGCTCCCTCGAGGAGCGCATCTGCACGAAGAAAGAAGAGCGCTAGAGATTTGACTTCGCAATTGCGTTTGGCCTGACGGGGAAGAGATCACTGATGATAACGCGGCTATCTCCTGAAATAGTCGCGGCAATAGCCGCTGGAGAAGTCATAGAACGTCCTGCGTCCGCTCTTAAAGAGCTGGTCGAGAATTCCTTGGATGCGGGGGCTACGCGTATCGTAGTTGAACTCGCGGGCGGTGGTCTGGACTTAATAGCTGTTACAGATAATGGCTGCGGGATTCCATCTTCTGAGATCGAACTTGCCTTTCAGAGACATACTACGAGCAAAATATCCTCTCTGAAAGACCTTAAGTCCCTTCGGAGCTTCGGCTTTCGCGGAGAAGCGTTGGCTAGCATCGCCAGCAGTGCGTCGAGAGTGGTAGTGACCAGCCTTCACGCTGACGAGCCCACGGGGAGCCGGCTTACCATCGAAAACGGGAAGGTGGTCGAGCATACAGCCGTCGGTTGCCCGCAAGGCACTAGGATTGAGGTGTATGGGCTATTTCGACCGGTACCGGCACGGCTGAAATTCCTCAAGGACAGGCGGCGCGAACAAGCAGTTGCCCAGCGTACGCTGATTGATGTCGCCCTCGGCAGTCCGCAAGTTTCATACAAGCTGCTCGTGGACGGCGAGACGGCCTTTACAACCCAAGGAGAAGGACTTCTGCCAACATACGTGGCGATTTTCGGTGAGGAAACGGAGCTTTTTCCCATCCAAGACGACAGTATTTCGGGCCTGCTAAGTTTGAACGCAGATTGGCCATCCAGGAGCCGTCAATTCTTCTATGTCAACCATAGACCCGTATCATGTCAGAACCTAAGACACGCGGTAGAAGCAGCATACAGATCGCTCGAGCAAAAGGGCAGGTACCCCCGGTTTGTGATCGATCTCGCTGTTGACCCGGCCACAGTAGACGTAAACGTACATCCGGCGAAGGCGGAAGTGCGCTTTGTCGATGAAGAATCGGTGCGAAAGGCAGTTTTCTCTTGTATTCGAGAGAACCTTACACGAAGACAGTACTCCGGAGTAGCCCTATTGTGCGAGCACGGCGCGAACGATTATGGAAGCCTAACGCAGATGCAACAGGTGCTCCTCACGGAGATGCAACCATGTTTGGAAAACGATAAACAGGATCAATTCAGGTTGCTCGGAACCGCTTATGGCAGGTACCTGCTCGCGGAAAGCCGTTCGGCGATCTACATTATCGATCAGCACGCTGCGCACGAAAGAGTTCTGTATGAGACTTTGTTGAAGGGAAGCCAGGGTGGCACTCAACCTCTCCTGAAGCCTCTGTGCGTAAGCCTTCCACGTGGTTCGAGTCTGGATGTCGCCCCAGTCTTGACCATATTGCGCGATCTGGGTTTCGAGGCGGAGGCCTTCGGCTCGAGAGAGATCTTGATCCGTTCGGTACCAGCACTCAGTTGGGGTACAGAATCGGTAAACTGGGGTGACATCCTCCGAGAGGTGCTGGCGGAGGGTAAACCTCTGGAGCTAAAGGCGATGGCGGCGGCAGTGGCTGCTTGCCACGCCAGCATCCGCACAGGTGACATACTGAGCCAAGAGGGAGCGCAGGCGCTGATAACTCGTCTCTTTCAGTGCGCAGAGCCGTATCGCTGCCCCCACGGCAGGCCTACTATGATTACTGTAAGTCGCGAGATGCTCGAAAAGAGGTTCGGTAGGGATGCCTGAGGACCCCTTGTTGGTAATCACTGGCCCTACTGCCTCGGGTAAGACGGCTGTATCTATAAGGGTGGCTCTGGAGCTCGGGGGAGAAATCATTTCGGCGGACTCCGTGCAGGTTTACAGGCACCTGAACATAGGCAGTGCTAAGCCAACCCGCGAAGAAATGATGGGGGTGCCTCACCATCTTATAGACATCATTGACCCCGATGAAAAATTCAGCGTTGCGGACTACCGCACAGTCGCGGAAAAGGCAATTAACGAGGTGCGCAGGAGAGGTCGCGTACCAATCGTGTGCGGCGGAACCATCTTTTACATAAGGGCACTTGTAGGAGGTTACGCGTTCCCCGAGCACGGCTTCGACCCCGGCGTGAGAGAAAGGCTTCGCCAGAAGTATAGCCTTTTAGGAGTGGAACGCTTAAGACAAGACCTCCAGGCAGTAGATCCAGAGGCTGCGCGTCGGATACACCCTAACGACATCAGGAGGGCAATCCGGGCGCTTGAGGTCTATGAGATAACGGGCAGACGGATTTCCGACAGTTGGGGAAAGGCAGACGTGCTAAGAGTGCCAGCCGTCATGGTCGCGATGGATGTCGAACGTGAGGAACTCTACTCCAGAATCGAAGAGAGAGTTGAGCGCATGTTGAGCGCTGGACTTGTAGAGGAAACGAGGAGGATCCTCGAGATGGGGTATCCAGCGAATTCAGGAGCTCTACATTCCGTAGGTTACGCAGAAGTGATAGCATATCTTAAAGGCGAATGCACACTTGAAGAGGCGAGGAGGCTTATCGTGCGGAATACTAAGCACCTCGCCAAAAGGCAGCTTACTTGGCTTCGAAATGATGATAGAATCGTATGGGTATATGCTGGGAAGCATAGTCAGCTGGAAGCTGTAGTCCGGGAGATCTCTTCCATTTATCGGAGACACGCGGAACTGGGGGGCCGGAGATGAGCAAAACACAGATGAATTTACAGGATAGTTTCCTGAACCAGGTGCGAAAAGATAACGTACCTCTTACGATTTACCTAATCAATGGATTTCAACTGAGGGGTACTGTCAAGGGCTTCGATAATTTTACCGTAGTCTTGGACAACGATGGCAAACAGCTTCTGGTTTACAAGCATGCCATCTCCACGATAACTCCGGCAAGACCGGTAAACCTCATCGCTGGTGAGGCAGTTAAGGAGCCGGGAGTGTAGAAATCGTGCTGATTCTGGTAATAGACGACGATCCCAAGATAACCTCTTTTCTGAGGCGAGGTTTGTCCTACGAGGGGCACGAGGTACTAGTAGCTAACGATGCTGAAACCGGGCTCGAAATGGCGATTTCTAGGACACCCGATATCGTGATCCTAGATGTGTTGATGCCGGGCATGGATGGATTCGAAGTGTGCCGAAGAATTAGGCAAAAAAGCGATGTGGCGATCCTGATGCTAACTGCCAAGGACGAAGTAGCTGACAAAGTGAAAGGGCTGGATTACGGTGCCGACGATTACGTAGTGAAGCCCTTTGCATTTGACGAGCTCCTCGCGCGAATCAGGGCACTTTCTCGCCGGAAAGTGGATGAAGAACGGCGCGGACACATTTTGAAGTTCGCGGACCTGACGCTTGACACTATGGCGCGGGAAGCGTGGAGAGGCAAACGCCGGATTGAGCTGACTACCAAGGAGTTCGAGCTGCTCAGTCTATTTATGCGCCATCCCAGGCAGGTGCTTTTGAAGCAAAACCTGATGGACGAAATATGGGGCGTAGACTACGCAGGAGAGTCCAACGTGCTGGAGGTGTACATAGGTTACCTTCGCCAGAAACTCGAGGAGGGTGGTGAACCCAGGCTCATACATACTGTGAGGGGCGCTGGCTACGTGCTCAAGGAGTAACTTCCCGTGACCATTAGGCTTAAGCTCACTTTGTGGTATAGCAGCATCGTGGCTTTGACCGTGCTAATCTTCTCTATGGTGCTCTATACGACGGTCTGGCGCAACAGTCTCAGGGATATCGACACCGCATTGCGCAGGCGGGCAGAGTCCGTGGCCAGTAGTATTTTTCTGCCTCCCGGGATGGCTCTGCGCGCAAAATCGATTGTGATCCCGGACGTGGACGTATTTAGTGGAGCAGATGTCTACGTACAGGTCCTCGATAGTTCAGGAGACCTGGTGGCCAAGTCCGCCAACCTTGGCAGTCAGTCACTTCCCATAACTCCTGATATCCTAACCGTTGGGAACGGAAGCCCCTTTAGAACCGAGGCAGTCAGTGGATCCTACGTTCGAATTTATACAGTGCCGATCCTTTACCGGAATAGCATCGTTGGCTTTATCCAAGTCGGTAGATCGTTACAGCCTCTCATGACTCAACTTAACAGGCTGAAAATCAGCCTGGTTTTGGTTAGCCTGGCAACAGTGTTGTTCGCCGGAGCCGTGGGTTGGCTGATGGCCAAGACGGCGTTGAAACCCATCGATAAGCTGACCAGAAGCGCACGGGAAATAGGGGAGAAGCGTGATTTCGGCAAACGGGTGGCTTACCGAGGCCCAGCAGACGAGATAGGCAAACTGGCTGCCACCTTCAATATGATGCTAGACGGACTGGAACAGGCTTATAACCACTTGGAAATGGCGTTGGCCGGCCAAAAACGCTTTGTGGCCGATGCAAGCCACGAATTACGTACTCCTCTCACCGTGATAAAAGGCAACGTGCAGTTACTGCGGAAATCAATAGGCTTGGACCCAGAGGGGACTGAGGAAGCCATTCAGGACATCGAATTCGAAGTGGACCGGCTCTCCAGGATGGCCTCTGAGTTGCTCGACTTGGCCAGGGCTGATGCAGGCCAACATATTGTGCTTGCGCCGGTTGATCTCGTGGAAGTCATAACCTCAGTCGCTAAGAGACTGGCGGTATTGGCTTCCGATAGGGATTTCAATGTAACGTTCGACCCTGCTATCAGCTGTGTGCCCGTCATGGGTAGCGCTGAACACCTCGAACGGGTGCTCACCATATTGGTGGACAATGCCGTTAAGTACACCGAACCCGGTGGTAAAATCAATGTGAGCCTTTCTGTGTCCGATCATTATGCCATAATTAAAGTAAAGGACAACGGATCCGGTATCGCTAAAGAAGATTTACCACGGATATTCGAACGGTTTTACAGGGCAGATAAGACGCGGTATAGAAGCGGGACCGGCCTTGGGCTCGCAATAGCCAAATGGATCGTGTCAGAACACGGAGGGCAAATCGACGTGACCAGCGAGCTCAAAAAAGGAAGTGAGTTCACAATTCGCATCCCGATGCTCTCCCAGGGTGAGACGGAAAAGTCAATTAGAAAATCTTAAGGTTCTTCTAAATGCATTCTAACGTTGGGGAGCTATAAAGAAAAAAGAAAATGGAAAAGCACCACGCTACTAATACAATCTTAAAGCGAGGTGATCTAACTTGAAACGATATGGGTTATTGTTTGTGGTAATAGCCTGCCTGCTTGTAGGTGCTTTGGCAGGGGGACTGGCCGGTGCCTATGGGACGAGGTATTACCTTTCAAAGAACACGCCCCAACAGTCTCCGCTGGCGCTGCCACTGCAGCCCGGTCAACCGCAGATCAACGCTAAGGAAGCTGCTTTGACAGGTGAGGGAACTGTTACGGCTGTCTACAAAAAAGTGTCGCCTGCAGTGGTAAATATCAAGAACATTCGCTACAGTGTTGGTTTCTTCGGCCCCAGCGAAGAGACTGCGACGGGCTCGGGGTTCATCATTGACGCTGAAGGCCATGTTCTCACGAATTATCACGTTGTGAAAGGAGCTAGTACTATACAGGTCGGCCTTTATGACGGTACTATCGTAGAAGGGGAGCTGCTCGGAGCCGATCCTGGAAACGATCTGGCGCTCCTTAAGCTCAAAGGGCTCAAGCAGCCACCAGCGGCAATCGCCACGCTGGGCGATAGCGACCTCGTGGAAGTGGGAGAGCCTGCGATCGCACTCGGCAATCCGTTCGGCTTAGAACGTACTGTGACGCTCGGGATCATTTCTGGCAAGGGACGGGTAATGACTTCCGAAACAGGTCAAGTAGTGCGGGACGTACTTCAGACGGACGCGGCAATTAACCCTGGTAATTCGGGAGGGCCACTGCTGAATGCGAAAGGCGAAGTGATCGGAATCAATACCGCCATTGAGAGCCCTGTTAAAGGCTCTGTGGGAATAGGATTCGCTGTGCCTATAAACGCTGCCAAGAAGGTACTGCCTCAGCTCATAGCAGGCAAAAACGTGAAGCATCCTTGGATAGGCATATCCGGTATAGCCCTTACCAAGGACCTGGTGACCCAGTACAATCTGCCTACAGATAAGGGCGTACTGGTGTATGACGTGGTGCCTGGTAGCCCCGCAGCCCAAGCTGGCCTCCGTGGCATAGTGGTGCGGTCGCAGCGCAGCGGCTGGACATACGTACAGCCAGGTAGTATTGGCGACATAATCGTCGGTGTGGATGATAAACCTGTGAGCTCGGTGGAGGATATTTCTCGCGTGGTTGATTCCAAACAGGTCGGCGACACAGTTCGCCTGTCCATCATCAGAGACGGCAAGGGCCTCGTCGTGAACGTCAAACTTGCCGAATGGCCCGAGAATCTCAGAGCCGAATAAACAAAATGAAGAACTAAGGACCGAGGCCATCATTGACGGGCGGTTGCTGCTTCAGCCGCCCGTCGCATTCCGTTCCATGTACTATACACTATCCTGGTACTATATACTATCCTGCTTTGTGGCATTTGCCCCGTCTTTTTAGGCGAACTCCTGTGTTCGGTAATGTAAAAGTGCACCACCGTGGCCACAAAAAAGGGATCCACACCGGGACTCTTACCCGTTATCATTGGTGAGAGTAGGAAAATCCACCATTGGAACGGGGGTTTTGGAGTGACCGA
>DUMF01000003.1 GCA_012840015.1 Bacillota bacterium
ATATGGCGGGATACTTAGTGGCCACCCGCCGTATCGTCCTGGGGCTAACTTCTTTGAGGTGGGCTGGCGCAGCCAGAGAAAGCCGGCAGCACCCAAGCCCGAGATCAAGCAACTCGACGACTTCCTCGCCGCTCTCGTCCAGCACGTCTTTGCCCACAATCCCCATATCTGCAGCGCCCCTGGATACATACGTGGGCACGTCGTCATCTCGAATCAAAAACATCACGATCGACAGGTTGCCGGCCATGCCTCTGGCTTTCCCCGTGACCTCGAGTATCCGCCCTTGAAAACCATCAATACCGCTGGCACGTAGAAGCGCCACCGTCGGTTCAAACAGCCTGCCCTTTGGCAAAGCGAGTGTCAGGGTCAATATGCCGCCTCCTCAGTGAATAGAGGCGAGACTGAGGTCGGATTCCACCCACGCAGCATGCACTCGTGCAAGCTCGGAAAGGTCCAGCGCAAACCCTACCGCGCCTATCTCCCGACCGAAGGACGCCCCTAGTTTGTCATACCGGCCTCCACCGCCAAGGCTTACGGCGCTCGAATCTGCATAAACTTCGAAAACCATGCCGGTGTAGTAATTTAGGTCACGCACCAGGCCCAGGTCCACCTCTGCCTGGATGCCCGGACCAGTCTCGTTGAGTGAATTGACCAACCGTTCCAGCCTGTCAAGAGCCGATACGGCTTCATCAGGCCCGGCCTTCCCCAACAGCATTCTGGCTACTTCTAATTGCCGCCCCCGCACGGTAAAGCATTCCAACACCGGGCCCCCGATACATCTTTCCAGCTCCACCATATCCCTTCGCAATAGCGCTCTCCGGGCGGCTTTCCGCTGCCCTTCCTCCATTTGGGCTATTTGGAGCAGCCTCGACGTAACGAGACAATCCCCCACGACTATTCTGAATTGCCGGCAACCAGCTGCCAAAAGACCTTCTGCAGCTAATCGTAGAATCTCGCCGTCTGCATCTCCTGAAGTTGTCCCAATAATTTCCGCACCCACCTGCGTATACTCGTGCGGTCTACCCGATCCCATAGGCCTCAGCCTGAAAACCTGCCCCGCGTAACATACTTTCCACGGCAACTCGCCGGTTTCCACCCTGGATAAAGCCATCCTCATCACTGGCAGGGTAAAGTCCGGCCTAAGCGCTAACACACGCCCGCGCGTATCGATGAGCTTGTACAAGCTTTCTTCGCTTTGCCCGCCCCGCCTCAGGTTCTCATACAATTCGAAGGTGGGAGTACGCACCTCCACAAACCCCGCGCGGGTCAGCAGTTTGATGAGTCTATTCTCCAGCTCCCGCTGTATCGCGGGAACCGGGGGCCATAAATCCTGCACTCCCTCCGGAAGCTCCATTTACATCTATCTCCTCATTATTCCAATTCTCATCTCACTCTTGACCCCATCGCTGGTACCTTTCGTATGTTACCATGTGAAAGCGTTAACTTGACAGCATAACTATAACATCGCTTCGGTCATTAGGTCAATTGGCCGCGGCGGCTCGGCCTCAAACTCTAGGGCTAACAGCTTCTCAGGCCTGTCGTCTAAGCTAACGGCTTCCCAGCGGTGTATCAGAAGTTTGTAAGACCAACGAATTTGATCGAAAGAGCTCAGAGGTGAAGCACCGGCGGATGAAGGCAGTCACGAGCTTTTTCGACTGGAAAAGTTGTTTGAAGCCGATGTTTGCGAACCAGGGCAGGCAAGCCAGAGGCGGCAGAGAGCATAGACCAACCGGAGGTCTATCAAGACGTGACAGGCAAAAAGAGCAATACACGAGTTTTTGGGTTTGATGATGCTGTCGCAGTGCTGTCTTTGCGTGAAAGCCACCGGAAGAAACTGCGAACCACCAACGCTATGGAGAGGCTAAACGAGGAGATCAGGCGGAGGGAAAGGGTAATCAGGATCTTTCCTGACGAAGAGTGAGTGATACGACTCATAGGAGCGCTGCTCCTTGAAAAGCTGCCGGCTAATGGTTCACACGGTCACAGTGGGCAGTGGAGATTTTACAGCAGAAAAATGACTTGACCACTGCGTGTTTCGTGTTAACGGGATGTCTGAAATCGCGGAAAGGTTAAGTCAGGACATACCAAGGGTTGAATACGTTATTACTGACGGTGTCGCCGCCTCCCGGTTCCGCGCTTGAAGCTCCACTTGCATCACCCCACCAGTTATCGGTGCCATCCAGTGGACTTGCCACCGACTCAATTCTCTCAACACCCACGTTGTTGCCTACGATGGAATTGTATGGATTGGCCACGCGTATTCCGACTTGATTCTTTTCGAGGAAGTTGCTTTCGATGGTACAAGTTCCCCTGTGACTTGGGGTTGCCCAAACGCCCACGCCATCGGTGTTACGTATGACATTGTTTCTGGTCCTAACCTTGCTGAAGTGATTTTCTATCAGTGAATCCGCAATGGCGAAACTGTCGCTTGTTCTGGTACCTACGCCATCCAAAAGGTTTCCTTCAATGATTGATTGTGCCAAGGGTCCTCCCATACGGAAACCAAAAGAGGTAGACTCCTGAACTCCCAGTGTGGAACTCGTTACCGGTATTAACCAGGATATCGTGACCGAAGACGTATATACAATACATCTGAAATTGGCGGCTGTCGCTTGGCCCCGGAAAATGTTCTGGGTAATCGTGGCAGTGCCGCAGGTAGTGCTGACGAAGTTTCCCTCATTATAACCAGGACCCTCAATGACATTGCCCTGAACAAGTAGTTTTCAAAAGCGACGCTCAAGTAGGCTAAGTACCCTCGGCACCCTGAAACAGATTGCCCGAAATGTTGACGTCCTTCACCTCACGAGTGTAAATGGCTATGGGATTACCCTGCGTTCCTTTACCCACGTTGATAAAAAACACCCGGTAACTGAAACATCTGTGATGGGCCGGTAATCCATGGGAAAACCACTTGACGCCGCCCAGCTACTGAACTAGACGCTCCGGATGCCTATTTCCCTAAATGTGCTGTTCATTATTTCTACGGGAGAGTGGCGGGGCATTCCGTCTGGCATCCATTCCAACCTCCACAGAATCTTTTATCGATCTCATCGCTATCACGAGGAACAGTTACACCTAATACCAGGGGCGCACGCACAGTGTCAGCATCGGGGCAATACGAACCATGGCTTTGGGCTCGACGAGCTGTTATAGCTCGGTAAAGGTTTGACCAGTCCCAAAACCAGATGAGAGAAAATTAAAGACAATCCGACGTTATTGAAGCGGTGTTTACATAAGTGATACAATTGTGACGCTGTGATATATTACAATGGTTGCATAAGGCAGTGATTCAGCCGCCAAGCTGGGCTATTATGGCGGGAAGATGGAGGGAGAACATGAAAAAGAACCAGACACGTGACAGCACTCTTACCGGCTTTTACGGATGGGTGGAAAAGATTGGTAATAAGGTACCTCATCCGGTCTACCTATTCATATGGTTTTTCGTTTTAACTCTGATATTGTCCGCATTACTAAGTGCAACGGGCCTAACGGCAGTTAACCCCGCAACCAAAAAGCCGGTTGCAGTCGTAAACCTACTGACGAGTCAAAGCATAGCTAATATCGCTGTCAATGCCATGAAGGAATTTGTCAATTTCCCGCCTTTGGGTACGGTATTGATTTGTACCTTGGGTTTGGGAGTAGCCACTGGAAGCGGATTACTCAAGGCGTCTCTTAAGTTGGCCGGCCTATCCAAGTCAGCATTCATGATCACGGCGATTGTAATGCTCATCGGAATCAACGGCAATATCGCCGGAGACGCCGCATTCGTGGTGTACCCTCCGTTGGTAGCGATGCTGTTTCAGGGAATGGGGCAGAATCCGCTCGCAGGGTTGTTTGCAGGTTTTGCCAGTGTGGCTTGTGGTTTCGGAGCCAATTTCCTGGTAGGCTCCGGAGATATGTCATTGGCTGGCATGACTGAAGCCGCGGCAAAACTGATCGATCCGAAATACGTAGCCTCGCCTGCCATGGGATATTACTTCCTTTTTGTATCGGCTCTGGTATTAACGCCGATAGGCACATGGGTGACATTGAGATTCGTCGAGCCTAAACTGAACGAGATGGGGCTTGGCACAAGCGCCGCTAACGCGGAACTAAGAGCCGACAACGTCGTGGGCGATACTAAGCTTACCCCCGTGGAGTCGAAGGGGCTAAAGCTTGCCGGAGCCGTGTTGCTAGCTTATTTCGTGGTGATCGCGCTCCTAACGCTGCCTGGAATGCCCTTCTGCGCTCCGAAAGGCGGTTCCGTCATTACAGGGCCGTTAATGAAATCTCTCCCACCGCTCATAGCGCTCATGTTTCTGATCCCGGGCTACGCTTACGGTAAAGTGGTCGGTACGATGAAGACTTTCAACGATGCAATAAAGGGCATGACGAACGAAATCAAGACCCTGGCAAACTTCATCGTCATATGCTTCTTTGCCGCTCAGTTTTTGGCGGTTTTCCGGGACAGTAACATAGGCCTTATCATCGCGATCTACGGCGGAAACTTGCTGAAAGCCTCCGGGCTTCCCGGCCCGTGGTTGCTAGCGTCCTTCGTAGTAGTGGTAGGTATCATCAACCTGTTCATCGGGAGCGCCAACGCAAAGTGGTCCGTGCTTTCCAGCGTCTTCGTACCAATGCTGATGATAGCGGGAATCAGCCCGGCAGGTACGCAGGTAGCATATCGTATGGGTGACAGCATAACGAACAATATTACGCCGACCCTACCGTACCTGGCCATAATGCTGGGCTACGCGCAGCAGTATGATTCGAGGGCGAAAACGGGCACCGTTCTGGCCTATATGTTGCCTTATACCTTCGCCTTTACCATAGCCTGGATCGCGCTTCTTCTGGTATGGCTGTACTTGAAGCTCCCAGTCGGGCCAGGATACTATGGTTTCATGTGAAATCATCGCTGCAATAACTGGCAATCATAATTGATGCGGGACGAGCTCTTTCGCGCCTTGCGAAGGAGCTCACCTTCTTAAAGAGAAGTCACGGAACGCGTGCAACAGGGGGATTCTCAGACTCGCTGGAATCGTTAACTCGATTGTGTCAGGCCGGCTTCGACTGAATAAACAAAACCTTACTCCTAACTCAAAAAATACGAGGGGATGTTGGCTTGGACTATTTGGCAGCAGTTCAGCTTATCAAGGACAAAGTTGTACAGTACAGAAGGCATTTCCACATGCACCCTGAGTTAAGCGGCAAAGAGTTCGACACAGCCAGGTTCGTAGCAGACAGGCTTGTTGAGCTGGGTCTCGACGTAACCACCAACGTGGGGCAGCCACTACCCGGTGTAGTAGCACTATTGAGAGGCTCAAGCGGTGGAAAGACAGTAGCGCTTAGAGCAGATATGGATGCATTAGCCGTCACGGAGCAAAACGACGTACCATATCGGTCGCGTGTAGAAGGCGCGATGCATGCCTGCGGTCACGACGCTCATACAGCTATATTGCTTGGAGCGGCAGAAGTACTGTCACGATACAAGGGCGAGCTGAGTGGTAACGTGAAATTCATTTTCGAGCCTTCTGAGGAATACGTGGGTGGAGCGCTTCCCATGATACGCGCAGGTGTGCTGTCGGATCCCGAAGTGAATGCGGTTTTCGCTCTTCATGTAGACCCTTCCTACCGGGTAGGCGAGATCGGCATTTCATATGGCGAGACTCTGGCCGCATCAGACAGGCTCATAATCAGAATCAAAGGCAAGAGCGCGCATGGTGCCACTCCCCATCTTGCGGTAGACTCTGTTGTGGTAGCAGCGCACGCGATAATCGCTCTCCAGTCAGTGATCAGTAGAGAAAAGGACCCGCTTTCGCCAGCAGTACTAAGCTTTGGGGTTTTCCAAGGTGGGAACCAGCCGAATTCCATCGCGGACGAAGTCTTGATACGGGGGATTTTGCGCACGCTTAACCCCAACGTCAGGGAAGATTTGATCCGTAAGATCGAACAAGTGCTGAAAGGCATCACGGAGTCGTTCGGTGCCAGCTACGAATTCACCCGAGAAAAAAGCTATGACACGCTGATAAACGATGACCGAATGGTAGATTTCCTTAAGCGAGTGGCTATACAAGTCATTGGAACTCAAGGCGTAAAACTTCTGGAGCGGCCGAGATTGATAGTCGAGGATTTCGCTTATTTCCTGCAAAAAGTACCGGGGGCCTTCTTTTTCCTCGGCTGTGGGAACCCGGAAAAGGGCTTGAACCATCCTTTACATAGTTCCAGATTCGACATTGACGAAGGGTGCTTGCCCTTAGGAGTCGCCCTGGAAGTCGCTCTGGCAATGACATACCTGAAAGAAGGCTGAGCGATGTACGATATGTTAATCACGGGTGGGGAGTTGCTGGACGGTACGGGACAACCGTCCTTCCGATCGGATGTCGGGATCAAGGACAGCAAGATCGCTGCCATCGGGAATCTGTCGGGTAAACTGCCTGCCGAACGTCTAGACGCATCGGGCTTAATCGTAGCTCCGCGTTTCATCGATCTCACAGCCATTCCGAGCCGGCGTTAATCTTCGATCCGGACGATTTGTCCAAGTTGAGTCAAGGCGCGACCACACAAATCGTCGGGAATTGCGGTTTTTCGGTATACCCAGTCACGAAAAAGCATGAAGACGCATCTCGCCTATCCCGGTGAAGAGTGGAGTTGGCGGCATTTCTCGGGTCTCCTTCAACAGCTGAGATTCGTAGGGCCGAGTACCAACGTAGGGGCACTGGTGGGCCATGGGAGCATCCGTATCGCGGCAGTAGGCTTTCAGGAGAAAAGGCCCTCTGCAGACGAGTTGAACCAGATGCAGCAGTTCATATTCGAGGCCATGCAGCAGGGAGCCCTGGGCATGAGCTCAGGGTTGGCGTACGCTCCCAGTTGCTTTGCCGATGTAGAGGAACTAGCCGCTTTTGATGGTGTATATGCCTCCCACCTGCGTAACGAAGGCAGGATGTTGCAGGACAGCGTGGGAAGCACTAGAGATCGGGCGCCGGTCCGGAGTTAAGCAAACCACGGTAAAGTCAGGTCAACCCTCAAGCTCATCCAGAAGGCCAATTCAGAGGGATTACGGGTGACGCTTGACGTCTATCCCTATACTGCGGGTTGTACTATGATGTTGATCGTGTTCCCCCCATGGGCTTTGGAGCGAGGTATCGATAACTTCGTCCAAAACCTCCGTGATCCCGCTTTCCGCCAGAGAATAATACAGGCGTTCCGCGAGGATCTAGAAGGCTGGGAAAACAGGTCAAAAACCGTCGGTTGGGAAAACATCCTGCTAAGCTCGGTTTCCAGCGATAAGAGCCCCAACAAATGGGCGGAAGGGCTTTCGACATGAAGCTCGTGCTCAGCAATCCCATGGCAATGGTATGCAGTGACGGTCTCCATTCTGGCGGAAAACCTCACCCCAGGCTTTACGGAACTTTTCCTCGAGTTCTGGGAAAGTATGTTCGCGAGGAACATGTGCTGGAACTGCCCGAAGCGATAAGGAAAATGACCTCCCTGCCCGCACAAGTCTTCGGGCTCCGCGGTGTGGGCATCCTCAAGCTTAAGTCTCGGAAGGCATAAAACGCGTCATTGTCTCTGGGAAGTCAGCCATAAGAGACGGCAAGGCCACAGGGATTAGGGCAGGCCGGATCATCCCACGCAGGTAAGATCCATGCTTGACTTTTTCGGAGCGCTGGGATATGCTGCCCTAAGGAGTGGCATAGAATGTACAGTTTTCTGTACATTTTTGGGCCGGAGGTGCATGCCCAGCATGATCAGGACTCACCCCATCACCGAGGCGCGCAGGCTTTTTCTCGGCCTCATCGATAGGCTACAGAAAACGTTTGAACGAGTAGTCATAACGAAACACGGTCGCCCCGTGGCCGTACTCTTGAGCTACGATGACTACGTTCGGCTTACCGCTTCGTTGGAGCTGCTGCAGCAGAAAAAGGATGCGAGAGGCGGGAGTCAGACGGATGCCTGAGATAGCGTCTCTCACCTCACTGATCGACTACATAACACACCACCCCGAAGAAGGCATCCCTATCCCCGAAGAGCTCGGCGGAGGCTACTACTGGAAACTGGACGAATATCACTGGATTACATATGAAATGACCGGATCTGGGGTCAGGTTCACCGATATGCGTTTGCCAGGATCTTGCCCCTCTTCCCTCCCACACTCCGGACAATTGGCAGGAGTAGTACTTGCAGCCGGTCCAAAGACCGTGCATGGCCTGCCTACGGTGATCGCCAGTGCCGACGGAGAACCCGCCGTAGTCAAGGTGGTGAAAAACTTACGTTCCAGCGGAGTACGCCACATCATCGTGGTGACCGGATACATGGCTGAGTCAGTACAGGATGCCATTTGCGATTGCCTTGGGAAGGAAATCGGTAGCGCCTATTGGTTACAGATCGTACAGAATAGTAAATACGCGCTCGGGCTCTATTCGTCTCTTCGAGCTGGGCTAAGGTTGGTCCCCCCTTACTTCGATGGCGTGCTCATGGCTTTCGGCGACCAACCGCAGGTATCTCCAACCGTGCTGAACCACCTCACCCAAAGCTTCAGAGAAGGCGCGCGGATCGTCACACCGGCGTTTGCCGGAAGGCGTGGACACCCGATGCTCATCGGGAGAGAGTTCCTGCGTCACTCCTTCTCCGACCGTCAACGCGGACCATCTTATCTGTTACGGAGATTCCGGAACTCAGTAAAAGACGTGGAAGTCTCCGACCCAAATATCTTGCGGAGCGTTCCGTCTCACGCACACACTACCCTGAAACAAGGGTAAGGAGGGATCTTTCTTGAACGATATCAAACGAATGAGCGTCACCGAAATAGTAGAACTATCCGTTCTCGCCGTACTCAGCATGGTCACCAAACCCTACATACGTTCAGCCATTGCCCTATTCATGACAGGTCTTGCCGTCCCTGTAGGTGTTTTCGCAGGTGGCTTATATATGGCGTGGGTCGTGCTGGCGGGAGGTATATCCCAGACCAGGGGTACAACCGCCCTGTTTTGTACGCTGCAGGGGCTCTTAGCCCTGTTGCTAGGGATGAGCGGTGGACTTGGACCGTTCGTGTTGGTTTCGTACATCCTTCCCGGTCTTGCCCTCGAAGTGCTGTATGCGCTGGTTCCCCTTCAACCTAGGCCAGCCTGGCTGTGCACTCTGGCAGGTGGAATAGCAAACCTGACCGGGAGTACTCTCAACTCCATACTAATGTTTCAGCTCAAAGGCAAGATGCTCGCAATCTGGGGGATTCCCTCCGCGTTAAGTGGCGCAGTCGGCGGCTACCTGGGCTATCTCGTCCTACGCAGGCTGGTTTCACTCGCGCTGAGGCACCCGGCGAGAGAACAGCACTAATGAAGAACCTCTTTCTCACGGGAAAGCGTCATGTGGGCAAGACTACCCTGATTAGGGAAGTGATATCTTCCTGGAAAGGCCCTGTAGGTGGCTTCATGGTAGAGCGAAGGCGATACCCGGATGGCGCTTTCGCTTTTGACATCGTTGACATCATGACGTTCGAAAGAGCCCCCATCGCTTCCTCATATGACGGCAATTGCTGGCTGGCGCAGCCTGGGGGTTTCGATTCCGTCGGAGTCCGCTCCATTGTAGGCGCTTTGGCAAATGCTACTCTTATTGTAATGGACGAGCTCGGCTTTTTTGAGTTGGAGGCCAAACGTTTTCAAGAAGCAGTCTTTGATGCGTTGTCCGGGAAGGTGCCCGTATTAGGAGTACTGAAGGCTGATTTGAACCCGTTCATCTCAGCAGTAAAGGAAAGGCCCGACGTGCTGCTAATAGAAGTTACGCGCGCCAACAGGGAAGAAATACGGCGCGATCTACGCCGTTGGGTCGAATTGTGGGGTGTGTGGAGTGTTCGAATGGGATCTGAAAAAGGCCGAATGGTATGACCGGGCTCTGGAGAATTCGCAATATACGGCAGTATTCCTGCCTATCATCACGCAGCTGGTTCGTGGAGCTGAGACAGCATTGGATGTGTGTGCTGGAGTGGGCGCGTTCACGCTCCCCCTCGCTCGACTTGTACCGTCGGTCACCGCTATAGATTGCTCGGATGTCGCCATTCAGTATCTCCAAATCCGGGCTAAGCGTCACGGCCTGTCGAATATCACCTGCCTGAAAGTAGCGTGGGAAGATTTCAAAGGTGGCCCTTTCGACGTAATTCTGGCCGCTTATCCTGCCGATTGTGTCGTAGGTTCGGTTGAAGCACTAAGTAGACTGCACCGAATGGCGCTAAAGGCGGTCGCTTTGATCCTGCCGGTCACGAGAAAGCAGACCGACCCGCCTTCACGCCGCGTTGTTGCAGAAGATGTACGCGGTTATCTGGGGGACCTGGGGATCGAGCCATCTACAGCAGTTTTTGAATATGACTTCGGCCAACCCTTCCTCTCTCGATCCGAAGCGCGGGAATTCGTCGAGGCGTACGCTGGAAAATCCTCCTCAAGCGGCCCTGCCTTGGAAGAGTGGTTAAACCGTTCACTGGTGCAGCGCGCCCAAGGATTTTATCTCCCCATTAAGCGCAAAAGCGCAATGGTCTGGTGGAAAGCCCGTCCCACATAAGATGTATCTGTGACGGCTAGACGGCAAAACGCCTTCAACTATCTGGCTGCCGAGCTGATATCGGCGGCAGGGGCAGGCATTTCCTCAGTATTGTTTCCCCTGTTCCTTCTGGCAGGCGGTTTCAAAGAGGACTTCCTGGGCCTTCTCGCTTCCATAGGGAGTGGCATCGCGGGGCTCATGTCTCTGCCCGCCTCTTTGGTAGTCGCACGCCTCGGCTATCGTCGCTCCATATTGATCGGCATGGTGACAGGGGTCACAGTATCGTTCATCCAAGTGTTGTGGCCTACGAGCACCTGCCTGATCGCCACTCAGGTAATATCCGGGTGCTTCAGTTCACTCTCGCTTGTGATTCATTCTCCTTACCTCGTAGAGAACGCCGGCGAAGAATGCGGTACCAGGATCCTCAGCCTCAGTATGGCGGGAGTTACGATCATAGGAACGGTTTTCAACATTGTGGGAGGGTGGTTACCAGCCCGTCTATCAGCTTTGACCGGCCTATTTCACCCGGACGACTTCGGCGCGTACCGGGCCGGTTTACTGGTTGCCTGCCTGATCAGCTCCATGTCCATCTTGCCTGCAGTCATGCTTAAAGAAGACCTGTCTCACCGTGTGGCCAGCCGCTTTCGGTTTGGCTGGGCCACCTACCCCTGGCTAACGCTAGCGAAAGTCACAGTGGTGTCGGTCTCGCTCGGATTCGGAGCGGGCCTATTCATGCCCTTCATGAACGTGTATTGGAAGACACGTTTCTCCTTGAACACCGAGTTGGTGGGTATAATCTCCGCCGCGACAGCCGGGGCAGTAGGTCTGGGAGCCACCCTGGCTCCCGTAGCTGAGCGGAGGCTGGGGCTCAGGAAGGCTATTCCGATACTGACTGGGCTTTCGCTTTTTCCAATGTATGGGATGATCGGCTCTTCTAGCTTTCGGTCGGCAGCATGGTTATTCCTGACGAGAACCACGCTGGTGAATGCTACCAGCCCCTTGAGAATGAACCTCACTATGGAGGTGGTGGAAAGCGAACATCGGCCGCTGGCCGCTTCAGTGGAAAGCCTTGCCTGGAGCCTGGCGTGGGCTGCAGGAGCAGCATATGGAGGAAGGCTGATCCTAGCTGCCGGGTATTCCCTGTTGTTCAGATTGTCCGTGTGGGTGTATGCCTGGGCAACGCTCGCTTATCCATTGTGCTTCGGATTGTATCCTCCTGGGGGTAGGGTAAAATAAGCGCGGCAGGAGTTCTCTGGATACCCATCGAAGTTTAGTGCGCTTAGGTCTTAAAAGGAGGAATAGCTTCGTGTCAGACCTCACAGAAGTGCTCGCGGATGGCAAGCGCCGGCTAGTGGTATGGCCTACCCAAAAGTTCAAGACGCTCTTGCTCAGCGCTTTCTTGTACCGCCCTCTATCCAGGCCCTCTGCTACCCGCATTGCGTTGCTCAGCAAGCTTTTCAAGAGGGGTTGTGAGGGCTATCCCGGTACTAAAGAGCTCCAGATCCACTTAGACGAACTGTACGGCGCCAAGCTCACCACTGGTGTGCTCAAAGTGGGGGAAGAGGAAGCGCTATATGTGTCTCTGGAAATTCCAATAGCGCCTGCGGACCGACCTAATGAGATCCACAGCTTGTTGGCAGAAGGCATGGACCTCTTGCAGCGGATCGTGAGAAGTCCTGTGCTGGCTGAAGAGCACATCGCCCAGGAAACGGAGAACGTGCGGAAAGAGCTGGAGGACCTCAAGTCGGACAAAGAACGCTATGCAGTGATAAGGTGCATCCAGGAGATGTGTAAGGACGAGCCCTTCGGTATCTCCGAAATCGGGGATCTGGAGGACTTGAGACATACCACTCAGCAGGACGTGCAGAATGAGTTTGGTATCATCAAGGAACGGACGCCGTTAGAGACGTATCTCGTGGGGCCCTTCGAGCAAGAGGTTGCCCGCGAGCTGTTCGAAAGAGCTTTCCCCCCTGGTATCCAAACGGAACAGCGTATCTCACCCAGGCGTGTGACGCCGGCTGAGATTAGGCAAGTGGTTGAGCGAGACGACATCACTCAGGCAAAGTTGTGTATAGGGCTGAGAACCAACATTTGGCCCGGAGAACAGTTATACCCAGCCCTTACCATGTTCGACGGCATTCTGGGAGGATTCGTCCATTCCAAGTTGTTCCTCAACGTTAGAGAGCGAAGTAGCCTGGCCTATTATGCTAATTCATGGCTCAAGCCGTCCAAAGGCATCATGATGATCACCAGCGGAATAGACCCGGTAAACTACGAAAAGGCTCTAGGGATAATACTTGAACAGCTGGAGCTTATGAAAAGAGGAGATATCAGTGAACAGGAGATGAATTGGACCAGATCGGGGATCGCCAACAGGTTGAAGACCGCTGCCGATAGCGCGATGGCCCAGGTGCTCGCGGATGCAGAACTAAGGACCGCCAGCCTGGGTTGGACCCTGGAGCGCAGGCTCGAGATGCTGGAAGGAGTGACCCTTGACCAGGTAGTCGAGGTAGCCCAAGCAGTCAAGGTAGATACCGTTTACCTGCTCACCCCCAGAGGTGAAAACGCATGAGAGAATTCAAGAGTGTGCGGCTGAACGAAATGGTCTACTGCTGGCATACCTCCACCGGCTTGGAAGTCCATTTCATCCCACGGCCGGGTTACAAGAAGGCTTATGCCAGCATAACCTTCCATTTTGGGTCGAACGATCTCAGCTTCTCGTTGGATGGGAATGAAGTTCGCGTACCCCCGGGAACAGCTCATTTCTTAGAACACAAGCTGTTCGAAGAAGAAGACGGGAACGCTTTGATGGAGTTCGCTGCCCTCGGAGCCAACGCCAATGCATATACCGATCACACTTTGACTTCCTACCTTTTCTCTACCACGCAGAACTTCGAGAAATGCTTAGCTACGTTACTGAGATTCGTGCAACACCCATACATAACACCCGAAAGCGTACAAAAAGA
The DNA here is from genome assembly GCA_012840015.1 of Bacillota bacterium. Classification (GTDB taxonomy): domain Bacteria; phylum Bacillota; class Sulfobacillia; order DUMF01; family DUMF01; genus DUMF01. The sequence continues at coordinate 13,473 of DUMF01000003.1, forward strand.
AAAGGGCATTATCGAACAGGAGCTCCGCATGTACGACGATATGCCCGAGGTAATTCTTAATCGGCGGCTGCTGGAGTGCCTTTTTTGGGAGCACCCGGTCAAGATCGATATCGGGGGTAGCGTTGATTCCATCCAGGAGATAGAAACGAGTACCCTTTTGACCTGCCACAAGGCGTTTTACCACCCCGCAAACGCGATGCTGCTTGTGATCGGGGACTTCCAACCGGACTGGGTAGAGAGGCTGGTAGGTGAAGGGATCGATGACGAGTCACCCTTCGCTGTCACCAGAAAGACTATCACCGAGCCGTCCCAGATAAAAGAGCACCGGAGGGATTCGCGAATGTCGGTAGGCATCCCCCTGTTGGCGGTAGCGTTTAAGGAGCAAGAGGCTCCTGCTAGCGCCAGGCTCGTCCTAGAGCACGAAGTAGCTACCAGGCTGGCCCTGGAAGTAACGCTTGGAAGAAGCAGCGACCTATATCAGGAATTATACCAGGAAGGGCTTATCGATGACACGTTCAATGCCGGCTACGAGGCGCAGCCAGACTACGGTTTCAGCTATGTGGGATGTCGCTCGCGTGATCCTGAAAAACTGGCAGGCCGCCTTATCTCAGCTCTCACAGATTCGGCTGCGCGCTCGATAGAAGAGAAAGCAATTCTCAGGGCCAAGAAAAAGCTGATGGGCCAATTGATATCTCTTTTCAACTCTCCGGAAGGCCTGGCTCAGGTTTATAACGAGTTGCATTTCAAAGGGGTAAGCATCTTCGACTACTTTGAGACATTGAACGAACTCCCGATAGAAAAAGTGCGCGAACGCGTAAAAGAACACTTCTCCAGAGAAAACTGTGCCGTTTCCATGGTCTTACCGGTACAGCATAGCTGAAACCCCTTTGGAATAACACTCATTAGAAGAGTGTGGAGGAGTATTCATGCGGAAGCATGCCCTGGTGGTCTTAGTCGGGCTCGCAACGGTTTTGGTTCTGGCTTTCGGATTACAGATCGAAGTGCTTACTGACTACGCTAAACACGAGTACTTCCTCGGCAACTGGGGTGCAGGCCAGGGAGAGTTCGGTTTAGTTACCGGTACCGACGGAAACACCTACGGACCGCTATGCTTTGCTGTAGGTGTGGATGGCCGGGTGGTGGTACCGGACGTTGCCAATAAACGGCTAGTGGTGGTGAGCAGGAACAGCGACGGCACCATTTCCCATGCGAGCCTCAACCTATCCGGGAAAAAGCAAGTCACTAATATTGAAATCTTGGAGGACGGTTCTATCTGCTACGTGGGGGCTTCTCAAACAGCGCTAACAGTTATACCCCCGAACGGTGGTGAGAGAGAAATCTCCTTCCCCAAAGGAGCACTAGGGGACGTCTGCTCGGTGGACGCGATGTGGAGCTCGGGTGAGAACGTGTTGTGGGTACTAGATTCACTGGTAACAGAATCGGGGCTCCAGAGAAGGTTGTGGCGGGTCGATGTCGCGTCCGGCAAAAGCATCCTTGCATTGAAAAGCGATACGCACGATCAGACTGCGGTCAGGACGGCTGTTCCCGGAAGGGATGGGAGTGCACTCGTCGAAGTAGGTATAGGTGCTCCATCCCAACGCCGAATCGTCGTTATAAACGCAGAGGCTAAACGAACCGCGGAATTGGTCCTACCAAATCTGGATGAATTCACTCAGGTAAGACTTCTGGGGGGCGATCGCCAGGGCTGCCTCTACTTTTACTGTGCGGGCGTAGACAAAACTCCTAGGATCCGAAAGGTCACTCAAGGAGGAGCTCTGGTTCGTGACTTCGTTCTGAACGGGCGAGCCCGCGAATTGATGCCCGTAGTGCTGAAAGTGTACCAGGACGGCAGTATCTACATGCTCGAACCCAGGAAGGAAGGCCTATACCTTTTAGTTCAAAATGCCGTCACTCGAAGAAGGGTTAGCTTGAGGAGGCTGAATGGATGAGTCGAGGCAGGCAACGCGCAGACCTCTTGATCAATCACGCTTCCACGCTTGTCACCATGTCCCCTTCCATCCCACACACCGGCTCGATGATGTCTCAAGTGGCCGTGATCCGTGACGGAGCCGTTGCGGTTTCGGAAGGCCGCATAACGGCGGTCGGCAAAACCACCGAAGTCGAAGCCAGTGTGGAGATAGGGCCAAGCACCACCGTACTGGATGCTAATGGTAAGACGGTCACTCCGGGTCTCGTGGACCCACATACTCACCTGGTGTTCGGCGGTTGGAGGGCAGACGAATTTGGATGCCTTTTACGTGGTGTGCCCTACAAGCAGCTCCTGGCTGAAGGCAAGGGCATACAGCAAACAGTTCGGGCCACTAGGGAAGCCAGTTTCATGGCCCTGGTGGAGAAGGCCATGCCGGTGCTGGACTGGATGGTCAGATGGGGCGTGACTACCGTCGAAATCAAGAGCGGTTACGGTCTAGAGCTCGAGACCGAGCTAAAGCAGTTGAATGTGATCAGGCAGCTGATGCAAATGACTACTCTCGACCTCATTCCGACGTTCCTGGGCGCCCACGCAATCCCTCCTGAGTATAAAGATCGGCCCGATGAATACATTTCCTTTCTCGTAAATGTCATGCTGCCCCTTATCTCCGAAAGGCATCTTGCAGAGTTTGTGGATGTATTCTGCGAACCCGGGGTTTTCACCCCCTCCCAGAGTGAGACCCTGCTGAAAGCAGCCAAAGATCAAGGCTTTGGGTTGAAGATCCACGCAGACGAGATGGAGAGCTCAGGTGGAGCAGAGCTGGCGGCCAGGCTGGGCGCTACTTCAGCGGATCACCTGATGGCAGCATCCGACGAGGGTCTAGACGCGATGGCTCGTGCAGGGGTGATCGCGGTAATACTACCGGGGACAAGCCTGGTGCTGCGAAAGCCTGCCGCAAACGCGCGCCGTATGATCGAAAAGGGGCTCGCCGTGGCCATCGCCACGGACTTTAACCCGGGTAGCTGTCCCGTCCAGACATTGCCTCTGGTAATGTCTCTCGCTTGTCTGCTTTGCGGCATGACGCCCGAAGAGGCGCTTTGTGCCGCTACGATAAACGCCGCTTTCGCCTGTGGTCGCGGAAACGTGGTTGGTTCGTTGGAAGTAGGCAAACAAGCTGACATCGTGATATTTAACGCCCCAGACCTGAGCTACATCCCGTATCGAGTCGGGACGAACTTGGCGGAAGTCGTAATCAAGAAAGGCAAGATAGTCTCTCGATCTCAATTCAAGATGGGGGTGATCCAAGGTGTTGGCTGAATTGAAACTGGGTGATTTCCTGGAGCAACTGGCTTCGGCTTCGCCAGTTCCAGGCGGGGGTGCTGCCTCCGCGCTGGCCGGTGCCGCAGCTGCGGCGTTGGTGTCGATGGTGGCAAACCTCACCCTGGGACGTAAGAAGTTTGAGACTCACAAGGTAGTTATGGAAGAGGTACTTGCACGAAGTGAAACGCTTAGAAGAGAACTGCTAAAACTCGCTGACCGGGATATGGCGGCATTTCAAGCTGTGATGGCAGCCTACCGAATGCCCAAAGATACCGCTGCTGAACGAGCACAACGGGACGAACGCATCCAAGCTTGTCTCAAAGAAGCCGCGACAGTGCCTGCCGAGGTCATCAGATTGTCAGCAGAAGTATTTGAGCTATCTGAAAAGGCACGCCGTCACGGCAATCCCAACGCAGCCAGCGATGCTGGGACGGCAGCGGCACTCGCCGTCGCGGCCATACACGGAGCCGCTCTCAACGTTTTTACCAACCTGGAGTCGATTAACGACAAAGAATTCGTCCAGAATATGAGAAACTGCCTTGCTCACTCTGAAACTGTGAGGAGGTTGATATCTAGATGAAAAGCGATATCGAGATTGCACAAGAAGCAAAGATGCTCCCGATTCTCGATATAGCCCGCCAACTGGGATTGGATGAAGAGGATATCGAGTATTACGGAAAGTACAAGGCCAAGATTGACCTAAAAGTGTTCGATAAGCTAAAGGACAGGCCGTCTGGAAAGTACGTAGTGGTGACCGCCATCACCCCGACACCTCTAGGTGAAGGCAAGACTACTACCACGATCGGGCTGGGACAAGCGTTGAACAGGTTAGGCTACCGGGCTGTCAATTGCATACGGCAACCCTCCCTTGGCCCAGTGTTCGGCATAAAGGGCGGAGCTGCCGGCGGCGGATATGCTCAGTGCGTGCCCATGGAGGACTTCAACCTCCATTTTACGGGTGATACCCATGCGGTTGCGCTTGCCCATAACTTATTGGCTGCATTTATTGATTCAAGCATTCTTCACAACAACCCCCTCGATATTGACCCGTTCTCTATCACATGGCCACGGGTAGTGGACGTATCTGACCGCGCCCTCCGCAAAGTGGTCATAGGCCTCGGGGGTAAAGAGAACGGCTATCCGCGGGAAACCGGGTTCGACATAGCTGTGGCCTCAGAAGTAATGGCCATTCTCGCGCTCACCACAGACCTGCAAGATTTGCGCGCACGTCTGGGCCGAATAGTGATAGGATATAGCCGCTCGGGTAAACCGGTGACAGCGGAAGACTTGCGTTGCGCTGGGTCTATGGCAGTCCTACTGAAGGACGCGATTAAGCCGAACCTGATACAAACGTTGGAAAATACGCCGGTGCTGGTACATACAGGGCCTTTCGCCAACATCGCCCATGGTAACAGTTCCATAATCGCCGACCGCATAGCCATTAAGTGTGCTGACTTCGTGGTCACAGAGGCGGGCTTTGGTGCAGATATTGGAGCTGAGAAGTTCTTTAACATTAAATGTCGATACAGCGGTTTGAAACCAGATGCCGCGGTACTCGTTACCACGGTGAGAGCGTTGAAAATGCACGGCGGAGCATTTAAGGCGATGCCGGGGAAGGCAATCGACAAAGAGCAGATGGCCAAGGAAAATTACGAAGCGCTGCTCGCCGGTTGTGCAAACATGGAAAAACAAATAGAAAACGTTAAGATGCACGGAGTACCAGTAGTCGTAGCGATCAATAAGTTTTACACTGATAAAGAAAAGGAATGGGCACTGATCAAAGAAAGAGCCCTTCAGGCAGGGGCGGAAGATGCTGTACTTAGCGAAGTGTGGGAAAAAGGCGGAGAAGGGGGAGTGGAATTGGCAAAAGCCCTAGTCAAGGCCGCCCAATCTGGGAGCCGCCAGTTCCGTTTCCTCTATCCCCTTGACATGTCTGTGAAGGAGAAGATAGATATCATAGCCAAGAAGGTATACGGTGCAGGGAACGTCGAGTATCTGCCTCAAGCAGATAAACAAATAGAACGCTACGAACAGTCGGGCTTTGGCAACCTGCCTATATGCATGGCCAAAACGCATCTCTCGCTCTCGGCCGACCCAAATCTAAAGGGACGCCCCAGCGGGTTCACAATAACCGTGCGGGAGGTCCGGGCATCTGTTGGGGCCGGCTTCCTCTATCCGATCTTGGGCGAAATGAGGACCATGCCCGGTTTGCCTTCGGATCCGGCGGGAGCTCACATTGATTTCGGCCCGGATGGAAAGATCGTGGGTCTGTTCTAGCGTTTTAATCCCAGACGATATGCAGTGAAGATATGCAGTAACGAATGCAGTCTGATAGGAGGGACTCGGGCATGTTGATGGCAATCGACGTAGGAAATACGAACATAGTAGTCGGAGCATACGACGGAGAAAGAATGCTGACCCACTGGCGGATTGCAACCAACAAACAGAAGACTTCAGACGAGCTCGGGATCCTGATCATCCAGCTGTTTAATCACGCGCAGATCGATCCCGGTGCAGTAAACGCGATAGTGATATCGTCCGTCGTACCGCCCCTGAACCACACTTTGGAGGCCATGTCTTACAAGTTTTGGCACCTGCGGCCTACATTGGTATCGGCAGAGCTCGATTTGGGCGTCCCTATCAAGTACGATAACCCTTGGGAGCTGGGAGCTGACCGAATAGTGAACGCCGTTGCCGCGAAGCAGCTCTATGGTGCTCCCTGCATCGTCGTAGACTTCGGAACCGCTACCACCCTGGACGTCGTATCCGCGCAAGGCGAATACCTCGGCGGTTCCATCGCCCCGGGCATCTCAATATCCACCGAAGCACTCTTCAAAAGAGCCGCCAGGCTGTACAAAGTGGAAATCCGCCGCCCCAATCGTGTCATCGGCTCTACCACGAGCGATGCCCTTCAATCGGGCATTTTCTGGGGATTCGTGGGCCAAGTAGAGAAGTTGATAGAACGAACGCAAATGGAACTCGGCCAGCAAGCATTTGTTGTCGCCACTGGAGGGCTCGCAGGTCTCATTGCGCCTGAATGTAAAGGTGTTCATAAGGTAGAACCGTTTTTGACATTGGAGGGACTAAGAATAATACACGAGAGGCTTACAAATGCTCACTGATAAGGATTTGATCAGGTATTCCAGACAGATGGTGATGCCTGGCTTTGGGGAAGGAGCCCAACACAAACTTCTAGGCGCGAAGGTACTCGTAGTTGGGGCAGGAGGGCTAGGCTCACCCGTACTTTCGTATCTCACCGCGGCCGGCATCGGGCAAATAGGAATCGTAGATCCCGATGTGGTTGATCTGTCTAACTTGCAACGCCAGGTAATACATTCCACGGCCTCGCTCGGGATACCCAAGGTGTTCTCGGCCAAAATGAGGCTCCAGCAGATCAATCCAGGGATACAAGTCCAGACCTACCAGACGGAGCTCACCGCTAAGACGGCTGTTGAGATCATCCCCGGGTATGACCTAGTAGTAGACTGCGTGGATAATCTCGCAACCAGGTACGTCGTCAACGATGCGTGTGTCGCACTCCAGAAGCCTCTGATAGAAGCTGGAGTGACGCGCTACGAAGGTCTCATCACGACCATAATTCCGGGTAAGAGCCCTTGTTATAGGTGCATATTCCCCAACCCACCAGCAGATGACGCGATACCCTCCCCTGCTCAAACTGGTGTTCTCGGTTCAACTCCCGGGGTAATCGGGGCTATGCAGGCAACTGAAGCGATTAAGCTCATCCTCGGCGCGGGTAGGACCTTAGCCGGGCGGCTCATGATCGTCGACCTGCTCGACATGGAGTGCAGGCTTATCGAAGTCGAGCGATCAGCGAATTGTCCTTCCTGTAGCTGGCTGGACGATCTCGCCATTGCCCGCGCAGAGCTCGAAAGGGACAACTCGATAGCAGTAGTGGCAGTAAAGGGAGGACAGGTGATCGGTAAAGAGTCCGGCAGGAGACTACTCCCTCTCATCCGGTTGGTAGACTCACTTGGGCTTACGCTGCACGGCGCCTCCGTTGCGGATAAAGTAGTGGGTCTGGCCGCAGCACGGGTCTTGCTGGCTGCTGGCGTGCGCGCTGTCTTCGGCAAAATAATGAGCCAGTCGGCACTAGAGCAATTCAAACGGGATAGCGTGCCCGCTCACTTCTCTTCGACAGTACCTTGCATCCAGGGGCCAGGCGGGAACTCGTGCCCGATGGAAGGGATCGCCCGCGCTGCTCAAACTCATGAAGAAGCTCTCACTAAGCTCCGCCAGGCACTCAAGCACATGCCCTGATATGAACGAGGCCGCGGAGCCTTCTGTGGGTGTATGGTCTATCGAGGCTCTGGCTGCATCGATGGTTGGCATTCTGATATCCGCGGGTTGGTTACCGCACAACATGCTTGTGTCTGGAGCTGCTTCGGACTACTAGCGTACGTTGAGGCGTGAAGCCCCTGTACATAGTCCGGACGAGGGTTCTCATGTTGCCTATTCATCGTGGCGGCTCTGCTTTCGTTTGTAACTCTGCAACTGGTGGTGCGGACACATCCAGTGTAGCCTACGTCTAACGACCGTGGGAGCCGGCTTCGTTCATTAAGACCAAGTCTATCAGTAATCAGCCTTCCGCCAGATGGGCACAATATTACGGACTAATGCCCGAGGTGGAGGGATGAGAGTGAGCAGCACCCTGGTCAATTGGATGGACTGGAATCCAGGCCTTTTCGAGAAGGCGAAAGCCGAGCATAAGCCCGTGCTGCTTGCCATAAGTGCCTCGTGGTGTCATTGGTGCCACGTAATGGACCGTACTACTTATGCTGATCCCAAAGTAGTTTCGCAGATAAACTCCAGGACCATTCCCGTTCGGGTAGATGCCGATAGGCGGCCGGACCTAGACCACCGTTTCAACATGGGAGGTTGGCCAACCGTGGCGTTCCTCACTCCCGAGCAAGAGATTATCGCAGGGGCCACGTACCTCCCGCCAGAGGAGTTTCTCGCGCTCTTGGATGCTGCCGAGCAAGCCTACCGTACCGGCGTGCACGCCCCGCGGCCTTCGGGGTACACAAAGACGCCGGTCATGGACGTTGCAGAGCCCTTGACCACCACGTTGCATGAGGCTTTGGCGCTCTATGATCCTCAGTATGGAGGCTTTGGAACCCAACCCAAGTTTCCCCATGCCGAGCTCCTAAGGTGGCTCTTGGTCCGTTACATAAACACCTCGGACCAGCGTTTGCGGGAACTACTGACCAACACGTTGGATGCTATGGCCCAAGGGGGGATCCGGGACAACAAACGCGGGGGGTTTTTTCGCTATTCTACAAAACGGGATTGGAGCGTACCGCACTTCGAGAAGATGCTCAACGATAACTGCGCGCTGGCATCGCTGTACATGGACGCCAGCATCGCCCTGGTCCGACCCCAGTACAGGGAGGTAGCCAAATCCACAATCGACTATCTGCTTAACACGCTATACATGCAGGAATACCAGGGCTTCGCTGGGAGCCAAGCGGCAGACGAACGCTACTACAAAGGCGAAAAAAGCCAGCCCCCACCTATCGACCGCGTGATTATTTCTGGGTGGAACGCCATGGCAAGTACGACGTTGCTAAAGGCGTACGCCTTTTTCAGGGATGAGGGGTTTCAAGAGCTCGCAACCGGACTCCTAGATAGCATCTTCGAAAAAATGTTCTCAGAGGATATGGGAATAGCACGTTTTTTCGAGGGGGAGACTCAAGCGCCTAATGTGCGGCCTTACATGTTAGAAGACAACGCCCTCGTGCTGCTGGCTTGTATCGAGGCTTACCAAGCGACGAGACAAAAGCTTTACATCAGTAGAGCAAAGTCTATCGCCAAATTGATTCGCACGGTGTACACCGATTCGGAAACAGGGTTGTTGAAAGACGTTGTAGGCCAAGAGGGGCTGCAAACCCGCACCCCTCTTGCCGAAAACAGCCTTGCAGCACAAGCACTTATCAGGCTTAGTCGCCTGGACCAGGACGAAAACCGGAGTGCTCCATCAGACTTTGACTTTGCAGCCGGACTTCTTAAGTCTTTGGCCTACGAAGCTTCTCGTTCTGGTATATTCGCCGCAGAGTATTGTATCGCTGCAGAAGAGCTTTCCGGTTGCCACGTAGAAATCGCCGTAGTCGGGAACCAGTCCGACCCAAGGACTAAAGAGCTTCGCTTTGCGGCATTGACAGTTCCGGTATTCCCGAAAACCACGCTGCTGCTTGACATTGCAACTGACGCCGACACCATAGCCCTTAAAGGATACCCCGCGCTCGATAAACCAGTAGCTTACGTTTGCGTCAACCGCACGTGTGCTCCGCCTGTAGCTACCCCCGAGGAGCTGGTTGAACTGGTGAGTAAATCGAGGGATCCAGCCACACAAGGCAATTCAAGCCGCAGCGAAGCCTCACGACAACTTTGACATCACCTTACTCGCTTTCTCCAGGACCTCGGCAATGTCACCGTCTTTCTTCAACTGCTCCGAGATCGCATCGGCCATATAACACCCGACCAGAGATACTGCCGCTTTGTTTATGGCCGCTTTCATAGCTGCCAGCTGGATCATGATCTTTTCACAATCACAACCCTCTTTGATCATCCGTTGGACGCCGCGAGCCTGGCCTTCGATACGCCGCATCCTCGCTATCAACTTTTCAGGGTCCGTTGCCCGGCTCATTTCAACCCGCCCTTCACCTTGCCGACGGCCTGACTCCCTGCATTAGAGAACAGGTTCGAGTCTCCGTTTTAGCTCGTTCTTTGGCATGAATCCCACGAACTTGCTCTTCACACGTCCGCCATCGAAAAGAATCAGAGTCGGGATACTCATGATGCTGTACTTCCCGGCGACCGTAGGGTTCTCGTCCACATTGAGCTTAGCGACGGTGAGTTTGCCATCCATATCCTGAGCGATTTCCTCTAAAACCGGTGCCATCATCCTGCATGGCCCACACCACGGAGCCCAGAAGTCAACCAATACCGGACCTGTGGCTTGCAAAACCTCGGTATCAAAATCAGCATCACTCACATGCTTTACTTCTGCCATGACCGCATTCCCCCTGTGTATTTGATTTCTGGACCTACTCGATTGTCGCGTACCCACCGGGGTACTTCCTATACCCTATGGGGTATTGTCAAATGCATTTTAGCCTACTGTTTTTATGATGTCAATAACCGGGTCAATAAAATCATGCGCCGTGCGACACTCCGCACTATGCTTCACTGCCTCCTCAAAAACCTCGCTTTTCGGCTTGGCTTTTTCTGTTAAGGCTTGCATGGCCACCGCAGGTACTTATAGAATTGAACCGATCTTGGAACCAATCGGCAAGGTGTTGAAATGAGGTGCATCAGTCATTATCGCGTCTGTGGCAGTGATTGTAGCAGGGATTACATGGGCAGCGGGAGGGCTTTTCGTAAGAAATCTTCAGGCGTGTGGGCTGCAAGGGATGACCATCGCCCTACTGAGGCTATCCATTGCGTGGGCGATTTTTACTATCTGCCTGATTCCTGCGTGGAAAGAGCTTTTCAAGGTGAGTCGCCGGGATTTGCTCTTCTTACTCCTCCTCGGCATCATCGGGCCCGCCGGCTCTCAGCCTCTTTTCATACAGAGCGTCACCTTGACCACGGTAGCAGTAGCCACTATCCTGAACTATACGGCGCCGTTCTTCGTGATCATACTCAGCCGAATCTTCTTCAACGAGGCAGTTACGCTCCGCAAGGCCACGGCTCTTGCCCTGAGTGTCGCAGGTCTCGTCCTCATCACCGGCGTGTATAAGGTCAAGGTAGTCGTCTCCATGCCTGCGCTGCTAACCGGTCTCGGCTCTGGGGCGCTTTATGGCACATATACCTTCATGTTACGGAAAATAGCCAACAGTTACAACCCCTTGGTAATCCAATGGTGGTCTTCCCTTTTCGGCCTTCCTCTCTTGACCCTATACGCTTTCCCCTCACTGCCTCGGCCATTCGTCCTTCCGCCCCAAGCCTGGGCGAGCGCCTTGGCACTGGCCGCCGGCCCGGGGGTATTTGCGTTCATTCTGTTCACCTGGGCATTGAGGCGCATCCACGCAAGCCACGTCGCGATCATGGCTAATATCGAACCGGCTGCCGCAACCATATTCAGCGCTTGGGTACTCGGCGAAGAGGTGTCTTTTACACAGATGGCCGGTATAGCGCTGGTGTTGATAGGGATCATCATAGTCAGCTCTGCACGAGCACCGGCGACGTCTCAGGCGACAGCCTAAACCTCCCCTCCCTTTTCATCACCGCCCCCGTATCGATCCGTCTCGTCAAAATCCATTTCCATTGCTGCTCCTCTCCCTTTACTTACCGGCGGGGTTTTGTCTTTTACCCCTAACGAGTTGGGGGGAGTCTTCATCGGATTTTGCCGTTTCCTCTCAGCTTCATGCAGTAGTTGCTCCTTACTCTTCAAACCCACACCTCCATTCTGACTCGTATCGTATCCTCGTACCGTTCATGCAGCTAGAAAAAGTGTTCCCTTAAGGAGAGCCCTTCATCCGTGCAAACCGCGGAGTGTTGCTCCTGGGCGTTGCCCATCAGAATATCGCTTGACGAATCACCAAATGCATCATTGTGCATCACGCGATCCCCAGCTCCGCGAGACAATTATGAATCATTGTGAATCATGGGTGGCCCCTTAACGATACGCACGAGTCTTAAAAGCCAGCTAATTCAAGTTTTTCTCACATAATTCCGGTGCGTCGTGCCAGTTCGCTGATACTGACTCCCGAGATTTCACAAACGGCGCTTTGAAAGAGCCTCTACTGGATTCTTCGAAGGCACAGCTCGAAAACAAAGCTTAACGGTGTACAGCAACCCGCGGCAACTCCAACCTACTGAGGATAAGCAAGGTCCCGCTGGCAATAATCATAGATACCGCGCTGAGACCAAAAACCGCGCGAAATGCTGCAACCCAGTCTCCTCTAGTACGCCTCAAAACCGCATCAACTACGCTCCCCGACAGCTGGATGAATAACACACTGCCCGCAAAGGACCAAGCGTTCACAACACCGACGATAGTGGCGAAGAATCCAGCAGGCGACCTATCTTTGGTACAAGCGAAGGCCAGTGTAAACACACCCGATACAAGGCCCATAGAAAAATAGAAAGCCCAGCTCCTGATAGGCCGACCCACCACAAAAAGGACTATCCAAAACAGCGATAAGAGAAAGCTCCCCACAAGCATCGTTCCTTCGTTTGTTCTCAGGCGTTGAGCGACCCATCCGTAGAGTGGGCTTCCAACAACTCCACCTAATCCAAACAGAAGCAAGACAATACCAACCTCGCGGGGGGTCAAACCCCCTGCCTGAGTCAAATACCGTGCCGCCCACAGCCCCTGAAATGCCAGTTTTGTCCCCGAAAAGCAAAACATCCAAAGACCCACTCCAATGAGGAATCGACTACGAACAAATCTGTAGAACCCACCCGAAGCTGTCTTAAGGGAATACCTTCTGTGCTTCTCCGCGGAATCACCGATCACGCACAAACTGACTGGAGCCAATAGCGCCGTAAGGCATGCGACCCCGGCAAAGATAGCACGCCAACCCACAACCCCCGCTATCGAAATAAGTGGTACCGAAGCTAAAACAGCGCCGAGATTACCCACGGCTTGCAGAAGTCCGACGAATACAGGGAATTGCTCCCTGGCGAACACCTCAGCGAGCACCTTCAAAGCTGACACGTAAACGAACGATGCTCCAAACCCAACGAGTAACCTGCCCAGAAACGCGCTTTGAAAGCTCCTCGCTTGGGCAAACCATATGCTCCCAACAGATTGAGCAATCAATGACCATAAAAGTATTCTACGTGGCCCAACAGAGTCCGAAAGCCCACCACACGGGATTTGCAGTATGGCATAAGGGTAAAAATAAGCCGAGCCGAGAGCTCCCAGAGCAGTATTGGACACCATCAGCTCGTTGGCTAACTCATTCGATATGGCCCCGGGTGCGAACCTCTGGAACATTACAATGAGATATGCAAGTGCTAGCAGCACAAAGGCCATCCATCCCCTTTTTCTCCGCGCCTCACACTCCGCCTGCACCCGCCGCATCCCCCCCCGCCTAATTAAACCGGCCCCCTTTGCGCGCAAACGCACTGCTATCCCAGTATGGCCGAATATTCTTATCTCCCAACTAGCACCCGTGCCCAGAATTAATCCGGCCTCCACAGCTCACGTACCCAAGCTTCTCACTGCCCACTCAACGCCACCCTCACCGGTTACCAACGCAAAACAAATTCGGGTGAGCTCCCTATTCAAGGAGATAACCCTACCTCCTCACCTTTCTCGGCTTACAAACCACTTCCAAAATCTCAGTATTGAAAAATTCATTTGCGTGAGCAGGTTTTAATATGAGGGCTGTGTCCGCACCCCTCCCGCTCCCTGCCACAGCGATTACCTCCACTCCGTGCGGAATAAGCCCTGCGTCCAAAGCCATAGTGGCAATCTCTACGCAAACCTTTGTTCCCTGGCCAAACATCCGCAATGTCTCGGAAATAACCCCACCTACGTACAACCCCCCAAACTTGTTTACTACTGCCCGTTCCACGTTGGCAAACAAATGCGTTGTCGTCAGCACGTTAATCCCCGCAGCTTTCAACCTCTCCACTACGTCGGTAGCCATCTCCTGATGCCCGGGAGATTTAAAGCCAGCATGGTGTGTGACAACAGTTACTTTTATATCCGGGTTCTCCGCCGCGATCTCCGCAGCAGCCATTGCAGTCTTACCCGTCGTCGAAGCAACTACCACATATGATATTCTGGCAGTCCTCGCCCTATCGAAGGCTGCCCTCAACGTAACCTCTGTGTTGTCCTCACCCGGCGCACCCCAATACATCGGTACCCTCCTCCCCCTATCTCGCCCCAATTACGACCCTACTCCACACCTAACTCGCAAACTACACAGGGGAGCCCCCTTAAGGGACCCCACCCCTACAAACGCCAACCTCGCAGGCCGTTCCGTGCCTAACCGCCAACACCGCATGCCTCTCTGCACTCCTAAGCCATGTCGGGCTCCTTCACGGCCTCGCCGGCAACACCGCCACTTCTCTGCCGATAAAGAATAAACGCAAGAAGTAGGCCAGCAAGAATAAGGATTCCCAGGCTGAACGGCCGTGTTACAAACACCAATGGGCTCCCGCCACTCGTTATAAGCGCCCTCCGGAAATTCGGCTCGATAATCGGTCCCAGGATAAACCCTAAGACGATGGGTGCAACCTGGAATCCAAACTTCGATGCTACAAACCCGACAAACCCGATCAAGACGACCATCCACACATCAAATAGAGAGTTGTTCACAGCATAGCTACCCACAATGCAGAGAACACAGATGATCGGCAGCAGAATTCTCATGGGGATCCTAAGGATCTGTGGAAAAGCTCTCGCCGCACCCAATCCAATAGCAAGCATAAACGCGTTCGCAATAATCAATATCCAGAACAGCTGAGAAACCAATGCAGGGTTGTTCCGTATTAGCAGAGGCCCGGGAGTCAATCCCTGTATCATTAAAGAACCGAGCAGCACGGCTGTCACCGAGTCGCCAGGCACCCCCAACGTCAGTAATGGGATGAGGGCACCTCCTGTCACGGCGTTGTTGGCCACCTCTGTTGCCATGACACCCTCTGTAATTCCCGTGCCAAACAGTTCCGGGTGTTTAGAACTACGCTTTGCCTCCTGATAGCTCATCCACGAGGCTATAGTCGGACCAGTCCCAGGAAGAACCCCTACAATGACGCCTATGATCGTCCCCTTAAGGAGAGTCCATCTACTTTCCCACCACTCCCGCTTCGTAGGCAACGCAATGTCGTACTCTGTAATCAGCTGGTCTTTCTTCCCCAGCTCCATCTGTTCAGCCTTAGCCAGTACCTCCGTTATCGCGAACAACCCTACCAGCGCAGGGATCAACGCCACGCCTGCCATCAATCCTTGAATCCCCAGCGTGAACCTAGGCCTGCCCGAAATAGGATCCATTCCGATAGTCGCCAGCAACATGCCTGCTAAGCCGCCTGCAACACCTTTAAGAATGTTTCCCTCGGAAATCCCCGCGACGCATACCAATCCTAACAAGCCAATTGCGAAGTACTCAGGCGGACCAAACCTCAGCGCTATAAGGCTAAGCGCTGGCGCCCCTACCATGAGAGCCAGTGCGGAAAGCTCACCCCCGAGCCAGGAAGCCATGACAGCAATCGCAAGTGCCTTACCTGCCTGCCCCTTCTGCGCCATCGGATAACCATCCATACATGTGGCGGCGTTTCCAGGAGCCCCAGGCGTACGTAACAGAATGGCCGTAATGGCTCCCCCGTAATACCCTCCGCAGTAGATACCCAGCAAGAACGACATCGATATCGTAAATGGCATTACGAACGTCAGCGGTGTAAAAATAGCAACCGCCTGCGTCGCTGTAAGCCCTGGAAGTGCACCAAAAACGATCCCGATCACTACCCCTATAAGGTTCCACAGCAGGGCACTCGGCGTGACCACGGCGCCCAGCCCCGTCAACACATTAACCACCCTGAAGCACCCCCTAATCTTCCCTCCGCGCAAAGCCCCACTACTCCATTCAGTTCAGTACCACGTTAAAGCCCAGCGTAAATACGTAGAACACCACCAGGCTTCCGCCGATGGCAACTGCCATCAATTGCAGGGGCCTTCGCACTCCAAACGCAAACATACATATGGCTAGGAATATTGCCGTCACAATTCGAAAATCTAGTATTGGAAACAATAAGCAGTAAAGCACAAGAGAGCCTAAAACTGGTAGCACCTTTCCCCACTCGAACTTCGGAACCGGTACTTTTTCCCGCTTCAATACCCCCTCAACCAGTATGATCAGCCCGCACACGCCCAGGCAGACCGATAGAAACCCGGGATAAAACCCCCCACCAAACTGCGTCGTTGTTTCTGACGGAACCCTCATTGATGCCACCAGACCCACAACGGAGATCACAAGCACCGCCAACCCGCCAACAATGTCCCTATCATTCAATGCTCTCACCACCCTGACCCACTACGTATTTTCCTGGGGCACCCGCAAACGGGGTGCCCCAGCCCCCTTACTCTTTGGTTACTTTTTCGAGAGACCGATACTTTCAACAACCTTCTGATTCGTGGCTGCGTCCTTCTTTATCCGTTGCGCGAATTCCTCGGGCCCCAGATATGCGGGCGTAAGGTAAAGCTTCTTCCACGCTTCAAGCACCTTGGAATCCTGGCAGGCCTTCTTGAAGGCGTCCGCTAGCTTGTCCACGATCTCCTTTGGGGTGCCCTTCGGAGCAAGGACCCCGTACCATACGCCGGCGACCAGATCATACCCCTGCTCCTTAAATGTCGGCACATCGGGAAGCATATCGACCCTGCTGGCACTGGTCACTCCGAGGACTCTGATCTCCCCAGACTTGTACTGGCCTGTTATCTCCTGAGTCCCCGTGACTGTTGCGTCAACGTGACCGCCCAAAAGCGCGGCCACCGCCGGGTTGGCGCCCTCGTATGGAACCTGGGTAACCTTGATACCAACGGACTGGCAGAACCTTTCCATGGTGATGTGCTGAATGTTTCCAGCACCCGGATGGCCATACTTTATGGCTCCGGGATTCGCTTTAGCGTATTCGACAAAGTCTTTGAGCGTCTGAAACTTTGAGTTCTTGGAGACCGCAAGCGCGAGTGGTATATCAGTAAGCTGTGCTATTGGTTCGAAACTTTCATAGTTGTATGACACTTGTGTGGTGTAAGGCACTATAGTTATAGGTCCAATAGACGCATTAAGCAGCGTATACCCATCATTCTTACCGGCTGCCACTTCGGCGGCACCGACCGAGCCGCCCCCACCCGGCTTGTTGACAACTACCATGGGTTGACCAAGGATCTCTTTCATTGCGTCTGCCACCGGCCTAGCGCTAAGGTCAGATGACCCTCCCGGAGCATACGGGACCACCAGGGTCACGGCACGGACAGGATACTTAACCTGCTTCGAGCCCGCTCCTCCGCAACCCGCGATACCGGCCACCAACGCCATTTCCAGAAATGCCGCTATCCAACGGCTCCACCTGACTGAAGGCCTCCCCCCACCGCACCTTCGCTGCTCTCTCACGCTCTTTTCCCTCCCGAAATAAGTCGTTTACTAGACCATCAACCGCCCACCATTCACGTCAATCGTGGCCCCCGTGATGTATCTAGCATCATCGGAAGCAAGGAACACTACCACCGCAGCCTGTTCCTCCGCGCTAGAAAGTCTCCCCAGCGGTATCGACTTCAAAATCTCCTCCTGTTGAGCCGAGGTCAACTCATTCCACAAGTCAATCATTCGTCGCCCTGAGAGAACTGTCCCCGGCGCTATCGCGTTAACGTTTATCTGATACGGACCCAGCTCCAGCGCGAGCCGCCGCGTAAGCCCCAGAACTCCAGCTTTGGCCGCAGCGTAGGCAACTCCGGTCACGACACTGGCAGTCCGCCCGCCTATGGACGACACATTGATGATCTTGCCGTACCGACGACGTTTCATATAGCGAGCTACCGCTTGGCAGCAGAAAAACGTTCCCTTCAGGTTAACGTCGAGTACCTTATCCCAGTGCTCAGGCGTTATCTCTTCAAGACTCTTCGGTGTGAACAGCGAGCCCCCTGCTACATTCACCAAGATGTCAATTTTCCCAAAATCCGCGTTCACCAGCTCCATTGTGCGCAAAACCTGGCCAGCATCTGTCACATCCAGTTCGTATTCCTTGCACTCTGCTCCAATGGCCCGCAGCCTTTCCTTCGCACTGCTCAGCAGCCTGGGATCGATATCGGTCAAAGCGATCCTCGCACCTTCCGCAGCCAGGGCCGTCGCGAACGCACAACCAAGCCCACCACCACCGCCGGTGACCACAGCCACCTTGTCCCTCAGCTTCATCAACAACACCTCACCAGACCCCTATCACACCTTAAGGACGAACGCTTCCCCCTCACCGATACCTCCGCAAATCGTTACGAGGCCATATCCCCCTCCTCTCCGCCTCAACTCGAACAACGTCGTCATGACGAGCCTTGCCCCCGTCGCTCCAGTAGGATGCCCAATTGCTATAGCTCCGCCATTCACGTTAGTCTTAGCCCTGATGGCTTCGACCTTTTTGTCATCGCCTTCGCCCAGGATCTTCGTCGACACCAGTGGCATAGCAGCAAACGCTTCATTTATTTCGATGATGTCTATGTCATCAATACTCATTTTGGCCTTTTCGAGGACCTTAAGAGCGGCAAACGCAGGGATTGTGGCAATGCCGTCGGGGTGTCCTGAAGCCTGCGCATGGGCCACTATCGTTCCCAGCGGCGTGACCCCCAGCGCCTCCGCCTTTTCTGAAGAAGTCATAACGATTGCGGCTGCTCCAGTATTGAGGCCCGGAGCATTGCCCGCAGTAACGGTGGGACTGCCGTAGACCGTCGGCAGCTTGGCGAGAGCTTCCAGCGTGACCCCTTCGCGAGGAGGTTCATCCTTATCCATGATTATGGGGTTACCCTTGCGTTGTGGAACTTCTACGGGAACTATCTCGTCTTTGAACTTCCCAGCCCTGAATGCCTCCCAGTATCTCGTCTGGCTCCGAAGGGCCCACTTGTCCTGATCTTCCCGAGTAATGCCGTATTCAACAGCCTTAACCCCCGCCTGAACAGCCCTCGGTACTCCAGTGTACGGGCACTTCACAACCAAGATATCCTTCAGGGTAATGTCCCCGAGGCGCTTTCCCCAACGCAGGTCCTCGATAAAATACGGGACCTGGCTCATGTTCTCCGTACCGCCGCCCACAGCGACGTCAATCTCTCCCAGTTTTATGGCCCTGTAACCCATGGCAATCGCCGCCATGGACGAACAGCAGGCACGGTCTATAGTAGCAGCATTCTTGTCCTCTGGGATCCCAGCCTCCAGGGCCACTTGGCGAGCGATAGACCTGTTAGAACACGGCATGTTAGCACCAATGTATACTTCTTCCACATCCGAAGGTTTGATCCCTGCTCTCCTTACAGCCTCACGTACGGCGATGGCCCCCAGCTGTACCGTGCTGAAGTCTTTCAGCATGCCACCGAAATTCCCAAAGGGGGTTCTGGCTGCCCCAATGACAACTACGTCTTTCATTTCCTAACCCTCCTCCTACACTCAGATGACCTTCGCATCTTTCAGCGACCGAATCCTATCAGCATCGTACCCAAGGACCTCTTTGAGAACCTCCTCAGTGTGCTCACCGAGTCTTGGGGCCGCAGATGGCGCGTCGAGTTCAACTTCAGAAAACTTAACCGGCGACCCGACAAGTTTGGCGGATCCTATAACCGGGTCAGGCACCTCGACCATAAGCTCTCTGGCTTTTATGTGTGGACAGTTAAAAATGTCTTCAGCATTTTGGACGGGACCCGCCGGTAAGCCCTTTTCCAACAAAATGCTGACCGCCTCTTCTCTCGTCTTGTCTTTCAGCCACTCGTTGATAACAGGCAGGAGAATATCATCCTTGTGCTTTGCGCGGCCTGGCCCGGAGGAGAGTTCGGGGTTTTGTAGGAGGTCTTCTCTCCCGATGGCCTTGCAGAACCTGGCCCACATACTCTCCGTTGGTACCATAAGGGCTATCCAGCCGTCTTTAGCCTTAAAGGGCCCCCACGGCGCTATCAGGGTTTCCCGTCCTCGGCTGAGGATCTGCCCGGTGAGCGAATATATTGATATTGCACGCTCCCCCAGCGCGACCATGCAGTCATACATGGCTATATCTATGAACTCGCCTTTTCCCGTCCGGGCTTTCTTTATCAGACCCAGCAGGCACGCGTACGCAGCGATCATTCCGGTGACGATGTCCCCCACGGCAGTCCCAAGCCACGTAGGAGGCCCATCCTTTTCCCCAGCGAGGTGCATCAGTCCACCCATCGCCTGGGCCACTATGTCGTACGCGGGCCTATCGCTATAAACTCCCCTGTACTTCGGGAGGCGTCCAAACCCGCTGATTGCTACGTAGATAAGTCCGGGGTTTATCCCTTTGAGCACGTCGTACCCAAGGCCGTTCTCTTCCATCACGCCGGGGCGGAAGTTCTCAACCAAAATATCGGCCTTGGCAACCATGTCCTTGAAGAGCGCCTTACCTTCCTCTTTTTGAATGTCAACCGTCACGCTTTTCTTGTTCCGGTTAAACCGCAGGAAATACCCGCTCGTGCGGTTCCCATCTGCCCCTTTGAGAATCGGCGCCATTTCTCGGGCCGGGTCTCCAATCCCAGGTCGCTCGACCTTTATCACCTCTGCCCCAGCATCGGCCAGCATCATGGTGCAATACGGGGCAGCAACTTGCTGCTCAAACCCGATCACACGCACACCCTCAAGAATGCCTTTCCGCTCTCGCATTTGGACCCCTCCTTCATCCCCTAATCCGCGCTTGTAGTTGCACCAAGCCGCTGTGCTTACGTTCATGTTCAAGTGGTAACCTATCCCCTCGCTGCGGATACATGTGACCTGATGAACGTCGCGATGTCTTCAAGAGGCGTTCCTGGCCCGAAAACACCGCTTACTCCATGCTCTTGTAGGAATGGAATATCATCCTCAGGGATAATCCCTCCGGCAACGAAAATCACATCTTCTTTGCCTTTCTTTTTTACAAGTTCCACTACTTTGGGCACCAGGGTTCTGTGAGCTCCCGACAGGATGCTCAGGCCTACAACATCAACGTCTTCCTGCACGGCAGCCTCAGCAATTTCCTCAGGGGTAGCATGGAGTCCAGTGTAAATGACCTCCATCCCGGCATCCCTCAGTGCCCTCGCGACAACCTTAGCACCTCTGTCGTGACCATCCAGGCCGGGCTTGGCAACCAAAACCCTGATTACTCTAGTCACGTACTCTCCCCCCTTCGTCTCTCAACTCCGCCCGAGGTCGACCTAGCAGATGTTTACTGGCTTGTAGCTGCCGTAGACGGATTTCAGGGTATCGCAGATTTCTCCTAGGGTGGCGTATTCCTTCACTGCAGCGATGATGGAGGGAATGACATTATCGCCGCCTTCCGCCGCCCGTTTAACCCCATCGAGCGCCCGTTTCACAGCAGCGTTATTCCTCGTTTGCCTGACCTTGCGAGTGCGCTCAACCACACGCAACTCCGACTCCGGGTCGACCTTGAAGACGGGTATCTTTGACCTTGCCTCATCCCTGAACCGGTTAACGCCGACAATCACGCGCTCGCCGGAGTCAATCATGCGCTGGAACCTGTAAGCCGAGTCTGCGAGTTCCTTCTGGAAGAACCCCTTCTCAATGCATGGGACGGCGCCGCCGTATGCTTCGATCTTCTGCAGATATTCGTTTACCTGTCTTTCGATTTCGTTGGTAAGGTACTCTATTGCGTAAGACCCTCCGAGTGGGTCCGCGGTGCCAGTAACGCCGCTTTCATATGCGACGATTTGCTGGGTACGCAAGGAGACAGTGACGGCTTCCTCCGTTGGAATAGAAAGCGCTTCGTCGTAGGAAGATGTAGCCAGTGTCTGAACCCCTCCAAGAACCGCACCGAGGGTCTCGATGGTCACCCTAACAATGTTGTTCAGGGGCTGTTCTGCCGTTAGGGCTCCTCCGAGGGTATAGGCGAAAATCCTGAGGGCCAAAGACTCGGGCTTCCTAGCCCCATACCTCTCCTTCATGAGCTTTGCCCATAGTCTCCGGGCAGCCCGGAACTTGGCGACCTCTTCGAGAAGGTCAATGTGTGCGCCTAAGAACTGATACAGCCTCGGGGCGAACAAATCAATTTCCACGCCTCGTTTGACAGCTGCGTCGAGATACGCGATGGCATCCGCCAGTGTAAAAGCGAGCTCTTGGACCGCGGTTGCACCAGCGTCACGGATGTGGTAACCGCAGATGGCCATCGGTGTCCATCTGTTCAGATGTTTCGCGCAGTACTCAACCACGTCGACCGCGAGCTTAACCGATGGTCCTGGTGGGAAAATAAATGTGCCCCGGCAGAAGTACTCTTTTAAAATATCGTTCTGCAGGAGCACGTTGATGCCATTAGGATCAACGCCCTTCTTTTCAGCGAAGGCCACAATCATAGCTAGAATTATGGGCGCGATCGCATTGGCAGTCGTCCTCATCTGCCTGACCTTTTCGAACGGTATTCCCTCGAGCAGTATCTCCATGTCTTTCAGGGAATCGATCGCGACCCCGCACCTACCCACTTCCCCTTCGGCCATCGGGTGGTCGGAATCCAGCCCCATCTGAGTTGGAAGATCGAGCGCAATTGAGAATCCCGTTTGTCCTTTCTCTATTAGATATCTGTACCTCTGATTTGCCTCCTCCGCAGAGGCGAACCCCGAGTACTGACCCATAACCCAGAGCTGTTCCCTGTACATTTCCGGCGTTATGCCCCTGGTAAATGGATACGTGCCGGGTGCTTCTGCAGCAACATTCCTGTCCAATCCGATGTCCTCAGGGCCATATGAAGCCTTGAGTTCGATACCTGAAAGTGTTGTATGCTTACGCTTATCCATACCTTGTTCCTGTGTCCTCCCCTCTACCTCACGTCCCGCCTCAGCGCCGTGTCAGATCACACCCTGTTCCCTCAGCTCTCTGATCCTTGATTTATCCAACCCTAGAATGCCGCCGAATACCTCATCGTTGTGCTCGCCTGGTCTGGGCCCACTTGAGCGAACCATACCAGGGGTACTCGATAGTTTTGGCGTTGGAGCCTGCATCTTGAGCACACCGAGGAGAGGATCCATCACCTCGACAATGTCCTGCCTCGCCGCGAAATGAGGATCCGAAAAAATATCCGCAATGCTGTTTATTGGTCCGTATGGTACGGTATCCTGAAGGGCAATGCGGCACTCCTCCGCCGTATGCTTCGCAACCCATTCAGCGACAATGGCCTCTATTTCGTTGCGGTTTTCAACTCGCTTCTGGTGAGATGAAAACCTGGGATCATTGATCAGTTCCTCTCGGTCGATAGCCTTGGCGAGCCGTTCAAATACCCTGTCATTAGCACACGAAATACAAATCCATTTACCGTCGGCAGTACGATAATGCCCGCCGGGCACAGTACCAGGGTGTACGGTTCCCATCCTCTCCCTGACTCTTCCGTTAAGCCAGTAATCGAGGGCTGTGAACTCCATGATGCGGAATACAGGCTCGTACAGACTTACGTCAACAACCTGACCTTCACCAGAGAATGTGTCTCTGTATCGCAGAGCAAACATTATTCCGGCGGTAGCGAAGATACCCGCCAGGTAATCAGCTAAGGCTACGCCTGGCCTCATCGGCACCCCGGAAGGCTCTCCAGTTATATAGGTCAATCCCCCAACGCCCAGACCAATGCGGTCGTATCCGTATCTGTTACTGTATGGACCCGTTTGTCCGTAACCCGAAATCCTGCATAGCACAGTCCTTGGGTTCACCTGGTGTATGACTTCCCAGCCAAGGCCAAGCTTCTCTAGTGTTCCGGGCTTGAAGTTCTCCAGTACGACGTCGCAAATGCTTACCAGACGCTTTGCCAATTCCTTGCCTTCGTACGACTTCAGGTTAAGCGTTATACACTTCTTGTTCCTGTTTTCAACGTGAAACCACAGCGATTCGCCCTTCGTTATAGGGCCCATATTCCTAAGGCTATCTCCGTTCCCAGGGGCCTCGACCTTAATAACTTCTGCACCAAAGTCCGCCATCATGGCCCCGCAAAACGGCGCAGCCACAACCTGACCCAGTTCCAATACTCGAATTCCTGAAAGGGCTGACTCCATCGTTATCACCTCGATCTCTCTGACCGCAGAGCTGATTTAGCAATACCTGTGCCAGCGAGCCTAGGGTCGATGTAAGGCCGTATGCCAGGGCGCGGTTTCACGACGGAGTGTCTATTTTAACCAATGCTCTTAACATTTCGTTTAATCTTTGTACACTGGACCGCCTTACGTCCTCATAGAGGCTCCTCCCATGAGAGTCCATCGCCACAAGCAACGGTCCGAATCCTCTCAGTTCGAGTTCCAGGACATTGTCCGACCTACTCGGCTGCGGCCAGATTTCTCTGACTACTGACGCAACCCCTTTGGTGTACAGGGCTGAACATCCACCGACTGCCGCAAAGTAAACCGCACCGCACTCCCTAAACGCATCCAATGTCCGGAGGTCCATTCCGCCCTTGCCAATAACTCCACGGATGCCAAACTCGCGGATCAGCGCAGGTGTCCACTGGTTGAATTTTGAACTGGTGGTAGCCCCGACGAATCTTATCCTGTAACCCTGTTCGCTCTCTACGTATGAAGCTGGGCAATGGTAAACAACCCCGCCTTGCATTTCGATCGGCAGAGGTTTACCAGCCCGTCTAAGGTCCAGCATCTTTATGAATTGCCACGGGTAACACATGGCCAAGACGCGGCCCGAAAGGTATACCTCGTCGCCAACCTGGAGGCTTCGGGCATCAGCTTCAGAAAGCGGCGTGTTAAGGTAGATGCTTGCCCCAGTCACACGATCTCCCTCCGTCCCCCTGGAAACAGTAAGGCCGTGGCTCTCCGCCCCGTCCAGCACTGAATATTTAATGCTACCGGCAACCATGGCTTATGGGTAAATGCATACTCGATATTCACCGCCAGGGCAGTGGTTTTCCCGCCCAATCCCATAGGTCCTATTCCAACCTCATTCACAAGTTTAAGAATCTCATCTTCAAGTGCGGCGATATCATCCTCTTCGTGGCGAGATCCTATAGGCCGGCAACTTGCAAGCGTCGCCATCAACGCCACTTCTTCGAGATCCCCGCCGATTCCAATACCGATTATGGTGGGCGGACAGGGATTTGAACCGGCTGTAACAACGCTTTCCAATACAAACCTCTTGACCCCTGCAATGCCTTCAAGTGGTTGTAAGAATGCCACCCTGCCCCACGTTCCAGAGCCAGCTCCTTTGGGAATTGCAGTAATCCTCACGAGGGGAAAACCTTCCTTCATCCGGAAGTGAATAATCGGGACGCCCCGTCCAATGTTGTAGCCATACTCCTTCCGGGTGAGAGGGTGGACAGCCATCTGCCGCAGATCCATCTCCCGCGAAACACGCTCCACCCCGCGCTCGAAGGCGCTCCTTAACCCAGAGTCAAACGTCACACCAGGACCTGCTTCAATGATGAATACTGGAATACCAGTATCCTGGCAAATTACTCGGTTGTGTTGCGCCTCCTCGGCGTTCCTAAGCATCATCTGCAGACACTGCTTGGCGATCGGTTCCGTCTCTTCGGCAACAGCCAATTCGAGTGACCGCAACACATCCGGAGGGACCTGTGTTATCGCACGCTTGAACGTCTCCGCCGCCGCCCATTCAACCTCTTCGTTCGTTACTCTGAACTCCTCCATAAGTCGACACTTCACCTGCCTACCGTAGTTGGTCCGAAGCAAGAGGCATGCCTACAATTGCGCCCTCTGCAGGAGACACAAGGGTTCCAGTAGAAGAATTAGAAGAACTAATCAGATGATTAAGCACGCTCTCTTCACTGCCCATGGCTCTCAACTGGAGGTGGTCGTCTTGCCCGAAATAGGCATAATCTTCGGGGGGCTCGCCCCATACCCTGACATTAAAGACATGGTTAAGAGCGAGGCTGAAGTTGTCGAAAGCGTGACGATGGATCAGGCGGGAGCCGTTGCAGAAGACATGGCTCGGCGCGGCGTGCAGGCGATCATCAGTCTTGGTGCGACTGCAGACATCGTGGCGGACAAGGTCGATCTCCCTGTGGTCCGGGTGGACCTTACAAACTTTGATGTGCTGGAAATGCTGGATAGGGTAAAGCACATGTCAAGAAACGTTTCGAAAATCGGCATGACCTGCTACTACAAAGCTGGCATAGATATGGAGAGAATACAGAAGTTCCTCGACGTGCAGGTGGAACTCGCCAGGTATAGAGGCATAGAAGACCTCAAATGGCACGTAATGGACCTATGTGCGAAAGGGGTGGACATAATTGTCGGCGGCACCTCGACTGTCAGGTACGCTGAGGACCTTGGGATCCGCACATTTCAGCTCTACGTTGGAAAGGAAACGCTTCTCAAAGCCATAGAGAAAGCGCGGGACATTGTAAACATCCGCCGCCGCGACCTCGAAAGGTCAGAGCAACTCCAGGCCATACTCCGTTTCACCCGCGAGGGAATAATCGCGGTGGACCACAATGGGAAGGTCATGATTTTCAACCCTACCGCAGAGAAGTTGCTGGGATGCCCCTCCTCTGCAGTGATCGGCAAACCCATCAACCGCATAATGCGGGAATTTGATTGGGACGGAGTAGTAAAAGGTAAAGGACCATTGCTTGATCACTTGATTACACTGCAGGATAGCAAGGTCTTTATGAACCGGGTACCGATAATCGTAAACGGAAAGGTAACGGGAGCAGTCGCTACTCTACAGGAAAGCACTCAGATTGAAAAACTGGAGCACAAGATGCGCCGGCTCGCCACGACCGGCTTTTCTGCGAAGTTCCGTTTTGAAGATATTGTTGGCCAGAGCGAAGTCCTGAAAAAATGCATAAGTCGCGCACGGACCTACGCCGAAACAGACTCTACGGTCTTAATTACCGGCGAGACCGGAACGGGCAAGGAATTGTTCGCCCAGAGCATACACAACGCCAGCCCCAGACGTGAGGGGCCCTTCGTCGCCATCAACTGCGCAGCCCTCCCCGAGAATCTGTTGGAAAGTGAGTTGTTCGGTTACGAGGAAGGTGCTTTCACTGGTGCGCGGCGCGGCGGCAACCCCGGACTGTTTGAGCTGGCCCACGGTGGCACCATCTTTCTAGACGAAATCGGTGATCTCCCTCTGTTACTTCAAGCGCGGCTGCTGCGCGTGGTTCAAGAAAAGGAAGTCCGGAGGCTTGGGGGAGGTAAGGTAATACCCGTTGACGTCCGAATAATTTGCGCAACCAACACGGACCTCGAAGAAAGCGTTGCGAAAGGCCGATTTCGAGCGGACTTGTATCACCGATTAAATGTCTTGAGAATCCATATTCCACCGCTACGAGAGCGCCCGGAGGATATTCCGCTTCTCCTTGAAAACTCATTCCGGCGGCTAACGGGCGAAGTCTCCGGCTTGATCAAACCCTTGAACAGAGCAGCCCTGGACTTATTATGCGCTTACACCTGGCCCGGAAATGTCCGCGAGCTCGAGAACTTTGCAGAAAGATATGTCACGCTTCGAGAAGAGCTTCGCGGAGAAGAAGTAGAGTGGGTAAGGAATTACGTGCTGCAGAGGCTCAAACGGAACGAGCCTACCGAGCCTTCGCCCGACCCCCTTTCTAGCTCTAAACCAGTTACCATCAGCTTGGGCCCGCTCAGTTCGATGGAACGCGATATCATTCAGAAGGCTATTGAAATGTTTCACGGTAACAAGTCTCGGGCAGCTGACTTTCTAGGTGTCAGCAGAACGACGCTTTGGAAGAAACTGAAAGGCGTCAGCTAGGGTGACTCTCCTGAGCAAGGCGTAACAGTGAGTGCTCAGTAACCTTGAGGTGCATGCCCGCAGCCGTTACTCGGGCCCTAGGCCTTTGTTTTCTAGTGCATCAGTTAGTACTGTATTCTAAGACATCACCCCGTTTGAAGCGTCTAGTAGCGTGTAGTCATCGTTCCCAGTTTTCGCAAACACCACCAGCGCCAATAGAATCAGCCCGATCATAGGTTGCCCCAAAGATACCTTCGCTGCATCTGTCACCCGCCGAGCACTCAAATCCGACGATCACCCGGGTGAAAACGGAACTACGGGCGTGATAGGGTGGTTGGGGCCAATAGCATAACCCACTATTGTGAACACCATCAGCGCTCCAGTAAGAAGCAATAAGCCATGTTTTGTTCTAATGAGTTTGCGCAGACCTGACTTGACCCCTTGAGCAATACCAGCACTCTACCAACTGCATCGGCGCTTCTCGCCAAGGTTGTCTGCTGTTGCAGCCGTCCCCCGGTGTTTAGGTTTTTTGCTCCCGATAACAATCTGTTCAGTTTGTAGACGTCCTTACTGCAGCCAAGGCACCGGTCATGCCGATAGGATCCGCCAGATCTCTTCGGCAGATCTAGCAGCGAGTGAGACCAATGGCCCGCTTCCACCCGGTTTAGATGGGTGCCAGGGGCTAATCAAGTGGTCTTGGCATGATAGATGCACAGTAAATGAAACTGAGAGAAGGCGGAGTATCACTCACACAGTTGAAACCAAAACAGGCGCACAAGGAGGAATCCCCCAATGTACGACCGGGAAAGCCTCGAGTTAGTCAAGGCCTTGAAGCGGGAATGGGAAGAAGGCTCTCTGAAGACCGTCTTGTCAAAGCACCCCGAGCGCAAGGAACGATTCGTGACTGGATCCAATCTTCCGGTTGAAAGACTGTACACCCCTGCCGAGGTCGAATCACTCGATTACGCGAGGGACCTGGGTTTTCCGGGTGAGTACCCGTATACGCGGGGAGTCCAGCCGACCATGTACAGGGGTCGCCTCTGGACCATGAGACAATACGCGGGATTCGGTACGGCGGAGGAGTCCAATGCAAGGTATAAGTACCTCCTTAAGCAGGGTCAGACGGGGCTGAGCGTTGCCTTCGATCTCCCGACCCAGATCGGGTATGACTCGGACCACCCGCTTGCCGAGGGCGAAGTGGGGAAGGTCGGCGTCGCGATAGACTCGCTGGCCGATATGGAAACGCTGTTCGAAGGGATCCCCCTGGATAAGGTCAGCACCTCGATGACAATCAACGCCCCCGCGTCGATCCTTCTCGCAATGTACATAGTAGTTGCGGAAAAGCAAAACGTTCCTGCCGATAAACTGAATGGTACCATCCAGAACGACATCCTCAAGGAGTATGCGGCTCGAGGTACGTACATCTTCCCCCCGAAGCCATCGATGAGGCTGATCACGGATGTCTTCGCCTACTGTTCAAAGAACCTTCCCGAGTGGAACACGATAAGCATAAGCGGCTACCACATCAGAGAGGCGGGTGCGACAGCGGTACAGGAGGTAGCGTTCACCCTGGCCAACGGCATTGCCTACGTCGACGCCGCCATTAAGGCGGGTTTGAGCGTAGATCAGTTCGGTCCAAGGCTCTCGTTCTTCTTCAGCGCTCATTCGGATCTCTTTGAGGAGGTGGCCAAGTTCCGGGCCGCCAGGCGATTGTGGGCCAAGATTATGAAGGAGCGGTTCGGAGCTAAGGATCCGAGGTCGATGATGCTGAGGTTCCATACGCAGACCGCCGGTTCGACGCTGACGGCGCAGCAACCCGACAACAACATTGTCAGGGTCGCGCTTCAGGCGCTCTCTGCAGTACTGGGCGGAACGCAGTCGCTGCACACCAATTCTAGGGACGAGGCTCTCGCGCTCCCGTCGGAGGATTCCGTCCGCATCGCGCTCCGCACGCAGCAGATCATCGCTTATGAGAGCGGCGTGACGAACACGATTGATCCGCTCGCTGGCTCCTACTACGTGGAGGCACTCACCGACAGGATCGAGAAAGAGGCTGCTGAGTATATCGCAAAGATAGACGCGCTCGGCGGTTCGCCCGCGGCCATCGAAAAGGGGTTCATCCAGCAGGAGATCCAGGATAGCGCTTACAGATGGCAGAAAGAGGTCGAGAATGGCGACAGAATAGTGGTCGGCGTAAACAAGTTCCAGATCCAGGAGCCGCCGCCCACGGGCCTCCTCAAAGTGGATCCTGCCGTGGGCGAACGCCAGAAGAAGAAGATTGCCGAGCTGAAAGCGAAGAGGGACGGCGCCCGCGTGGAGGCATCGCTTAACAGCCTGCGGCGCGCCGCTGAGGGCACGGATAATCTTATGCCGTACATTCTCGAAGCAGTACGCTCGTATGCCACTCTTGGTGAAATTTGTGACACGCTGCGCAAGGTCTTTGGTGAATACAGGTCCACTGTGAGCTACTAAGGAGGGCCGGAGGAATGAGTGACCGTCTTATCAGAGTGTTGGTAGCCAAGCCGGGGCTAGATGGCCACGACAGGGGGGCGAAGGTAGTCGCCCGGTCGCTGCGTGATGCCGGTATGGAAGTGATCTACACAGGTCTGCGGCAGACTCCGGAGAAGATCGTCGAAGCCGCCTTGCAGGAAGACGTCGACGTAGTTGGCCTTAGCATTCTGTCAGGAGCCCACATGGCCATCTTACCGCGGGTGATCGAGTTGCTTAAGAAGCACGGACTAAATGACGTGTTGGTAGTTGCCGGTGGGGTTATTCCCAACGACGACGTACCCGCCTTAAAAGAAATGGGCGTATCGGCAGTTTTCACACCGGGGACTTCGACAAAGGATATAGCCGCATTCATACGGGCCAACGTGAGGCGGAGGTGATGTAGATGGTGCTTGGGTTTGCAGCGTCCAGACTCGACCACGTGGGGATCGCGGTCAGAAGTATTGATGAGGCCTCGAGACTTTACGTGGACATACTCGGGCTGAAGGTTCACGGTGTGGAGGTCGTCCCGGAGCAGAAGGTCAAGGTCGCTTTCATCCCAGTGGGTGACAGTGAGATCGAGCTCCTGGAGTCGACGGCGCCGGACGGCCCGGTGGCGAAGTTTATCGAGGCTAAGGGAGAAGGTATACAGCACATAGCACTTAGGGTAACGGACATTGAGGAAGCGCTCAAGAAGTGCAAGGAAGTAGGCCTTAGACTTATCGACGAGACGCCGCGCAAAGGCGCTGGCGGCGCCAGGATAGCGTTCGTACATCCAAAGGGCACGAACGGGGTACTCCTGGAACTTTGCGAGAGAGGATGAGTCTCCCAGCTTCAGACGGAGGTGAGGCAATTGGGGATCGAGGAAAGACTTATTGAGCTCAAGGAACGCCGCAATAAAGTCAGGCAAGGAGGCGGCCCCGAGAGGATCGAGAAGCAGCATTCGAGCGGCAAACTCACTGCACGGGAGCGCATCGAGCTGCTGCTGGACGCTGGCACATTTCACGAAATAGGTGGGTTCGTGAAGCACCGATGCGTGGACTTTGGAATGGATAAGGAGGTTGCTCCCGGGGAAGGCGTCGTAACGGGCTGGGGGTTGGTGGAGGGACGGCCTGTGTGCGTCTCATCGCAGGACTTCACGGTGATCGGCGGGTCGCTCGGTGAGATGCATGCTTCGAAGATCGTGAAGGCGATGGAGCTAGCGGCCAAAATGGGCTGCCCGTTCATCGCGCTGAACGATTCTGGTGGAGCACGTATTCAAGAAGGAGTAGATGCGCTGAGAGGATACGGAGACATCTTTTATCGCAATTCGATATACTCGGGCGTGATACCCCAGATATCGGTGATCATGGGCCCCTGTGCAGGCGGCGCTGTGTATTCTCCCGCTCTCACAGACTGGGTCTTCATGGTAGATAAGACCAGCCATATGTTCATCACAGGGCCTCAGGTGATTAAGGCGGTGACTGGGGAAGAGGTGGACTTCGAGCGGCTGGGTGGTGCCGCCGTCCACAATCAAATAAGCGGAGTGGCTCATTTCATAGCTCAAGATGAGCGGACTTGCCTCGCCATGGTGAGGCGACTCCTTGGTTATATTCCTTCCAACAACGCAGAAGAACCGCCTTTCGTTCAAAGCACAGATGACCCGCGAAGGTTGGAGCCTGGCCTGCGAGAGGTAATCCCCGACGATCCCAACAAGGGTTACGACATGCATCAGGTGGTAGAGGCAGTGGTGGATAGCGGAAGCTTCATGGAAGTACACGCCCATTACGCAACGAACATAATCGTCGGGTTTGCACGCTTGGGTGGCAGGAGTGTGGGGGTCATCGCCAACCAGCCGAGGGTAAAGGCGGGTTGCTTGGACATTGACGCTTCCGATAAAGCAGCCAGGTTCATACGCTTCTGCGATTGCTTCAATGTCCCCGTGCTTACGTTCGCGGACGTGCCTGGGTATCTGCCAGGCGTCGGGCAGGAGCATGGCGGAATTATCAGACACGGTGCCAAGTTGCTGTACGCCTACTCTGAAGCTACAGTTCCCAAGGTCACTGTAATAGTGAGGAAAGCGTATGGTGGCGCATACATAGCCATGTGTTCCCGGCACTTGGGTGGGGATGTGGTCTACGCGCTGCCCACTGCGGAGATAGCAGTTATGGGCCCGGAGGCTGCAGCGAACATCATCTTTCGTAATTACATCAAAGAGTCCGCAGATCCGGAAGCCGCCAGGAAAGAGAAAATCCAGGAGTTCAGGGAAAAGTTCGCAAATCCGTATGTGGCTGCGGCGCGAGGCTACGTGGATGACGTGATAGACCCGGCCGAGATTAGACCCAAAGTGATATCGGCATTTGAGGTGCTTAGGACTAAAGCGGAAACTAGGCCAGCCAAAAAACACGGCAACATGCCGGTGTGACGGGCATGAGGAGACAGTTGGAGGTGAGGTCGCGTGATCGCTGATACGTTAGTAGGTGGGTTGTTTCTGTCGGTGGTTGACATGGCGGTGGTCTTCGCGGTTCTGTTTGGATTGGCGTTCATAACTAAAGGGCTGTCGACAGTAATAAGGCGGGGCGAAGAAGGTGGTGGCAACCCAAAAAAAGTTGAGCCGCCCAGGGGGCGGACTTCAGACACCGTAGCGGACTGGGAGGAACCGCTGCGGGACGGCGAGGATGACCGAAGCGTAGCCGCGGTGATTGCTGCAGCCGCAGCGGCGTGTGAGGGTCGATATAGTTTTGCGAACTTAAAGGTTAGCGGAGTATTTAACACGGGGGTTGCACCCAGCCAGTGGGCGCTGTTGGGTAGACAGCGACAGATCATGGCCAAGGTAGGGAGGTAGCACTCAAATGAAGAGATATAAGGTTACAGTGAATGGAAAGACCTATGAAGTAGAGGTGGAAGAAATCGGTGGCGGCATACGGGCCACTGCTGTGACTCCGGTGGCAGAACTAGCACCAGCTGCGCCGCCTGCTCCAGCGCCAGCGCCGGCTGCTCCCCAGACAGCGGACACCGGGGATGGGGAAATCATCAGGGCGCCTCTCCCTGGAGTGATAACCGAATACAAGGTCAAGGCAGGCGAACGCGTAAAGAGAGGACAGGTGCTATTACTCCTGGAAGCGATGAAAATGCAGAACGAAATCATGGCTCCTAGAGACGCTCTGGTTAAGAGTATAGACAACAATCAGGGTGCTAACGTTAATACTGGGGATCGTCTGCTCACACTAGAATGACCGGGGGCTGATAAAAATGGACTTTGGAAGGGTATTTGCCACTCTGGCTAGCAGCACGGGGCTGATTCAGCTAAAGCTGGGTAACATAGTGATGCTCTTCGTCGGATTCGGCCTGCTATATCTCTCTATAAAGAAAGGTTTTGAGCCGCTTTTGCTATTGCCGATAGGCTTTGGGTGTGTGCTGGCCAACCTGCCGGCGACCGGGATAATGGATCCCGGAGGGCTAATGAAGTATCTTTACTTCGGTGTGGAACACGAGATATTCCCGCCACTGATCTTCATGGGCGTCGGTGCTATGACTGATTTCGGCCCGCTGATAGCGAACCCCTGGACCATGTTGATGGGAGCCGGGGCACAACTTGGCATATTCATAGCCATGATGGGAGCCAAATTGCTGGGGTTCACGCTTAAAGAAGCCGGGTCAATAGGGATCATCGGCGGAGCTGATGGGCCCACCGCCATTTACGTGACGGTAAAAATGGCACCTCACCTTCTTGGTCCCATAGCCGTAGCAGCGTACTCATACATGTCACTGGTACCGCTCATCCAGCCGCCCATAATGTACGCGCTGACTACTAAAGCTGAGCGGCAAATCGTCATGGAACAGCTCAGGCCGGTCTCTAAGACAGAGAAGATCCTGTTCCCAATAGTTACTGCGGTAGTCATAAGCTTGCTGCTCCCGATGATTGCCCCGCTGATCGGCATGTTGATGTTGGGCAATCTCTTTAGAGAAGCGGGCGTGGTGGAGAGGCTATGGAAGACAGCTCAAAATGAGCTGATAAACATCATAACCATTTTCCTGGCCACTTCCGTGGGTGCTACGATGAGCGCTGATAGCTTCCTCACCTTAAGGACGATCGAGATAATATGCCTTGGCCTCGTAGCTTTTGCTGGCGGCACCGCCGGAGGGCTATGGGTGGGTAAGATCATGAACTGGCTGAGCAGAGGCAAGATCAACCCGCTTATAGGCTCTGCCGGCGTGTCTGCAGTGCCGATGGCAGCCAGAGTCTCGCAGGTTGTGGGGCAGAGAGAAAATCCCGGCAACTTCCTGCTGATGCACGCCATGGGCCCCAACGTGGCAGGGGTAATCGGTACCGCAGTGGCAGCCGGCTGTATGCTGGCATTGCTCATGTAGTAGCCGCGATACGAAGGTTTGTAACGCTTCCGATCTGGCTCCGCGAACGCTCTATGGTAATGGCTCACGCCAGCGCGAGCGATCACATTGATGAAAACGGCGAGGGGTACCCGTAGACCGGCCGAGCTTATGTGGTCGTCATATGCGGGTCGTCGGGCAGCGGAAGAGCTCTCTGAACAGCAGCCTCATACACAAGTGGCGGCGCGAAGGCATGAAGGTCAGCGTGATCGCGGTATACCAAACCACCCATTTACTGGAGGGGCGCTCCCGGAGCGACAGGCTCATGATGGACTCTGCGCCCTCGGCAGGGAGATCGGCGATGTATTTGTCGTGAACAAGGCAGACAGAAAGGGCTCAGACAGAACGGTCCTGGAACTGGAACGTGCTGGAACTCGCCCGGCCGGGAAGGCTTGGCGGGCGCCAGCGGTGAAGACGGCGGCAACCATAGGTGAGGAAATTGCCGCGGAGCCAGGCCCATGAACCGGTTTCTTTGGTACGTGGTACTTCGGGTCGTCTGTTACTTACTACATGGAGGAGGATGGCAACGTGGTGTCGATTCTTGAGCGGATCCTGGCAGGTGATAAGCTTGCGCTGGCACGGGCTATTAGCATGGTAGAAAACGAAGAGCCTGGAGCAAAGGACATCATGAAAAAGGTGCACACGATGTCGGGTAAGAGTCACATAGTTGGCATCACTGGGGCCCCCGGGGTGGGGAAAAGCACACTTGTGAATGGGCTCATCAAAGCCTTTAGATCTGAAGGGAAGAGGGTAGGCGTGATAGCTGTCGACCCAACGAGCCCGTTCTCTGGCGGTGCCATCTTGGGTGATCGATTGCGCATGCAGTCTCATGCCCTCGATCCCGGCGTGTTCATCCGCAGTCTTGCCACTAGAGGCTACTTGGGAGGGCTCTCGAAGGCCGCAGGACAAGTAATCAAGCTCTTGGACGTTTATGGAAGTGAGGTCATATTAGTCGAAACCGTAGGAACCGGGCAGTCTGAGGTCGACATAATGAGGTACGCACACACCGTAGTAGTTGTCGTGGCTCCGGGCTTAGGAGATGAGATCCAGGCTATCAAGGCAGGAATTCTTGAAATAGGCCACGTTTTCGTGGTTAACAAGGCGGATAGGGATGGTGCCGATAAGACAATTCAAGAGCTCCAGTTCATGTTAGATATGTCGCGAGAAGAGAAAGCCTGGAAGCCGCCCATCATTAAGGCGGTAGCGAGCCGCGGTGACGGGCTCAACGAGGTCGCTCGGAACGTGAAGGAGCACTTGAAGGTACTCCAAGTCACTGGACGGCTGACCGATCATATGAAGCGGGCTGCCGAGTTCGAAGTGCGGGAGTTACTGATTGACTCCCTTGTGGACAATGTAATAAGCAGGGCCAAAGCCGCTGGCGAATGGGAACGCATCATCCACCGCGTCGCCGGTCGCGACCTCGATCCGTACGCCGCCGCATGTAGACTGAGTCGTTTCCTACGATCGTCATAGCACCTTCAAAATTGTGCGGCAGTGCTAAGCTTATGGGCTCCTTTGTCGAGATCGATCGGATCCATCCCAACCGACCAGACCGTCGATTGTTCCAAAATGCAACCAGTTGGACACTCGGCAGATACATCGGTCGCTTCGCACCTAACCCCGTTTCCCCGGCTGTTTTTCCGGAATCAGGCAGCGCGCTACCACCGCGCGGGCCACTCTCATCGAGGCCAGCTATCCTGGAGCCATCTCCTGATCTAGGACATTACACCCTGATTGGTAGCAATCTCGCACGGTTATTCTGGAACGCTTTGTGGAGCTCCTCGGGCGCCATATAATGGATGCTCGAGTGTATCCGCCTCTTATCGTAGAATTCGGTGCACTCTGCCACAGTCCGGTACGCTTCCGTGAACGTATCGAACCCCTGCCCAGCCTAGTATTCATCCTCAAGTACTCGATGAAACGCCTCTATGTGAACGTTCTTGTTCGGCGTCCTGCACGGTATCCTCTCATGCTCGACGCCGTAGTGCTCGCACGCAGCCTCGAATACGTCGGCTATGAACTGTGGTCCGTTATTCGTCCTCAACACCGGACTTGCCACATAACCCTGCAATGGTCATGGAGCTTGTGGAAGTGGTTAAGGGCGAGCACACAGCCATGGAAACCGCACAAGCCGTGTACGAGTTTGCCAAGAAGATCGGCAAGGCACCCATCCTTCTAAAGAAGGAGATCTTCGGCTTCGTAGTGAACAGGATCTTAGGGGCGATTAACCGGGAAGCCCTGTACTTAGTAGAGCAGGGGGTAGCAACACCTGAAGAAATTGATATAGGTGTGACCAAGGGGCTGGGGCATCCGATGGGACCCTTCGCGTTGATGGATCTTACAGGCATAGATACGTCCTACTTGATTGGCATGGAAAGGTACAGGATAACCGGTGATCCCAAGGACAAACCATCGCCGTTGGTAGAAGAGAAGTATAAGAAGGGCGAATGGGGAAGAAAGACCGGCAAAGGCTGGTATACGTACAAGTAGGGGCTTCTTTTGTACCGATCGTGGGGGAATCGACAGATTCCCCCGTTTTGGCAGTTAGGGAGGATGGTATGGATACGACAGGAGTGAGTTATGGTGAACAGGATTTGCGAGTTACTTGGGATCAGGTACCCAATTATACAGGGGGGCATGGCCCACGTAGCCACTGGAGCACTGGCAGCTGCCGTTTCCGAAGCCGGCGGGCTCGGTATTCTTGGCACAGGGCATGCTAGCAAAGAGTGGATAAAGGCAGAGATTGCCACAATAAGGAGTATCACGCAGAAACCGTTTGGCGTCAACATTGCCATGTTTTCTCCTAACGTCAGGGACGTAGTTGACGTGGTAGTAGAGGAGGGAGTGCCGGTAGTAACCACAGGTGGCGGCAATCCCATGCCATATATTAAAGCTCTGAAGGAGGCAGGGGCGAAATTTATTCCGGTGGTGCCCAACGCATGACTGGCGAAGAAGATGGAAGACGCCGGCGCTGACGCTATAGTAGCGGAAGGCACCGAAGCGGGTGGGCACGTGAGCAACAGGATGACAAGTATTGTGCTCATCCCTGCAGTACGGGACGCCGTAAAGATCCCTGTAATTGCAGCAGGCGGAATTGCAGATGCTCGTGGCGTGGTAGCGGCGTTTGCCCTAGGAGCTGACGCGGTGCAGATGGGAACCAGGTTTCTTTGCAGCAGGGAATGTATTGTTCACCCAAGGTATAAGAAGGCGATCGCAGAAGCTAAGGACGATTGTACCGTAGTCACAGGGATTGCTCTTGGGAATCCACTTAGAAGCCTGGCAAACCAATTTTCCAGGCTTCAAGAGCGTTGTTCAAAGAGCAGCACTTTTCGCTCGTTCGGACGAAATCGGTGCACTTGAAATTGGAGAGTCACTGCAGTCCGAGTCTGAGTACGACCTAGATAAGGAGCAAGATCTAAGAAAAGACGAAATGCAGTTACTACTCGCAGCAAAAGCAAAATACAAGACCACACGTGAAATGGCAAGGCATCTTGGCATTAGCCAGTCCACGGTAGTGCGGAAGCTTAAGAAACTTGGCATAAACGGCTAGAGACGTAGTGAGGTGACCTAGGGAAGGTAGTTGGTCCCATTCTAGCTGATCTAGCCGCAAAACGCTGACTTTCTGCCAGGGCCTCCCCGGGAGCTTCTGTTCGCCAGGCTCTCTATGGCAGCCCCTGTAAGGGGTTTATGTCCCTGAAAGCCTTGTACGTGTGCAGTGGGAATCTTCTCCCCAGAAGGTCACGCCCCGTCGATCTTCTTAATCTCGAAGACAACGGCATTTGCTACGTCGGGACACTGTAACCGCGCGACGTCTTCCACCCAACCCGAACCGGGCTGAGAGAAAGCCTGACCGGTGAGGTAGCCGCTTATGGCGTTCAACGCGTACAGGCAGAGAGGTCCTTTGACGTCGGCTATTACAGTACCGTCCAGGAGCGTAAATCCGTCTCCTACCTTTAAACCAGCTGAACAATGGCCCTTTATTTGACTGACCCGAACCCGAATGTTCTTCACAATACTTCCCTCCCCTCGTATGCTTTGGTTTAGAGAGTTTGAGTCAAACAAAAGGTTGTTAGCTGTTCAGTTGAAATAGGGCGGGCTTCCTGACAAAATCGATTTAGCGATCCGGGCGAGTCTATCTACCTCCCTGTTG
>DUMF01000024.1 GCA_012840015.1 Bacillota bacterium
GAACTGGCTCAGGACTGCAGCGGAGGCCTTTCCGAAAAGTTTGCTGAATGGGCTAGCGTGCTTGTAGGCAGAGAAGACTCGGGCTTCTTCTGCGACGAGTGTCTGGGTCACGTGGGACCTGAGGCGGGTGAGTTGCTGCCCATCGGTTTTGGGCCTGTGGGAGTAGGACTTTTTGAAGCTGGCCAGCATATTGAGGGATTAATTTCATAGATCAGGGCCGAGTACTGTTTCAGGGAGCCGTGGTCGGATATGCCTGTGCGGTTATGTGCAGATCATCTCGGCGAGCTTTGAGGCTCCCTCCAGGTTGTTAGGGACCGAGAAGGAGCGACCCAGTTGGGTTGCATCGTCGTTGAGCATGGCAACTTCGCAGGAGCTGGAGCTCACGTTTATACCGACGAAGAGGGTTTTTTGACGCGGGGATCACTCCTTTCCCAATCAGGATTGGGCGGGCCCTGACACACCGGCGCAGGATCAACCTCGCTGCACATGAGAGCAAAGTGAGTCTGCCGGGGGTGCAAGCTACAGCTGCTGATAACTGCGGTCCGGGGATTCACTTGCACATCCTACGAGTAAGAACTCTTGCGCCGGAAGCCAGGGAATTACTCTTTGCCAAGAAGTCACAGCAAGCCGTGCAACAGGAGGGTGGTAGACTCGCCCGGATCGCTAAGTGGATTGTGTCAGAAGGCCCGCCCTATTTCAACTGAACAACTAATGTTGTCTGACTCAAACTTTCTAAATCAAAGCATACGAGGGGGTGATGACTTGGGGGAATGTCCTTTCTGCCAAATAATCCAGGGAAAAGCAAGGGCCATAATAGTCTTACAAAATGAGGACGTGATCGCTATTAATGACATAAACCCTCAGGCACCCGTACACATTTTGTTTATCCCGAAGCGGCATTACGAGAACGTGGTGGATGCGATGGAACAAGACGGCTCTGTCGTCGAAAGGCTTTTTCGGGCTGCGATCCAATATGCGAAAAGCTCCGGCCTTTCGGATCGAGGGTTTAGATTTGTTATCAACTGCGGCCGCGACGGTGGACAAACCGTGCCGCACTTGCACCTGCACTTGCTAGGAGACAGGCAGATGACATGGCCCCCCGGTTAAGCTATAATTCAAACTGTGTTGCCATGCGGTGCGGCGGAGGGGGGATATTGTGGCCGAGGTTCACGTAGGCAAGAACGAGTCACTCGACAGTGCTCTGAGACGATTTAAGAGGGAGTGCCAGAAGGCCGGAGTACTGAGCGAAGTGAGACGTCGCGAACATTACGAGAAGCCGAGCGTCCGCCGGAAGAAGAAGTCGGAAGCAGCCCGCAGAAGGAGATTCCACTGAGAGGGATCGTGGAGCATGTCCTTAAAGGATAGGTTAATGGAAGACATGAAAGCGGCGATGAAAGCCGGAGCGGCCGGGAAAAAACGGCTTTCCGTCCTACGTATGGCTAGAGCGGCAATACGGAGTGCCGAAATAGACCGGATGCGCGAATTTAGCGACGAAGATGTAGTTGAAGTGCTGGCCAGGGAGATCAAACAACGCAGGGATAGCGCAGAAGAGTACATGCGGCTTGGCCAGGTCGAGGCGGCTCGCGGGCTCGAGGACGAAATACGGATACTAGAGGAGTATATGCCTGCACCGCTCACGGAGGAAGAGTTGACTAAAATGGCCAAAGAAGCCATTGCGGAGGCGGGAGCGGGCAGCAAGAAGGATTTGGGTAAGGTGATGAAGCTGCTGATGCCCGGGGTAAAAGGCAGAGCGGACGGCAGCACCGTGCGAGAAAAAGTAGATTCGTTGCTTCCGTAGGAATGAATGGGCCTGGCGAGAGCCAGGCTTTTTTGGTAAGGTGAGACTCATGAAGCGGCTTTGTGCCTTCGGATTGCTTTTTATAGCTTTTCTCGCCATAATCAACCCTGGTCTGTGCCCGGCCCAAGCTCAAGGGCAGCAGCCAAGAGTAATCGTTGCCCAACTCAAGGGCACAGTGGATTACGGAATGGTAAGATATTTGGCGCGTGCCATTGAGAGGGCGAAGTCAACGGATGCCAGCGCGTTGATAGTAGAAATAGATACCCTTGGCGGGAGGGTGGACGCGGCACTGGATATCCGGGAGGCACTTGATGAGTACCCTCGCCCCAGCGCGGCCTATGTGAAGGGACGGGCATGGTCGGCTGGAGTACTCCTTTCCCTTTCACCCCAGAAACTCTTCATGCAATCGGGTTCGAGTATCGGCTCGGCAGAAATCCGCCCTTTGGAAGAGAAGGCCCTTTCTGCGTGGCGTGCGGAACTAGAAGCCATGGCTGAAAAGCGAGGGAAGGACCCCAGAGTGGCAGCGGCAATGGCTGATGCTTCCGTGGAAATACCAGGCATCATTGAGAAGGGCAGACTGCTGAACCTAACTGCGGCCAAGGCGAAGGAGATCGGTTTTGCCGATGGAGTGGTGGAGTCCCTGGAAGATGTGCTGAAAGCTGTTGGCCTTCCCGAAGCGTCTGTGGAAATAGTGCAGTGGAACGGGGCGGAGAAGATTGCCCGGTTTGCCACAGATCCGACGATAGCTCCTCTTCTACTGGCGGCTGGCATTGGAGGCCTATTCGTGGAGGCGTTAGTGCCGGGATTTGGACTGCCGGGCCTGGTAGGAATCGTCTCCTTGGCGCTTTTCTTCGGCGGCCGCGCTTTAGCAGGCCTTACCGGGTGGGGGATTCTGGTTCTATTTCTTGCTGGCCTCGTATTACTCACCATTGAAGCTTTCATCCCAGGATTCGGGGTATTTGGCATATCTGGCATCATCTGCCTGGTCGTCAGTATATATATGGCCAGCGGGACGGGTGGAGACGTATTGCGCGAATTGGTGATCTCCGTCGTGGTAGCGATTTTGTTTGTAGCCGCCATGAGCAGGTTTGCCATCCGGCGAGGCCTCTGGGCGAGGTTGTCGTTGAGTGATGAAGTGAAAGGGACAGCTGGGCCGAGTGAAGGAGAGGTAGAGAGGTTACTGGGCAAGAAGGGTATCTCCTTGACACCGCTGAGGCCTACGGGGATCGCAAGAATATCGGGTAAAAGAGTGGACGTGATTACCACTGGTGAGTTCGTCGCAGCCGGTACGGAAGTAGAGGTTGTAGGGGTACAAGGCGGACGGGCAACCGTGGTACCGGTCCAGAAGGAGGAAACATCATGTTTGAAATGATCACCACTCTTGTTCTGATTGCGCTGATATTCGTGTTGCTTTCGGCCTTCTTCAGCTTCATTCCGCTAGGGCTGTGGATCTCGGCAGCAGCGGCAGGAGTAAAGATAAGCCTGGTTACGCTCATCGGCATGAGACTACGGCGTGTACCTCCGGCCAAGATCGTGAACCCGTTGATCAAAGCTACGAAAGCGGGGATTGATCTTAGTGTCAATAAAC
The DNA here is from genome assembly GCA_012840015.1 of Bacillota bacterium. GTDB lineage: Bacteria > Bacillota > Sulfobacillia > DUMF01 > DUMF01 > DUMF01. The sequence goes on from DUMF01000024.1 coordinate 3,387, forward strand.
TGGAGGCTCATTTCCTGGCAGGAGGAAACGTAGATAAGGTCGTGAACGCACTGATTGCGGCGCAGAGAGCTGCCATACCCCTTGAGTTCGAGCGTGCTGCTGCGATTGACCTTGCAGGGCGCGACGTATTGCAAGCGGTGCAAATGAGCGTCAATCCGAAAGTGATTGAGACGCCGGTGGTCGCGGCCGTGGCTAAGGACGGGATTGAACTCAAAGCGAAGGCGCGCGTAACAGTGAGGGCAAATATAGATAGGTTGGTCGGTGGCGCCGGAGAAGAGACAGTGATCGCCAGGGTAGGCGAAGGTATCGTAACCACGATAGGCTCATCTAGCGATCACAAGGACGTACTGGAAAACCCGGATAGCATCTCGAAAACAGTATTGAATAAGGGATTAGACGCCGGCACCGCTTTCGAGATTCTCTCGATTGACATCGCTGATGTTGACGTAGGCCAAAATATCGGGGCCAGGCTGGAGACCGATCGAGCCGAGGCTGACAAGCGGATAGCGCAGGCAAAGGCAGAAGAGCGCCGTGCTATGGCCATCGCGCGAGCGGAAGAAATGAAGGCGCTAGTGGAAGAAATGAGAGCCAAGGTAGTTGAAGCCGAAGCCGAAGTACCGCGCGCTATGGCGGCTGCCTTGCGGGAAGGCAAGATTGGTGTGTTCGATTATCACCAACTCCAGAATATCTTGGCCGATACACAGATGAGGCAAGCGATCGCCAGGTCCACCAGCGGTAAAGAGGAGGGTGCCCCCGAGCAATCGAAATGACGCTGTTTCTATGGATATTCCTAATCTTGGTTTGGACTCTCATGCGCGCGATCATTGTGATGGCCGGGAAGGCCGAAAAACAGCGAACTCGCTTGCCGCAGAGGCCCAGGGTTATACGCCCCCCCACGACCGCGCCTCAAACGGAACCAGGGGTAGGTCCACAGGAAGGAGAGGTGACACCTCAACTGCCTGAACGACCTCAAGGAAAGACACAGGACCGAACCCAAAAGGGCAAGGGGTGGTTTTCGGCGCTTGGAGGCTTGACCCCAGATGACATGATTCGGAGCATTATCATAGCGGAGGTACTGGGCAGGCCCAGGTCCCTACGGCGTTAGCAGGCGTTTGAGCATCACCGTAGCGGTACACGGACAGACATGCTTGAATTCGCCGGACTCTAGAACCCGCCCGGAAACTAGGGAGCGATCTAGGCGCTCGAATCCAAACCGGGTAAAGTAATCAGCGGCGGTTGTGGTGAGGAGATAAAGCTCCCGGCATCGATTGTCTTTCGCTTTTTGAATACAGGCTTTTACTAAAGCTTCGCCCACACCGCGGCTTCGGCACTCAGGACATACTACCAGCGATCGAAGCAAAGCTTGATCACCATGACATTCGAGCCCCACAGCACCTATCACGGTATTTCCACTCACGGCCAGGATAAAACAGGCGAAGTTCTCCGCTACGCCATCGGTTGGAAGATGGTTTTGCCTCAGCAACGATAAAACGTGTTCCAGGGACTCCGGACCTGCAGTAACGAGCGTGTATTGCATGTTCGCACGTCCCTCCATCTCCGTTTTGCCCTTACTAATTCTTTGTTTCTCAACGAATTCCTTTGTGGTTCTGTTCCCTGGGAAAGTGTGCTTCTAGGATGAGCTGACCACGGAGCGCATAAATTGGTACCGGGGAGATATTATAGCTAGGAAAGCATTGCGTGAGAGGGTCTCGACCGCTCTGGAACTACCAGAAGACCTCTTTACGACCATGCCCAGGATAACTATCTTGGGCAACAAGCGATTTTCTTTAGAAAACCACCGCGGCATCATCCAGTATGATTCTGACCTGCTCTGTGTAGGGTTCGGAGCTGGTCAGATCACCCTCAAAGGAAAAGGTTTCAATATCGTCAGCATTGCTCCTGGAGTGCTGGTAGTAGAAGGTACTATCCGAAGCATCGAGTTTCAAGGGTAAGGGGAGCAGCATGATTCGCCAGAGACTGACTGCGCTTGTCACTGGAGCGGTTAGGATAACGGCCTCCGGCCCGGCTCTAGAGAGATTTGTGAACCAGCTGGTGGTATCAGGGATATTGCTCATGGATGTTGAAGTGAGTGGGGGCAGTATGACTGCACTGCTGCTCCTTGAAGATTTCAGGCGGCTGAGACCAGCGGCAAGAGCTACGCGAACAAGAGTGCGCATCATCGGAAAGAGCGGGCTCGCGTTCACGATACGGCGATTGGGCAAGAGGAGAGCCATCCTCTTGGGTGCGGCTGTGCTGGCGGCGATCCTCCTTTACTTGAACAGCAGGATATGGGTGATCGAGATTCGGGGAAACGAGAAAATCCCTGTTACAACCATTTCGGAAGTGCTGGAAAAAGCAGGAGTAAGGCCGGGCATGCGCAAAAGCAGTATGAACCTCAGAGATGTTGAGGGAATAATACTTCAAAGTGTGAAAGAGCTTTCGTGGGTCAGCGTCAGGGTTGAGGGCGGCAAGGCAGTAGTGGAAGTGGTGGAGAAGTCCATGCTACCAGACAAGCCTCAGGGACCGTGTGATATCGTCGCCCGGAAGCCTGGCGTCATAACCGAAATCATAGTGTTCTCGGGTACGGCCCTCGTGAAAGAGGGACAAACTGTTACGCAGGGCCAGGTGCTCATTTCAGGAGAGGTGAGCTTTACCGAGACGGATCCAGCCGGCAAACAGGTCATAGTGAAAAGGGCCGGAACGGCAGATGGGATCGTGAAGGCGAGGGTCTGGTACCAGAGTTACAATGAGCTGCCGCTAGAATACTTGAAGCCGATTGTTACCGGCCAAAGGGTCACCAAGTACACTCTGAGGCTGGGCAGCAAAGAAATCGAGCTGATGTCGATAGGTGCGAAGACCGAAGGCCCCCGGTACGTTGAAGTCAAGCGCCTAGCTCCGGCTCAGTGGAGGAATATCATACTACCTGTCGAAGTCACTAAAACAGTATATAATCAAGTGCGATACGACGTGGTAAGCGCAAGCGTAGAAGAAGTGGAAATGAAGGCTATGCAGGAAGCTAAGGCTGCACTGCTGGAATCCATACCTCCAGATGTCGAAGTGGTGGATAGTAGGATACACGTGAGGCGAGGTGAGGATTTCGTAGGCGTGCTGGCGACGGTGGAGACTCTGGAGAATATTGGCGAAGCAAGGTCTGTCTCAGGGGGTAAGACGGAGTATTGAACGAAGCAATTCAGCAATCGAGATTGGCGATGGAAGGGAACCAACAGGCATTCAGGGTTTTCGGGATGTATGACCAGAACCTGAGGCTCATAGAAAAGAGTCTGAACGTTAGGATAATTGCGCGCGGCAACGAGTTAATAATTCGAGGCAATCCGCGGGATGTGGCGAAGGCAACTAAAATCGTAGAAGAGTTGAAGGAAATGAGTGAGCACAGAGAGGTGATCTCTAGCCGGGAGGTAAAAGCCCTTCTGATGAGCGATTACTTCGAAGATGATCATCGGCACGAGGAATCGGGTGCCATCGTCGTAACCCTGCGTGGGAAACCCGTGCGGCCAATCGGCCCCGGCCAGAAGCAATACGTTGAGGCCATGTCGAAGTATTCCTTGGTATTCGGTATTGGCCCCGCAGGTACAGGCAAAACATATCTCGCTGTGGCGATGGCGGTAAAAGCCTTCAAGGAAAAGGAAGTGGCGAGGATCATTCTGACGCGCCCGGCTGTGGAGGCGGGGGAAAGGCTGGGGTTCTTGCCTGGAACAATCGAAGAAAAGGTGAATCCTTACCTGAGACCTCTTTATGATGCTTTGTTTGACATTCTCGGCATGGAGACGTTCGAGAAATACCTTACAAAGGGCCTCATCGAAATCGCGCCTCTAGCATACATGAGGGGACGTACGCTCGATGATTCTTTCATAATACTCGACGAGGCTCAGAATACCACCCCTGAACAAATGAAAATGTTCCTGACCAGAATGGGGATGGGCTCGAGAGTAGTCGTCACGGGCGACATCACGCAAATTGATCTTCCCAAGGGCCAATACTCTGGTTTGCAGCAAGCCAGAGTGGTCTTGAAAGACGTGGAAGGAATAGCATTCGTGTATATGTCCGACAGGGACGTCGTCCGGCACGAACTCGTACAGAGAATCATCAGAGCGTATGAGAAATTCGGAAGTTCAGAGGGAGAAACACCGCGTGAAGACTGAGCTCCCCAGGAATTATACCTTGGTCAGCCAGAAGGCTAGGAAAGCGATGATCTTCATCGGTGCGTGCTTTGGCATTTTCCTAATCCTGCTATTTATGGTAACGCCTCAACGCGTTGCCCTAAAAGAGGGGCAGGTATGCCCTAAGGGTATCAAGGCTCCTTTCGACATACTTGACACAGAGCTCACGGAACAATTGAAAGAACAGGCTGCGGCGAGTGTGAAAGAAGTCTACGATAGCGACCCCCAGGTGGCTGTGGAGATCGGCCTTAACATCAACAGGGCCTTTCAGAAGATTAAAGAGGCGAAAAGCACCCATGGTTCCAAGGGTGTTCCCGTATCGGAGAACGTACAGAATCTCAAGGCGGAATTGAACGACGCGGTGTCCGAAGATCTACTTCGAACGGCACTGTCGATGAGCGATTCCGAGCTCGACGCCTGCCAGAAAACCACTGCTGAAGTAGCTGGGCGGGTCCTAGAAGGCGGTATTACGCCAGATTCGCTTTCGTCCCGGAAGGCGCAAGTGGATGTAGAAGTATCGGCCACAAAGCTTACTTCGGGCCAAAAAGCCCTTGTGGCAGCTCTGGCCAAAGCTTACCTGAAACCGAATCTGTTTTTGAACATGGCAGAAACCCAAAGAAGACGCGAAGAGGCCGTTGCGGCCGTGGAGCCTGTGAGAATTCTGAAGAGGCAGTGGATTGTCCAGGAAGGCGAAGTGGTAACTGCGCGCCACTTGAAGCTGCTTGCCGCTGCTGGGCTTTTGGCCGAGGGCGCAAATCTCAGGCCTGCGGTGGCGTCCGCCTTGTTTGCGGCGGCATTGGTAGTGGTACTCGTAGAGTCGGTCCGCTTCGTGGATAAGAGGGTATATGCCAGCGAGCAAAAGCTGCTTGTACTGGTAGCAATCATACTCCCTACCCTGGCTCTTTCTGCCTTGCTTTCAAAACTGTCGGTCTACCTCTCTCCCGTCCCTGCCGCGGCGCTGTTGATTGCCAACTTGGTGGACAAACGTATAGGAATGATGGTGGGCGTGGTGCTGAGCTGTTCGATGGGCTTTGCCAACGGAGGGGAAATGAGCTACGCCATAATCGGCAGCCTGGCGTCCATTTTCGGGGTGACGAGTATCGTAAGAATGGGGCATAGGTACGACCTGATAAAGGCCGGGCTGAAAATAGCCATCTTGAACGCCGTCGTAGTAACAGCCCTCGCTATCGCAGGCGGGGAACTGCTAGAATGGGGTCTTTTATTCAAGGCGGCCAGCGCGGCCGGAGGCGGCTTGTTCTGTGCCTTTTTGGTTCTTGGCATAATGCCTTTCCTCGAGATGACTTTTGGGGTAATCACTCCATTGAGGCTTCTGGAACTGGCGAACCCTAATCACCCGTTATTGCTCAAGTTACTCCATGACGCTCCGGGAACCTATCACCACAGCATAATGGTAGCGAACTTGGCGGAATCGGCCACAGAAGCCATCGGCGGGAATTCGCTGCTCGCAAGAGTTGGAGCGTATTATCACGATGTGGGCAAGATCAAGAGGCCATACTTTTTTATTGAAAACCAGATAGGTGGACTCGAGAACCCTCATGAGAAGATCTCTCCGAGCTTATCCAAGACCATAATCACTGCGCACGTTAAGGATGGCGTGGAAATGGCGAGGGAGTACCGCCTACCTCCCGATGTAGTGGACTTCATCCGCGAACACCATGGTACCACGGTCGTAACTTACTTTTATAATAAGGCTGCAGAGAGCGAGAAGCAGGACGAACCCGTTATGGAAACTGACTTCAGGTACGAGGGGCCAAAGCCCCATTCCAAGGAGACTGCTCTAGTCATGCTGGCAGATTCAGTCGAGGCTGCGGTAAGGTCCCTCACGAGGCCCACTCCGCAGCGGCTAGAGGCCATAGTGAAGAAGATATTCGACGAAAGACTTAGGGACCACCAGCTCGACGAATGTGAGTTAAACTTGAGAGAGCTTGGGGTAGCGTCGAGTATGTTCATTAAGATTCTGACGGGTATGTTCCACCCACGGGTGGAATATCCGTCCGGAAGCAGGTCTTGAATATGGAAATAGATATAAGTTTCGAAAAACAGTTTGAAGGGCTGCCGGAGACGCAAGTTGTGGAGCTGTGCGAACGAGTACTTGAGAAAACGGCACGTGCAGCAGGGGAGGATCCAGATCTACTCGAGGTGAGCGTGCTGTTCACCGGGGACGAGCACATCCACGAACTGAATCGGCAGTACCGGGGCGTCGATAGAGCCACGGATGTGTTATCATTTGCCCTTAGGGAGGCTGGCCCGGCGGAAATGGTAGAGGGGCAGGAGCTACTCGGGGACATCGTAGTGTCCGTGGATACTGCGAGCCGGCAGGCTCGTGAGTACGGGGAGACGCTGGCGGCAGAAGTTGCCAGGCTGCTATGCCACGGTATGTTGCACCTGCTGGGATATGATCACTGTACAGAAGATGAAGAAGCGCAAATGATGGCGCTCCAGGAGAGCATTTTATCGGATGAACCTCTATAAGACAGAAGGGCTGATTCTCAAGTCCGTTGATTTCGGTGAATCTGACAAGCTCATTACCGTGCTTTCTTACGAATATGGTAAGCTAAGGCTGCTCGCAAAAGGTGCACGCAGAGTACGAAGCAGGTTAGCTGGTGCATGCCAGCAATTCAACCTTGTCAAGTTCATGGTATTCAGGGGAAAAAATCTCGATCTTGTCAGCCAGGCAGAAATCAAAGAAAGCTATCCTGTGTTGCGCTCCAAGCTGGATTTGATTGCCTACGCTACTTGCTTTGCCGAGCTTGCCGATTCCTTTGCGGGTGAATGCAACCCCGAGCGCCGGCTGTTTTCGGGACTCAAGTCCGCTTTTACGGCGCTCGAGTCAAACGTTGACCCGGAACTAGTGTTGGATTGGTTCGGATTGGGTTGCCTGGTGGTTTCCGGTTATGGACCGCAGTTTGAGCGTTGTGTAGTCTGCGGCGGCCGGCTAAAGTCACCGTGCGGTCTCAGGCCCTGTAGCGGAGGGCTGGTTTGTGCTGACTGTCTGGGGGAAGAAGCCGAGGTAGACGAGGAGACGCTGCATTTGCTCCGAACGCTGATGCGATCCAGTGGTAAGGAGCTGGCAAATGTGCACACTAGTGTTGAAAGCAGGCATATGGCTGGTGAGGTGGTGCGAAAACTGCTTTTCGCCTTCCTCGAGGACCGGCCTAAATGCTTTGAGTTTCTACAAGCTACTACGTGTGAGGTGTGAGAAATGGACGAAACCTTGGAGAAGGTGGACTTGATCAGGGAGAGAACCGGCCTCGGGTATAAGGAAGCTAAGGACCTGCTCGACGCTCACGGAAACGACGTGGTAGCTGCCCTGGTGGATTGGGAGCAGTCCCAAAAAGCCGCGGCGGCTACGGCAGAACCGGGATGGAAAGAAAGGTTCCAGGTAAAGGGAGAACAACTGGTAGACAAAGTAAAAGAGCTGCTGCGTGAGGGGAACGTGACCAGGATTGTGATACGCAAGGGTGATGACGTGCTGGTGGAGATCCCAGTGACCTGGGGAGCAATAGGAGCGGTGATGGCCCCGGCTCTAGCTGCCGTCGGAGTAGTAGCAGCTTTAGTCTCCAACTGCACGATAGAGGTGCAGCGGAAGGGATAAGCGATGACATTTCAGGAGATAGTAATGGCTCTTCATGAATTCTGGAGTAAGCAGGGGTGCCTGATCTATGAACCGTATGACGTAGAGAAGGGAGCCGGAACGATGAACCCGGCTACATTCTTGAGGGTACTCGGCCCAGAGCCTTGGCGGGTGGCTTATGTGGAGCCATCCAGGAGACCAGCAGACGGGCGATACGGAGACAACCCGAACAGGTTATATCAGCACTTTCAATACCAGGTGATAATCAAACCGTCCCCCGATGACATTCAGGACACTTATCTCCGCAGCCTGGAGGTGCTCGGTATTGACCAGCGCCACCACGATATAAGATTTGTGGAGGATAACTGGGAATCTCCCACTCTAGGTGCGTGGGGTCTGGGCTGGGAAGTATGGCTGGACGGTATGGAAGTGACTCAATTTACGTACTTCCAGCAAGCCGGCGGCTACGAGTGCAAACCGGTGTCGGTGGAAATCACCTACGGTTTGGAGCGACTTGCGAGCTACGTGCAAGGCAAGGACAACGTCTTCGATGTCGTATGGGGTCACGGAGTGACGTACGGTGAGCTTTTTAAGATAGCAGAGAGAGAGCACTCTACATACAGCTTCGATGTTTCCAACCCAGAAATGTTGAGCCAGATGTTCAATACGTTCGAAGCCGAAGCTTCTCGATTGGCGGCTCAAGGGCTCGTATTACCCGCCTATGACTACGTGTTGAAGTGCTCTCACACATTTAATCTGCTGGAGGCACGAGGGGCTATCAGCGTCACGGAACGAACGAGCTATCTGTTGAGGGTGAGAAGCTTGGCCAGGCAGTGCGCCACGGCTTACCTCGAGCAGCGTGAGAAGATGGGCTATCCCCTGATGGCCTGCAAGGGGGTGGCTGAGAATGCCTGATCTCTTGCTGGAAGTAGGAACTGAAGAGATACCTGCAGCTGTGGCTCCTTCTACTGCGGCGCAGTTGGAGAGAAGGGTGAAAGAAGAGCTGACGGCGGCCGGTTTGGGGGAGCCGAAGGTTAAGGTTTTCGTGACGCCCAGGAGGTTATGCGTTACGGCTAGGGGAGTTCCCGAAAAGCAGGCAGATTCGGTCTCTGAGATCAGGGGCCCTTCTGTGGCCGTCGCATTCAAGCCGGATGGCAGCCCTACCAAAGCTGCCCAAGGTTTCGCTAGATCACAGGGAGTTAGGGTCGAGGATTTGGTGCGTAGGTCCACACCGCAGGGGGAATATGTGTTTGCCACGAAAATATCCAGGGGTAGGCCGGCGGCCCAAGTGCTTTCGGAAATGCTCCCTCAGATAGTGATAAGCCTGGACTTCCCCAAGACTATGAGATGGGGACTGGGAGAATACCGCTTTTGCAGGCCGATAAGGTGGGTGTTGGCACTTTTCGGTGAGGAAGTTCTGCCGCTAGAGATCGCTGGGGTAAAGGCTTCCAGGTATACCAGGGGGCACAGAGTGCTCTCTCCGGGTCCACACGAGATCCGTGATCTGGATGATTATCTGAAGCGAATCCGTAGTTTCGGTGTCATGCTGGATCAGGTGGAAAGGGAGCAGGTTATCCGCGAAGGTGCAAAGCGAGCAGCGGGTTCTGTCGGTGGTTACCTGGTCGAGGATAACGACCTGCTTCAGCACGTTTCGAACCTAGTAGAATGGCCCACAGCGTTTGCCGGAAGGTTTGACCCAAGCTACCTTGAAATGCCTGAGCAGGTTCCGATAACTGTCATGGCACATCACCAGAAGTGTTTCGCGGTGCGTGACGGTGAGGGAAAGCTGATGCCCTTTTTCATCGCGGTACGGAACGGCGGGGAAGAATATCTCGACGTGGTGGTAAAGGGGAATGAAAAAGTCATTGGGGCCAGGCTCGCAGACGCGCGCTTCTTCTATTTCGAAGACCTAAAGAAGCCGCTTTCAGAAAGAGTGGAAGAGCTGCAGAGGCTGCTCTTCCAGGAGAAACTGGGAACGATGAAGGACAAAACAGAACGCGTGCGAGCGTTAGTAGGGTGTCTCTGCGAGCTCCTCGAGTTAGATAAAGGTGTGCGAGAAAATGCTGAACGTGCTGCTTGGCTTTGCCGTGCTGATCTTACCACCAACGTGGTCCGAGAGTTTCCGGAGCTACAGGGCGTAATGGGCCGTACTTATGCCTTGAAGGCTGGGGAACCTGAGGCTGTGGCAGAGGCAATCTACGAATCCTATTTGCCCACTAGTGCCGGAGGACAGCTCCCGCGGAGCATGGTGGGAAGATTGGTGGCCATTGCGGACAAGTTGGACTCGCTGGTGGGAATCTTTGCTGCCGGTTTGAAGCCCTCGGGTTCGCAGGATCCGTACGCATTGCGAAGACATGGCGCTGCCCTGGTAAGAATGATGACTGAACTCCCGCGGCCGGTGCCGTTCCGAGGCTTGCTTAAAGAGGCTGCCGCCGGACTCGAAAAATTCCTCCGGGTTGGAGAGGACGTCCTGGATGAGGTACTCGAGTTTTTGGTAGGGCGGACAAGGACAAGCCTTTCGGAATTGGGAATCAGGTACGATGTGGTAGACGCCGTGCTAGACAGTGATTGGGAAGATCCCGGCGATGTGTTCAAACGAGCAGAAGCACTTAACGCTTTCGCTGCTCAACCGGATTTTGACCGGTTCATGGTGGGTTTCAGAAGAGCAGCTAATCTTACGAAGGATATAGAGCCAGGGCAAGTAGACCCAGCATTGTTCATCGAACCTCAAGAGACTGCATTGTACGAGGCATTTCGGTCGGTGAAAGAGGAGGCGCAGACGGCCTTGCAGAAGAGAGATTACGGGCGCTTCCTTTCGGTGATGACCAGGCTCAAAGAACCCATCGACGAATTCTTGGACAAAGTTCTTGTCATGTGTGACGACCTGGCGGTGCGACAGAACAGGCTTAGCCTGCTGAAGAACGTGGCCATGCTGTTCAAGAAGGCGGCAGATCCAGGAAGGTTGGTTTTGCAATGAAAGCGACGATCTATGTGGTTTCCGACTCAATCGGGGAGACGGCCGAATCTGTAGCACGAGCAGCGGCGAGCCAGTTCAATAACGCTGGCTTCGAGATAAAGAAATTCAGCCACGTAACCAAGCCACAGGAAATCGAGAGGATCCTCAGTTCGATGGATCCGGCAACGTGTATGGTCGCCTATACACTGGTTGTGCCGGAGCTTCGCGAGAAGATGATGACTGTTTCTGCAGCTCTCGGCATCAGGGCTGTAGACATCATGGGCCCGATGATTCAGGCACTTCAACAGATATCAGGTCTGGGGCCATGGCTTGAACCGGGCCGGTTTAGGAAGATAGACGAAAACTATTATCGAAAGGTTGAGGCGGTGGAGTTCGCCGTCAAATATGACGATGCCAAGGACCCCAGGGGCCTCAAGCTTGCGGATGTCGTATTGGTTGGAGTGTCCAGGACTTCCAAGACCCCCGTGAGCATGTATCTCGCTTACAGGGCGATCAAAGCGGCGAACGTCCCGCTTGTGCCAGAAGTGCTTCCGCCCGCGGAGCTGCTTGAAGTTCCTCCTGGTAGGATTGTAGGGCTTACCATATCTAAGGAGAAGTTGCGTTCGATCAGGCTGGAACGCGCTCTGACGATGGGGCTTACGCCAGACTCTAGGTATTGTAGCGAGGAACGGATAACCGAGGAACTGCAGTACGCGGCGAAGATATTCAACAGGCTCGGCTGTGCGGTAATAGACGTGTCCAATAAGGCGGTCGAAGAGACTGCCTCCAAGGTAATGGATATAATTGGATACGAGGCGCTGCGCCATGATGTCCCTAGAAAAACATGATTTCAGGTTGTACACGGAGGAACTTGAGGCACAAACCCTGGCGCCATGGGCCACTCTTAGCAGGAATAGCAAGGGTAGGCTCAAGCCTGAACCACCGTGTCCCGTCCGTACGGCGTTTCAACGAGATCGTGACAGGATCATTCACTGTAAAGCTTTTAGGCGTCTCAAGCACAAGACGCAGGTATTCCTTATTCCCGAGGGGGACCATTATAGGACGAGGCTAACGCACACGTTAGAAGTGGCGCAGATCGCACGAACCATAGCGAGGGCCCTGAAACTAAACGAGGATTTAGTAGAGGCCATAGCACTCGGGCATGATCTCGGGCATACGCCGTTCGGCCACGGCGGCGAAGAGGCGCTGGCCAGGGTTCACCCGGGAGGATTCAAACACAACGAGCAGAGTCTTAGAGTGGTGGACGTGCTCGAAGGGGACGGTGGACTCAATCTTACATGGGAGGTACGAGATGGCATCCTCAATCATACCCAGTCTCTGGAACCTTCTACAGCAGAGGGTAAGGTGGTCAAGCTTTCTGATAGAATCGCTTATATCAACCACGATATAGATGATGCCATCAGGGGGGGTATACTGTCTCAGGAGGACTTGCCCAAGTGGGTGGTTTCGGATTTAGGGGCGACGCATTCATCGAGGATTCATGCAATGGTTTGTGATGTGATAATAGCCAGCTACGAGGCACAACAAGTGAAAATGACTCCTAAGATGGAGGACATGGTGTCCGAGCTTAGGGAGTTCATGTTTGAGAAGGTATATATAGACTCTGCCGCGAAGAAAGAAGAAGAGAAGGCCAAGCGAATGGTCGCACAACTGTACGAGTTCTACGTAGCGAAACCAAACGAACAATATAACGGTAGAGGACCGTTGCACGGTGATGTCAGGAGATCAGCGCTGGATTACGTGGCGGGCATGACAGATCATTATGCTATCCACCAGTACGAGAAGTATTTTGTGCCGCAAGCTTACGGGTTCCCCGGCGGGTGATAGATTGGACTTCGACGGAATAGCAACCCGAACCGGCGACCCGAAAGGTCGCCTTTAACGTTCGCCCAGCATGTCTGCTGAGCCGATGGGTTTAAGGAAGACCCTGTCACCTGACCAGCGTGAAGACAATCCATAGACAAGGGCGCCGCCGGTAACGGCAGGGTCTGCAGGTGGGTAACCTTGCATAGAGTGGGAAAGCCCGAAGGCTGGATAACCTGGGGAGTTCGGACGGACGGGTTCATGTTCAGGCAGGCTTAACTGGGAAAGTGCTGTATCATCCAAGTAAACTGGTTTTTGTGAATTTAAATGGCTGAGGTTGACCAGAAGCCACGGTTCTGTGAGAGGGACGGCGCCAGACTAATCACCTAGCGCTGCCCTACTCGATGTTCAAGGGGTGCTGGTGATGGCTTTCAGCTTATCTCAAGCAGTAGAAGAAATCAAGAGTCGCGTAGATATTGTGAACGTCATTGGGGAGTACGTGCGTTTGAAAAAGGCTGGGCGGAATTACGTAGGGCTATGCCCGTTTCACTCAGAGAAAACGCCTTCCTTCACGGTTTCTCCAGAGCGACAAATGTTCTATTGTTTTGGGTGTCATGAGGGCGGAGATGTCTTCACCTTTTTGATGAAAAGGGAGAACATGAGCTTTGCGGAAGCGGTGGAAGTTCTCGCCGGGAGGCTCGGAATCAAGGTTGAACGCTCTCAGCAGGAGCGAAGCCGGGCGGATGAACGGGAGCTACTATTCGCTTTATTGGAAAGGGCACAGGCACATTTTTCGCGTAATTTCAATCAGGCGGCAGGTAAAGTGATAGCGTACGTCGAAAAAAGGGGGGTAACGCGAGAGGTAGCCAGAAGGTTCGGCCTAGGTTATTCATTGCCTGAGTGGGAGGCCTTTTATTCAGAGGAACGTCGGCTTGGCACACCGAAGGAGTTGCTGTTGAGTTCCGGGCTGGTAGTACAGAACGATTCGGGCGGGATATATGACCGGTTCAGGGACAAGCTGATGTTCCCGATTTTCGATCTGAGGGGCAGGGTGATAGGCTTCGGCGCGCGGTCACTGGACGGTTCAGAACCTAAGTATATTAACAGCCCGGAAAGCCCGATATTCAAGAAGGGAAACGCCTTATACGGGATGAACCTGGCCCATGTGCAGATCAGAGAAGTGGGAGTGGCGATACTGGTTGAGGGCTATATGGATGTCATAGCTTGCCACCAGTTCGGATTCGCCAATGCCGTGGCTACCTTGGGCACCGCTTTGACACAGGCACAAGCGAGAACTTTGGCGGCTATGGCTGAAAAAGTGGTCATTGCATATGATGCTGATAATGCCGGTCTAGCAGCCACGTTACGGGGTGCGGAAGTTTTCAGCGAGTTGGGTTGCGAGCTGGCGGTAGCGGAGATACCCAAAGGGAAAGACCCTGATGAATTCATAAGGGCCTACGGTGCCGATGCTTTTAGGGATGTCATCGAGCATGCCCTTCCTTATATAGAGTTTAGGTTCAAGCTTGCGTGTGCAGGGAAGGACCTTTCTCAGCCCGAGGGAAGACTGGCTGCGGCTAACGAGGTTAAGAAGATTCTGGTTGGAGTAGAGAATGTGGTGGAAAGAGAACTCTATGCGCGTAGTTTTTCAGAGCGCTTAGGGATACCTCAAGGGCTGCTCAGCCTGGAAGTCGCCCGCAGCTTAAGGCATAAAAAGCCACTTAGGAGCAATAATAGCGCTGAGCAAAGTATTACAAAACTGGATGAAAAGACCACAACCCTCTACCGCGCTGAAAAAACGTTGGTAGAGCTCCTGATACAGCGACCTGACTTGGCGCCTGGAATCAAGGAAAAGCTAGGGGGAATAGTATTCGAAAACGCGATTTTCCGCAAGATAGCGGAGAAGATTTTTGAACTGGTTGAAACAGGCCAGTACAAGTCGGTATCGCAAGTAATGGAGTATGCCGATGATCAGATGGCGAAATGCATTAGTGAGTTAGCGATAACAGGAATACAGCACGGAGACCCCGAAATTATAGTAGCTGACTGCATCAACAGAGTAAAACGGTCTAAGGCGGCGCGGTTGCTCGTAAAGATCAAACAAACCGGAAATGTCTCTGAAAAGCGGCAGCTACTAGACGAATATTATTCGTTGATCAAACAAGTGAAAGCCGACATGGGGGCTCAGGGGGGAGGTGTGAGCGGTGGCAATTAGAGACGGAGAACCGAATCTGGAGTACATCAAAGACCTGGTGGAGCAAGGGAAGAAAAATGGTTCCCTGACTTACAGAGAGATTATGGACGCGCTGCAGGGCGTGGACCTGACATCTGAACAAATAGAGGAAATGTACGAAGCGCTGGCTGACATGGGTATAGAAGTAGTCAACGTTCCAAAAGACGGGGAAACAGCCGAGACATCCGATGTTGGAGATGGGCAAGAAGAGCATCAAGTACCTCCCGACGATGAAGCCCTGCTCGAGGGCGTTGCGATAGACGATCCGGTACGCATGTACCTGAAGGAGATCGGCAAGGTACCACTGTTGACAGCCCAAGAAGAGGTTGAACTTGCAAAGCGCATCGAGGCTGGCGATGAGGAAGCCAAGAAAAAGCTAATAGAGGCTAACCTACGTCTCGTGGTGAGCATCGCGAAAAAATACGTAGGCCGCGGGATGCTTTTCTTGGACCTCATACAGGAAGGTAACCTGGGGTTGATCAAGGCGGTGGAGAAATTCGATTATCGTAAGGGTTACAAATTCAGCACGTATGCCACGTGGTGGATAAGACAAGCGATTACCCGGGCAATTGCCGACCAAGCCAGGACAATCCGAATACCTGTCCACATGGTAGAGACGATCAACAAACTGATCAGGGTATCCCGACAGCTACTGCAAGAACTTGGCAGGGAACCGACGCCTGAGGAAATCGCCAAGGAGATGGGCGTCTCTGAAGACAGGGTGAGGGAAATCTTGAAGATCGCCCAGGAGCCGGTGTCGCTGGAGACGCCGATAGGCGAAGAAGAAGATAGCCATTTGGGAGACTTCATCGAAGATCAAGAAGCACCGGCTCCGGCCGAAGCAGCTTCGTTCCAGTTGCTTAAGGAGCAATTAGAGGGTGTATTGGATACTCTTACAGAACGGGAGCAAAACGTCCTTAAATTGCGCTTTGGGCTAGAGGACGGTCGATCTAGGACTCTGGAAGAGGTGGGGCAAGTCTTCGGGGTCACTCGAGAAAGAATAAGACAAATCGAAGCCAAGGCTTTGCGAAAATTGCGGCATCCGTCCAGGTCTAAAAAGTTGAAAGACTTCCTCGAGTAACAAATAAAATGTAGCAGAAAAGATGAAGGGGAGTAGCTCCCGCTACGGGTTGCGTGACTCCGTAGAGCGGCTTTGACACCGCCAGGACGGCGTAGGCCCGGTGTCAATAGGGAAAGAAGCGAGACCTTTATCCTTGAATGAGGGATGAAGGTCTTTTTGTTAAGGGAGGCGAGATGTTTTGAGCACCGGAGAACTGGTGATGATTGGGGTGGCTCTGGGATTGGTTTACCTTGCTGTGGAAAAAAATTACGAGCCTATGATCCTACTGCCTATCGGATTCGGGACAGTGCTGGCAAACATACCGTTCTCTTCGGCGATAGGCCCGGACGGTTTCTTAACCAGGCTTTACGAAGCAGGCATAATCACGGAGCTTTTTCCGCTGTTGGTGTTCATCGGGATTGGCACAATGATCGATTTTACCCCGCTCATTCAGCAACCGGTGGTACTCATATTTGGAGCGATTGCTCAGCTAGGCATCTTTGCGACGGTAGTCGCTGCTACTGCTCTTGGCTTCAACCTCAGAGAGGCGGCTTCAATCGGCATAATTGGGGCTGCAGATGGGCCCACTGCCATATTTGTTGCCACGAGGTTCGCTAGTCATTTGCTCGCGCCGATCTCTGTAGCCGCTTATTCATACATTGCGTCGGTACCAGTTATACAGCCTCTAATAATTCGGCTTCTGACTACCAAGAACGAGCGCCTCATCCGGATGCAGCACCGGGCGAGGCCAGTACCCCGCAATATCAAGATTCTCTTCCCCATCCTAGTAACGCTGGTAACGGGCACCATAGCCCCCATCAGTGTAGCGCTCGTAGGTTCACTCATGTTCGGCAACCTGATGAGAGAGTCTGGTGTTGTGGACAGGCTGGTGAGATCCTCTTCAAACGAGCTTGTCGACGTAGTGACGATGCTCCTTGGCCTGGCCATCGGCTCGACAATGACGGCGGAGCGCTTCTTGACCCCGAGTACTCTCGCTATACTGGGCATGGGGTTACTCGCCTTTGCTCTAGATACCGCGTGCGGCGTGTTATTCGCTAAACTGGCTAACCTTTTCCTTAGACACAAGATCAACCCAATGATCGGAGCGTGTGGAATCTCTGCCTTTCCAATGTCCGCGAGGGTGGTACAGAAGATGGCACAGGCGGAGGACCCCGAGAACTTCATACTCATGCAGGCGGTGAGTGTGAATGTAGGCGGGCAAATCGCTTCTCTGGTTGCTGGGGCAATAATATTGACGCTCGTGCAATGAAGGGATGCTGACGGAGGAGACCACGACGCCTTCGGAGTCATTTGCGTACTTTACGCCGGTATTCGTGGTTTGATGTTCTTCGCCGGTGAGCCAAGAAAGCAGTGACATACAGAGCCGCGGCCAGCATGGTTAAGCCCCATCGGAGTGCGATCTGGGGGACCGTAGCCCAGATCGTGGAGACGGCGAATAGCGCAAACACGGCGCTGGAAATCTGCTTGACCGTATTTTCTTTAACCGTTCTTGCGAGGAGATAACCTGCTACCAGGCCTAGGCAGTCAGCAGTCGCCATGCCGAGTAACGCCCCAAGCCATACCTGGAATGGTTGCCCGTACCTGGCTGAAAGTGCGACCGCTGCTAACTGGGTCTTGTCCCCCAACTCGGCGATAAAAAAACTTCCGGCGATCGCGAAAAAAGGACTAATGGTAAGAGGTATCCGGGCGGCCTTCTCGTCCTCGCCTTCTGGCAAAGACCAAATGGCGAAAGCGAGGAATGCAGCTCCCGAGGCCAGTTGTACCCAATCTATGGGTACTATGTCCGTAAGAAGTTTGCCCACCGTTACTGCTACTCCCTGCACGGCTGCTATTCCGGTTAGGACGCCGCTCACTACTACTCCGGGAGCGTACTTGCCCGCCAATGCTGCTACGAAGAGCTGGGTCTTGTCGCCCACTTCCGCAGTGAAGATCAATAGAGCGCTAGTCAATGCCGCTTTCATCGTGTTCGATCTCCCGATCGGTTATGTGGAACCGGCCGTTAGACATAAGTTACGAGCTCTTGAACGGGTTTTCTCGGTCTTAGCGGGGGCTGTTCGGCAGGCCTACCCAGCGGTATGAGTGCCGCCAGGCTGAGAGGCGGCTTGATTTTCAAAATCTCCTCCAATTCTGGCCTCGCTATCAAAGGCGCAGTCATCCAGCAAGCGCCATAGCCCTTTTCCTCAGCAGCCAGGAGGAGCAGTTGGATACACCCGCCTATGCTCTGCAAATCAGGCCTAACCCTGAGGTCGTCTATCTGTTGTTGAGAATACCCTGCTTGGACTAGCATTTTTTCCACCACTGAGTCGTATCTCTGGGTTGCCACGGCTATGACGCAAGGCGCTTCTTGGAAAAACAAGGCCCATTTCTTGGCAGATGAGGCGCGCTCCGACTGGCCCACCCGTGCGGCAAGTCGATCGGTAGCGTCCGATACGGCCTGTGCCATTCTGGACAAGACGTCCTTAGATTGGATGACGAAGAACCTCCACATCTGTTGGTTCCCAGCATTTGCAGCCCGGGTGGCAAGCTCCAGCATTTCATAAATGTCTTTTTGGTCGACGGGATCGGGGAGATACTTTCTTATACTCTTCCGCCTCATCACAAGCTCTCTGAACTCCATCGCTCAATCCTCCTCGAAGAAACCGATTCTTGGAGATGACTAGCGCTCTCTCACCACTCCGGCATGGCTCGAAGCATGACGCTTCGCCGCAAAATACATGGTAACGGGAGTAATTACCATCGCCGCGATGCCCGTGACGGTCAACCAGTACTCCAGTACAGGAACGCGATCAGAAAACGTGGTTATGGCAAAGCACCAAAAGGCTGCCCACAGGAAATCGTTCAGCACGAAAGGCACGACCAGTCTTTCTAGAGGGCCGGAAGTCATACCTGCCAGCCAGAAAACCTGGCTGTAGCCACCTCCCAGCCAACGAAGGAAAAACGTAACAGGCCACGTTCGGAACACCCGTTCTTCGATTGCTCCCAGTTCATTATCTCCGATGGGGAAGAACCGTTCCAAGCGAGCTTTAAGCGTGGAGCCGTAAAACCTGAACGCTACGAGCGACCCCAAGTGCCCGAGAGCCGTTGCCATACCAGAAACGGCCGCCGCTATGACCCAGCCTGCTCGGTAGGTGCGGCATAAGCGGACAAGGAACGCGAAAAGTCCGAAAGAACTGATGGGCACACCGGCAGCAGTAATGAAGAAACCTATGAACACGAGCGTTAGGCCTAGCCAATACGGCAACGCGGGGCACCTCCGTCGGGACCGTTCTCCTTATAGTTTTCCATTTGGCGGGTTCAAACGCAAGTGCCCCGGTTTAATGTCGGCTAAAAAGCGGCTATTGGACTGCAAACTCGGCGTTCACAACCGCGGTGATATCTTTTTCGAGGGAGCTGGTATCGTTGATACCATAGTCGGATACTTCCGTGGAGTCCTTTGGCGTGATTTGGAATACTCCCATCTTAGCAGCCCTCAGGTGACCTACCCTGCTACCAGTCGCCGCAGCGATTTTCTCGGCGCGAGCCATGGCATCCTTTGCGGCTTCCGCTAGCATATCCACCTTCAACTCATTCAGCTTCGTATAGTAGTATTGAGGCGGATAGGAGTGGAACACTATCCCCTTCTCGATAAGCTCTGTCGAGCTCCGGGATATCTCGGCGATCTTGTCCACTTCCGCGGAGCGCACTTCGAGGTTTTGGTATAGCACATAGCCGGCTATCTGCCTCGTCATCATGCCCGTTTTGGGATCAGTGGCGTATATCGTCTCAGTGCTCACTGGCTGAAACACGATTTCGTTCTCTTTAATACCCCTTTGTACGAGGTAATTCTTAACGACGGCAAGATCTGCTTTTAGAGCTGCATAGGCTTTGCCAAGGTCATCAGATTGTCGTGAGAACCCCGATCGCCACACAATGAGGTCCGATCTGATCTGCTTTTTGGCCGACCCCGTGACGGTAATAGACTTTTTGGCGGTAACGAATTCCATCGCGGGTTTTGAGATTATAAGGGCACAGATGATTAAAGCGACTCCCACTACCAGCGCGCAAATAACGGCACTTAACCTAGTCATTCTTCACACCTCCATTTTTCAATTAAGACGCTTCGACCGGCGTATTTTGATCGCGCGTCAAGGAATTATATAATTGTGGACGTCACTCAATATGACGCTCATTGATCGATTTAGTTTCAACATTGACAATTCGTTTGAGTGGCGTTAACCTAATTCAGCACGGTGAAATCCAAGCAGCGAGCGGACCAGGTGGCCGCGGGCATTCGATGCCCGAGGAAAGTCCGGGCTCCATAGGGCAGGGTGCTGGGTAACGCCCAGCGGGGGCAACCCCAGGGAAAGTGCCACAGAGACATACCGCCTGCATTTGCAGGTAAGGGTGAAAAGGCGGTGTAAGAGACCACCGGCGGCCAGGCGACTGGCCGGCCAGGTAAACCCCACCCGGAGCAAGACCAAGTAGGAGGGGGATGACGTTGCCCGCCGATCCCTCGGGTTAGGTCGCTAGAGGCGTCAGGCGACTGGCGCCCCAGATAGATGGCCACCCGCGACAGAACCCGGCTTACAGGTCCGCTCACGCTTTACAGATGCCATGAAATTAAGGGTCAGGCCTGAAGATTTTTGCGTATCAGAGCAACCAGACATGGAAGCTCTGGGTCGCGGTGATTTGCCTCTATACAAACTACAGAAATACGGCTGGAACACCACCGACGTTCTGGATCGTATAGCTCGACATGCCTCTATTCCCCGTACTTGGCTCACATATGGTGGCAGGAAGGACAGATGGGCCACAACTACTCAATACGTGAGTGTCTGTAGCCGCTGCACAAAAGATTTGAGCCATCGATACCCTCCTGAAAAACAGGATTCGAGAGAGTCTTTGCCCTTTTACGTTTTTGAAAGGGTCGGTGCCACTGCCCGGCCCATGGGACCATCGTTTATTCGCAAGAATGTGTTCAAGATCGTAGTGAGATCCTTGGACCCGGGAGAACTCGAGTTGGTGTGCGCCCGCATTGCTAGCCAAGCTGTGAAATACGGCCATCCAAATTATTTCGATGACCAACGCTTTCGAGGCGTGCGGCCCGAAACCGGATTTGCCGCGGAGAGAATGCTCAGACGGCAATGGCGTGGCGCACTACAGTCAATCCTGGGAGCCTGGGGCTATTTGGACGACTTAAAAGAGTGGGAAGCATGGAAGGCGGAAGGCTGCGAAGAACTGCTGCATCGCATATCGGAGCCTTGGTTGAGAAAGGTATGTCAGCACATCCGGGAGAACCGGGGTGATTACATGGGTGCACTCCGCCTCGTGCCCCGCGAGGAGTTGTCGATGATATTCTCATCGTATCAGAGCTTCCTGTGGGATGAACTGCTGCGTCGCGTACTACAGAATCTAGGTATAACGCTCAGCGTCTATGAGGGCGACATCGGGGCATACTTTTTCTACGAGCCAGAGGATGATCCCGCGTTCTGCGAAAAAATCGAAAGGCTCCGTAGAGTGCAAGCCACCTTGCCCGCTGCAAAGGCCACTTTTTCCGACGAGCTATTTACAAGCACATACTCAGTGCTATTATCAGAGAGAGGCCTGCGACCGTCCAGCTTTAACCTCCGCCAGCTAAGGCAGGCCTTCTTTAAAGCAGTACCCCGCGATGTGTTGGTTTTTCCCTCAGATTTCCGGCTCGATGGCCCGGAACCCGACGAGGTCTTCAGAGGAACTCACAAGATAACGCTAAATTTCGCGCTGCCACGAGGCTGTTACGGCACCATCGTCGTGAAACGGCTTTTCGCCCGTCCGCACCCGTTGTGGCCGCTTCAGCCCGGGAGGCGAGGCCGAGTATAACTTGGTAGAGAAACCCTTGGTAAGAAAACGACGGCAAGCCGGCCGACCTACGATGAAGGTACGAAAGATACCTGCTTGCCGGGTCCTCAGAACTTTACTTCGGGCACTATCGAGGCATCCGGAGGAACCTGATAATATGGTTTGGCCTGAAAACCGAACATCCTGGCGAAAAACAACATCGGGAAGCTTCGGACAGTGCGGTTGTACTGTTGGACTATCTCGTTATATCTCATGCGTTCTACTGCCAGCCTGTTCTCCGTACCCACTAGCTCATCCCTCAACCCGGTGAATTGCTGGTCGGCTTTCAACTCCGGATATCGTTCCACAACTACCAGCAAACGCGCGAGAGCGCTGCTCAACTGGTTTTCCGCTTCTATTCTTTGTTCCTGAGAGAGTGTCCCTGCCAATTTGGCTCGTGCATCTGCGATCTTGGTAAAGACTTCTGTTTCGTGAGATGCATAGCCCTTCACGACCTGGACCAAATTTGGAATCAGGTCTGCTCGCCTTTTCAGCTGGTTCTCAACCTGTGCCCACTGTCCTGCGGCAGCCTCGCTGAGACTGACCAGTTTGTTATAGCTGGCTGCAAGAGACCCGCCTATGATTATCGCAACGACAACTATAATACCCACGACTAGCCAGGTTTTCTTCAATCTACATTCTCCTTTCGTGCTTTTTCGTGTGGTGGTCACCAGTGTCCGCCGGCACCTCCGCCGCCACTTCGCCCTCCACCGAAGCCGCCGAAACCGCCGCCAGAGCCTTGACCGGAGCCGCTGCGCCTGCTAAATCCTCCTCCGAACCACGGCCCTCCGAGCCAGGGGCCACCTGGACCACTTGACCACGGACCGCTCGTGCCTACCAAGTGTATGATTTTCTCCACTGTCTTGCTGTAGCCACATTTGTTGCACAGGAGCGTAACGGCCATGAGACCCGGGAGTGCAGCTGTCGCTGTGCGCAGTATTCGCTCCGTACGTCTCAGTGGTGCCCCACACTGAGGACAACGCTGGCGCTTGCGGGCGTAGGCCAGGACGAGGGTGACCGTGGCTACTAATGTCAACAATACCACAACGATTATGGGAAAAAGAGACAGAAAGTTCGGACGAGCCGGTGCGGCAGCATCGGGGGAATCGGTGGAACCAGAACCTATGCGGCGATAAATATCCGATATCGCCTGCTCGAGCCCGAGAGCATATTTGCCCTGCTTGAAAGCGGGAATGAGATACTGGTCGCGTATGCGTCCGGCCACACTATCTGTAATCACGGGTTCCAGTCCGTAGCCTACTTCTATCTCCAGACGGCGCTGGTCCATGACCAGCAGTATGAGAAGGCCATTGTCTTTGCCCTTCTTACCGATACCCCATTTTTCAAAAAGCGATACTGCATATTCTTTAGGCGAGTATTGCCCACTTGTTCGTACGATGGCAACCGCTACCTCGGCTCCAGTCTTTTTTACGCCGTCGGAAATCTGTCGCTCGAGCTTTTCCCTCTCTGAGCTTGAAAGCACGGAGGCAAAATCATTGACATAGCCAGTAGCTTCAGGCAGGTTTGGGACTGCCGATATGGCAGCGACTGCCAATAGCAAAGTCGCGAATAGTAAGACCAACAAAAGTATGCGCTTTACACGAACCGACTTGCCCAAGACGCAACACCACCGACCGGTCATCTCCACAAGTATTCCGCTATTATTCTGACTGGCTACGATGGAACGCGTTCTCAGATAGATAGGCCGCCAGTGTTGTAGCTGCTTCTTCGGCCTCCGAGGATGGTACAAGTATTTCGAAATTGCACGCGTCTCCCATATGTGGGATGCCGACGGATCTTAGAGTCGCAAGCATCCCTTCGTTCTCCAGTATTTTCTTGAGCATCTCGGCCATTGCCCTATTGCGTGCTACGTAGACTACGGTCCACACTGCCGGTGCGACTCCTTTCCCCTGCAAGATTTCTCATATCTTCTATAATAATAATTGTAGTCTGCTCTTCCCTCCGTGACACCCTGCCGGAAAAAGTCACCAGATTCTGCGACTTAAGCCACCCAGAACATTTGGAAAAAGCGGATGGGAAGACGACGAGCTCTGCACTACCAGTGAAATCTTCTACCGTTACAAAAGCCATGGGCTCTCCTCTTCGGGTGGTCGTCTTTCGGACCGAAACGACGGCCCCTGCACCCTGAATGACCTTGCCGTCGGGTAGTTCCCTCAGTCTAATTAAGGGGGTCAGCCAGGGTGAGTGAAGCTCGTGCCTGTACTGTTCCAGAGGATGACCGCTCACATATAGCCCGAGCACTTCCTTTTCGAATGCCAACAGTTTGGCTTTGGATAGTTCCCGTACTTGAGGTACCTTGACCTCCGGGGTATGTAGCTCGGTGCCTTCGAACAACGATAATTGGCCATCTGTCTGCTGTTTGGCTTTGGGTGACAGCTCCATGGCCTCGTCTATCATGGCTAGTAGTTGGCTTCGTGTCGGACCAAAGCTATCCATCGATCCGGCCTTTATCAGGCTCTCTAGCACGCGCTTGTTTATGACTCTCGAATCCACTCGAGAACAAAAATCGGCAAGTGACCGGAAGGGTCGCGACGCTCTCGCTGCGATGATGTTCTTGACTGCGGCGGTTCCAACGTTTTTGATCGCTCCCAAGCCGAATCGGATGCCATCCGGAGTGGGCGTAAATCCCTCCAGGCTTTCGTTTATATCCGGAGGGAGCACAGCTACCCCCATGCGGCGGCTTTCCTCTACGTACATCGCCACTTTTTCTGGCGCTCCTGCCACTGAAGTCATCAGTGCGGCCATGAACTCCGCCGGATAGTGAGCCTTTAGGTAGGCAGTCTGGTACGCTATCAGGGCGTAAGCCACCGCGTGCGCTTTGTTGAAACCGTAATTGGCGAACTTGAGGATGAGGTCGTACAGTTGATCTGCCAACTCCCGCGGATAGCCGTTCCGGAGACAGCCGGCTACGAAAGCAGACTGCATTTCGTCGAGCAGCTCTCGCTTCTTCTTGCCGACAGCTCTTCGCAGTATGTCGGCTTGTCCCATAGTGAAGCCGGCTACAGTCGCAGCTATGCGCATGATTTGTTCTTGATATACGATGACGCCATACGTTTCGGACAGAATGGGCTCCAACACCGGATGGAGGTAATGGGCTCCGGCATGCTTAGCGTTTATGAATTCGGGTATCTGCTCCATTGGCCCCGGGCGGCAGAGGGCTACCGCCGCCACGATATCCTCGAAGCGGGCGGGCTTCAAGCTCTTGAGAAAGTCCTTCACCCAGCCGCTTTCCAACTGGAATACACCTGCCGTTTCGCCGCAACTCAAAAGCTTATATGTGTCAGCGTCGTCCAGACTGAGCTTGGACAAATCCAGTCGCTCGCGGCGGTTCACCATCTTGACACACTCATCGATCACGGTGAGCGTCCTCAAACCGAGGAAATCCATCTTGAGCAGGCCTAATTCCTCCAAGGCTTCCATCGGGTATTGCGTAGTAACCATTCCTTCCTGGGCCCGCTGCAAGGGAACCGTATTAACCAGTGGTTCCCCGGTTATGACCACTCCAGCAGCATGTACGGACGTGTGCCTTGGAAGGCCTTCCAGTTTTGCTGCGAGGTCGATGAGAGTTGCTACCTTTTCGTTCGACCGGTAGGCAGCTCCCAGTTCGGGCGACTGCTCTAAGGCGGTTTGAAGAGTTACACCGGGTCCTATCGGCACGAGCTTCGCAATTCTGTCCACTTCCATGTACGGGAAGCCAAGCACGCGTCCTACGTCTCTGATGGCGGCGCGTGCAGCCATTGTCCCGAAAGTGATGATTTGAGCCACGCAATCTGCACCATATTTCTGCGTCACGTACTGAATTACCTCCGGCCTTCGTTCGTAACAGAAATCGATGTCGATATCGGGCATGGACACGCGTTCGGGGTTCAAGAAACGCTCAAACAGGAGGCCGTGAGACAGCGGGTCGACTTCGGTTATCCCCAGGATGTATGCCACAATACTGCCTGCGGCTGATCCACGACCGGGGCCGACCGGTATGCCGTGACGCTTTGCGTAGTCGACGAAATCCGAAACGATCAAAAAGTAGCCCGAATAACCCATCCTTTCAATTACACCCAGCTCGTGTTCTAGCCTGGCCATTACTTCAGCTGAAGGGTTGGGATATCTTGAAGCCAAGCGTTTCTGGCATAGCTCGCGCAAGTGAGTCCTCTCGTCACGCCCTTCCGGCACAGCGAAAGCGGGCAAGTGCAATTTCCCGAACTCGAGCTCCAGAGAACACCTATCTGCGATTCTCAGAGTATTCTCTATCGCTTCGGGGCAATAGGCAAAATCGGAGATCATTTGAGAGGGTGACTTGAAATAAAGCTCTTTGCTTTGAAACCTGAGTCTTCGGGGATCATCGTAGGTCTTACCCGTCTGAACGCACAGCAGGACATCGTGCGCGTACCAGTCTTGCTTTTCGAGGTAGTGACAATCGTTCGTGGCCACCAAGGGTATGCCGGTGCTCTCGCTGAGTTGCATTAACAGGCGGTTGAGCTCTTTCTGGCCGGGCATCCCGTTCTCCTGAAGCTCCAGATAGAAGTTTCCCTTTCCGAATATTGATTCGTACTCAATGGCCTTGTGCCTGGCTTTCTCGAATTCTCCCGAAAGCAGTAACTCTGGGATTTCTCCCGCTTGGCAGGCGCTTAGAGCGATCAAGCCCTTCGGGTATTGCCTGAGCAATTCTAGGTCTACTCTCGGTTTATAGTAGAAACCATTCAATGAAGCCTCGGTCACCAGTTTCAAAAGGTTTCGGTAGCCTTCCTCGTTTTCTGCCAGAAGCACTAAGTGGTGTGGTTCGTCTCTCAAGCCAGCCGTTTTATCCAGCATCGATTTGCGTGCCACATACATCTCGCAGCCGATTATGGGCTTTATACCCCTGGACTTGCAGCACTTGTAGAATTCTATACATCCGTACATGTACCCGTGATCTGTAATGGCCAGTGCTGGCATTCCCCATTGGGCGGCCTTATCTACGAGAGAGCTTATTCTAGCGGCACCGTCCAACAGACTAAATTCCGTATGAACGTGAATATGAACGAATTGAGTTGTATCCATATTTTTTTGCACTCCGTTTACCTAAAATATGGTAGACTAGACAAGGGGAATTAATCGTGCCGTGGAAAAAATGCCCGGACTGCGGCGGCATTTCCTATTCCGCTGCGACTCTATATACCAGATGGCTTTGCCCCTACTGCGGTAGGGACATTGCTGCCTTTCCCGACATCGAGCCCGTCCGTGACGATGAAGCGCCTGACGAATCCATCGATGGTTCCGGGGAGCCGGCTCCAGGCGAGGCAGCCACACGCGAGCCTACTACAGAAGATGAGTAATAATCGCAGTTTCTAGAAAGGGTGCACCGAACACACTTGGGCGATCGAGCGGTGCACAGCTTTCGACCGTGGCGGATGAGCAGGACGTGCAGCTTACCCGCGATTTCCGCGGGTACCACCTTCTGCAGGAGGTATTGCACCTGTGGCGCGTTGGCCTTAGCCGGCACTAGTCCTAGCCTCCCCGCTACTCTCCTTATATGAGTATCCACTGGCATAAACGGACGATCGAACGCGAACAGCATTACACACGCGGCTGTCTTTGGGCCCACTCCCGGAAGCGAAAGCAACGTCGAATAGGCTTCTTCTGGGCTGATTCCCCGCAGGTGGTCCAGGGTACCTTTAGTGAAATCGAGTATTCTCTTTATGGCGGATGCCTTTTGGCTACTCAGGCCGCAGGACCTGATCAGCCCCGCGATTTCGTCTTGGGATGCGTTGAGGGCATCCCTCCATGCGGGGAACGCTCGCTTAAGCCTGTCAAAGCATACCTTCGCGCTGGCATCGGTAGTCGCCTGCGATAGGATGGTGGCTACCAGCACGTCCATGGCGTCGCCCTTTATTTGGGGTAAGAGAGGCAAATCTGGACTTGCCGTCGGGTCATTACAGTACATAGTCTCGAGATCGGCGACGAGCTCGAAGAGTGCCTCGCGGTTGAGTTTCAAAGTTCATACACCAGCTTCTTAAACAAGCGGCCTCGTTCTTCGAAGTTCCGGAACATGTCATAACTGGCGCACGCGGGTGAAAGCAACACCGTATAGCCAGGAGTTGCGTACTCACGAGCCTTATACACCGCCTCTTTCAGATCCTCGCACCGTATGACAGCTGGCACACGCCGTTGGGAGGTGGATGGCCGGGCGTAGGCCGCACGACTTATAGCTTCTTCGATTTTGGGCGCGGTCACGCCGAGTGTCAGGACGACGGGAATGTTCGCCTGTAAGATCTTCTCCGCCAGGTGATCAAAAGGCAGATGCTTATCGTATCCCCCAGCGATCAGTACGACCGGCCCGGTGACTGTGGCGATGGCGGCCATGGTGCGCTCGGGCGTAGTGGCTATAGAGTCGTTTATGTAGGTTACTCCGTCTATTTCCCGTACGAATTCGAGCCGGTGTTCCACTCCAGGGAAAGTGCTAGCTACCTGAGCCATGGCTTCAACGCTGCAGCCGAAGAGGCTGCTGGCGCAACAGGCTGCCAGCACGTTCTCCAAGTTGTGTAGCCCAGGGATTCGGACTTGACTAGCGGGCAATACCGTAGTGCTGTGATTTCCATCTGTCAAAAGAATGAGCCCATCGTCTAAGAAGGCGCCTCTTTCGACGGCATGGAGCCGGCTGAATTGGAGACAATCGTAAGGATACCCGCGTATCGCGCTTTGTGCTCCGGGCTCGTCGGCATTTACCACGAGGTGATCGCAGGAGGTGTGGTGCTTAAAAATGTTGCTTTTTGCCTCTACGTACTCTTCCATCGAGGCATGGACATCGAGGTGATTAGGGCTTATGTTCAAAAGCACGGCTACGTGCGGACTTTTGGTCATCATTTGCAGTTGAAAGCTAGATAGCTCCAACACTACCACTGCTTCCGGCTCTATGGAGTCGACGAGTTCGATCAAAGGGTTTCCGATGTTTCCACCAACGTACACGCGCTTGGAGATGCCCCGCCTCAGCATCTCTCCGATGAGACTCGTGGTGGTGGTCTTTCCTGCGCTTCCGGTAATGCCGCAGATCGGAGCGCGACACTGATCTACGAATAATGCCATTTCGGAAGAAAAGACGGTCCCGCATCCCACCGCATGGCGTATCTCAGGAAAGTCTTTCCTCATTCCCGGAGTGAGAAACACCAGGTCCAACTGCTCGAGACCGTCGAGGTAGCCATCGCCGAGAATCAGCCTGCTTACGGATGGGGGTAACTGGCTCAACTTATCTTCCAACTGCTCCGCTCTTTTCTTGTCGCGCACTTCAAAGCTAAGCCCCTTCGCATGAAGGTACCTGGCGAGGGCAAGGTTCGACACCCCTAGCCCGACAAGTGCTATTCGTTTTCCTTCCAGTCGCAAAGTTTCAGACCTCCAGACTGTCGAGGATGCGCTCCATCCTGTCGAGGCCCTCCCTTATTTTTTCCATCGACGTCGCATAAGAGAACCTCATGTAGCCAGGCATTCCGAATGCTTCGCCTGGAACTATGGCAACCTTTGCTTCATTCAAAAGGATGTCTGCGAGTGCCGCCGTGGAGCCGAGCACCTGCCCCTTAAAACGTCTATTGAGCAGTGATTTGAAACTTGGGAATACGTAAAAGGCGCCGTCGGGTACCTGGCACTTCACCCCGTCTATACGGTTTAAACGTGCGACCATATAGTCCCGGCGATTCTTGAATTCCGCTACCATAGCGGTTATCGGCTCTTGAGTGCCGGTCAGGGCGGCCAGCGCCGCCTTCTGGGATATGGATGTCGCGTTTGACGTACACTGGCTTTGGAAGTCCCCTATCGCTTTAGCCACGTTTTTGGGCGAGGCAGAATAGCCGATGCGCCAGCCGGTCATTGCATACGCTTTCGAGACGCCATTCACCGTAATGGTGCGATCGTACACATCGCTATTGAATGAAGCGATGCTGATGTGCGAAGCGGAGCCGTAGACGAGTTTCTCATAGATTTCGTCCGAGATAACCCAGATATCCTTTTCCACTACGAATCTGGAGATCTGCTCCAGCTCTTCTCGAGAGTAAACACAACCCGATGGATTGCATGGAGTATTGAGTAAAAGGAGCTTCGTATTAGAGCTTGAAGCTCTTTCGAGATCGTCAACGGTTACCTTAAAGCCGTTCTCTTCCTTGGTTTCCACTATCACGGGTTGTGCCCCGGTAAGTTTAACCATCTCGGGATAGCTAACCCAATAAGGGGCCAGGATCAACACTTCGTCACCGGGCTCGCAAAGCACCTGCAGGGCGTTGAAGATGGCATGCTTTGCCCCAACGGACACAACGATCTGGTTGGGCTCGTAATGCAATCCATTGTCTTTTTGAAGCTTGGCTGCTATGGCTTCCTGCAATTGAGGGATACCATTGGACGGGGTGTACTTAGTAAAGCCCTCCTGGATGGCTTCTATGGCTGCTGCCTTGATGTGTGCGGGCGTGTCGAAGTCGGGCTCACCCACGCCGAAACTGATCACATCGATTCCAGCGCGCTTCATTTGTTTGGCCTTTGCATCCAACGCGAGAGTAGGAGACGGGCTCAGCTCCCTTGCCCTTCGCGCGAGTCCCTTCGAAGGTTGCATCCTGAATACCTCCTAACGCTCTCCTTCGCTTTTCTCCTTCAGTCTTTGAGTCATTACACCTCCTATTCTACCGCTTTCCGCCGCAGACAGACCACCCCATCCTACCTTGCGAATTTTCTCAAGCAATCCCAGTTCTTCGGCTACCTCCATCTTCAGGAGTTCCAACGGGCTAAGCTGCTCATTTTGCTTTTTCTTCGTTGTTTTCAAAGTAGCGCCTCCCTAAAAGCGTTCGTGTTTGCGTTTAGATAGTATTTGCGTTTCTAGTCAAGTATTGTGTTCGTGCGTTAATTTGGAATATAATGCTAACACCAGGTACTAATGGGAGGTGTAAAAAATGGCCGGCTCCCGGAACCTGAACAAGTCGGAACGTCATCGTGAGCTGCTTAGACGGCTGCAAGAAAACCCGCTTCTCACCGATGAAGAACTCGCTTCTGCTTTCGGAGTCAGCGTTCAAACGATAAGGTTGGACCGCATGGAACTCGACATCGCAGAACTAAGGGAACGGCTGAAGAGCCTGGTTTCGAGGTTACTGGAAGGTGAGCAGTTCATTCAAGGATACCGCACCATGGGCGATGTAGTTGTATTGGAGCCTGGTCAACGGGTGATCTCCTCCATGGCGATAACCCCTGACATGGTTGTGCCGCGTACTCAAATCGTGAGGCCGTACTATTTGGTCGCGCAGGCGCATACGGCGGCGCTGCACGTTCTGCCGGAAGGGCAAAACGTATTTACTGCCGATGCCAACGTGAAATTCCTGAGACCGGTCAAGGTCGGTGAGAGGCTCATTGCAGCTGCCAGGCTCGCGGATTGTAAGCAGAACCGGTGGTGTATAAAGGTCACCACAAAATCCAGGCAAGAGAGCGTATTCAGGGGCACGTTTCACATGTTGACCGAGCCCCAGAAAGGGTGAGGCTTAGAAAGTGACTCAACGAAGGAGCATAATCGCTGGCGCAGGGATCGGAGTGCCGTCAAAAAGGCTAACCAACCGGGATCTGGAACTGCTCGTGGATACCACTGAGCAATGGATAGTGGAACGCACCGGTATCAATGAAAGGAGGATCGCCTCAGCAGACCAGGCTACGACGGACCTGGCCGAAGAGGCGGCGAGGGAAGCCTTACGGGATGCCGGAATCAGTCCAACGGAGCTGGACCTCATAGTGCTATGCACGGTCGGGCCCGATCATATGGTGCCGCCTTCTTCATGCCTTCTTCAACACAGACTGGGTGCCCGCAATGCGGCCGCTTTCGATATCAATGCTGCCTGCTCGGGGTTCCTATACGGACTAGCAGTTGCGGATCAGTTCATATCGACGGGCAAATTCAAAAGAGTGTTGCTCGTTGGAGCAGAGACGCTATCCAGGGTGACAGACTACGGCGACCGCAGCACGTGCGTACTTTTTGGTGATGGAGCCGGGGCGGCGGTGCTGGTCCCGGCCTCAGGCGATGGTGGGATCTTGTCTTTCTGCCTGGGGTCTGATGGTTCGGGGGCAGAGTTGCTGTACATACCGGCCGGTGGCAGCCGCCTTCCTGCATCCGAGGAGACTGTGAAGGGCAGGATGCACTTCATTCGCATGAAAGGGAACGAGGTGTTCAAGCTTGCAGTGCGGGCGATGGTGCGTTCGGTGGACGAAGCACTGGAACAAGCGGGCTTGACGAGGCAGGATATCGATCTGGTGATACCCCACCAGGCCAACAGGCGGATAATAGAGGCTTGTGCCGAGCGGCTCGGTGTACCGGACGAGAAAGTGGTAATCAACATAGACCGTTACGGCAACACTGCGGCAGCGTCTATCCCAATAGCACTCGCTGAAGCGAGGAAAGCCAGCCTGCTAACGGACGGTCAGATTGTGGTGTTTGTAGGCTTCGGGGCTGGATTGACGTGGGGGAGCGCGGTGTTGAGGTGGGAGGAATGGAATGGAAATGGCGCTTGGACGTGAGCTTTGTGAAATGCTCGGGATAGAATACCCGATATTCCAAGGTGGCATGGCATGGGTGGCCACGGCTCCACTCGTCGCAGCGGTGTCTGAGGCTGGCGGCCTCGGAATCATAGGTTCGGGAGGATTTCCCGCAGAATGGGTGCGGGATCAAATACGCCGAGTGCGCGAGCTTACGCAGAAACCTTTTGGCGTAAACGTGATGCTGCTTTCGCCTCACGCTGAAGACATAATGCGACTCTTGGAGGTGGAAAGAGTCCCCGTGGTCACCACCGGAGCAGGTAACCCTGGAAAATACATAGACAAGTTGAAGCGTGGGGGCACGAAAATTTTTCCCGTAGTATCGTCCTCCGCCCTGGCACGAAGACTGGAACGGTTGGGTGTTGACGGCATTATTGCAGAGGGGATGGAATCAGGAGGGCACATCGGAGAGGTGACCACGATGGTGCTGGTACCGCAGGTCGTGGATGCAGTGCGCATCCCCGTAATAGCTGCGGGGGGCATTGCGGACGGGAGAGGCGTGGCTGCCGCATTCGCCCTCGGGGCGAGTGGGGTACAGGTTGGGACGCGATTCGTCGTAGCCAAGGAGTGCGAGGCACACCCCGCCTACAAGCGGATGATCATCGATGCTGGTGATAGAGATACTGTTGTAACCGGCCTTTCCACGGGCCACCCGGTTAGGGTACTTCGAAATCGCTTTGCCAGGGAGTTCCTGGAGAAGGAGCGGTTAGGTACGAGCAAGGAAGAGTTGGCAAGGCTCGGCGAAGGAAAACTCGCGGCAGCGGTACTGCAAGGGGATGTAGAGGGTGGATCTGTTATGGCGGGCCAGTGCGCGGGGTTGGTTAAACGTGAGCAGCCTGCGGCGGAGATTATTAAAGAGCTGTTTGAAGGAGCACAGGCGGTTTTCGCCGGGATCAAGCATAGCGAGCGGGGTGAAGGCAAATGAAGTTGGCTTTCGTGTTTCCAGGACAGGGCTCACAATATGTCGGCATGGGCGTTGAACTCTGCAGGGACCACGAGGAAGCGAGAGAGGTTTTTAGGCTTGCGAATGATGTGCTAGGTTTCCCTCTATCGTCGATCTGCTTCCACGGGCCGGCGGAGGAGCTAGTCCAGAACGATATCATTCAGCCCGCTGTGGTCACAGCCAGTCTAGCGGCCTGGCAGGTGCTGCGTAACCAGGGGATAGAGGCAGAGGCGGTGGCGGGCCTCAGCGTAGGAGAGTATGCGGCCCTCGTAGCGGCAGAGGCATTAGACATGAAAAGTGCCCTAAAACTAGTACATACACGAGGGCGCATAATGCGGGAAACCCTCCCTCCAGGCGTAGGTGGCATGCTGGCAGTGATCGGCCTCGAGCGCGTGCAGGTGGAGGCAGCCTGCAAGGAAGCCTCCGAGGTGGGCATCGCGGAACCTGCGAATTATAACTGCCCGGGCCAGATTGTGGTAGGTGGCGAAATGAGGGCACTCGAAGCTGTGGAGAGCATTGCCAAGCGCATGGGTGCAAGAAAGGTCGTCCGGGTGGCCATGAGCAGTCCATCACACTGCAGCCTCCTGAATGAAGCAGCATCCCGCCTTTCTCAAGAACTCGAGCGTACTGAGATTCATGATCCTCGAGTGTCGTTTTACTCCAGCGTCGACGGGCGGCTTTTGCGCCGGGCGACCGAGATCAGGCACAATCTGTCTCGCCAGCTGTGCCATCCGGTGATGTGGGAGGATGTGATCTACTCGATGGAGCGAGATGGTGTCACCCACATTGTGGAACTGGGACCAGGGCGCACCTTGTCGGGTTTCATCAAGCGAACAAGCAAAAGGATCCGCGTGCTGAACGTCGAGGATGCAAAGAGCCTCAGAGAGACTTTGGCAGTTATAGCCGAAGCCAGGGAGGAGGCATCGTGATGGAGGAGCTATCAAAGTGGTTGTCCGGCAAGGTGGCGCTTGTGACCGGTGCCTCCAGGGGCATTGGACGTGCGATCGCCCTTCAACTGGCCGAGTGTGGAGCTGCAGTGGCTGTAAACGCGGTGTCCAAGGTGGAAGAAGCGCACGAGGTCGCCCGCACTATTCGAGGTTACGGTAGGGAGTCGATAGTAGTACCGGGTGACGTGCGCGAAGCTGAGGATTGCGAGGGAATGGTGCGGCAAACGGTGGAGGCACTTGGCGGGCTTGACATACTGGTGAACAATGCAGGAGTAACAAGAGACAATCTGGCGTTGACGATGAAGGACGATGAGTGGGACTACGTATTGGCGGTGAACTTGAAGGGTGCGTTCAACTGCAGCCGTGCTGCCCTGCGCCCCATGCTCAAGCGCAGGTGGGGGAGGATTGTGAACATCAGCTCGATAGCCGGCATCACTGGCAACCGCGGGCAGGCGAACTACGCGGCTTCAAAGGCTGGACTGATCGGGTTAACCAAGAGTCTGGCGAGAGAAGTGGCTTCACGCGGCATAACTGTAAACGCTGTGGCACCGGGACTCATCGATGCGGGAATGGGGGCTGCTTTATCAACGAAAGCGGCGGAAGGGCTGTTGCAGAGGGTACCTATGGGACGTCTGGGACGGCCCGAAGAGGTGGCGTTTGCCGTATGCTACCTGGCATCGCCCTTAGCCGGTTACATAACGGGACAAGTACTGGTCGTCGATGGTGGGATGACGATGTGAGGTCAGCGCGAGAGGAAGGGGATGACATGAGACGTCGAGTAGTAGTCACAGGCATAGGAGTGGTCTCTCCGGTAGGCACTGGAAAAGAGAGATTCTGGCAGGCCGTTAGGCGAGGCGAGAGCGGCATAGGCCCTGTGACCCGATTTGATGCCAGTGGGCTTCCCACAAGAATCGCCGGAGAGGTGAAAGACTTTGACCCTTTGAAATACATGGATAGACGAACTTCCAGACACATGGACAGATTCACGCAATTCGCGGTGGCAGCTGCTCGCATGGCGGTGGAGGATGCCAAACTAAACCTGTCGGAAGAGGAACGGGAATCGACCGGGGTAATAATAAGCTCCGGAATAGGTGGCATGGAAACGATTGAGCAGCAGCACCGTGTGTTAATAGAACGTGGCCCGGGGCGGATAAGCCCGTTCTTCGTCCCTATGCTTATAGCGAACATGGCGGGGGGTCAGGTTGCTATCGAGCTTGGGCTCAAAGGGCCTAACATGGCCGTAGTATCCGCCTGTGCTTCTTCTGCGAATGCGATTGGAGAAGCGACGCTACTCATCAAAAGGGGTAAATGCCAAATAGCGTTGGCGGGTGGGTCAGAAGCTGCTATCACCTTACTTTCTTTCGCTGGTTTCTGTGCCATGGGAGCAATGTCCACTCGCAACGAAGAACCCACGAGAGCCAGCCGGCCATTTGATCGAGACCGCGACGGCTTCGTCATGGGAGAAGGCGCTGGCGTGCTGGTGCTGGAGAGCCTGGAACATGCGCAGAAACGCGGAGCTGAGATATACGCCGAGATTGTAGGATATGCTTCTAACTGCGACGCCTTCCACATAGTGCAGCCGGAACCAGAAGGGCGAGGGGCTGCAAAGGTTATGGAGGACGCCATCAAAGACGCTTCCCTGAAGCCGGAAGAAGTGGATTACATCAACGCTCATGGCACTGGTACAGGACTCAACGATCGCTTGGAGACCGCGGCTATCAAGAAGGTTTTCGGTGAGCATGCGTATCGGCTCGCTGTCAGTTCTTCCAAGTCCATGTTCGGTCACCTTCTCGGGGCGGCCGGTGCTGTGGAGCTGATCACAACCATCATGGCAATTCAGGATCAGTGGTTGCCTCCCACGATCAATCTGGAAAACCCGGATCCAGATTGCGACCTGGACTACGTGCCAAACGTAGGCCGCTCCGGGCAGATACGGGTGGCCCTGTCTAATTCGTTTGGATTCGGTGGTCATAACGTGACTTTGATCGTGAAAAGGTGGGGGATATAAATCGTGGGAATAACCGGAACGCTGGGCCTGAAGGAGATCCAGGAGATCATCCCT
Source organism: Bacillota bacterium (assembly GCA_012840015.1). Lineage (GTDB taxonomy): Bacteria > Bacillota > Sulfobacillia > DUMF01 > DUMF01 > DUMF01. The sequence goes on from DUMF01000024.1 coordinate 39,601, forward strand.
CATAGGCCACCATTTTTGTTCGTGGATGAGGTATTGGAGCTGGAGCCTGGCATACGTGCGGTGGGAATAAAGCATATCTCACCCGAAGAACCGTTTTTCACAGGCCACTTCCCCGGTTACCCTGTTATGCCCGGGGTGTTGATCGTAGAGGCTATCGCTCAAGTAGGAGCAATAGCGTTGCTATCAAAGGCGGAATACCGTGGCCGCCTTGCCCTGTTTGCCGGGATCGACGCATTCCGCTTTCGTGATCAAGTGAGACCGGGGCAAGTAATGCGGTTAGAAACGTCTTTGCTTTGGGTGAGACACGGGGTTGGCAAAGGCCATGGGCTTGCCACCGTGGCCGGCAAACCCGTAGCAGAGGGAGAGCTCAGCTTCGTGGTGCGGTGAAAGCCGCCCAGGGCCCCTGAGACCTCGCGCACCGCTCGAGTCAGCTTATTGCAGGAGATAGCCTCCCTGAGGGTGTATATACACAAACAGCTGGACGCTATTGCCAAAGGGGAGTGAAGATTTGTGGAAATCAAGTGGTTAGAAGAAAACGTACGGTTTGATCCCGAGAAGCCGGTGCGGCAGCTCCTTTTCAGCACGCCCAAAGGTAACACCGTTCTGGTCTGTCTGGAACCGGGGCAGTCTTTGCCTCTTCACCAACACATCGGGTCAGAGGAAGTAATAACGGTGCTTGAGGGTGAGGGGGAGATAGTGATCGGCGATGAGGTAATGCCGTTCGACAAGCCTTTTGTGGCACTGGTTCCGGCGGATACCTCGCACCTAACGAGGTCGACCAGGAAGCAGGTGATTCTGGTCGGGGCGATCGTGCCTAGGCCTGAAAAGTGAGGAAGGTGAGGGTAATGGCGGAAGGTAAGGGAATCGTGGTTCTGACACCCTCGGAATCGAAAAGGCTTATAGCCAAGGCAGTCGCCGCCATGCCAGAGGTCAAGTCAGCCCTTTCGACGGGAAGGGTCGTCATAGGGCACGGCGGGACCAATTCCTTCGTCGCGGAAGAGATCCTGGGGAGCAAAGTCGAGACCTGGCGGTATATAGCGGGATACGTGGGGAAGGGGCAGCTCAAGGTAACCCCTCGGCAGAACCGCCTAGACCCATTCGTGCTAGTGCGCGGGCAGCCCGTAAAGATGTCTCTTGAGGAAGCGCTGAGCCAATTCGAAGGGGGGGACGTGTTCGTAAAAGGGGCAAATGCTGTGGACCCTGAGGGAAGAGTGGGGATCTTGATGACAGATCCCATGTCGGGTACCATAGGCAAGGCACTACCTTACCTTGCGGCTCGCGGTTCTCAGCTTATCGTTCCGGTGGGGCTCGAAAAGCTCGTGCCGGATGTGATCGCTGCGGCACGGGTATGCGGGCAACGCACCTTCAATTGCGGCATTGCTCCTGGAGTGGGGCTCATGCCGTTGGTCGCTGCGAATGTGGTGACGGAGATACGGGCACTTCAGATCCTATTCGGAGTGAGGGCGACTCACGTGGCGTCGGGCGGAATTGACGGTGGGGAAGGTAGCGTAGTGCTGGTGGTGGAAGGAGAAGCCTCGAAAGTCACACAGGCGATGGAAATGCTCAAGTCTATCAAGGGAGAACCGCCAATTCGTGGGACGGAAGGATAAAACACCTGCTCCGTCGAATGAGTAAAAGCATGAGCATAGAAGAGACAAGGCTGGTAGAGCTTGCCAAACGCGGGGATGCGGATGCGTTTGGGCTGCTCGTGAAAGATTACGAACGGAAAGTATACGCGATAGCTTACCGAATGCTGGGTGACGGGGAAGATGCCAAAGACCTGGCTCAGGAGGCTTTTGTACGTCTTTACGTTTCCATGAAGAGCTTTCAGGGGGAATGTTCGTTTTCCACGTGGGTATACAGAATCGTCTCGAACCTGTGTATAGACCGGTTGCGGCGGAAAGGAAAGGAACTTGCCCGGTGTTCCCTCGACGCGCCTGTGCAAGGGGACGAAGATGAATTCCAACGCCAAGTACCTGATATGTCGCCCGGTCCTGAAGAGATAGCAGAACGCGTCGAGCTTCAGGAAGCAGTGCGAGAGGGGATCCTTTCTCTCCCTCCAGAGTATCGCGCCATGATCGTCCTGAGAGATGTAAATGGGCTAAGCTACGAAGAAATAGGTGAAATCCTGGGGCTCAACGTAGGGACCGTCAAATCGCGGCTCTGGAGGGCCAGACAGGAGTTGAGCCGGAGACTGTCTTCATCGGAACTTTTGAGGGCGGCTTTCGTCAATCCGGCAGTGAAAGGAGGGCCGGCCGATGAAGTGCGTTGAGGCTCGCCAACTGCTTTCAGAATACGCGGACGGGGAGCTTGATCCCATCCATGCTGCAAAACTGGAGGAGCACCTGAGCGATTGCACAGAGTGTGCCATGGAGTTACAGCTGCTGCGCGCTCAAATTCGCTGTTGCGCCGAGCTTTCGGATGTGAAATTGCCTGATGGATTTCACGAAGAGCTAATGGCGCGGATCAAGGCTTCGACGCAACATTCCAGTGCCGGCAGTAAGACAGGTATGAATTGGTTCTCAAGCTGGATTGAGAAGGCAGCTCAATCTAGGTACCGGGCAGTCGCTGGGGTTGCAATGGTGTTGTTGCTAGCCTTCGTACTAAGCCGGGCATATCCGTTGGTTGGTGGTATCGGTGAAACAACGAAGAGCAGGCCCGAGGGTGTACCCCAGGTGACTATGCAGTCTGCAGAGAAAAAGCTGGAGCTACAGGACTCTTACGGAAGGGGTGCGCTGCAACCGGCCGGTTCGCTGGCGCCTGGCAAAGAAGCACAGTCTCAGTCTCAATCTCACTCTCAACCTCAACAATTTAGCTCGGTGAATTTGGACACGGCAAATGTTCGAGCCCTGAGCGGCCAACGGCTGGAGATTTCGCAGAAGCTGATCAAGAGAGGAAGCTTGAGCCTGGAGGTGCCAGAAGGTTCCCTTGACAAGGCGGCCCAGAACGTGCAGTCGATTGTGCAGGCGGCGGGGGGCTACATCGAAAACAGCTCGAGTTCCTCGGAGACGGATAAGCGGGGTAGGCTTTATTTCGGCTTGCGGGTTCCGGAGGACCGGTTCGATTCTGTTTTCGAGCAGCTTTCTCGAATAGGGAGAGTGGTGAGTCGCAGCGTAAACGTAAGCGACGTCACGGAGCAGTTTATCGACGTGCAGGCTCAGCTCCGGAACAAAGAAACGCAGGAACAGCGGCTGTTGGAAATTATGGGCAAGGCGAATACAGTGGGCGAAATCCTTCAAGTAGAGAATGAGCTGAATCGGGTACGGACTGACATAGACTCGCTGAAGCAAAGGCTGAAGTACTTAGAAAACGCTACTGCAATGTCTACCATCGCGCTCACGATTGCGGAGCCCAATGCCCTGCTGCCCGTGGGTGGCGGTCTGCTGGATTCCGTAGTGCAGGCATTTATGCGTGCGGCGAGAGGGGTGCTTATCCTAGCGGCGAGTTTGCTGCCTTATGCGGCTGCGATTGCTATCGTTTGGTGGATCATCGCGAAGCTGCTCGGGAGAGCGGCCAAATCTTAAACGGAGGTCCTGGTAAATGAATCGGTTTCGGGGAATAATCCCACCACTGCTAACGATTTTTAAGTCAGACGGGTCGTTCGATTTTGAGGGAAACAAAGCGCTAATGGATTACGTAATTAGCAAGGGCGTGCATGGAGTGTTCGTGCTGGGTAGTATAGGCGAGTTCGCCCACCTAACTACGGAAGAGCGAAGACAGTTTGCAGAGTTTGCGGTGGAAGCAGTTGCCGGCAGGGTGCCGTTACTTGTCGGTACAGGCGGTACCAACACCCGTGAGGTAGTTGAGCTCACCCGCCACGCCAAAGAGATCGGCGCTGATGCGGTTGTGATCGTGACGCCATATTACTGGACGCTATCTCAGCAGAACTTATATCGCCACTACGCCACGGTGGCCGACGCGGTTGATATTCCCATTCTGATTTACAACTTTCCCAACTTAACTGGGAACAACGTCTCGCCGTCGCTAGTTGCCGATCTCGTGAAGAAGCATGGGAATATCGTGGGCATTAAGGACACGATAGATAGCGTGAGCCACATAAGGGAGCTGGTTTTGGAGGTCAAGAGCGTCAACCCGGACTTCAGCGTGCTTGCAGGGTTCGACGACCACGTATTCAATACACTCGCGATGGGGGGCGATGGGGCGATACCGGGTAGTGCCAACTTCGCGCCTCAGTTGACGGTGGGGATGTTCGAGAGCTTCTCCAGGGGAGACCTCAAGACTGCTCTGGAATTCCACCGGAAGCTGCTTCTTCTTCCGAGGTTGTACGGCATGGATACTCCTGCCATAGGTGTTATCAAGGCTGCGTGTAAGCTGTGCGGCGTTCCAGTGGGCTACACCGTACGTCAGCCTGCGGGAGAAGTCAGACCTGAAACATTGGATAGCCTCAAGGCACTTCTGGAGCAAGCCGAGTTGATATGAGCGAAAGCGCAGAGAAACTGGTACTGATCGATGGCAATAGCCTTGCAAACAGGGCTTTCTATGCTTTACCCCGGCTGACGACTTCGGCCGGGGTTCCAACTAATGCGGTGTACGGCTTCATCACCATGCTTCTTCGGCTCATCGAAGAAGAAAAGCCCGAGTACATGGGCGTGGCCTTCGACAGGTCTGCCCCGACATTCCGGCACCTCGCCTCGGTGACCTACAAGGCTCAGAGATCCGGTTCTCCGGAGGATTTCAAAGCGCAAATACCGCTAATTAAGAAAGTGTTGAACGCTGCCGGAATCAGGGCGTTGGAGCTGGAGGGTTACGAGGCGGACGACATCATCGGTACCATCGCGAGCAAGGCTCAAACTGCCGGTCTGCGAGTGGTAGTCGTTTCTGGAGATAGGGACATGCTGCAGTTGGTGGGGAAGAACGTAAGTGCGGTGATTACCAAGCGGGGTATAACCCAGGTTGAGCGATACGATCGCGAGGCGGTGAAACGCGAGACAGGTATCTACCCAGAACAGATACCTGATTACAAGGGCCTGGCCGGTGACCAATCAGACAACATAAAAGGGGTTACAGGGATCGGCCCGAAAACCGCAGTCAAACTACTCGATGAGTTTGGCTCGCTCGAAAACTTGCTGGAGCAACTCGACAAGATACCGTCGTCTCACGTAAGAGAGGCGATGCAAAAGGGCAGAGACCAAGCAATTCTTTCCAAGACGCTGGCTACTATCAAGCGAGACGTGCCTGTGCCGTGCGAAGTGGCAGACTTGCGGGTGGCGTCGCCCGACATCGAGGCACTGGTGTCGCTTTTTGAAGAGCTGGAGTTTCGTTCGCAGATAGAACGCGCAAAAACTGCCCTCGCCCCATACTGTCCAACTCGACGGACCTACTCGGGTTCATCAGAGGCGAAGCATGTGACTGCTGAGGTCGAGGTGGAATTCGAGACTGTGGATTCCGAGTCTTCCATGGAAAGGCTTCGCTCCGAAGTAGGCCAAGCGGCGCGTGCAGGCAATGTCATCGGGCTGGCCATATCTTCAGTGGGTAATGATCCCAAAAGCCGGAAGCTTTATGGTACGGCCTTGCATCTTAACGGTAAGACATGGTATTTGCCCGACGAAGAGAAGACCAAGGCGATTGGCATGGCGCTCCGCGGAGGGCGGGTAGCGGCCTTTGACGCCAAGGGCTGCATGAACGCGCTTGCGAATTCGGGAGTGGACGGTATAGCCATCGATTTTGATCCCTGGATCGCCGCGTACTTGCTCGATCCCACACGAGCGGCGTATTACCCCGAAGATCTCGCCCGGGAGTACGTGGGATCCTCTTACCCTCGGCTCGGCGCAGGGGCTACCGCAAAGCACTTGGATAGCTTGTCCCCGTCCGAATGTTGCGCTCTGGCTTGGTTGGCTGCGTCGCTGGAGCAGCCCATGCTCGCGGAGCTCCAAAGGCAAGAGCTCGCGGAACTTTTCCGTAAGATCGAGATGCCACTCGTGCCCGTGCTTTCCGCAATGGAACTCGAGGGTATAGGGGTCGATATGGATATTGCCCGGGAAATGTCGAGAGAATTCGCTAGCAAAATCAAGCTTTGCGAGCAAGAGATATTTCATATGGCGGGGACTGAGTTTAACGTAAACTCCCCTCGACAACTCGCAGACGTGCTTTTTGATAAACTCGGCCTGCCCTGCTCAAAAAAGACGAAAACGGGCTATTCCACCAGTGCCGAAGTACTTGAAGAGCTGGCACGTCACTATGAAATTGCTGCGAAGGTGCTGGAATACCGCCAGCTGGCCAAATTGAAGGGCACATACCTCGATGGCCTCGAAGCGCTGGTCAATCCCGTAACCGGAAGAATCCATACCACCTTCAATCAGACCGTTACGGCTACGGGCAGGCTTTCCAGCACGAATCCGAACATGCAGAACATCCCCACAAAGGGAGAGTTGGGGCGACAGCTCCGGCGAATATTCGTGCCAAGAGAAAACCAGCTGTTTCTAAGTGCCGACTATTCACAGATAGAGCTGCGAGTACTGGCTCACGTTTCGGGGGATAGCACTTTGATCCAATCTTTTTTGAATGGCGAGGACATCCATACCCGTACAGCCGCAGAAGTGTTCGGGGTCAAACCGGAGGAAGTCACGCCCTCCATGAGGTCGAAGGCGAAGGCTATAAACTTCGGAATCATCTACGGCCAGACGGATTACGGTTTGTCCAGGACGATAGGGGAGAGTCGGGCAGAGGCTAAGGCGTACATCGAGAGCTATTTCCGCCGTTACCCCGGCGTGCGTGAATATATCGAGTCTGCCATTGCGCTGGCGAGGGAGACAGGCTATGCTAGGACTCTCATGGGCCGCAGGCGCCGGCTGCCGGACATCAATTCGCCCAACCGCAACCTGCGTGGGTTCGCGGAAAGGACGGCCATCAATACCCCCATACAAGGTACCGCGGCCGACATAATGAAATTGGCGATGATACGCTGCTATGAAGCACTCAAGAAGTTTAGCCCGGAGGTGAAGATACTGCTCCAGGTGCACGACGAGCTTGTACTCGAGGTCCCGCGGGGTTTGCTTCACGAAGCTGCATCCGTGATATGCCGTGAAATGGAAAACGTGATTGAGCTCAGAGTGCCACTGAAGGTAAGTGCAGAGTCGGGACCGAACTGGTTGGACATGACTCCTATCGACTGAACTCCGCCACTCCACGCCTCATATACTGGCTGCGTGGGGTGGTACAGTGGCACTAACGATACTGCTGGTTTCAATCGCTGTCAGTTTCGACAGCTTCTTGGCGGGTATATCATTAGGCCTGCAAAATATCAAGCTACCGCTTTTCTCGCAAAGCATAATTGCCATCGAATCAGGTGGACTTATCATCGTTTCAACCCTTCTGGGGCACGTCATTTCTTCTTTCCTCACTCCATGGCTCGCCAAGGTTGGAGGCGCTTGTCTGTTGGTGGCCTTGGGCGCCTGGAGTCTCGTCAAAAAGCGCGGAGACTCGTCGATGGTGAGCATCCTGGCTGAGCCGGATTTAGCCGATGTGGACTATTCCGGGACGATTACTGCAGGCGAGGCTGCTGTCTTGGGAGTCGCCTTGGGCTTGGACTCGTTCGCGATGGGCCTGAGCCTGGCTTTGGCGGGAATGGGCAGCCTTATAAGCGGTTTAGCTTGTGCCGCGGCATGTTTCGTTTCGATGGTGGCAGGCACGGCGCTTGGTACTCCACTTGGTCGCAGGATTTCGGGCTCAATTACTTACGTGCTACCGGGAGTGTTGATGATAATGTTGGGAATTAGCAGGATCCTTTAATTCACGCTGTTCACCATTACGATAAAGGGTTAGAATTGTTAGATGTGAGAGGAGAGATTCCATGCGGCTAGACAAGCGTTTTATAATCAACGTCATTATACCGATCACAATCTTAACTTTGTTGCTTTCTGGCTGTGGGGTTAACCGCAATACAGAAAGCAAGGCCGCCGAGTTGAATCCCAGAACTTTGAAAACGTACGACGTGGCTGGGATGATTTGGCCGGTAAACCCTGAGCAAATGATATCCCCGGATAACAAGTGGGTGTTGGGCACGAGAAGCCAGTCGTCGGGCTTCAGCGTGGTGGCCATGCCACTTAGCGGTAGTAGCAAAGAACCAGTATCAGTTGCCAGGGCAGAGGCAGAGTGGCTGAAACAGAACCTGTTTGGCTACTACCCTCTCGGGTGGAAAACGACAGATGCTTTCCTGTTCATTGCTGCTGGCACTCAGCCTGATGGCCCACATAAGGACAAGCAAGGGGTCTCGATACGGATTGGAAGCGTCAGCGGAAAGAGTGCGGAGGAAATCGGGTGGCTGGAACTAGATAATGGCATGATGTCTTGGGCGGAGTATCTTCCGCAAAAGGATCGGGTGTATTTCCACGTTACTCAGGCGGTTTGGGAGTTTGACGTGACCAACAAGCAAATGCGGAAAATCAAAGGTGAATTGCCAGATTACGATGGGTTCTTCTACCCGAAACTGTCTCCTTCAGGCGACTATTTCGTTTATGAGCTTTACGAAGAGGATAAGAAGGGTGTTTACCTTCTCGATGCCAAAACGGGAGAGGAAAGACCGTTGCTTCCAGCGGGCGACAATTTGAGCTTTTACCCGGCATGGTCGCCGGACGGAAAATATATCGCGGCGTATACCGTACCTCTGAAGGCCGGGCAGCGTACTGGTACCTGGAGTGACTACGATTATCTGCCAGCTGAGGATGGGCCTCAGCCGGTCTCGCCCGTGATTACGGTCGTAGATGTTCAAGGGAGGATCGTTAATCAGTTTAAGGTTGAAGGTAAACTACTCAGCGGCTTCAGGTGGTCCAACGATTCTAACACGCTAGGGTTTGCAGCAGGAGTGTTGAAAAATGGAGAGCCTCCAGGGGTCAATTTCGAATCGGTATGGCTGGGCAGCGTCGCTTCTAAAGACAACAACGTGACGAAGTTAGCAGACATCAGCCAGATGGGTCAGGGACCGGCGGCATACGTATTCGTCGATGGCATGGATGCAACGGGGAAAGGAATGATATCAGAAGTCTACCGCGAGAGCGGGTCTGAGCTTTATTATGTTCGCGAAGGTAAAGAACCTCTTCGCGTCGTCGGGAGTTTAAACACGCCGGGCATGACCCCTGTATTCCAGGAGTACGTACTGGGGCTCGTGCAAACCAGCGGTAAGGCTGCCTTGTGGCTATTCGGGAAAGATAAAGCTCAAAAAACGATGGAGTTTTCGGCAAAAGACGCCAACATACTTGGCTACAATGAGAGTATGGTCGTGGTATCGAGCGGAGAATTACCTTCGTTTGACGAGAATATGAAGCGCACGATAAACGTGATAAAGCTACTCGACGATTGAAGTAATTAAGTTGGCGCGGGGGTTTACGGTTTGGTCTTGATCGGGCTTACCGGGAATATAGGTAGCGGCAAAAGCACTGTCTCCGCGATGCTGAAAGAGCGGGGTGCCACCATCATAGATGCCGACGTGGTGGCAAAGCAGTTGTGCGAACCCGGTGAGCCCGGCTGGCAGAGGATTCGAGAACACTTTGGACGAGAGGTATTCGAGCAAGACAACAGACTCAACAGGCGAAAGCTGGGAGAGATCGTTTTTGCGGACCGCTCCAAGCTCCAACTGCTTAACTCGTTAATCCATCCTTTGGTCTCTGAGAGAATTCGAAAACTGATCCATGAGAGTGCGGGCAGAGGCGATAGGGTAGTAGTAATAGACGCTCCTCTTTTGATTGAGGCAGGGCTCCACGTGTTGGTGGATCGGCTGTGGGTGGTAGTCGCGGAAGATGAAGTGAGGCTCAGGCGCATAATGGAAAGGGATGGACTTACGGAAGAGGCTGCTCGATTGAGGATGTGGGCACAGGAGGATCAATCCGAGAAGGTTGCAATTGCGGACGCCGTCATTGAAAACTCCGGCGACCTGGAGGAAACGCGCAGGCAGGTAGCGAGGCTTTGGAATGAGCTCTGGAATGCGTAGGCTCGGGCCGCTATTGCTCGCATTTACAGTGGTGCTGGCGATTGGGCGTGCGGAGTGCCCTCTAGCTTACCATGGGACCATTGAGAACACGGTGCAAAAGCTCCAGCTGGACTGGTATCTAGTGGTGGCGCTGATTAGGGTTGAGAGCAAATTCAAGCCGACGGCGGTTTCTGAGGTAGGGGCATGTGGCTTGATGCAGTTAATGCCGGAAACGGCGAAAGAAGTGGCGAGCCGAAACGGGCTGGATTTCTCGCACCAGATGCTGTTCGATCCTTCGTATAACATCGTGGTCGGGTGCACATATTTGAAAGAGCTAATGCAGAGGTACCAGGGGGACGAGATGGCGACCCTCGCTGCGTATAATGCGGGGCCCAAATGGGTTGATAAATGGTTAAATGGATCGGCCGAGCTTTCGGGTGACAAGATTGCTTTTCAGGAGACTCGCCAGTTCGTCCGAAAAGTGCTTTTCTACAGGCGCCTTTACAGGGCGCTCTATTCAATACCGCGAACCCTTTTTCGGCCGTCTACGTTAATGGCCTAGTCGTTAAGGAGGTGTAACCGTGGAGCTTCAAATACTCTCCAATAGGTCGCTCAAGGACTGGCAGATATCAGCGATCAAGAAAGTCGCACCGCAGGCGAACATAGTTTGGCCCGGAAAAGCGGAAAGCATAGAACGATTTCTCTCGGAGACGGATGTGTTCCTGAATATAATCGGCGGCAAGAACATTACTCCCGAAATGTGGCCCCAGGCACAGCGACTCAAATGGATACACGTAGGCGCAGCTGGCGTGGACGACGTGCTTTTCCGCGAACTCGTAGAAAGTCCGGTGGTAGTGACCAATTGTAAGGGAATACACGCTAGCACCATTAGCGAACATGTTTTCGCCATGATGCTTGCTTTCGCGAGAGGCCTCTTCAAATTTCAGAGAGACAGGCAAGCACGAAAATGGGATAGAGAAGGAGTATCTGAACTGGGCGGCAAAACGCTAGGTATACTGGGGTTGGGCGGCATCGGCAAGGAAATAGCCAGACGCGGCAAGTGCTTCGGCATGAAAGTGATCGGTATGAAGCGGGACACGACGAAGCCCGTTGAATTCGTAGATGAACTTATCACTCCGGATCGCCTTTTGCAGGCACTCCCCAATATGGACTATGTGGTACTTAGCGTGCCGTTAACTGCAGAGACACATGGGCTGATAGGTCAGGCGCAACTGGCCGCTATGAAGCCGACGGCGTATCTGATCAACGTAGCACGTGGCAAAGTAGTGGACGAAGCAGCGCTGATTCAAGCTTTAAAGAACGGGACAATCGCGGGAGCAGCGCTTGACGTTTTTGAGAACGAACCGCTGCCTGAGAACAGCGAGTTATGGGATATGCAAAACGTGATTTTCACGCCCCACGTTGCGGGCACCTTCTCAGCCAATATCGAAAGGATAACGGAAATTTTCGTCGAAAACCTTCGACGGTTTTTAAATGACGAGCCGATGATCAATGTGGTGAATAAGAAGCTAGGCTATTGAAACGAAGCTCCGGATGTGTTATATTTGACGCTGCACGAGAGTGCCGAAGTGGTGGAACTGGCAGACACGCGGTGTTCAGGGCGCCGTAGGCGAATGCCTGTGTGGGTTCAAATCCCACCTTCGGCACCATTCTTATTTGTGGGCCAGCTAGAGGCAGCCCAGCCTAGTTTTCGTTACGAGAAAGCAGGCTAGCCCTTCTTGATCAGAGGGGCCTTTGGGTACAGGGTCGAGGACGACCGCAGTTCCGGTGGCGGAACCCGATCGAGCTAATCTCGCGAGCGTGCGTGAGGCTACCTACGGACTTATTCATGCTAGGTGTCGACGCTTAGACAGAATGACAAAGGGGTATTCGGCTACATCTTTGCGTTAGATGGGTGCCGCCCAGAACTGGAAACATGTTTAGCGGAATAAGTCGGACTCGGCAGCGCGTAACAGCTCTTTTATCCCGACATCGGCTGGATCGTATTCGCACCCGCGTACTATAACTGCAGGGATGTCTGAGAGTTTTCCCATTGCCAGTTCGGCGATAGCCGCAATTTCATCCACCATGGCGATTTCCGTAACATTGAGAACGTACCCATATTGGTCCTTCTTCCCCACGTAATTTTTAATAGGGGCAATACCCGAGCAGCCTATCGCAAAGTTGACGAGCCCGTTTCTCCACGGCCGTCCCCAGGTATCTGAAATTACTACCGCAACGTTGACTCCCGTTAGCTGTTTGATGCGCTCGCGGATTCTTCGAGCCGAAGCGTCAGGGTCCAGAGGCAACAGGGTTACCTGGTCCGGTTCTACGTTGGATTTATCAACTCCGGAGTTAGCGCATACGAAACCTTGATGAGTTTCCGTGATGAGCACACCTTTGTCCATCCTGACTATTCGCTTGGCTTCACGCAGTGCTACCTCTACCATTCTGGGGTCCTTGTCGAGTTCCGAAGCGACCGTCAGGGCAAAGGGGGAAGGGATGATTTCCGAGAGCTTTGCCAGTCTTCCTTCCGCCTTGGAAACTACCTTCTGGGTGACCACGACCACATCCGAATCAAGTAGCTTTAGCCCGCCATGGTTGAGCGCGGAGCATATCAAGTCCGCAAGCGGGTCTCCAGGCTGAATTTGTGGCATGTTCCTGACAGAGAATACTTCAATATCAGCCAAGCTTCATCCCTCCAAACAACACAATAAGCTCCAGGCAGAAGCAAAATCAACGATCACAATGTATAATCTTATTAGATGACTAACAAGTGAGGCGAGTCGCTATGCACACAAAGTTGCGGCAGGACATATACGCAATGACCTTATCCGCGGTATGCGGCGCTATGGGCTTTCTGCTGATGGCGTATGCACAATTCCCCATTGTCCCGGCGTATTCGTTCCTGAGGTTCGATCCCGGCGAATTTGCAATGCTTCTCGCAGGGGTGACGATGGGACCTAGAGCCGGTGTTATGGCCGTAGCAGTCAAGGACCTCTTGTACCTGCTATTCAGAGCAAAATCACCCTTTGGGCCCATAGCGGACTTCATTGCGTGTAGCTCGTTCGTTTATGTGGTTTCGTTGATAACCAGGCAACGCAAGGATACGGCAGGACTTGCAATGGCATGCGTGATCGGAACGATAGCCAGGATCATCGTCATGATACCGGCGAACGTAATCATCCTCAGGCTGCAGTTTGGATTCGGTTTCTCCAAGGTGATGTCCATGGTTTGGCCGGTGATAGTTCCCTTCAACGTGGTAAAGTCTCTCACCAACGCACTGATTGTGATCCCCCTGATTGCTGCATTGAAGAGAACGGCTATCATCTCGGTAACGCTAGGCCGGGAACGAGGTGGCCATTGATTGGAAAACTTCGATGAAATGATTGTTGCTCGGGCCAGCCTCCCCTACATACGTGAAGTGGCACAGGATGGAGGAGTAGTAACCACAATGCTGCTTCACTGTATCGGTGCAGGCTATGGGGGAGCGATAGTATGCCAGAGAGACGAGGCATGGCGCCCCGTTCCAGCGATTGCCGCGTCGGCTGAGGCCATCACTCGCGCTGCAGGTTCATCTTATACCTACTGCCCAATGCTCAAGCCCGTAATGACGCTACCTTGTACTGCGAAATTCGCAATGGTTGGGACTAGCTGCCATGTCAGGGCCCTCCGGCGATTGCAGGAGGCAGGTAATCAAGCCGCCCAGAGCGTGCACTTTGTGATTGGGCTCTTTTGTTCTCATTCATTTACTTATGGTGGGTTAATAACGCAAAAGATCCAGTGCGAACTCGGCATTGATCCTCGCCAGATCAAAAAGATGAACATCAAGGGCAAGTTGCGGCTTGAATTGCGGACGGGTGAATGCGTTGAAGTAGCACTCAAAGAGCTTAAGCCATTCCAAAGAGAGTGTTGCACTCAATGTCCGGATTTCACCTGCGAGGAGGCCGACGTTTCGGTAGGAGGTATAGGCCTTGAGGGAAAGAACTTCGTGATCCCCCGAACGCCATTAGGCAGGGCTTTGGTTCGAGAGCTGGTGGACAGTGGGGAGCTTGAAGTCTGGCCAGCGGAGCAATTCCCTGGCCAAGTCGAACTGCTCGCTAAGGTCTCAAGTAAAAAACGCGAGCGTGCTGGGAGGTGATGGCGCGGAGTTGGACGATAGGGTTAGACTAGGTCAAAGGACTCTTCTAGATGACGGAGGTGGGAACAGGTGACTCAAAAGAGTAGTACGTCTGAAGCCTTAAAGGACTTCGCTCTTGAACCGGTTCCGGAAGAAAAACGTAGGGATCTATATTCGACAGCCGCGGTATGGGCAGGCTGGGTAATCAGCGTGAGTGCGTTTCTCGTCGGCGGTAATATCGCGAAGGGATTACCTTTAGCTCAGGCAATCCCAGCAATCATCACTGGTAACATCATCCTTGTCCTCGTTGCAACACTTGTGGCGAGTATCGGCTGCAAGCTCGGATTATCCACGTACCTAATTGCAAGAGTCGTGTTCGGCAAGAAAGGGTCCATAGTAGTCTCCCTTGTCTTGGGAATAATCGCCATGCTTTTCATCGGAGTGCTGCTGGGAGCACTTGGGGGAGTCTTTGCAGTAGCTTTCCCTGCTCTCCCTGCGTGGGTTGGCCCAGTTGCCCTGGCTATCCTCACAATGATTTCAGGCATATTCGGTTTCAAAGGTTTAGCGTGGCTCTCCAACTTGGCAGTGCCGTTGCTTTGGGTGTTGGTTGCACTTGCCGTAGTACGAGCATCGGGGCAGGCGGGTGGACTCGCCAAGGTATTCTCCATAATTCCCAAAGGCCAGTTGTCCTTCGGAGCAGCTGCCAGTATGGCCCTTGGAACGTGGATCGCGGGTGCTACCATCTCGTCTGACATTGGGCGGTTTGCCAAGAATCGTAACCACGTCCTGATCGCCTCACTCATTGCCTATGTACTGGGTGCAGGCATCTTTGAAACGGCCTCGGTGATCGCATCGCTGGCCACCGGCACCCCAGACCTGGGATTGATGATGGCCAAACTAGGCCTGGCAGTGCCTGCAGTACTCATAGTTTTGCTTGCAGTCTGGACCACTGCCCAGTCTAACGTGTATTCTAGCTCGCTTGCATTCACCAATTTCGGTAACTTGGTTGGGTTAAAAATAGAAAGACACTGGTGGGTAGTGATTGCCACGGCCATTGCCCTGGTTGGTCATGCTTTCGGGCTGGTGAACATCTTTAGGCAGTGGCTCTCTTTCCTCTCTGCGACCATGGGGCCCATTGCCGGTATATATATAGGCTATTTCTACTTTTGTGGCAGGATAGGCAAAAGCCCCAAAGAAATCGCAGAGGAAATGATCGATTTTCGCCTCAAGTCTTTCGTGATTTGGGTGATAGGCTTCATCTTCGCACTTACTTACACCAAGGGCATACCGGGCTTCCAGTCGTTGGTACTGTGCGCAGTTCTCTATTGGCTAACTTCCTTGGTATGGCCGGATAAGGTGGAGGTCGATAAGAGGTAAGTCTCTAAGCCGTGTGGCGCCTCGAAAGGGGGCCACACGGCAAATCTTGAAGAGCCTGAAAACCACGAGGAGGTACAATATGGGCAAGGTTGAATTCGGTGTGGCGCTTCCTACGGGTATGGACGGTTTGATGTATCCTCCGCCGTTTACGACCCCTGAGGTTATAATCACTGTGGCTCAGCGAGCTGAAAACCTCGGATATGACCATGTTTGGGGCAATGAGCATTTGACTACACAGAATTATGTCCGGGCAGAGTTTGAGACGCCACCGAGCTTTTACGACCCACTGGTGTCATTGTCTTTTTGTGCCGCGAACACGAAACGCATTCGCTTGGCCACCTGTGTGACGGTGATCCCCATGCATGATCCGGTTATCCTAGCGAAGCAGGCGATTAGCCTGGACAGGTTTTCTGGGGGCAGATTCATTCTGGGAGCGGGGACAGGAGCTTACCGCGAAGAATTCGAAGCGGTCAGGCCGCACCTGGCTGCGACTGCCAAGAGGGCTGAGATCATAGACGAAGGATTAGAAGCGTTGCAACTGCTGTTCACTCAGAGAGTAGCCTCTTACGAAGGTAAGTACTTCAAATTCAAGGGAGTGGAAATGTTTCCCAAGCCTCTGCAGAATCCGCTACCGATTTACGTCGGGGGAAATGCCGAGGCTGTGGCGAAGAGAGCAGGAAGGTTTGGACAGGGATGGATGCCTGCGGGGATGCCAGTGGAACGTCTGATTCAGCTAAAGGAAGTGGTAAGAGCGGCTGCTCGCGATGCTGGCCGAGACGGAGAGCGCATCGTCGTAGCCCCTCAATTCCTCGCCAGTATTGCCCGTGACGACGAAACGGCACAGGCAAACTTCAGAAAATCACAAGTTTACAAGCACGCGGTCTCACTATCGGCGTCTACTCTTAGAGGGCAAGCGGTCGAGACTCTTGTGCAGAACAACCTCATTGGTTCCTTTGCCACTGTAAAGGACAGGGTAAAGCGGTATATTGAAGCCGGTGTCGATTGTTTTGCTGGGATTATCTTCACAGGACAAAACCTTAAAGACGTGTTGGAACAAATGGACATGTTTGCGTCCGAAGTGATGGCAGGGGTGATTTTATGAGGTTCGGCGTAGGCATACTGAGCGAGCGACCCCAATCGGAGCTGGCAACCTTGGCTACCAAGATAGAGAAATTGGGTTACGATAACATATGGATAGCAGACGAGCGGTTTTACCGCGATCCCTACGTGACCATGGCCAATTTCTGCTTTGCGACTCAAAGGGTACAGCTCGGTACTTCGGTAACAAACCCGTATACCCGGTATCCAGCGGTCACTGCCGCGGCCATAGCCAGCCTTGACGAGTTATCAGGGGGTAGAGCTGTACTCGGGATAGGGGCCGGCGGTTCTAACCACCGCATGCTTGGTATAAAGCGCGAAAAACCGGCAGTCGCACTCAGAGAAGCCATAACGGTCATTCGAAGACTGATCGCAGGAGAGAAGGTGACCTATGAAGGCCAAATCGTCAAAGTATATGATGCGAAACTCGACTTCCAGCCTATTCGGCCCCATATACCGGTCTACATTGCAGCAAGAGGCCCCAACATTTTGGAACTCGCCGGGGAAATTGCCGACGGCGTCATAATCGGTGGGTTTACATCCGAGGAAGGTATACACTATGCCCTCGAGCACGTGGCTCGCGGAGCCGCCAGGGCAAATAGGTCCCTAGATGATATAGACGTGGTGTCGTGGTTGTACACCTCAATTTCTGACGACCCTCAGGCCGCGAGGCGCGCGGTAAGAAAACTAGTTGTCATCTCCATCATCAACAGCAGGCCGATCGTCGATGAGATCGGTCTTCCAATCCCGCGCAAGCTAAGGGAAGCGCTGGACAGGCATAACTGGAGCCAGGCGCCGGACGTACTGCCCGAATACCTGGACCTTCTCTCCGAAGAAATCATCGACAGGTTTTCAGTTTCGGGAACCGTGGCGGATTGTGCTGAACGAATCAGGGTCCTTAGCAAACTCGGAATACGGCAGATGGCAATATTACCATTTGCCACTGACCATGATTCGAAGGAAGATGTCGTGACGAGGTTCAAGACGGAGGTAGTCTCCAGGGCTTTCGAGAAACCCTAAGTAACATATTAACTATGAAGGTGACGACGGTTGGCGAGAAGAGAGCGCTTGTACGTAAGCATTGCCAACGAGTTGGCGTCGAAGATAATGAACCGGGAACTCAAGGCAGGCGAGAAGCTCAAGAGCGAGCCCGAACTTGCAGAGCAATTCAACGTGAGCCGGGTTACGATAAGGGAGGCTCTGGGCTATCTGGAGAGCAAGGGCATGATAACCCGGCGACACGGGCTGGGCTCATTTGTTGTCGGGGCCGACCACCTGGTGGCGGCCGGATTGGAGAGGATGCAAAGCCTGACCGAGACTATAAGAAAGGCGGGCCGTCTAGCCGAGGATAGGGTATTAAGTACTTCGCGGATGAACCTGGACCCGCAATTGGCAAAGGCACTCGAAGTAGAGCCCGGTAGTACCGGATACCTCATTAAGAGCGTGCGAACGGTGGACGGTACACCGGTAATTCTGACTGTAGACGTGCTTCGGGGGGATCTCATTAAGGACCCAGCCCTTATAGAAAACAGGAGAAAACACGAGTCATTGCTGGATTTCCTCGAAAAGGAACTGGGAATCAGGGCGAGCTACTCCGTGATGAGCTTAAGCGCTATCCAGGCAAGTGACGAGGTGGCTTCTATCCTGAACGTACAACAGGGCTATCCTCTTGTTTACCTGGAAGGTGTTGTTCGAGACAAAGCCAGTAGGCCCATTTATTACTCGACCAACTTCTTCAGAAGCGATAAGTACCAGTTCACGCTCGTGAGAGCTCGTGATTAACGGAGAGAGGTGGTATGAGCTTTGAATACGGCAAGATTTACAGAACTAGCTTCGTCCCACGGTTATGCCGCAGCCGTAGCCACCACGGTACCCAACGTTTTTTACAGTACCGGCTGTATCAGCCTGGGGCAGAGGCTCATTGCAGGTACGAAGGTTTTCAGCGTCGTCGTTCCGCGAACAGACCCCACGCTGGTCTTACCCGTGGGGGAGGCCGATCTGGCAGTAGAAATAGCTCAACCCGGAGCGAAAGTTTTGCCTTATGGCGTCTTCTATTTGGAAACGGGAAATACCGCCGATTCACAAAATGATAGAAAACTAGCGGAACTACTGAAGGCCCCACAGGGGAATGATCCAATCCAGGTACTTGCATCGTTGCTCCGAGAGTTAGATCTCGAGGGTAAGACAGTCGCAGTGGACGAGACAGGGTTGACGCCTTGGGAATGGGAGCGATTGTCCGAGCTAACGAGAGCCAGGCTTGTGCCGGGAGCGTCGTTCTGGAAGGAAGTCAGGATGGTCAAGACCGCAGACGAGGTCGCTAAACTGAGGCAAGCAGCACTAATCACTTCCGCGGCGATGGATTATTGCGTGGCCAACGCAAAAGAAGGCATGACCGAAAAGGATATGGCAGCAGTGTATGAAAAGTACCTAATAGAGCACGGTGCAGGCTTAGCGGCCACAGTGATACTTTTCGGTCCCCACTCAGCCTATCCTAACGGGATACCCGGGGAACGGAAGCTTCGAAAAGGAGACATCATAAGGTTCGATTCAGGATGCGTCTACCAAGGCTATTACGCCGATTTGGCAAGGATAGTGCTCTTCGGGCGACCCGATCAACCTACGCTCGATAAGGTTTCTGCTTACCATTCTGCCATATTGGCAGGGATGGAAAGAGCTATAGCTACGATCAAGCCCCGGGTTAGAGTATCCGAGATTTTCCACGCGGCTGTCGAAACCGTCAGGGCGAATGGAGTCCATCAATACAAGCGTACTCACTGCGGCCACGGAATAGGCGTGGAGATCTATGATCCACCGGTGCTCCGCGAGGACTCAAACGCTGAGATCGAGCCAGGAATGGTGTTTTGCGTGGAAACACCGTACTATGAGCTCGGGCTCGGAGGGATACAGGTGGAAGACACTATAGTGGTCACGGAAGATGGCATACAGTACCTGTCGCCACCTACCGTTCCCTTACAGATAATTTGACGAAGGGGGTTTCGATGATGGGGGCAGCCTATAGCATCCCGGATGCCATAGGGAATACGCCGATGGTGCGGTTACAGAGGCTGACTAAAGACATAGAAGCTGAGGTCCTCGTGAAGGTTGAGTATTTGAACCCCAGCGGCAGCATCAAGGATCGTGTGGCGCTGAGGATGATCCGCGACGCTGAACGTGAGGGGCATCTAAAAGCGGGTATGGAGATTATTGAAGCGACCACTGGCAATATGGGGGCTGCTCTTGCTTTTGTGGGCGCTGCATGTGGCTACCCATTGACCATGTACGTCCCCAAGTCCGTCTTGAGCGAGGAGCGCATAAGGTTATGTCAGGCCTATGGGGCCAAGGTAGTAAGGGTGGATATCGAGGACGTGATCCATGACAGCACATTCCCGAAAGGTGTTCATGGTTCACGGGTTGAGCTCATACCACGCCGGGTTTGCCTGCAGAGAGAGCGTGCAGACAAAAACGTTTGGTGGGCCAGGCAGTTCTCGAACCCGTCCAACAAGTTAGCCCATAAAGACGGGACAGGTGCCGAGATACTGAAGCAGACGGATGGACACATCGATGCATTCATTACGGCTCTCGGAACCGGGGGCACTCTGCTAGGAGTAGCTGAGGCATTACGAGAGGCGAATTGCAAGGCTAAAATCGTAGCTGTCGAACCCGAAGGACACCGTACCATAGTCGACGGCAAGCTAACCTTGCCGATTATTGAAGGCGTAAGCGGTGGTCTGATGAAGGAAATCGTTGATAGGAATATTGTAGATGAGGTAATCTCTGTCAACGAGGAGGCTGCGATACAGACGGCACACCAGCTGGCTGAGCAAGAAGGCCTTTTCTGTGGATTGTCTTCTGGAGCCAATGTGTACGCAGCTCTGCAAATAGCAAGGAGACTCAAGAAGGGGCAAAGAGTGGTCACCATACTGGTAGATAGCCGCGACCGTTACCTTTTCACAGAGCGTTTGACGACTTAGAGTGCCCACCCAGAACTGGAAGTCCTTTGAGCTGGCAGCACTGAACTCGTGCTGCCGTTTTCGTTTTTTTAAACTGAAAATATCAACTGCATACTTATGCTCACGGACGGGAGGAAATCGAGAATTGGCATAGAACAATGTTAGACAGTGCATTGCTGGGTGATCCATTTAGTAGGATTTATGGGGAGGTGTTGCTTAAATTGGATTACGTTGACTCAGTACCAATTTCTTGGGGTGGTATGCACCTATATGCACTAATGCTAGGAGGGGAACGCGGTGAATGTTAAGAAGCTCATATCTTTGTCCATTGCAGCACTTCTGATTGTTTCCGTGACAGCTGGTTGTAGCGGCGGACAACCTACCCAAAAATCCGCCGAGCAGAAGCCACCGGAGCAAAAGCTAGCGGATACGGGCCCGATCAAGATCGGCTTCCTCGGAGCATTAACTGGCAATGTGGCCAGCTATGGTATTAATACGCTGAAGGGCATGAAACTTGCCGTGGAGGAAATCAACGCAGCCGGGGGAGTTCTTGGGAGACCGCTAGAGATCGTGATAGAGGATAACCGCGGTGACAAGACAGAGATAGCGAACGTCACGAAAAAGTTCGTTACCAGGGATAAAGTAGCCGCAGTCATAGGGGACCCGACAACCGGTGGTACTAAGGTCGCAGCAGCAATTTGCCAGGAGAACAAGACGGTACTAGTATCGGCTGGCGCGGTAGGCCCCGGCGTGGTGGAAATCGGGGACTACATCTTCCGGGACGTGGTTATAGACCCCATTGCGGTTCCCGCTGTAGTGAAATGGTTGAAGGACTCTCTGAAATGGAAGAGGGTCGCTTTGATCGTATCTGTGAATAACGATTACAGCGTTGGGCAGGCGAAGCTGTTTGAGGATGCCTTGAAGAAAGAAGGCATCGAGATTGCGATTAAGGAAAGCATTCAGGACGGGGATACAGTATTCACATCTCAAGTAACTAAGATCAAGAAGGCCAACGTCGACGGGATGATTGCACCGATTTACTACACAGAAGGCGCCCTGCTGATGATCGAGGCCAAGAAACAGGGTCTCAACAAGGTGTTCATCGGAGGCGATGGTCTCCTGTCTCCGGTGCTCTGGGAGCTCGCTAAGGGTGCCACCGAGGGCTGCATGGTTTTCGCAGGATTCTCGCCGGATGAACCCGACGAAATTACCAAGAAATTTATCGACAAAGTGAAACAGGTTTACAACGAGGAACCCGACATGTTCCACGCGCAGGGCTACGATGCTGTTTACCTTGTGGCAGACGCGATGAAGAGGGCAAACAGTGCTGACCCGTCCGTATTCAAAACTGCCCTCGCTCAGACCAAGGATCTGCGCGGAGTGTGCGGTGTGCTCACGATCTTGCCGAACAGAGAACCGTTGAGAACCCCGATTAACGTGTTGGAAGTAAAGGGCCAGAAATTCGCCCTCAAAGCCAGGGTACCAGTGACCGCACCTCAGTGAAAGAGTAAGAAGGGGATGGGAAACCATCCCCGGTCGTTCTGACAGGGGGGCCCTTTATGTTTCTCACTCAGTTAGTACACGGATTGACGCTCGGTGCTTGTTATGCCCTGATTGCGTTGGGATACAGTATGGTGTACGGGATTATCGGGCTCATAAACTTCGCCCATGGCGACATATACATGTTAGGCAGCTTTTTCGCGCTTTATCTAACCAGTGTGGTCAAAATGAAGATCGCTCCGGCGTTTTTGATTGCCATGGGTTTGACCAGCCTGGTAGGTTTGGTTATAGAAAGAGTCGCTTACAAGCCTCTTAGACGGTCGGGCAGGCTCTCACCGTTGATTAGTGCGATAGGGGTTTCCATATTCCTATCAACTCTGCTCAACATGTATATGGGACCACAGACCCGCGGCTTCCCGGACGTAATTACCGAACTTCAAGTGAAGCTGGGCGAGATCGTAATTACCACAACGCAGCTTTACATCGTGGCGATGTCGATTGCCCTAATGCTACTCTTACGCCACATAGTAATGAGGACCAGAGTAGGGCAAGCCATGCGGGCTTGTTCATGGGACCGAGAAGTTGCTTCCTTGATGGGCATAAACGTCGACCAGATAATCGCACTTACGTTTGCCATCGGCTCTGCACTGGCGGCGGCCGCTGGGGTCATGATGGGAGTGTACTTCAACGCATGGTGGCCGCTGATGGGCTTCTCAGCAGGCATCAAGGCATTCACAGCCGCCGTTCTCGGAGGAATCGGATCCATTCCCGGGGCGATGCTCGGCGGTGTGGTGTTGGGATTAGTGGAGATCCTGGGAAGCGCTTACCTTCAATCATCTTACCGGGATGCGATATCTTTCACTATACTGATCATCGTCCTGCTGGTCAGGCCCTCTGGCTTGCTGGGTCGCAAGATAGAACAGAAGGTGTAGCACTATGATTGACGCATATACCATTCAGATCCTCGTTGTTTTCGGCATAAACGCAATAATGGCTCTGGGGCTGAACCTGATTACTGGAGTGACGGGCCAGTTGTCCTTGGGCCATGCTGGCTTCATGAGCGTGGGGGCGTATACTGCTGCGATAATGACGTTGAGATTGCATACTCCATATGTGCTTAACTTACTCGCGGCGGGGGTCGTTGCAGGATTGAGTGGCGTGGTGCTTGGGTTTCCAACGTTGAGATTGTATGGGGACTACCTAGCTATTGCCACTCTGGGATTCGGGGAAATAGTGCGGGTGCTGTTTTTGAACCTTGAGATAACCGGCGGGGGACTTGGGCTTTCCGCGATCCCATCGAAAACCAATCTCGCGGTTGTGTACGCTTGCCTGGGAATAACGCTCTACGTAATGTCCAAGATCCAAAAATCCAGAGTGGGAAGAGCGCTTATGGCCATCCGTGAGGATGAAGTGGCAGCCATCGCAATGGGAGTAAACTCCACTTCTCTGAAGGTTCAGGCTTTTGCAGTCGGGGCGTTCTTCGCGGGAATCAGCGGGGGACTTTATGCCCATTATCTCACATATATCAATCCCAACGACTTTGGGTTCATGAAGTCCATCGACTCCCTGAGCATGGTGGTGCTCGGAGGCATGGGTAGCTTGCCCGGAGTTTTGTTGGGAGCTGCAGTACTCACATATGCCCCCGAGAAGTTAAGGTTCCTCCAGAATTACCGGATGATCTGTTATGGGGCCTTTCTCGTGTTTATGATGGTATTCCGGCCTAATGGCCTCTTGGGCGGAACTGACCTGAGACAGCTGGTCAAAGCCTCCTTTAAGGGGCTTAACTGGGGCGCAATGGCCAAACAGGGAGCTCGTACTCGTGAAGGAATTGGGGGTTCTAAGGATGGCATTGCTTGAGCTAAAAGAGATAACCATGCAGTTCGGAGGCTTGACTGCGGTTGACCACCTCGATCTCAGGCTGGAGGAAGGTGTAATTTTCGGCTTGATCGGTCCCAACGGCGCTGGCAAGACTACTGTATTCAACTTGGTCACCGGGGTGTACAAGCCTACTTCGGGATCGATTTACTTCAAGGGTGAGCGTATCGACGGAAAGCCTCCGTATTCGATTACCGCCATGGGGATTTCCAGGACGTTTCAAAACATCAGGATCTTCAAATCGCTGAGTGCCCTGGACAATGTGAAAATCGGGCGTCACTGTAAAAGTTCAATGAACCTTTTTCACTCGGTGATACCGGGACCCTTTACTGCTCGAGAAGAGAGAGATATCGAAGAAAAATCCATGGAATACTTGAGAATGGTGGGGCTGGAACACAAAAAGGACATTCTTTCCAAAAACCTGCCGTACGGGGAGCAACGGCGGCTAGAAATCGCGCGCGCACTGGCGTGCGAGCCCAAGATCCTCCTGTTGGACGAACCCGCTGCGGGTATGAATAGGCAGGAAAAGACCGAAATCATGGACCTCGTCAGGAGAATTCGCGACACTCTGGGAGTGACGGTCTTCCTTGTCGAGCACGACATGAAGGTGGTCATGGGCGTGTCGGAGACTGTGGCGGTGCTCGATTACGGTAAGAAGATCTGTGAGGGAACTCCATCTCAGGTGCAGTCTGACGAACGCGTCATAGAGGCGTATTTAGGACGGCGGGCGCGTCGCACCAGGAAGGCGGTGTGATGAGTGGTGGCAGTATTGAGTGTAGAGGATTTGCATGTTTATTACGGGGCTATTCATGCTATCAAAGGCGTGAGCTTTCACGTAGAACCCGGGGAGATAGTCACCTTAATAGGAGCAAATGGCGCTGGGAAGAGCACCATACTTAAGACCATTTCGGGGATCATCAGGCCCAAGAAGGGTAAGATCAGGCTGAAGGGGGACGAAATTCACAACACACCTCCCCATGGCATCGTGAGCATGGGCGTATCCCACGTCCCCGAGGGAAGGAGGGTATTTCCCAACCTGACCGTGTTGGAAAACCTTCAGGTAGGAGCGTATACCCGGCGGGAAAAACGCGAGATCGAAGAATCCCTGGAAGATATTTGGAAGAGATTTCCACGACTGCGTGAACGCATGAATCAGATGGCTGGGACACTCAGCGGTGGTGAACAACAAATGTTGGCCATCGCACGCGCCCTCATGAGCAAGCCTCAGCTTCTTCTCATGGACGAACCATCCATGGGCTTATCTCCGATGTTGGTAGACGAGGTGTTCGACACCATAAAAGAGATCAATGCCTCCGGTACCACGATCTTGCTGGTGGAACAAAACGCGCAGATGGCGCTGGAGGTTGCTAACAGGGGCTACGTACTGGAAACTGGCGAGATAGTGCTACAAGGGAACGCGCAGGAATTGGCCGACAACCCCGAGGTTCGTAAGGCCTACCTCGGCGAAAGTTAGTCACGGCTCTGGTATCGGAGTACTTAATATCGCACGGAACTTTACAGGCTGAGGGGATTTTTGAGCGCCGTGGGGCATTATTCCTTGCTGATATGTTGGTGATCAGCGGCTCTCGCTGCAGCGCATCTGATCAACCACCAACGATATGCCCCAAAGGCGACCACGGTTGGGTTAACTGTGGGTTCCAAGGCTTCCGCGTGCTCACACTGTGAATCTCGGTGAATCTCGCCTTCAGCATGAAACAACCAAGGGCTTCTGTGAGCCCAGACTGTGAACATCAGGTTCGGGTCGGTTGACAGATCCCCTTTCACCCTGCTGGCGAGGAAACGCATATGGTGATTGAGGATTCTCGCCGAAGGGGTTGGACATCGTGGGACTGCTTGATTCGCCGAACCTTATTCTTCTTGGGATCGTTGCCAGCCTCCTAACAGGTTTGGCGACAGGTGTGGGTTCATTGCCGATATTCTTCACGACGAACATTTCTCGGAGAGTGCTGGACTCGCTACTGGGCTTCGCAGCAGGTGTAATGCTTGCGGCGACGTCTTTTAGCTTGATAGTGCCAGCCATAGAATATGGAGGCGGGGGAGTACGCGGCGCCAGCATATGCTTGATCGGAATCCTGTTTGGCGGACTGTTTCTCGACCTGACTGATAAATACTTCCCTGATGTGAACCTGTTACAAGGGCCAGATGAAGGTCAGAACCATTTGATGAGGAAGATATGGCTTTTTACCATTGCGATAACAGTCCACAACTTCCCGGAAGGACTGGCAGTTGGGGTGGGTTTCGGCAATGGTGACATACAGAACGGGCTAAGCCTCGCCATAGCTATAGGGTTGCAGAATCTGCCTGAGGGCCTGGCAGTGGCGCTTCCCTTTACCAGAGAGGGTTTCCCGGCATGGAAAGCATTTCTTATTGCCACCTTAACCGGGATGGTAGAACCAATTGGGGGAGCGATCGGATCTGGGCTGGTTCATCTGGCCAGACCAATCTTGCCCTATTGTTTAGCTTTTGCTGCAGGGGCGATGCTCTTCGTGATAGCGTACGAGATCATCCCCGAGAGTCAAAAAGGCATAGCGTCTAAGCTGGCTACGCACGCCCTGCTCGTGGGGTTCGTGACCATGATGTTTCTAGATAACGTTTTAGGATGAAGCTTTTCATCGCTACCAGCCACAACACTGAAATCTGCGACTGAGGGCAACCACCATATCGCAAAGCCGTGAAGAGCCAGAACTTGTGCTGCCAACGGGATTGAAAGAAAGGACGCCATCGCTACCATCGGTATCCACCCTGTGACGACCCTGGGCACCTGTGGCCACCCCCTTTGGCGGCCGTTCACGTGTGCTGCTGTGTCTGTCCCTTAACGGACAGTCTCCCTACCTCTATGAGACGCGCCGCCCTCTCGGCAGCAGCCTCAATCAGTAATGTGGCCTGCGCCATGGACTCGCTAAGAGACATCGGCCCGGGTAGTATCGAGAGCATTGCTGCCACACCGCGGTCGTAGAGGGATTCGTGACCACTGGCCAACCCTCCCGAAATCACTACAACAGGCACTCCCCACGAGTATGCGATGGAGGCAACCCCAGCTACTGTCTTGCCGTGGGCGGTCTGCCAGTCCATCTGTCCTTCACCAGTAAATACCAGGTCTGCTCTGCGTACGCGCTCCTCGAGCCTGGTAGCTGCAGCAAGGATTTTTATGCCGGGCTGTAACTTCGCGCCGAGGAATGCCATGAGCCCAAACCCAAGACCACCAGCAGCTCCCGCACCTGGTACGTCTCTGAAGCTCTGGCCCAGTTTGGCCTCCACCACATCCGCAAAGTGGGACAAAGCTCTTTCAAGCTTTTCCACCATTTCCGGGGTGGCTCCTTTCTGGGGGCCATAGGTGGCAGACGCGCCAGCAGGGCCACACAGCGGGTTGTCAACATCGCATGCCACCACTATGCTGGCGGTGTGAACACCCGGATGAAGCCTGGTCAAGTCCACACTGTGGAGCTTGGCCAGTTCCTCACCGCCAAAACCGATTTCTTTCCCTTCGGCGTCGTACAGCCCCACACCCAGTGCCTGGGCCATTCCAGCCCCGCCGTCATTAGTAGCACTGCCGCTGATGCCCAGAATGATCGACGGCGCCCCTGAGTCCAGGGCGTGTCTAATCAGTTCGCCGGTGCCATAAGTGGTAGTACGCAGAGGGTTCCTCCTGACCGGCTCAACGAGTGTGAGCCCTGAGGCCTGCGCCATCTCTATCACCACTGTGCCATCGGGCAATATGCCGTACATTGCGTCTGCAGGTTCTCCCAGAGGGCCCGTTACCCGCACGGTGCGGGTCTTCCCGCCAGTAGCCCTGACCATGGCCTCCACTGTACCTTGGCCGCCGTCAGCCAGAGGTATCATGTCCACCTCTGCCTGCGGCCACACTTTGCGTAACCCCGCAGTCATGGCTTCTCCCACCTGCACCGCGGAAGCGCTTCCCTTAAATGAATCAGGTGCAACTACTATCCTCATGGCCTCTCTCCCTTGATCCCAAACAAATCTGCTGCCCTGTCACTTGCAGCGGTATACCGATATACCTCCGGCGCGGTAGGGGTAGCATGCCAGTCCGGCCTTCAGGATACTGAAGAATATTTTATTGCAGCTCGCCGGCGTGGTCACGCCGGAGTACAGAATAGCAGTCACCTTAGGACAACATGACGAAGCCATGTTAGAATAAACTAACGTTGGAATAGTCGGGATTCGGAGGGAAAAACAGCTGTGGAGGGGCCATACCTGTATTTGTTGTTACTCGGAATAAGTCATGCCATTATAGACATATATAACGGCGTGATCCCAGCTCTGGTACCTTATCTACAGGACAGGTACGGACTCACATATGCGGCTGCAGGGCTGATACTAAGCGTGTCAAACGTTACCTCTTCTTTGATTCAACCTGCCTTTGGCCTTCTCAGCGACTTCCGTGGGGGTCGGTGGATCATAACTGCGGGCCTCCTACTTGCTGCAGGGGCCGTAGCGCTGACCGGTTACATTTCCTCTTACTCGAGCATTTTGTTGGCAGTAGCCCTCTCCGGGATCGGAGTCGCTATATTCCACCCCCAGTGTGCCAGAATGGCGGGTAGAATTGCCACCGAACGTCGTGGTACTTCTATGGCCATTTATAGCGTAGGTGGTAACATCGGCTTCGCACTAGGACCCATACTACTCGCAGTGGTACTTAAGTATGCGAGCCCTTCGGCCTTTTGGATGATAGCTATCCCCGGCCTCCTAGGAGCGCTTATGGTGGAGCTTGTAAGTGTCAAGTCTTCCGTTTTGCGGGAAGCCGCCGAGGTGCACGCCGGGAACGCGACACTAACGAGCGCTACTTCCTCTGGTCGGCAAAACCTTTGGTTGGCTGAGGCCGTCTTGCTGGTCATCGTTGCCTTACGCTCTTTCGTGCAATATGGAGTGGTAGCCTACATGCCGCAATATGCTGTAAGGGTCTTGGGGCAGGCGGACTCTGTGCGGCCTATGCTTCAGTTTCTGTTCCTCGCTTTCGGAGCCATCGGGACCATAGTGGGTGGTATCCTGGTTGATCGCCTTGGAAGGCTTAGAGTTTTAGTGCTCAGCTTTGGAATCCTAGCACCTCTTCACTGGGCGCTTTCTCATGTGTCTGACTGGCTATTTGCTATCTTGCTTGCTGTGGAAGGCTTTGCCTTGGTGAGCACCTTTTCCATTACGTTGGTCATGAGCCAGGAGTACCTGCCGGACTTCACTGGCTTGGCCTCCGGGCTAAACGTTGGCTTCTCTGTGGGCATGGGCGGTATTGGAGCTGGCCTAATAGGCATGCTGGCTGACGCACGTGGCTTGGCGTACGCTTTTAGGGCAATAGCAATACTTCCGTTGATCGCATTCGCATTGGCTTTTGTCCTTCCCCGAGAGCGATCAGGCGTTAGAACTGTCTCGAACACCTCGAGCTGAAGGGATAACCAGCCTGGGCGTTTCCTAGCCCCCTTACGCTTATCCCCTCTTGTGATCAACCGGATGGTGTGGTAACCTATTGTTCAACAAGGGACCAAGGCGATGATCGAGACAAGTATGCACGATTGACCGGAGCTAGCGAGCCGGCGACGGTGGAAGGCCGGTACCGGTGGCGTGTAGAATGGCCTCGTGAGCTTCAAACCGAAATCATGCTTAATGGCCATGAGAGTAGGCTTTGACGGAACCTCCCGCCGATAAAAGGGAGAAGGTATTGGATTTGCTCATGCGCGAGCGTTTCATCCCGTACCTGCTGAGTTGAGGCCAGGCGCATCTGTGCTCTTGCTGTAAGGGTGGCACCACGGAAGTAACCCTCCGTCCCTGCGGGACGGGGGGTTTTCGTTTTAGAAGGTGGCGGTGACGACAGTGCTGAGAACCGTGTTCTTACGACTTCCGAGAGACTGGATTTGGCGGAGCTCCTCCTTATGGATTTTTTGTGGGCTATCCTGCGGGTAACGTGAAACGGAGGGGTCTCTCTTGAAAGTGAAGGTACCGCACGTATTGGTCATCTTATTTGCGATGGTGATTATAGCGGCCATCGCAACGTACGTGGTTCCCGCCGGAAGATACAACCGGGTTAAGGGGCCGGAGGGTCGCACGGTGGTCGACCCCACTTCGTTCAGGTTTACGTCTCGGTCGCCGGTGGGCCTATTCGGGGTATTCGAGGCAGTTCCAAAGGGATTGACAGACGCAGGGATGATTTCGTTCACAATATTCATCATCGGCGGTACGTGGGAAGTAATCTACGCTACCGGTGCCATAACTGCGGGCGTAAGGCGTATCATGGAGAGCCTGGAAGACCGCGAAATACTGTTGATACCGCTCTTGATGGTGATTTTTGGAATCATTAGCGCAATTATCGGAGCAGCCGAACTGGCTATCGTGTACATGCCGGTGGTACTCCCGCTCTGCCGGGCCCTGGGGTTTGATTCGATGACCGCGGCAGGGGTGGTTTTGGCGTCTACCTGCGCCGCGTTCAGCGCTACGTTGACGAACCCCTTTTCTGTAGGCTTGAGCCAGCAGATAGCCGGGTTACCTCTTTATTCAGGGTTGGGCTACAGGCTCATCGTGTTGATATGCTTTATGGCGGTGACTATCGTCTACGTAATGCGATACGCCTTTAGGGTAAGGGCGAATCCAGCCTTGAGCCTCACGAAAGAAGAAGATGCAGCACGTGGGAGGCTCGAGATTACTAGCATGGCTGATCAGGAAGCGATCCGAGCAAATCCCCGCCACACAGTCGTAGGGCTGATATTGCTTGGGGGGTTCGCTTTCATGATTTACGGCGTGCTCAGGCTGAAATGGTTTATGACTGAAATCGGAGCAGTATTCTTCTTGGTTGCAGTGCTTGCAGCCATATTCGGCCGCCTGGGATTGAGCAGGGCTGCAGAGGAGTTTTCCAAAGGCGCTGCTGGCGTAACCCTGGCAGCGCTTGTGGTAGGATTCGCCCGTGCTATCGTCGTCGTAGTGGAACAGGGCAACATCATCGATACCATTGTATGGGCGTTGGCACGCCTCGTGCAAAATCTCCCCGCGACGATAACCGCGCTGGGGTTGCTCGTTGCCATACTCCTTCTCGAGTTCGTTGTACCATCTGCAAGCGGTAAAGCGCTGATAACGATGCCTATTATGATCCCGCTGGCGGACATCGTTGGGGTCACGAGACAGACTGCCGTGTTGGTGTACCAGCTTGGAGACGGCCTTTGTAACATTTGTTATCCCATTGAAGGTTCTACGATGGCGGTGCTTTCGATGGCAGGCATCCCTTACGAGAAGTGGCTTAAGTTCATCATGCCCCTTGTTGCACTCTGGTTTGCAATGGGATCGGTGTTCTTATTCATAGCGCAAGCAATAAAATGGGGGCCGTTCTGACAAGGAGGTCTAACCAATGATCGTGATTTCGAATTGCACTCTGATTGATGGTACGGGGAGAGAACCGGTTTACCCTGCTACAGTGGTAATCGACGGTGAGAAAATCAGCTATGCCGGGCCGTCAAGCGGTTTTTCGGCGAAGTGTGCCGGGCAGGCTAAAGATGTCGAACTGGTGGATGGCTCGGGCAAAACGGTGATGCCGGGCATGGTCGATACGCACGTTCACTTGGGCATGGGCGGACAACCGGGATATATGGATTTGCTGGTCAGAGAACCCGCCACCCTCACCGCACTCAAGGCGTTGAGGAGGGCGCAGAGAACGCTGGCAGCCGGGTTTACTACGATAAGAAGCATGGGAGACAAGGGTGCCATCGATGTCGTGGTGAAGCAGGCCATCGAGGAGGGGTATTGGGTAGGTCCCAGGATTGTGGCCAGCGGGCGCTGCCTTACCATCACCGGCGGGCATGGGGATATGTTCCCTGAGCACGTCCGCGTCGAGGCCATGGGACGGATCGTGGATGGGGTGGATGAGGCACTCAAGGGGGCGAGGGAACAAATTAAACTAGGCGTTGACAACGTCAAACTGATGGCTACGGGCGGAGGCATGTCTCCAGGACCTGCGCTTGTGGCGCAGCTTAACGTTGATGAGATGAAGGCAGCCGTTGACGAGGCACACAAGTATGGAAAGACTACGGCGGCGCACGCTATTGCCACTCAGGGCATCAAAAACGCTATTATCGCCGGAGTGGACTCGATCGAGCACGGCACGTATATGGATGAAGAAGCCGTGGAACTGATGGTAACGCATAAAGTTTTCTTGGCGGCCACTTTAGCCGCATTCAAGACCATAAAGTACGGGCCAGAGGCTGGAGTCCCGAGATACACCATAGAGAAAGTGAAGAGCTTCAGGGAGCCTCACATCCGGAGTCTCCGGATGTGTTTACAGGCTGGGGTGAAAGTGACCCTGGGTACCGACGCGGGGACGCCTTTCAACTATCATGGAGATAACGCCTACGAGCTGGAGTGCCTGGTAGAAAACGGGCTCACGCCGGCCAAGGCCATTGAAGCGGCCACGAGGGTAGGAGCGGAGGCTTTGCACCTCGAGGATCAAATCGGGACCGTGGAAGCAGGGAAACTCGCGGATATCATCGTTATAGATGGGAACCCGCTTCAGGACATTCGAGTGCTTCAGGACAAGAGCAAAATCTCTCTTGTCCTGAAGTCCGGCCGGATCGTGGCCCGCCATGGGCATTTGGTGGTAGATCAGGAAGATGTCAATGGGGTGTTGCCCATGTGAGACCCAAATCTGCCAGTTTCGCCGGGGTTGGGATACCCGTCTCGATATCCCAGCCCCTGGCTTCGTAATACTCTTCAAGCATGGGGCGCAGCTCTACTACGCTTCCTGCGCTTGGGCCGCACTCTGGACCAAGCGGTTCTTCCAAAAACCGGCGAGGCAGGGTATCGTCAGCGCGGGAAAGCCCCTCCCTGACATTGAAACACCTCTCCAGGTTGACTACCCTCTCACACGCCTTTTGCACGTCGGACGGTTCTGTGTCGAGCCCCGTCACCGCTTTGAGCAATGCAGCGGCCATTTCGAAGTAGATCACTTCCATGTTCACGACGGTGTTCTTGCATATTTCGATGCAATCTGCCAGAGCGCTCCGCTCTTCGAAGTCCTTGACCAAGCGGCCCTTCCCCTTGTATTCGAGACGGAAGGCTGCTTCGGGCACGCCATACCTGCGAATCGCCTCTTCGCGATCTTCGCTGAATTCAAATGATGGTTCGGATCTTAGGTGATCGGCTCCTCTGCTCGATACGGCCAAACCCAGAGCATAACCCTTGAGCCCGCGAGGATCCGCCTGAAAGATCTCTAGTCCTTTGACGTGCATAGCGAGTTCTTCGCTGCCTCTGCCGATCTTTTCCGCTGCTGCGCGCACTCCATCTGCCAGCACGTCTCCGAACCCTTCGCGGTAGGCGATTTTTCTGATCAGGGTGAGGATCGTCTCTCCATTGCCCCATGAGAGATCTAAACCGTCCGCTTCCTTAGCACTGATTATGCCCTTCTCCGCGCACTCCATGGCAAATGAGATACACTCCGACGTGCTGATGACGTCCATACCGTAACGGTTGCACAGATCCACACCCTTGAGAGCAAGGCCCAAGTCGCCGTTACCTACTCTTGAAGAAAACCCTGCGAGTCCCTCGAACTCGGGCCCCTCACTCCGTAAGCCAGAATACGGCCCTTCCTTCACGATGAAGAAGCGGCTGCACGGTATCGTACATGCGAAGCATGCCTTGGACTTAGTTTTCCAAGTACTGGCCAGCCGTTCACCGCTGACATCGTTGGCCTTTTCGAAGCGGCCAGTCAGGTAGTGACGGGTTGCCAGGCAGCCGAGTGCGTTCAAGCTAGATAGAAGTCTCGTGGTGCCCAAGGCGCATCGAGGCTTGTATTGCTCGTGATTAAATATCATTTCATCGATTTCTTTCAGCAGCCGGAGAAAGCGGTCCCTATCTGCAATGGTTATGGGCTTGCTTCCTCTTACCGCTATCGCTTTGAGGTTTTTCGATGCCATCACGAGGCCCATTCCAGTCCGGGCAGCGGGGCGTGCCAGGTCGGCGAAAATCCCACAGAACTTCACTCCATTTTCCGCTGCTGGTCCCACGCAGGCCACCTGTACCCTGGAATCGCCGAGTTCTCGCCTTATCTCGGTGGTGGTCTGCCATACGTCCATGCCGGCTAGGTGGGCCGCAGGCTTGAATTGGACTCCGTCAGCCGTGATGAGCAGGTAGGAGAGCTCCGAGCACTTGCCCTCCAGGATTATCTGGTCGTATCCAGCGAACTTCATCTCGGGACCGAAAAATCCCCCGGCGTTGGAATCCCCAAATATGCCTGTTTGAGGGGACTTGGCGCTCACGTTGAACCTCGCTCCAGGCAGTAAAGTGCCAGCCAGTGGTCCAGTCGCGAAGAATAGCTTGTTGTCAGCGGAAAGCGGGTCGGTGCCTCCTGGTATCTCGCGGAACATCCGAAAGGCATTGAAACCACGGCCTCCGATGAACCGAAGTGCTAATTCGGGGTCTAATACTTCCTTTTGCCAGGTGCGCTTAGTCAAATCGACCCTCAGAATTCTGCCAGCATAGCCTGTCATCGGCATTCGCCTTCCTTCTCACTGGGCTCACGAACGGTGATCGCTCCCGTAACACAACGAGAGACGCATTTCGGGTCTCCACCACACAAGTCGCATATGAGGACTTTCTTGGTCTCCCGATGGAAGAATACTGCCCTGTTGGGGCAGGCTGCCTCGCACTTTCGGCAGCCCTTGCACTTTTCGTAGGTGACGAGTATTGCACCGGTGGTCTTGTCTTTGTGAAGCGCACCGAAGGGGCACGCATTTACGCACGGAGCGTCGGCGCATTGCCTGCACACAATAGGGATATCATGGCCTTCGGGCTCGTCCTTATCTACGCGTATTCTGGCTACTCCTGGGTCGAAGACCCCAGCTCGGGAGAAGGAGCAGGCGAGCTCGCACGCGCGACAGCCAGAGCAAAGCTCTGGCTTGATCTTTATCCCGGGTCCGTTCGCGCCCACGCCTGATTCAGAACTCGTGCGTTCAATGCGATCTATGCGAAAGATCACCATACCATTCGGGTCGGGGCAAGACATGTAACGCGCAGCGGGTAGCCAGTCGTCAGGATCGGACGAATCCCGCTGTTTAGCAGGTAGGATAGCCATAAGGCTTTGAAGCGCCCAGAGGCACATATACTTATTGTCCGGGATGTAGATCCGGCTACCTCTCACCTCGAAGTAGTCTCCGGGATGCATCGGCATATCACATGACCCCTTGATGTGATCGACTACCACCCGCAAATCATACATGTATTTGTCCTCCTTCTAAACGAAAAGGCCCGCCCCTGACGGGACGAGCCTTCGGCTCGTGGTGCCACCCAGCTTCGAACAGCCTATAGCTGATTCGCTCTCATTGAGGTACTGGGCAAAACCATAACGCTTTACCGCGATACCTCCTCCATTCTAACGGTTGGAGTACCGTCAGGCGCCTACGGAGCATACGGCTCTTTCGGGCTGCAGCTCAGGGGCCCATTCGATGTGAGCGTCAGGCACCGGCTTTCACTCTCCCGGCTCGCTTTGGCCTCGTATTCACACCTACTCTTCCCCGTCATTACTTTTAATGTTTTCCCTGAATATAGCACTAAAAGTTGGGCCGGTCAACCTAGAATTCACCAACGGGCTCATAGAACGACTGTGGATGCGCGCAGGCCGGGCAGACCCTGGGTGCTTCGAGACCTTCGTAGATGTACCCGCAATTCCTACAACGCCACTTGGTCTGGCTGGGCCTGGAAAACACGGCGCCTGCCTTTACCTGGTCCAGCAATCTCTTATACCGGATTTCATGTTGCTCTTCCACTCGGGCCACTTCCCTGAATAGCCTGGCTATTTCCGGAAAGCCCTCTGACTCGGCTACTTCTGAGAATCGCTTATACATTTCCGTCCACTCGTGATGTTCTCCCTTGGCTGCTTCTTCTAGATTTTGACTGGTGTCACCCAAAAGTCCCAGTAGTCTGGCCCACAACTTGGCATGTTCTTTCTCATTGTCGGCCGTTTCTTGGAAAATTGCGCTGATATGCTCGTAACCCTCTTTCTTGGCCACCGACGCAAAGTAGGTGTACTTATTGCGAGCCTGGGATTCTCCTGCGAAAGCGGCCATCAGATTCTTTTCAGTTTGAGTGCCTTTAAGGTTCATCGGTTTGCCTCCTCTCAAACTATTCATCTAACAATATAACTGGAATCCGAAAGGAAATGGTACTTCCAACCGCTACGGGGAAGCCCCGGGCTCCGCGATTACGAGGGCCTTCCTCTGTGGCCTTCAGCTGTGACTGGGTTTCACTGTAAAGCCGCGGTGGAGCTGGCGGATCGAATCTGTGAGCCGTGAAACCGGTAGAATACTACTCCATGCCGTGGTGGAAATTCATACAACCGATATCGGACCCCGAAGCAGACATTCGATCGACACTCGGGGCGTAATCACACAGTACGAAGCCGGGGCGGCCGCACCGCCCCGGCTCAAATCACATCGTGCCTCCGCCGCCTCCAGCGCCTCCGCCGGCACTGCCCCCGCCCCCAGCTTTACCACCGGGTCCTGCACCTGCACCGCCGCTAATTATCTTCGTGAGCGCGTCTCTTACCGCATCTTGGACCATTTTTTTGGTGTCGGGTGAATCGAAGATTTTTTTCATCTGGTCCTGCAAAGCTTTCTGCATTTCAGGCCCCTGAAGGATTTTCTTGAGTTCGTCTTGTAAAGCCTTTTGAGAGTCGGGTGATGCCAGCTGGTCCTTAAGATTGGCAGCAGCCTGTTTCTGCTGCGAGGCCTGAACTTCCTCCTTAACCATGGCCCTGATTTCAGCCTGAGAAGGCGATGGAGAGCGAGAACAACCGCAACTCATCACTACTGCAATACTCAGGATGAACCAGGTTAAACGGGGCGACCTCAAAACGGACATGTCATTGCACCTGTTCGATATTTAACTTGACCGACTTGCCTGCTCCGGAATCAACTACAGGAGCCCTGATTTCAAGGACACCGTTTTTGTAACTGGCTTTCGCTTTGTCTGGTTGAATTTCGGTCGGGAGGGGTATCGACCTATAGAAACTTCCGGAACGCCTTTCGGAATAATAAAAACCCTGTCGCTCGGTCTCTCTTGCGTGTTGGGTCCTGCCGCTGATTGTTACGGAACCTTCAGACACACGGACATCCAAGTCTTCGGCATTCATGCCCGGCACTTCAGCCTCTACCACGAGGTCATTACCCGATTGATAGACATCCACAGAGGGACCTCGTACCCAATCCAAATCGGGCCACCTAATTGGCTCGAAAACCTTTGCAAGTTGATACATAGGGTTCCAGCGCATCAGATCCATAGTCATCGACCTCCGAAGGTAAACTCCGGTTAATATGGTCTTCCGTTTATCCAGAGCCTATTCAGATTTGTTATAATCCTGTAGAGTGCATGTTAAGAATCTCTCCACAAAGAGGGTATCCTGTTGCAGTCTGCCCCATTAAAGGATGCGTTTTCCCCGTTAAGGTTAAAGAACTACAGGTTACTCTGGGTCGGACTTTTCATTTCAAATACCGGCAGTTGGATGCAGACCGCCGCCCAATCCTGGTTGGTTTTCCAGTTGACAGGCTCGCCTTTATACCTCAGCCTGATCCCCGTTTTCCAGGCAGTTCCCAGGATAGTATTTACCGCTGTTGGAGGGGCTGCTGCTGACAGGTATGACCGCCGTGTGCTGCTGTACGGTACCCAGGTTTTGATGGCCTCATGTGCGGGCCTGCTGGGAATACTGACCACGCTGGGCAGAGTACAGGTATGGATGGTATTGACCCTGGCAGCTGTCAGCTCCATGGGGATGGCGTTCGATGCCCCTGCAAGACAATCCTTGCTCCCCGAGCTGGTGCCTCGTGACGAAGTGCCCAAGGCCATCGCGCTTCATTCAATGACGTTCAATGGTTCTGCCATTTTTGGCCCTTCCATCGCAGGGATGCTGCTGGACTTGGTGGGGGCTGATTGGTGCTTTTACCTCAATGCCCTCAGTTTCATGGCAGTCGTTCTGGCGATTTCAGCAATGGAATTCCCGCCTCGGACTTCTCGCGCCACAAATGGTACCCTGGTGAAGAATATAGCAGAAGCTGCGAGCGCCGTAAGGCAATCTCCGTACCTCTTAATGGCAATGGCTTACGTGACCATCATAGTCTTCTTCGGGAGACCTTATACCCAACTAATGGCTGCTTTTGCCGACCTCGTGCTGCACACGGACGCTCGTGGCTACGGTCTGCTTATGGCATCACCCGGGGTTGGCACCCTTTTCGGTTTGACGGCAGTGGCCTTATTGAGCTCTTCCCCCGAGAAAAAGCGTTATCTCCAACTGGGCGCGATGCTCTTTTCCAGCATGCTGCTCGCATTTGCTTGGATCAGGTCCCTCCGTTTATGCATATTGAGCCTCGTGGCGGTAGGTTTCTTCGAAAGTTTCACGATGGCTACCGGTCAGACGGTCCTACAGATCAGTGCACCCGATGAACTTAGAGGCAGGATTTTGGGGCTCTACGGAACGATGACCATGGGGATCGGGCCATTGGGGAGCCTGTTGATCGGCGCTATAGCGTCTTACGTTGGGGTACCGATAGCCCTCTCGATCGGGTGCATCATAATACTTGCCTTTGCGATTTTGGCGCCTACCTACTTCCGGTGACGGGGTAGAATCGTGAGCATGGGATATAATTATAATTAGGTTGTGAGTCCAAAAGTCCTTTGGGCAGGTGCTTAGAATGCAGAGCAAACTCAAGACTACCAAAAAAGTACCTCGTGGTCTCTTGCGAAAGCTCCTGTTTGGTTACAACGCCGAATCTTCCAAAGTAGATGTCCTTCCCGAAGAGGACGAACGCCCGCTTGAGAATGATGCTCCTCAACCCCCTCTGGAAGATGAAGAACCCGTAGAGACACCTGAGGACGCTTAATCCTTGGGGCTCACGCCTGTTACTGTTCTGGGTCCGTGTCCCCCGAACATTTAAAAGGGGGTTGTGTCCTTATTGTTAGGGAACCCAACCTCAGGGGGGTAGCCCATGTCACATTCCAAAAGATTGCGGCTCGTGCTTGTACTGTTTATGGTAGGCGTTTACACCCTGCCTGGGGCGGTATGGGCCGACGATACCAGTCTGGGCAGGTTCGACTGTCCGGCCCAGTCAAATATGATCGCGTTGAGATGGTTGAGGAAGATGTTAGAGTAACAGTCGAACCAACGAGTCGCTCGTTCGTTGCGCTTTCCCGTTCCGGAATTGTCCCGTACTGGTGGTCGTGGGAGGTGCAGTTCCGTCCTGGGTGAGACGGTTAAGGTGGAGAACGCGTAGTGGGTGAGGCATACGTTCGTGAGCAATGGCTACTTCGAGACCGGGTACGTATTGTCTACTGGGGAGGCGTGGAAGGGTTCCATTGGGAAAGCCAGAATCACTGTGGATCTCGCAGGTGTGAAGTTGTATCAACTGGTGCGCGCGTTCCCTGGGGCTACCGGTTTCAAGGGGACAGCCTCGTATGGGATTACGAGAATTTCGAGCCTGTTGCAGATATCAGGTTACCATGTCCGAGTCACCCGAGACTCTCGGGTCATCTGCGTCGGAGCGGCACTTGGATCTATTCTGGAGAATGCTCCAGTTTGAGACTCAAGGGGATTTCAGTCGAGCCCTGAAGACGTGCCAAGCCCTCCGCTATCAAGCTGGGCTTACCGACGCGGGGCGAAGGGCACTGGAAACGCTGGAGGCGAGGTACCGTTTCCAGACCCGGGATGAGCAATTCGGTTGGAAGATCGGGGAAGAAGTAGCTGAGGGTGGCGTGCAGCCTGACTACGTCTATTTCTTGGGGCGGCTCTACCGGGAACAGCAGGAAGTCGACAAGTGAAATGGCTACGAGCGTGTATCCCAGCGGATGAGGACGATTCGTACTGTTCCAGCCGGTAGTGGTCGATCCCGACGGCGACATAGCAGTGCTAGCCATCAAAGTCTGGACCGTGGACGGTGGCGTGGATAGAAAAACTTTCTCACCATAGCTTACTGCTCCCTGCCTATGCTGAGGGCCTCGCAAACCCACCTGTAGCCGTGAGCAACATGACTCCCTACCGGTTATGGGAGAGAATGGGTTTGGGAAGGCATGTCCTCCTTGGCTCGACGGTCCCTCCGCCAGCCAGCCAGATCCAAGCGCCTTACCGCAGGCCGGGCCCAGCGTGGTCTTCTTCCGAACCCCATTACGAGCTCGATCCTGCCAACGCCGTCTATACCACCTGGTTAAGGGCTTCCAAACCGAACCACGGAAGTCAATCCCAGAAAAAGATGGCGGCTCTCTTGCCGAATCCACTGCTTCAGCGACATTCGGCTATCAGATTCTCCATCATATTCGATCATCTCGTTCATGCATTAAGTTATGCCTGTTCAGCTGCAGCACATCACTAGGAGCGCGACCCAGTGCTACAAAATGGCGATACATACGACGCAGATTAAGACAACGAGTATGGTTACGCGTACTGCTGCGGCCGACCTGCTTGAAGACGACCTAACGAGCAGGGAAGCGGCGATAGCTAGGCAAAACAATGCAAATCCGGTAAGCCAGAGACGGCCCCTGATTCGTCCTGGGCCTTGTGAGGACTCTCTCGCCTGGGTTTTCGCCTTGGCAAAAGGGGACACCTCTCTTACAACATCAATGACTCTGCGGGGTGCTAACTCCCTTCCGGTGGCCTCCGTGTCGGGAGCCGCCAGGAGAGAGGTTCGGTCAGAAACATGCTCCTCTGGCCGGTTATTCCTGCAAAGCAGACAAAGTGCCAAGGAATTCCTCGATACGCGGAGATCCAATATCGTCGTAAGCCTTGATGGCAGTAACGTGGCGTGCCTCTTTGTGATAAACTAGCGGTGCAATTTGGTGAAGGAGGTTGCTCCCAGGTGGCTAGTCGAGCTTTAGATTGGTTGAGCCAGGCTCAAAGAGATTACCAACATGCCATCGATTCCCACGAAAGGCAGGACTACGAATGGGCCTGCTTTGCAGCTCAACAAGCTGCAGAAAAGGCTGTCAAGGCACTGCACCTGTCATTAGGTCAGGAAGCCTGGGGCCATGTGATCGCCAAGCTTCTGAGAGAGCTGCCAGCCAGCGTTTCTGTGCCTGCGGGATTGATCAATAGGGCCATGGTACTGGACAACTTCTATATACCTCCTCGGTATCCTGACAGCCATCCAGAAGGTGCTCCTTTCGAACACTACGGAGAGTTGCAGAGCAAGGAGGCTATTGTTCATGCCGGTGAGATCATTGAGTTCGTCCGTTCTAAAATGGCCAGATCGGCAAGCAGTCCATGAGGCTCTCGTACGGTGGTTGGGAAACTTGCTAGGCGTAAGGACAGATATACAAAAGGTGGGGTATTTTGGGTCTTATGCCCGGGGCGACTGGGGGCCGGGAAGCGATCTTGACTTAATTGTCGTTTTGGATTCTTCGGACGCGCCGTTCGGAGAGAGGTCGCTTGGAAGCGACATACTCGATATTCCAGTGAGCGTGGACCTACTTGTTTACACTGCCGACGAGTGGCGGACACTTGAGCGACTGAACAGTAAATTCTATAAGACAATAATGGAAGAGGCTGTCTGGATTTACGTACGCTAGACGTTGGAGGGCCTCACTCGCAGCAATGCGATGGCGAAGCGTACAGAGCGCTCCCAGGGCGCCCGATGGAAGAACCCAGGTGCCCTTTCAGAGTTCATTCATCGGCAGTTATGCGTGACTGGATGCTGGCTTGACTGAGGTGGGAACTACTTTCGCCACGTGCAGCAGAACTTCTGTCACCAAGGTAATAAGGACGCTGCTGGTCACTCCGCCTCCTTCTGGATAGCCATGAATTTGCCCGCATTAGTTGCGCGGGTAAGGTTGCGCCAACCACTAAGCGGTGGCAGCTTGGGTGGTGCCATACACTCTGACATTGGCCACTGCATCCCGTCAGGCTCAGGCCTGCCGCTCGTGCGACTACGGTAGGGCAGGCAGGCCCGGGGCGTGAAGCCGTAGTGCTCGCAGAAGCGCAGGTACCATGGCTGCTAATTGACTCCATCCTTAAGCCGTTTTCACCTCCCTGGATGTATCTGGGAACACCTCTTTCTGAAGGGTCTGGATTAGAAGAGGAATGTCACGGTAACCCGCGATGCGGTGGAAACGGGACTCAGCTTCCAGCAGACCTGCTCCTGTCCACCGTAACACTTGCTCACCGCTGTGCCAACGCTTCACATTGCGGGCTACCGTTCGTACTCCCGCGAAAGCCGACTCTATCGCATTTGTGGAGCGGAGGCTATGGGAAACCAACTCTGGCAGCCCCAGCCTTAGCACTGTAAGTGTCTCCTCAAGGCCTTCGCGAAGACTGGCTGCTGCACTCGGATACTCTTTCTCCAGAGCCGATGCAAGCGTTTGAAGTGCAGTGATTGCAGTCACGTAGTCAGTCTCGTTATACGCCTGGTCCAGCTTCCGCTTCACCCATGATCGCGCATTCTCAGGCAGGTGC
>DUMF01000004.1 GCA_012840015.1 Bacillota bacterium
ACCGACTGCGATTATGACGACCTGCGAGTCGACATTGAAGAGGACTTCGAGGTCCTCGAGTGTCTCAAGGCGCAATGGGAAAGCGTCAAGAAGAGAAATCTGCGCACCTACTGTAGACTTGATCCCGGAAGGCTTCTCTGTACCGTTTACGGAGTAGGGGACACTCTTGCGCCAGCGATACTTGCAGGGATAGGCGACGGCGAACGCTTCAAATCGATCAAGCATTTCTTATCCTACACAGGGTTTACCCCTCGGGTTGAGGAGTCAGGTCAAAGGGAGGCCAAGGGCACTAGAATGACTAAAGCGGGCCCTCCGTGGCTGAGACGAGCCTTGTACCTTGCCGCTGACGTAGCCAGACGATGGGATCCCCAGCTTGCGGAAGTATATTACCGCTGTATGGTCAAAAAGGGCCATACCCATACCAAGGCGTTGTGCATCGTCGCTTCGAGACTCGCAATGAGGATATATGCTGTGGTCAAAGAGCAGAGGTCTTATGAACTGAGGGACGTCGACGGGAGGCCGGTGACCGCCCAGGAGGCCAAGGCGATCGTGGAAGCCAGGTATAAAGTGCCGGAAGAAGTGCGTTGCCATAGAAGAACTGCCGTGGGCAACTACTCCATGAAGTGCTCGGGTCGGTCAAGGACCACCCACTCAAGAAGTGGCTGCCCTACCCTCAAACTAACTGCTCCTTTACCGAAAGTCAATAGGGGCTCGGTATGCGTTCTTGACACGACTTAGGAAATCCCACCCCGGGAGCGCGCGGTTCCCAAATCTGCCATTCTGGTACCGGGAGGTGCCAGGATGGGAAGAAGGAGTTTTGCCGTGCGCAACATCATGGAAATCTATTGTCATTGGCAAGCTGGGAAGAGTCTTCGTGCAATCGCACAGAGCCTGGCCGTAGGCAGGAAGACTATACGAAAGTATATTCGCGCTGCCATCAAGGCTGGATTCAGGCAAGATGGGCAGAATACTCCTGATGAGTGGAAGGCGTTCATAAAACGGCACTTCCCGGAGACTGTAGACCAGAAAGCACGTTCGAGTTGGTTCGGCGAGCTCGATCGGTACCGTGACTACATCGCCGAAGGCTTCGAGACCAACCGCATGAGCACAGTGTGGCAGCGGCTGTGTGAGGCAACAGGCCTTGATGTGAGTGTCAGTACCTTTCGTCGGTATGTGCGAGCCACAATGCCTAATGTTAGGCTTACGCCTGACCAGGTGGTGGTGTACAGACCGGAGGTTCCCCCCGGAGAAGAGGTTCAGATTGACTACGGATACCTGGGCAGATGGTGCCATCCTGTCACCCGGACCAGTCACAGGCTTTGGGTTTTCAGCATGGTGCTTTCGTTCAGCAGGCACATGTTTATCAAGGTTGTCGATCGCATGGATAAGCGCCGGTGGCTCGAATGCCACATTGATGGGTTTGAGTTTTTCGGGGGAGTTCCACAGCGCCTTGTCCTGGACAATCTCACAAGCGGGGTGCTCAAACCCGATATCTATGAGCCTTTGCTAAACAGGGCATACGACGAGATGGCTGCCCACTACGGGACCCTCATAGACCCCTGCCGAAAGGGGAAGCCAAAGGACAAGCCAC
Source organism: Bacillota bacterium (assembly GCA_012840015.1). Lineage (GTDB taxonomy): Bacteria > Bacillota > Sulfobacillia > DUMF01 > DUMF01 > DUMF01. The sequence goes on from DUMF01000004.1 coordinate 1,592, forward strand.
GGGTCGAAAGAACTGTTCCTTACGTGAGAGACAGCTTCTGGAGAGGACGGTCGTTTTCCTCATGGGCGGAAATCGATCGGGAAGCAATCCGCTGGTGCAAAGAGGTCGCCGGCACGCGGATCCACGGCACAACCGGCCAAAGGCCGCTTGAGGTCTTCAACCTGGTGGAGAAACCTATGCTCAAACCACTAGCTGAGCGCTGGGAGATCGTGGTGTGGCAAACCGCCAAGGTAGGGCCGGACTCTCATTGTGCAGTCAAGCGCGTGCTCTACTCTGTTCCCTGGCAGTACATCGGCAGAGAACTCTCCGTCAGGGTCGGTGACCAGAAGGTCCAGTTCTACCTTGATGACGAGCTCATAAAGACGCACATACGCAGGCCAGGTGAGAGAAGGCAGACCGACCCCTCGGATCTTCCGCCCGACAAGACAGCGTTTTTCCTGAGGACTCCTCAATGGTGCCTTCGCCAGGCAAAGGAGATGGGCGAATCGGTGTTAGCAGTCGTGTTGGAGCTATTGAAAGAAAACACCCTGAACCATCTCCGTCAGGCTCAAGGCATCATACGGCTCTGTGATACATACGGTGCGAGCAGGCTCGATAAAGCCTGGGCCAGGGCGTTGGGCTTCGGAGACGCTCGATACAGGACTGTGAAGGGTATCCTCACTCAAGGGCTTGACCAACAGCCTGTGCCGGAACAGACCAGCCGTAATGCTGGCGCATTCCTACATGGGATCGACGCGTTTGACACAGAAGCAACTTCGGCTAAGGAGGAATTAATTCCATGCAGACTAACGAACTCGAAAGAAAACTGAAGAGGCCGAGGCTTGGCCGGCTGCTTGAGACGCTGGACCTTCGCCTTTCCCAAGCCCAGCAGGAGCGGATAGGGTATCTCGAGTTCCTCGAACTGCTGTTAGAAGACGAGATAAACCGCCGCGCAAACCACGCACTCGCCCAGCGGGTGGCCCGGGCGCGGTTTGAGGAGACCAAGACCCTTACCGACTTCGATTTTGGCTATAATCCCAAAATCCCAGCAACCACCATACGGGACCTTGCCACCTGCGGGTACCTTGAGCGCAAGGAGTCTGTGATCATTTGCGGACCTGTCGGGGTTGGCAAGTCGCACATAGCACAAGCCCTCGGCCATATCGCATGCCAGAGGGGCTACGACGTCATCTACCGAAAGGCGTCAAAGCTCCTTTCCGACCTCGGCGGTGGCCATGCCGATGGCACCTGGGAGAAGCGCATGCGGGCTTATCTATTGCCCGACCTGCTCATCATTGACGACTTCGGGCTTCGCGATCTCACACCCCTGCAAGCACAGGACTTCTATGAGCTTGTCTGTGAGCGCTACCGTAGAGGGTCTCTCATGGTGGTGTCTAACCGCACTCCAAAGGATTGGTATGCCCTGTTCCCCAACCCCGTCCTTGCCGAAGTGGCCCTCGATCGGCTTATCAACAGCTCGCATCACGTCTTTATGCTGGGTAGGAGCTACCGCCCGCTTCGCCGCCCCGATCAGGACCATGCGAAACCCGATGTAGGTGTGGCACAATCCCCAGGGTGGCCAGAAGGAGGTGACAAACGCATCTTGAATTAATTATCTGCGCCCCCAGGTGGGGGAATTATATGATCGCACGATGGGGGAATTTTTCGACGCACCCTGGGTGAATTTCTTGATTGGCGACAGGGCCTTTATACTGCCCTGGAGAGCCTATTGTGTTGCCAGTTTGTCCCATTCAGCCCGTTTGAGGGCATACTACTCCCCTTGAAGCCAGCCACTTGGCCATTTTCTTAACATTCGCCACTATCAACGTCATGATCACCTGGATAGCCACTTTCTCCAAGCCCCGGTACCTTGCTCTTGCCATCCTGTGCCAGGTCTTCACTTCTCCGAATAGCCGCTCTATTGTCTTCCTCACTTTCATTGCTCGCTTCAGCCCATGCGCCCTGTGCTCGTAAACATCAGGTTTCACGTACACACGCTTGGGAGCTCTAGGCTTTCCAAGGCAGGAGCTCCTCAACTGGCATCCCATGCAGTCTCGTTCGAAGAAGTAATAGATGAAGCCGCCATTACGGTGAACACCGCGGCCAACTGAACATTTCCCGGCAGCACAAATTAGGACTTGGCTCTTGCGATCGTATGCAAACCCCTGCTTCTCCAGCCTGCTCAGATCGTTCCTGGAGGGTATATATGCTCGCCGATCAAAAGGGTCGCGATCAGAGCGCGAACCAAAGAACATCGAACGACACGAAGTGCAGCTTTCACCATCCGTCTTCACTGCCGGAAAAACGTCTTTTATGGGAACCTTCAGGCGTTCGAATTTCTCCTTATATACTATGTCGACTCCCTACCTTCCAGCGGTACCGGAGAGCATCCCCGTAGGCGGACCATCGGAGGATTAAAGCGAACATCTCGTTCATCCCATCGCTCTCCGGAGCATACCTGCGCAAGAGGCTCATATGCTCATATATAACTTGTGTGCCGGAAGTCTAAACCCAAAATCCAGGCAAGCCGATTTACCGCCAAGCCTTCCCTTACCAAACCCTCCCTCAGTAGAGACGTCCCTGCCCCTGGTTCCGGTTTTCGCGTGAACGGGCCTATCCAATTAGGGAGTTTGCGCGACCTCGAGTTGGCGTACAACTCCTTAGTTCCTACAGCTTATTGCGGCCTTCAATTTTGGCGTACGCGTTACTTTTATGTATCGCAGAGTGATATACTTGTATATAGCATAGGAGGTGAGCAGAATGCCTAAGAATACCTCAGCAGAAACCAAGATGGTTCATATCCGCATGCCTCTCAGCCTTGTCAAAGAAATCGACACCTATGCGCTAAAGCACAAGCGATCAAAAACTGGGCTGATTGTTGAGGCTGTATCTTCTTACCTACGTCGGGAACTTTCGGCAGAGAATTTCAGGAAATTGAGGGGAGTCCTAGGTCCCAAAGATGCTCCTGAATGGGCATCGTGCAAGACCGGATCCGAATGGGTGAAAAGAGTGAGAACCGAGGAGCGTGATAATTCCGAATGGCCTACCTTGTAGATAGCTGCGTTCTCATCGATTACCTTCTTGGTAGACTCCCGGCGCGAGCCGGGAAATGGCTGGAGGAACTCATCGGGGGAGGCCAGATTTGTACCAGTGTCATTGTGTATCATGAACTTTGGACAGGAGCTACGACCCCAAAAGCACAAAAGGCAGTTAAGGACTTGCTTTCTGGATGGGATATCGTGCCCGTCAATCTAGCAATAGCCGTCCAGGCCGCAGAAACACGGCGAACATGGCGTAGTAAAGGAGTAACATTGAGCACGGCAGACGCCCTTATTGGGGCTACGGCACAAGTATATGAGCTTACACTCATCACAACAAACGTTAAAGACTTTCCCTATGTGCCTGTAGTGGATCCAGTTCACCTCGGGACTACTTCTTAACTTGGACTCACTTCTGTGATGTTGGTTTGAAGAGTGGACATGTTCAGCACACTTCTTTTATTGCCCTATTACAGTAGGAGTCATTTGCGTAACCCGCCCGGTCACAGATATCACATAAAAAGAAACTCCGTATCAGTAACCGGAACCTCCTGAAGCGTGTGCGTGATACTTGCCTTAGCCCCGATAAGGTGCGCCTGACTGTACTCCACCGCACTTTGTCCAACCAAGCGTTCCAGGTCAGCCTCAAGTTCCTTTCTGAGAGGGCCGCCTCCCGCAATAGTGAAGCGAAGGTTCTCTCTGCCACGTCCGGGCACTTCGGTGCCAGGGAGGCCTGCCGACGTTCCTCCTTCTCGTCCGTCCTCCGGCATTCTGATGATACGAAGCAGGGTTCCGACTCCCTTTTCGGCGCTGAGTCTTCCGGCATAAAGGACGTTGCACGGTTGGTCGAAATTAGGACATGAAGGGCTTGGCAAGAAGCGGCGGGTATCTATCCCAGAGGGTTTGACCTGAATGGGGACAGTGATCCCGAAACTCTGAAGGGAGTTCGCCGCGAACACAGATGGAGCGCCGCTCGTATTGAGGTTAGCGGTTCTTTCAGGATGCCCTTTCCGGAGATTCGCGGACCTTTGCGTCAAGACTGACGGCCCGGCCATAATATTGGCATGATAAGTCGCGATAGAAGGGATTCGCAGCTCCGCGGATGCTAACAGCGCTATCCACCCTACGGGATATACGGTATGAACGTGCACAATATCCGGCTTCATGGCTTCAAGGGCCTTTACCACTTTGGTGTACCCGTAACCAAAGTAGGAGTCAGGTAGGGTACCTGGTAGCCAGGAAAGGGAAAAAGCAGGCACGAGTACGACCTTTCCCCGGTGTATGGGGCTGCTTTTTGGGGTAGCGTGAAGACTGTTACCTCATGACCCTGGGATACCAGGGCGTCATGAAGGCCGGTGACTGCTCCTGTGAGTCCACCGAGGTTTTGACGAAAGGAATCTGAGAAGAATGCTATCTTGAGTTTGACCGCAGCAATTTCACCCTCTCCGATTATTTCCCTTGCGCGATAAAACTGATGACCGTGAAAATGCTGGACCCAGGTCATTTCTGCGTCTTCAGACGTATATTGATCGCCATCATCTGAAATTAGTGCCCCGTATATCCTGCTAAAAGTATGCTGTATATGACTTCCGAACTTCTCCACGAATGCTTCGCGAGCCAGATTTTCGGCATAAGCGATCCTGTTTATTACTTCGCTTTCCGCAAACCGGAATACCTCTCTCCACATGTGTCGGACGAATCCAACCGACACTCTTGTGCTCGTTGCAGCGCGTGTCCAAAGCTCTGACTTGCTGAAGACATCCACACCCAGGAGAACGCTAGCCCCCAAGTTATCCAGTGCGTCAACAGGCATGAAACGAGTCCCCCGTCTACCAACACGCGACCATTCACTTTGACCGGGGCGAAAAGACCCGGCACTGAAATGCCGGCCCTTACCGCATCGGCGATGCTGCCTTGCCTCAGAAACACCGGTTCTCAATTAAATCACGCTTTCTGAGGGAGATCCCAGTCTCTTCAAGCTCGTGGAGAGTTCCACATACATACGAGGCTACAACGAGGGAAGCGATGTTGGATCCAGATGTGGCTGAGGGCAGAATGCCCGCCTTCTCCAATAATTTCAACACGCCTATGTGGCTAAGTCCCCGGGCTGCTCCGCCGCCAAGAGCTATCCCTTCCGCAAGGCCTGATCCCGCTCTCAATGACGCTGTGCACGCTGGTTCCCTGCCAGCGTTAACGTGGGCGACGCAACCATCGCCAGTTTCGTATGTTCACACGAAATACTCTACTCTGACACCGGGCAATATCCGTTTTACGACCTTCATCATCGAAGCTTTCACTTGAGCGAGTTTCTCGGCAGGATAAACGTATTTTCTGTAGCCAAACTGGCCCATTTTGAAGAGCCTGTCGTTTTCGTTCATTGGTAGGCGGGAATCCGGCCGTCTTGCAAGGATCTGTGATTTGGCGCGCTCCGTAAACCTGTGGGTCACGAACTCCAGCGTCGTGTCCTCAGGGAGCCCCGATGGAAACGCCTCTTTAATCGCGGTAAGAAGACCCTCATACGGTCCAAGCCCCCTTTCAAGAAACACCGGGGCGATGAGGAAACCTATGGGATAGCCGTCCTCCGCCAGAGTTCTCGCCGCCTCAAGCCTTTCGTCAAGAGGCGGCGTGCCGCGCTCAAATTCCTGATGAAACTCCTCGGCCTCCAGACTGTACCTCATTCTCGTCTTTCTTCGGTGATCGAGGCCGAGAAAACTGCTTATGTCCGTGAATTTCGTCACAACTCTGAGGTAACCATTGGGGACTTCCGCGAAGAAAGCTATGGCCCTGCTGATGGACTTCGTATACCGCTCAACAGGAACGGGATCGGATACGCTCGACCCTTCGAAGGTCACCGCACCGCTTTTCCGCCTGCAGATTTCTTCAGCCTTCTTCAAGATCTCTTCGACATTCACGTTTATCCGGATGTACGGAGAAGGCCCCATGGCAGTCTGCAGGTAGCAATATTCGCACATCCCAGGACAGCCTCTGACAAGGTTGAGCTGGTAGTCGGCGCTCGGCCTACAAGTGAGGAAATACGGTTTCTCGTCGACTCCCAGTACAACGATGGTCTTAGCCCGTGCGTACTTTGCCGCGGCGGTGAGATTTCGGGGAAGCCTGGGGCTCCCGCGAATAATGACTGAGCCCGCCCGGCGGAAAGCATCCAGTATCCTGGAAGTGTCAGGGTACTCCAGCGCTTTCGGGGTAACGAAAACTGTTTTGGGCACAAATACTGACCCCACACGCGTATTCTTCCCTGCCCCGGCGCAATGAATCCCTCACAAGTCTCAAGCCCGTATGGTCTCCGGACACCAGGCATCTGGCAAGCCGAACGGCTAGCAAAGCCGAACCCGGTCCCAAAGGTTTGCCCATCCCGATTTTGTGGTTGTGCCTTTCCGGAAGATCCGGCACCCAGAGGAGGAGCCCCTAACTCTACCTTGGTCAGATTCTCAAAGTACACCCGGAAACCGGAAACGGAATTTAACGCCTTCTCGGATAGGTCTATCCTTAGGCTTGTGGTCTAAATCTGTATAGGGAGCAAGCGTTCCCACGTGATGCGGTTTCGACCAATCAGATATTCTCCGCGACAAGGTGAACAGCCGAAGACCGCCAATCGCCACAAAGTATACCGACGCCGCAGGCTTCAATGTTTTCAACAATTTCGGAAACCATGACTCAAGCTATATCTTGTTGATACCTAGTGATACCTAAGGTGAACACCTATTGGCAAACCGACGCGGCTGAAATCGTCTGACACGTCGGTCGTCTGTGGTTATCCTCCGGAAGAGAAAGAACTTGCCTGGCTTCATCGGTGAGACAGCACCTGCGAAGCGGGATGGCTGCGGATGTCTGTGGCTGTTTTTGTGACATCCGGAAAAGGAAAGGCGGGGTTAAAGGCGGCCATTAACCGCATAGACCGGTGGCTCTTCGTTGGCAGTTGACCTTCCCCAGACTCTGCCACACGTAAGCTCAGAAAAACTCTCCCAAGTCCGCTTTCGATACTTCCGCGCAAGTTTAGGGGGCTGTGTTCATCCGGGGCAAGGCAGGATACGCCCATTTTTGTCCACGGTAAGGCCCTCATGTTGCTTCTGTTGGGGCGAGAAATGAAGAAGGCCAAGTCGACGCTGGATAACCAATGTGAAATGGGCCTCTCTCATCCTGTAAGATCCGGCAAATAGCCCAGGCCGTCTACCAAGGCTCGAATTTGCGGTTCAAATGGTTTACCTGCGTCAAAATCCACTTTGCAGTCAGGCCAAATATGCTCCACGAAGCAGTCAAGTCTCTCCTCAAGTGACAATTCCCGGCACAGACTCCTCACCATGTCTGCGACGAGTTTCGTCATTAACTCCGAACAAGATAAACCTCTGTTTGCCGGTACTTGCGATAGCTAGGACTTCCTTGATACGTTTCCCATAAGCCGATCATCCCTTACGGGGCAGCGGAAAAGCCTTAAACTCCACGGTCTCGGTCTCGAGTCCATGTTGAATATACTTGATAAACCCGCCGAGCATATCATACACACCTCCGAGCCGGTGGGAATAATCTTTCTGTAATGACAATTCTTGAGGCGTGTGGAAAGCTCGTGCAACCCGCGGGAAGTTCCAGTGGCCTGAAAAGGCCACCGGAGACGCTATGGCGATTGATTACCGCCAACTGCGTGGCTTCCATTAAGTACTGGCAAAGCCAGTGGGACAAACTCCGGAACTTCGTTCTGGACGGTAGGCTGGAGATCGCCAACAATCGCTGCGAGCGCTCCGTCAAGCCGTTCGTGATAGGCCGAAAGGGCTGGCTATTCTGCAATACGCCCAAGGGCGCGAGAACCAGCGCGGTTATCTACAGCATCGTCGAGACAGCCAAGGAGAACGGGCTCATTCCGTTTGAGTATCTCGGCTATCTTTTCGAGAGGCTCCCGAACTTAGCAGAGGGGGACCCGGACGAACTCCTACCCTGGTCGCCTTGTCTGCCTGAGACCTGCCGCGCCCGCAAGGACGTCTGACCGCCCATCCGACTGACAGCGTCAATCATCGCCCCATGCTTCACCGGGTGCGTGCTATTTGACCCTTACGAAGCATAACGTGTGGGCAGTTTCCTGCGTAAGAGACAACGTTGCCACCTTGCCTAGCGCCTAGCGTTGGTCAACAGAAAGTCGGAAATAGAAACCAAATTGGTCCTTGTAGTGGGCCCTCTGAGATTTGGCTGGTAGAAGTGCAAACGTGACAGGGGGTTTTCAAGGGTTAGGAGAACACATGGAAGCGCTGGAAAGGCAACAGTGGATACCACGTGACAGCCTAACGAAGTACCGAGTCTCCTTTGGCACCGGTACTCGGGCCTCCCGGTTCCAGGACCGCAAACGGGGTGGGACCGCAGGTGCTACTTAATCGAAAACCTTTGCCACTTTCTGAAGTACCCGGCGTGCATTTCCCACTATTGTGGTTTCGGTAGACGCATCTTTCCTCATACCGCAGTGAGCCAGATCGTTGCGCAATATGGAGAGCTCGTTCCAAACCTCTGCGACTTCGCGGGTAAACCACGGGTGTGAATGCCAAGGGGACGAGCTCCGGAGGGAACGAGCAACCTCGTTCATCTCTTTCTCCACTTTCTCTCGGAAGTCTTTGTCTCGCCACTGGTCAGGACCCGCGCCTGTCTTCAGACACCCCCAGCTCACCATCAGTTCCCGCGCCAGAGTAACTGCCTGCATTATCAGCCCTTTCTTCTCGTAATGCTTCACGAGGGAGAATTGCCTGCGCAGATTCTCCATGTCCAAGCGCCCACTCGAGGCGTAGTATTGTATAGGTCCAATCTCTTTTCTCACTTCGTCCAAGATAGTGCCGAAAGGCTTGGCCCACCTTCCTATATCTTCCTCCGCTTCATCCAATTTCCGCAGGAGCTCGCCTGAGAGCCGCATCACGTCCGTCACCCGGGCCAGATGAAGAGCGTCACCTAGCAAACCCAGTTTCTTTCCCACACCATCTAGTTTCTTCGCAAGCACCTCGCCTGGTCTTGTACCTGACAGCGACTTTCTGGTTTTAAGCAGCCGCTCGGCGAGTATGGTGGCGTCGCTGCGACGCAGAAATGCCTCGGCCCCGCTTAACCAATCTAACAAGTCTAATAGTGGCGTCAGGTCGAAAATCGGGGCCCGATCGGTGGGTTCAGGTGGATTCCGCAATGGCTCCCGCGCCTCGTACGCACCGTACACGATGCGCCTGATCGTCACGTTGCGGGTGCGGCGGAGGTAAGCACCCACGGTGAATACAATTAGGGGCAGCGTCCGAAAGCCGTGGGTCACGTCCAGCACCAAATCTTCGTCCTTACCGACTCTACTCACACAGATGTCGAAGATCTCCCACAGTTCCTCGGTAGAACGGCCGTCGGGAATCCGAACAGGCTCGACCAGATCCCCCAGACGCTCGCACAGTTCTTTGAACTTAGGGTCCTCAGCAGCTTTGTCGGTCAGCAATAACAGCAGTTTGTCAGGATTGAAAATGCGGGCCACCGCTTCCGGAAACAAGTGTGTTTGGTACGTAAGGGGAGCGCCGCTGGTCTCATTCCAGACGTACGTAACCGGTTCCCAAGAGCTCACCCCAAGAAACGACAGCGCCTTCACCTGTACCCCCTCCTTTCTGCGTTCCGGCCTCGTTGACCCGACTGTTCGAATTCCTCGAGGATCATCCGTCCGTACCCACTGGACGTCTTCGCACCGATCCCGAGCTGAAAGAGCGCATGCCTCAAAATGTCAAACCCAGCGGCAACCCATCTCGGCGGGCCGGCAAGCGCCACCAGGAACTTCCCCGTTGCGGAAAGGAACGGCACCGGGATCGGGCTGTCCCAATCGGCCGGAGGCTCAGACTCGTTCCGGTAGTAGGCCGGGTGGTGGACGGTTACTACATCCGGACGCAAGTGCCACAACCCCGGCAGCGGCAATGCATCGAAAAACGTCACATAGCCCGCGGAATCTGTGTCACCGAAAAGTATCCCGTATGCATTGGGTTTCTTGTCATCACTGTTTCGGGGCCGCCACTTTTCTCCGAGGTATTCACGCGCGAACCTGGCCGCGGTGCCCTTCAGTGCGCTGCCAGGTATATACGGAACACCGAAGGTACGATGCAGCGTAACCGAAGTCTCCAGAACAGTCTCGTTGCCCAGGCCGACTGCCATCCGCCCGATAGTAGCAGCCATCCTGAGTTGGGCACCGCAAGATGTTAGATCTGCACGCCACAGTTTGAACCAGTGTTGGTACACCTCGGGTTCTGGGATACTTGAGACTTCCACAACCAAGTCTCGCTTGCTGGTCGTGTCCACTGACGTCTGGTCCTTGATGAACTTGTCCAGCCAAAGTCCCGCATGGCTCCTAAGTGTGTCTGGCCTCTCCCAGGACTCCAGTGCCCTGCGTCGCGTACCCATCCTTATCCCTCCACGTTCGAGTCTTTCTTCACGCCTAGGACCGACTCGGCAAACCGACCATACCATTCCAGGGCGAGCATTACTTTTCGCGTAAGGGACATGTACTCACACAGATCGGCCTTCCTGCTCCGGCACACCAGAGAGCTCTCACCCACGGCCTCCTCAATGTGCTGGAGCAGCATGGCGTGGGCCTTCTCCCGAGTGGCCCGGGTCTCCAGGAACCCAAGGGCTTGAGCAAGTCCCGAACTCCGAATCAAGGCAGGTAATCTGTGAGCCATCGAGCCGTATTTCTTGCGAAAATCTTCCTCTCGGTCCGCCATACCCCTGACCTGGTCGTATACTTTAAGGGCGTATATCTGGCTGCGCGTCCGCATTTCACGCCCCTCCCGTCATGGTAAGTTTGCACAACCCGCGTCCTACAGTGGTCTTGCCTCCGATGTGCAGCGGCTTCCGGATGGCATCAGCAACGGTGCTGAACACTTCCTCCACTGTAGCCTTGACCGGAAGGGCCGAGACCAGGCCGCACAGAACCGTTTCGACCGGCAGCATCTCTTCGTACCAGAGGCCCCCCTGCGCTACCGTTTTCTTGTTCTCCTCCAGTCTTACCCTGGCGACGACCTCGGTCCCCGTCTCCAGCAGAAAGCCAAACACACCGTCGTGAACGACGCAGAGTCGTTCCACCAGCGCCCGACGCCAATACTCATCGTCAGGGAAGAGCTGGGCTCCCATCCACTCCGCCCACTGCCGCGCCTCGGCGGCCACATCACCCTGGAGATCCAGGTCCTCCAATACCACCTTGCCGTCACGGAGTATGGCTGCTCCTTCGACAGACACTACACAGCGGTTCTCCTCGGCGGGACTGGGAATTGATCCGGACGGCACGTCCTTGATCTCCGCCGCCTGAGCATCTCTTAAGAGCCGTCGCAGGATGTAGGGAGAGGTCACCCACGCAAAGGTCCCGACAAGGCTCCGGACGGGAAGCAGGAGCAGCCGCTGATCAGACACCTGGATGGAACCGGCGTATTCGGCACCCTCGTCAGTGTCAGGCCCGTAGACCCGCCTTGTCAGTTCCTTGTCAGAGCAGGCCTCCCGGAGGACGCCCTTGAGGGATGAACCCGGCAGGTACGGGATACCGGTTGATTTTTCCCTTGCAACGGGAAGATCTATTGCTCCCACGCCCTGACCGGTTCCAGGATGCAGTGCCGAAAGGACGTGAACAAACAAGAGACGCGCCTTCATTCTCTTCAAACCTCCCTCTAGAGACTTTCAAGGAAGGCCTCAAGCACATCGGTGGGGTTCTTCTTACCACTTAATGGGCGAATGTGCCGGGCCTCTTGAGGCGTCAAGTTTGCTTCTACGGGGCATTGTGTCTTTTCGCACTTCAGAATCAGGTTGCCTGGCGGTAGGCTTGTTCCGTCCAGTATGAGGGCCAGGCCTACCGCCCCTTCTCGGCACGCAAAGGGCCTCAAGATCAATGGGCTTGCCAGACGGTTATAGTCAGATTCGGGCACAAGTTCGGCATCTGTTTCGCCTCTAAGATGAAACTCGATTGGGAGCCCAAACGCAGCCCTCGGAAACTTCTTCACGAAAGGCGCCCCGGCATTCCGGCGCCGCCCAAAAACGATTTCCCGCACTGCCTCGGCCTCAGGCCAGTCACTTCGACCTCTGGTACCCCCTCGTCCGCGGCTCTGTCGGAACGCCCTGAGCCTGTCAACAAGAAGTTCCCAGGCTTTCCTCGGGGTCTCGAGGGGTCGAGTGACTTTCATCCGAGGACTGCGAGACAGGTGGGGGACACCGCCGGGCCATGCCAACCCGCCATTCGTCCCCTTGGCCACGATGTGTCGGCGCAACCCTTCAAGGATCCACTCTTGCGCGTCCGGTGCATAGGGAGGGTCTGCCTTGACTCCATTCACTGCAACCAGCTTCACAGCTCCAAACCCGCGACGGGTACGTGCGCCTATCCCTCCGAAGGTCTCCCATGCCCAGAGAGCAGCGTCAACGTCTTCCCGAAGATCTGCGGGAAATCTGATGTGCAGCTTGAACGCAACTTCGTCATGCAGTTTGCCAGCCGGCCTGTCGTCTTGTGGCTGTAACGGCCACAGGAGATACGAAAGCTTTCTCCATTCATCTAAAACGCTAGTTTTCGAGTTGCGTAAGGTGAATACCTTCTTCTCGCAGCCTCCCTTCGTCACTTCCACCGCAATGTCAACCTGGGAAGGGGTCCCGATAGCTCCACCTCCTACCCGACCCCAGATCATCCCTTCCATCTCGCGCATGCGATCAAGGTTGCCTCCGGATAACCCACCCCTCGTGGCGCGCCACCAGAACCGAAGCTGCCCGCGTATCTCCGTACCTCGTATAGTTGTCACTTCATCCGAGGACCCCGGTATCACACCGCCTCCGAAGAGGGGCGTAATCAGCTCGTACTCCCGCACTTCCTCGACAAACTCCACTGTGGCGGCTCCCACCGTCCTTTTCCTCGGTTGGGGAGCAACCGGTGGAGGCAATAGTTCACAGCCTCTTTCGTCCTGGGGAAACCTTCTCATGCTGCTACACCTCCATACGGTGCACTTTGCCATCCCAGACGCCTACCACCGCAAGCCCAAACCCGTCGAGACGGTCTTGTTCACAGTCGCTGATGTTCCTGAGCCATATTCCCGAAACCCATGACCGTATGTCGGAAGGTTCACCCGCGAGCTTCAAAAAGTACACGGTTCCCGCAGGTACAAGACGTCGCGTGGGTTTGGGTCTTTTGGCGTCGAGGTCCCAACCTGAGACCACATGCGGTTTGGGAAGCGCAACGGCGCAAATCTCTACATTAACACCAAAACTGCCCGATAACAGCCACGATGGTTTCCATCCCTTCTCGAAAAATGCAGGTGTGAGGAGGACCAGGCGGCAGTGGCTCTGCCGCGTCACAGTATCCGCCAACCCTTCTGGAATTGCGGGGAATTCTTTCTCCACAGGCTCAAAGTAAGAAAGCCTGCGTTCACCACCTATAGTACAGAGACCAGGTCTCAAGTTGGGGGCATCCGTGGCTACCGCGAGCGCGAGGTCGTAAGCACTGGCGAGATGCCGTTCCGGGGCTACCGAGAACCTCAGACCGCGGGTGTGAAAAAGCGCTCCTGCCTCACGGTCTGCCGTCCGCGTAGAGTAGCTGATCCCTACGTGGATCCTCTGCTCCGGAACGGGCCCTTCAATGCCAATTCTTTCAGGCAGACCTTCGATTTCCTCAGGACCGAGCAACCATCTTTCCAGCAAGTTCCAGAACCAGTACCGCGGGACCTTTTTGGGAGGCTTTCGCAGGTCCGCTTCAGCCAGCCCGACCGGTGCTAGTCCTTGCGGTAGATTCGTGGTCACCCCCTCCGGCAGCTCCAGCGGCACGGATGGTCGGATCACAATCTTTTCAGAACATGATTCGCACTCGAAGAACCTCGCATCCGCCGGCGCCGGTGCGTACCAGTCCAAGTCCCCGTCCATCCTCATTCTGACGAGAAGCGGTCCGAAGACCTTCACCTTTTTCAGTCTAGGGACCTCCGCCGGGTTGAATCGTCCATCCGGTCCAAGCCCATCCAGAGTTCGGATAGCACCGGCGACAGTCGAGGGGAACGGAAAGGATACCGAAAGAGCCCGGGCTCCTGGAACGCGGTCGAACGGCCGGCCATCTCTGAAGACAGCTGGATCTCTGGGCTGTATCACCCACGTTTTCACGAACATGTCACCTCCCAACCCACTGGGGCACTGCTTTCCCCGCAACGCGACAAGCCCTAGCAAGTTCTCGAGCTACCACGATCTCTTGTGCAAACTGCTTTATTGCCGCGCACGGGTCGCCTCTCTCGAGGACTGCACGCACTTCGTCCATCAGCGCCTTGACCGTGTCTTCCGATACAGGTTCTCGTCCCTTCCGCTGTCGCTTCCGTTGGAGTATGCGTCCGACCTCGGATGTGAGGACTCGCCTAAGGGTATCCGTAACATCGCTGGTTCCTTCCAGTTCGTCTGCCAGGCTGACTAGTTCGAACCCAACGCCTTCGGGCAGGGCCTCTTCGAGAAGCAGTCTCACAAACATCATGAGACGCCTGTCGATCTCCCCCCACTTACCCGCTACCGTCGCCTCCGAACCAGCTCGCTTGCTAAGGGTTATCCCCAAGGCATTCTTGCCCGGCAAGCTTTTCGCCGTGTTTTTCGCGTGTTCGGCCATCTGGATCACTTCCGATAGGGGGGCGAGGTGATGTGCCACTGCTATGCCTACAGACAGCGTAGGAGAGACGGAACCTCCCTCGCCAGGCACTTTGAACTCTCGCAGCATTTCCCGAAACTCATCGGCCAACGAACGTGCGCAGTCCATGACCGTGTGCAAAGGTACCAACGCCAGCACGTCATCGCCTCCCGAGTAGATGGGAGAGCCTTCCCTAGAACGCACAATCTCCCTGGCCTGTCTCGCGAAGCGGCTTTGCTGGTTTGAGATCTTCCTGTGATCCTCGGCCGTTTTCTGAGCATCGATGGCCTTTCCCATCCAGTCGCCATCGGCTACCAAAAGCGCGTAGTAGGGAATGGGCTTGAGATCCCCGCAGGCCTTTGCCAGGAATTCCTTCAGAGCGCGTTTCGACTCCTCCCATCTGTCTCTCTCCGGGAAGAACTCGTGCAAGCGGTCTTCGAACAGAAGTTCTCCATCGTTGGAGCCGAAGATCGGATGAGCGGGACTGACGGTGTTCAACTCGTCTTCTGGTATACCGAGTCTCCTCAACTTATCCAGGTACTCTTCGATAAACCGAACATGGTCAGGTGTAAGTCGTTCAAGGAGGGGTAGAGCTGCTACGTGCGAAGTACTTAGGAAGTGCTCCTGCGTACCGCGTGCCCCGCGACGTTTCATGAGACACACACCGCAAAGGTGTTCGCCTCGAGAGACCCCATAGCGGTAGTAAAGAAACCTCTCACCTTTTCCCTTCTCCGTGTCTTTGTACGCCTGCCTCGGAATGACCGACTCCCTCACACCGTCCAGGGAACACTTGGGAGCATCGCTCCCCCAAGTAACCGGACCGAAGTCCCGTGTAGACTTCCTGGCAGCAAGGGCGGCTTCGGCAAGCCTGCGCGCCCGATCATATCCGCATTCCTTCACAGCTGCAGCCGCCCAGTAGTACTCGAGTAAGTCCTCAACCTGTTCGATTGCTACCTCCCTTGCGAAGCTCCCCTTTACACGGCCATATGCCTCATCTCTAAGGGACCGGAGCCTCCCCCGGACCGCCTCCCGGGCAGCGTCTGCCACCTTCGCCGGATCCTCCAAGGTAAAAGCTATCACCTTGTTGGCGCTGTTGAATTCCTCCGACCTAAGCTCCTCGAGGCTGTCGGGAGCCGGAAACACCAGAGAGGCTAGGTCTCCCCTGTTGATCTCGACGATCTTCTCTGCCGCCGCCTTGGCCAGTTCGCTCAACAACCATGAGCCGAACCAAAGATCTCTGCTTCGCCTAGCCGTCCTAATGAACTCTTGGACGGGACCGATGTGGATCACCAGGACGCTTCCGGAATCCCATAACCCCATCTATCTCCCTCCTTCGCCGAAAACTCTGCTCCACGCTTCTATCTAGGAGCACATCCGGTTGCAGAGTACCAGAGGCGAAGCGTGAAGTGCCCGCACAAAACGTCGCTCGAGCTGAAATTGCCCTCCGTGGAACAAATCAACTCCGATACCAGGCCTGGCAAATAGCGTTTTTCGCCCTACTACATGGCATCGAAATACCATGATTTAACTGGAACTAAGTAGCTTTTTCTCCATATTGTGTCGAATTCCTACCATAGTTGCCATGAAGTATGCGTTGGTTCGAACTAGAGCAAGTATGCTACCACGAAACTGAAGTGGCCGATCTAGCATCTACTAATGTGACAGCCTTGTCATGGGATGGGAGTGGGGGTGTACGGTTAAGCTTCTTTGTTGGCACTAGCCAGTTCCTCAGATCCCAGTCTTGCCAGATACTGCCTTTTGCCAGCTGGCTCGACCGTAATTCGGAAGATTCTCGGCTCGTCAAAAGCATCCCCGAGAATCTCAAGAGGCAAGCTGTCCCTTTGTGCCAGGTCGACCTGGCGGAAAAACGCATCCTCAATCCTTACCGGCGACCGACATGAGCCCTTTCGCCTTCATTAACCGGCGCAAAAAGTCATCCGACCGCCACACAAAGCACGCCTCTGCGGTCACATCTTGGACTACGAGCTGGCGCACCAGCTCGCGCCAGTACATGTCGTTACCGCCGAGTTTCCCCGTATGTATATGACGAGATACGGTAGCGAGCGAGCCTCTTCCACGAACCCGCGCAGCAGAGCCATATCTTAACTGTAATTCCTTTTGATCGCACATTGAACGCACCTGGAGGATCATACTTGAGGACCAGGCTCCCATGTAGGGACGCTACGTACTCGTTCACGCGGTCTGACCGTTGACCGATACCACGACAGAACCCGGGACGTTAGTATCCGTAAGGACTGGACTCTGCCCCTGGCCCTCTGGTTCCGCTCTAGACTCTTTGCCTGGGCACACGTCCACAACTACGTAACACCCACCCGAATACCTGGCGACGAAGGGTTGGTCGGTCAGAGATATCGTCGAGAAAGGCGCCCCGTATAGGAGGGGCTCCCGCACAGGCGCCACCAGTAATCCGCGCGTTGCGGGGATGTCTTGCGAGCTTCCGCTCGCCACGGGCCACCCATCCCGGCGCACCCCTTAACTCTGATCCTGTACATGTGTGGGTGTGGTCGTTGTTGAGGAGCATGACGAGTCTCTTCAGCCGGACAGACCGACGACCACCGAAGGCAACGAATGTAAGACTCCATTCATCGGCAGCGCTCGCGGATCTTTTCCAGGAAATCCTCCCTGGTCAAGACAAGGTCGTACACGTAGTCGGCCTTCGATCCGGGACGGCACTTAACCTTGCGGACAACCTAGAAACCTGTCTTCTGAAATGCTGTCATGCTGCGGGTGTTGTAGTCAGCGATCCCAGGAATATAAATGAGGTCTACGCCCTGGCTTATGAATGCAAACTCCGTCAGTAGCCTAATCGCCGTGCTTCCTATCCCCATACCCCAGTAATTCTTTTCATCGATCATAATTTGTGTGCGCCTTACATCCTGCCTGGGATATTTTGCGTTGATTTCCTCAAGGTTCATCTCCTGGAGCCAGCATTCACCCACCGGCTTGCCCTGGTATTCGATGATAAAGCGAAATGCGTGCTGAGAAACCGTGCGGTATATGCTGCGTACTTCTTCCGGGCTCCACGATTTAATGTCGTTGCCTTCAGAAAAGTAGAGCACCTCCGGGTCGCTGTTCCACTTTTCCAGGTATGGCCAGTCACCTTCCGTGATGGGCCTCAGTCTCACGATGGCTCCGAGCGGAGTAACTCCTTCCAGCACAACGTTGTGTTGTCTAAGCAGCATCGGTCTCCCCTGGCCTTTCTCAACACATCAATATGGTAGAATTGCTATTGGCCCTCCAAATCGACAGAAGAAAGGCGGAGTCCCATGGGCGCTCGAGTAAGAAAAGCCGTGATTCCCGCAGCTGGGCTGGGTACGCGGTTCCTGCCTGCCACTAAAGCGCAGCCTAAGGAGATGCTGCCGTTGGTTGACAAGCCCATCATCCAATATGTCGTCGAAGAAGCAATTGCGTCGGGCATCGACGATATCCTGATCATCACCGGCAGGGGCAAGCGCGCCATCGAAGATCATTTCGACCGGGCATTCGAGCTCGAGGACGCGCTCGAGCGCACCGGGAAGAACGGGCTCCTGGACGAGGTCCGGCGGGTCGCCGAGATCGACATACACTTCATCCGTCAGAAGCAGCCGCTCGGCCTTGGCCATGCAGTGTACCAGGCACGCAAGCACGTAGGAAACGAGCCCTTTGCTGTAATGCTTGGCGATGAGGTATTCACTGGCCAGCCACCTGCCCTCGCACGGCTGATTTCGGTATTCGAACAAACTGGCAGCACTACGTGGCAGTCCGGCAGGTGCCTCTCGCTGACGTACAGAAGTACGGCATCGTCCGCCTTTCCGACAGCGGCTTAACTGACTTGCCTAACCCGCCTGGTTCGCCGAGGAAAGTGGCCGACCTCATTGAAAAACCAGATCCCACGCTGGCGCCCTCCAGCCTTGCCGGCCATCTTCGACATCCTCGAGCACACCCCGCCGGGGTATAACGGTGAAATACAGCTCACCGATGCATTGCGCTCACTGGCGCAGGTGGAAGACATCTACGCCACCGAGGTTGACGCCGAGCGTTTCGACGTCGGGAACGTTCTCGGACTGATTGAAGCCACCATCGAGTTCGCCCTCCGCCGCGCCGACCTTTCGGCTTCACTGCGGGAGTATCTTGAGCGCCGGTTATCCTATTGCCTAGCTGAACCACGGCCGTCTACACGACTTCCGACCGTGGCCCATCACTAGCTGGTACTGACTACTCGGAGAGGACGGCCTTCCGCTCAGGAGATCATTTACCGTTCGAGCTCCTCAAGAGGAAGAGTACACTGAGCCGACTCCCGCATAAACTTGTGCTTTCGGTATTCACTACTTAGCAAGTATCTTGTAAGATGCCGCCGTGATTTCTCGGAAGGGAATACTAACACGTAAGCATCGGCTTCCCTTGTTGCTGTCACGCCTAGCTTCTCAAATCTACGGAATACATTGAGCAAAGACTCTCTCACCAATCCTCGCATAGCCTTCTGAGAATTCGAGCTCCAGTAAGGCCACACGTACATGACTATTTTATTGCAGAGAGCCTCAATGGAAACAGTCACCTTCGACCGCGAATGAAGCTGCCTCAAGATAGACTCCGCCAGAGCAGACCGGAGCCTCTCTTGTAGCACCTCCAAGCCGACCCTGTCTTTCAAATTCACCGATGGGTCTAACGGGATCAGTCTTAGCAGTTCGTATCTATCAGGATCCGAGGTCTTCACTACCCTAACCTCGTAATTCATACTCGCCGCCTGTAGCGCGGACGCTGCACTTGCCTGACGTTCGACATCGAGTGTCTCCACGGCTGCAGAAAGTGTAAGGCCAATGTTTCTAATATAAACGCCGTCGTCCTTCTTAGCGAGTCCCCAAACTTGCCATTTAGATGTTTCACATCCCGCCGCCCGACACTCTTCAGCTAACTCTGTCAAGCAGTCCTCCTGCAGGGAAACAACATCGTTGACCGTCAGAAACACCAACAAGGAGTCTCCGACATCCAACCCAAAGAAATCGCTAATCACCTTGCCCGTCAGCAATAGCAGAGTTCTAGCTTGCGTTGCCTGACTAGTCCCCGGTCCGAAGCTGTTGGCTTTGCACTCGAAAGCTATACAGCACCTGCCTCCATCACTCACGACGAGAACATCTGGGCTACACGAAGGCCTCAACCTCAGTTTGAACTTGAGGCGGCTCCATATCCCCATGGGCAAAGGTATGTTTCGGTCAATTGCATATAGCCTAAAACCAAGCCGCCTAAGAAAAGGATTGATGTTACTATCAGGTCGGTAATCCATACACAGGTGAATAAGAAGATTAGTTTGCGTCAGAGGCTGACTGAGATCCAATCTTTTTGAACGCCTCCCTGGCATAGTCGATATACGTCTTCGATCCAACCCAAACTTCAGCATCCGGAGCAAGATATCTCTGCACGTTGGTCACCAATCTGTGAATTGTGTTCCCACACGTGCCTCGAGGCAACATAACAGTAAACCTTTCGGGGGTTAGTTCCAGAAAGATCTCTTGTACCAGGTGTAAATCAAGCCCATAGACATGGTAACAATTCGGGCCTCTCTCAAGAAGGTTACCCCATAGTTTGAACGGTCCCTTCCCTTTCTCAAAAGTCAATTCCAAGAACCGTTCAAAAACAGTCCTAGCCAATGGCATCGGAAATTCAATAGTGACCGGAGCACCTCTGAATTCGCAGATGCCAGACTTATCCCCTGTATCTATCTTCTCAGGGCCCAGCCACACCTCATCTTCCAACAATTTAGTCATATATTCATAGCTTCTGACGACAAACATTACAGTTCGCCGATGGTCAAAAAAGTCGCTAGAACGATTGGTGACCTTACCGTAAAAATGGAACTCGTGGCCGCCTGCAGTCGTGAAGGCTGGTACTCTCAGCATCGTTATGTTCCTGAATTCCCGGGCACTCCGAAATAGGCGAACCAGTTCCCCCGCCCTCCTCAGTCGATTAGACAACAGAAGTCTACTTGTAGGCGACTCCTCGAGCTCCTCAGCAAAAAGCCCATCGCTGTCGTACGTGATTTCGCCCGTAAAGCAGTCGTGGATCATTTTCCCCCCCACACTACGATCACACTGGATGTCCTGGTCATTCAGACTTGGAGCACCAGCATAGTCTCTCGGCATTTCAAAGATCGGACTATGCCCCATGGCCATCCGTATGAATCGCCATGGATCAAAAGACTCGGCTACGTTTTCAAAAAGTACCCGGAATGTCTCGCCTGAGAGCCAGAGGTTGTCAAGCATCTGACTGTTCTTAACCAGCCGGCCTAGTAGTGGCTCGATTTGTTCGGTGGGCAGTAGCGTATACAACATCTTGAACCTACCGATGTCTTCCAGGTAGCCGAGTGGTCCCTCCTCGTCACTAAGTTCGCAAAGTCCCTCGTCCACCCGACTCAAGACGCCAAGGCTTTGGAATTCCCCAATGGAGTCGTGCTCGGTTCGTGCTGTCTCAAAGACATATGTTTTCAGCATCGGCCGTTCAAGCCTGCGACGCCCGACCTCTATGAAGCGCTGGCTACAGTATTCATCTAGACGTTTGAACAGTTTTTCTCTGTCCACTGTGCATTCCCCATTCCATGCTGCGGCATCTCATATATGTGGATCTTATATGCCAGTAACTATGGGTTGGCATCGTTTGTAACAATACCCCTCATCGAACCAGAAGATACAGCACTTCGCATTAACTCCATGGCCGAACGACCTCAGCACCAACCGTTGCAGACCGCTCATCACGGAAGTCCAACCGTTTTGCTCCCTGAACACGGCCTGTTCCAGATGCTGAAGCTCTTCGTCGAACCGCACGTGGCGGCTGTTGGTGCTCCACACGGAGCAGTTGTTAGCAACCCAAATGCGCTCGTGGGGGGTAGCGCCGATGCCCTCTTTCGCTCTGAGCAGCTCCTCGTAGAGCTTTTTGCAGGGGAGGCAATCGGTGATCTTGATGGAGATGTCGCCCTCTGCTTCGTAGCCCGTAGCCCTGGAGCCTGATCATCTGGTGTGGTGCGCCATGTCGAGCACGAATACCTCCCCGCCTTTGCCCACTGCGCCGGCCTGGATCACGACTAGATCACGAGCTGTGCCGGCTGCGGTGTAGCCATGAAGTACCGACAGATTTCCGGGTCAGTCAGCGGGTCGGTCACTGTGACGGGCCACTGTCGCAGTTTTGTTCTCGAACAACAGAGGCACCACACTCACCTGGCTGCCCAGCACGTTCACGTTACCGAACCTCACGCACATCATCGTGGTGTTGTCTCTTGGGCGCAGCACCCAAGAAATGGCTTTCTTCGGCTATTATACTCACTTGTCTTAATGAAAAAAGTATTTCGCCAAGGAGATCTACCATAGTAGTACC